>CALBZA010000049.1 GCA_937890005.1 uncultured Verrucomicrobia subdivision 3 bacterium | reverse complement strand
GGCGTTTCTCGACGTATTCCATCCGGAACTGACTGTCCTTAAAAATTTCCGGATCGGGTTCGAACTCGATGTAAGTTCCGTTCGGCTCTTTCGTTTTGCCGGAATCCTCTTTCTTCAACTTGCCCGCTTTGAATTGCGCCTCGGCGTATTCGCCATCGCGATGGCTGCGCACGATGAACGTTTTGGAAAGCGCATTCACCGCCTTCGTGCCGACGCCGTTCAAGCCGACGCTGAACTGGAACACGTCATCGTTGTATTTCGCACCCGTGTTGATCTTGGAAACGCAGTCCACGACTTTTCCCAGCGGAATGCCGCGGCCGAAATCGCGAACAGAAACGCGGTTGCCGTCGATCTTCACATGGACCTCCTTGCCGTGACCCATGATGAATTCGTCAATGGCGTTATCGACGATTTCCTTGAGCAGGATGTAGCAACCGTCATCGTAATGATTGCCGTTGCCGATGCGCCCGATATACATGCCGGTACGCAGGCGGATGTGTTCCAGCGAGGAAAGCGTCTTGATTTTGCTCTCGTCGTAATTCGTTTTCGCGTTTTCAGCCATAGTTCAACGGGTGAGAAAGATGAGGAAAACGAAACGCGATGCAAACAGGAAAACGAGCGGGAAAACAAAAAGCCCATCTCCAGCTGGAGATGGGCTGATGAAGAGGGGAAAGATCAGTCGCCGTAAACCGTCGTGGTGGTCTTGGCGTAGAGGCCCAGAATGCTCGTGGTGTGGTAGTCCACATGCGAGATCTTGGTAATGCCACCATTCGCGGCAGCGGCGGAAATGCTCGCGTCACCCTGGGCGAAGAAAACAAATCCTTGCGCGGTAGCTTCACCTTTTTTGCTGCCAATCGCATTGCTGGTCGCAACGACCGGGCCGGAAACATCTGTGTAGATGCCAGCGCCAACGCCACCCACTACGCCCATGGGACCGACGCAACCGGTGACCAGTCCGGCCAATGCAACCGCAGACAAACCAACGATGGATTTTTTCATACTGTTTTTATTTTGGTTGTTTTGAAGTCCGGACGAACCCTTCGTCCGGATTCCGGGACCATAGGCGGCGGTCTGTGCGGTGTCAACGTGCGGTTTCTCAACGAAATGCAGGAAACTTCACGGCATCAACGTTTACTGCCATCCGGTTTCACGAACCACAACCTCGTGCATGAACAGGCTGATCCATTCGCGGGCTTCGATCCGATCCGACCGGCTGCCGCCCCGGAGGAGCCATCCGCCGCGACGCTGTTTGATCAACGCAGCGTTTCCGAAGCGGGTGACGATCGTTTCGTTATGCTTGAGCGGTTCCGATTCAACAAGGTGACGCAATTTCATGCGCGCCACAGTAAGGGCGCGGGTCGGACAAAAAGTGTCCAATGAAGAAAGGAGTAGGGAGGAGCGAGAATGCAAAATGCAGAATGTGGGATGTGGAATGTGATCCGTACAAAGTGGCGCCGGTGCGGATCAGCTTGGCGTCTCCAAAAAGAACTTTGACTGAATCCGCACCGGCGTCGGGCATTCTATTCGGTTTACCGAACAGAGTTGCCAGGAACAAACGGCTAAATGTTGTCGTTCGCCTTAGCACCCCCCCTTTATTCAACATCTCCCCAAGCCGACGTTCACAGGGGTATACGTGAGATTTTTCCTGATCTTTCAAAAATCTTTCAAAAAGTTGAAAAATTTTTCGGTGCCTTCCGTCCGGGTTGACCGGCCCAGTATTCTCTTGGTCAATGCGCGTCGCTGAAGCAGTCCGACCATTCCTGTCTCGGGGCATTTGGGCTCTGTGTGCGCTTCTTGCAGAACCGGCTGTAGCTCAAAGTGAAGCCGCGAATTATCTCATCTCCAACCTGCAGGATTTAGATTGTTTCGCGTCGCAGAATCCGACGCAAAGTCATCCCTTCGGACTGGTCGGACCGTGACCATTCCCAAATAATCCGACACTGTCTGAGCTGGAATCAGAGTTATGAAGAAACGATTCGTTGTATTCACGCTGGCTGTGTGGTCCGTTGTCGCGGCGCAGGCGTCGGAGTTCATCGTTGGGGCGGACATGTCGCATCTCGCCTTTTTCGAAAGCCGCGGCGTGAAGTATCGCGAAGACGGAAAGGTGTCGGACGCGTTCATGCTGTTGAAGGATCGCGGACTCAACTGCATCCGGCTGCGACTTTTCACCAGCAATTCTTCGCAGGCGCAGGCCAATCCTTACAACTACATCAACAACCTCGATTACACGCTTCCGCTGGCTGTTCGCGCGAAGCAGGCGGGGTTCAAACTGCTGCTCAATTTTCATTACTCCGACACATGGGCTGATCCCGCGCATCAATGGAAACCCGCGGCCTGGAGGTCGCTCACCTTCAACGAGCTGGTCCAGCAGATGCGCACCTACAACAGCAATGTCATTGCTGCGTTCGAAGCGGCGGGTGCAATGCCGGAAATGGTGCAGGTGGGAAATGAAATCACCGGCGGGATGCTCTGGCCGGACGGTTCCAACACCAATGCGACGCAATGGAACAGACTCGGCCAGTTGATGTCGGCGGCGGTGCAGGGGATTCAGGACGCGTCCGGAACCAACATGCCGAAGATCATGGTTCACATCGATCGCGGCGGTGACTGGAGCGCCACGAAATGGTTCTTCGACAACCTGGTTCAGCGATCCGTTCCTTTCGATGTGATCGGACTCAGTTATTACGCCTGGTGGCACGGTTCGCTTGAAGCGCTCGAAACCTGCCTGACGAACACGGCCACGCGATATGGCAAACCGGTCATGGTCGTGGAAACCGCATTTCCCTGGAGCAACTTCACCAACCTCGTTGGTTTCCCGGCCACGACAAACGGACAGGTGGATTACATCGTGGACCTGGCGCGCATCGTGAAACGCGTTCCGAACCACCGCGGCGCAGGAATTTTCTGGTGGGGAACCGAATATCAGCAGGCCAACGGAGTGAACACCGCGAGCTTCGAATACAAGTCGTTCTTCCGGACAGGCGGCGACATCCTGCCCGCCGCCGCTGCGTTTGGAAAACTGTCCGCGCCGGCCCGCGCTGGAAGCGAATCTGCGCGGTGACAATCTCGAGCTTCGAGGGTCTCTCGACGCCGCGGCAATGAACCTGAAATCAAGCACGGAACTGGATCCTGTCTGGTCGCCAGTGATCAATCCGGTTCAAAACACTGGCGGCGTGTTCAGCACCCTTGTTCCGATCGAACCTCGCATGCGTTTCTTCCGGCTGGAATCCAACTGATCTTGTTCGGATCGTTTTCGTCCGAGCTCTTCGCCCCCAAAAAATTCAATCCGAGTGGGCAAACTCCTGAGTGCCTTGCGCGGCATTCCGATCCATAATGCCTCGAAATGTTGAATCGGAGGCGCAGGACCGTTCGGGTGCTGGCCGGGCTCGCGCTCGTGCTGGCCGGACTCCTCGTGGCGCTTCCCCTTTGGTGGCCGTGGGCTCTCAAACCGGCTGGGAAAACGTTCGGGCTCACTTATTCGCGTTACGATCGGATCGGCTACTCCGGATTTCGACTCACCGACGCCTCCATCACCAACAACTCGTCTCGCATCCGGGCGGAAAGGATCGAAGCATTCGTTCCCACGGCATGGCTCTGGAAAGTCATCACAGGCGAAACCAACGTTCCGTTCGTCAATGTCCAGGGCTGGTCCTATTCTCCGGTGATATCCCCTTCGAAAACCAACGACGTCACAAAAGCCGCATCGGTGTTCACCAACGTCGTTCAACTGCGTCGCCTGTTCGCACAGTTGCAAACCTGGGCGCCGCACATGGTCTTGAGCCGCGGAAACCTTCTTTTGACCGACTCGCTCGACATTGAGATTCCGCGCGCGGAATGGTTGGAAGGGCGGTTGATCGCGACGGCGACAACGGAGCAATCGGGCGAAACCGAAGTGAGTTTGGAAACGCATTCATCGCCGATGAAACTTTCCGTCGCGGCTCCGAAACGGAATTTGTTCGGCGAAGTAAACGTTCGCGATCTGGCTTCCACGGTGAATTTCAATGGAGCGGTAAACTGGCTGAGCAACCGAACGGAGTTGGAGATAACTTTTGCGCGTGAGGGAGTCATTCCTTCCACTGCGGCCGTTCGTGCCGATCGCATTCTGCTTCCGGGCAGCGCGATGGGATTCACTCAATATCAGAAAGTTCAGGGTGAAGCGGAGTTGAAGTGGAATGCCGCCGGATTGGACGGAAGCTCAACGGCAACCAACCGACAGTTCGCAATCCATATCAGCGCAAATGCCGTTCCGGAATCCGAGGACTTGCCGCCGCTCGATATCGACATTCAGGCATCGGGCACGACGAACGAAGCACGCATCGACACCGCGCGGGTGGTGATTCCGTGGATGACAGCCGAATTGTCGGAAGGAACCGCGTTGCGATTCGCGCCGCCGTTTGTTCCCGAGCGGGCGGAACTGCATGTGACAATTGAGCTGTCGAAGCAGAATCATTTTCCTGCGACCGGAGTTCTGCATGGCAATGCGACGGTTTTTCCGAGCACCAATGTGACGCCGCGCGCAGAGTTCCAACTGACCGGCGAGCATCTCAGTGTCACCAACATGAACCTTCGCGCGGTTCGACTTCGAGGCGCACTCGACTGGCCTTCGCTGCAACTGACGGAAAATCGCGTCACACTTGAGGACGGTTCGGAGGCATCGTTCACAGCGTCGTTGGATGTCGCCAGCAATGTCGTGCACACGGCGAAGTTGACCGTGCGCGGCGCCTTCGCGCGTGACCTGTTGCCGGCCGGATATTCTTTCAAAGCAGCTGAGGTGCAGGCGGATCTCCGCGGTCCTTTTACTGCATTGCGCCATTCGGGTGAATTGAAGTTGAACGAACTTGTCGCTCCAGGTTTGCGTCCTCTCGAAGTTCTGGCTCGCTGGCAGGGAACTGGAATCGGCTTCGACGACCTGCAGCTCGAAGCCGCTTCGGCAGGAACGACAGTGGAGGTCAATGCGGCGGGTGCGTTCAGTCAGACCAACGTTGCCGCATCGCTCTCGATGTTCTCGCTGAAGTCGGAACAGCATGGCGAACTGCGATTGGAAACGCCCGTGAACGTGCAGTTTCAGCGCGGCGCTTCGGATGAAACCAATCAATGGCGCTTGAGTTCCGATCCGCTGAAGCTGGTTGGAAATCAGCGAATGCTGAACTTCTCCGCCGGAGTGGAATGGCCGCAAACCGGAAACATTTCGATTGAGATGCAGAACATCGGTTCGGAATTGTTCGAGGATTTTCTCGTCGCAACCAATTCGCATTATCTGATTCGCGAGCTTCAAGCCGGTGCGAACTGGACGAACGGACCGGTGATGTTCACGAACCAGTTTGCCGCGCGGATTTCTTCGACTGACCAGCCCGAAGTGGAATTGCGCGGGAGTGTGGGAAGTGATTCCAACCGGATTGTGATTTCAAACGTGTCGATCGCGTCAACAACCCAGGTGGTCTGTCACGTCGAAGGCGAGCTGCCCTTCGCATTCGAACCCGCGGCGACGAACAGCTGGATTCAGATTCGGGATGAAGGCGATCTTCGGCTCAGGGCGTTCACGGAAACGAATTCGGCGATCTGGGATCAGCTGGCGGCGAAACTGCCGATCAAGCTGCACAATCCAAACGTACGTGTGGACGTTTCCGGCAGCTGGCGCAAACCGGCCGGAACTTTGAAGGCGGATGTTGAACGTTTTGAGATTCGCGCGACCAAACCACTTCCGGTTGTGACCGGATTGAACCTTGCGCTGGAGATGGATCGTGAGAACGCGCGGGCGAATTTCGGTGCATCGATCCAGGATCAGCCGGTTCGGGCAAGCGCCACCATGCCGCTGGGGACCGGTTTCTGGAAAAAGGTTTTGGAGGAACGCGAATTGCCGGACTTCGGCGAAGCGACTGGAGAACTGGCTTTGCGGGATGCAAAGGTATCCGCATTTGCCGAGTTCGCGCCCGAGCTGATCGCGCCCCAGGGCGAAGTGAGCGTGAATCTCAAACTCAGTCCGGGCCTTCAGCTCGCAGGCGAGGCGCTGGTCTATAATCTCACCACGCGACCGCTGCCGTCGCTTGGACCGGTTCGATCGATCGATGGACAGGTGTTGTTCGAAGGCAGCCGGCTCGCGTTGACGAATTTTGTGGCGGAGATCGGCGGCCAGCGGGTCAGGGCGCATGGCGTTTCGGAGGTGACCGAGTCGATTCTTCGGGAACGAAAGCTTCCGGGTTTTGAACTGTATGTGATCGGCACCAACGTTCCGCTCGTCCGCGAGGCGAGTGTGTTGCTGCGTTCGGATTTGAATCTGGCAATTACCAACGTCGCCGGAAGCAACGGCGTGATTGCCGGGCATGTGCGGCTGCGCGACGGATTTTTCCTGAGCAGCCTGAAGGACCTTGCGCCGGGCAAAGTTTCATCGCCTTCACGTCGTCCGCCTTACTTCAGCATCGAAGTCGAACCGTTCGCGTCGTGGCGGCTGGCGTTGAATGTCGAAGGCGACCGGTTCATGAAGGTGCAAAGCCCGTTCTTTCGGGGAACAGTTTCGACGACGCTGCGGATTGAAGGATCGTTGCGCGAACCGCTGGCTCTGGGCGAGGCACGAATCAATTCGGGAATGATCACGTTTCCGTTCGGCAGTCTGAACGTGCGGCAGGGATTCGTCTCGCTCACCAGTGCAAATCCGTATCAACCACAGCTGCTCGTGAATGCCGAGGCGGAACGCATGGGCTACGACATCAAGATGGAGGCAACTGGTCCGGCGGATCAGCCGGCGATTCAGTTTTCGTCCAGTCCGCCGCTGACGTCCGAGCAGATCGTGCTGATGCTGACGACCGGTCAGACGCCGGCGGGTGTTGCAACCTCGACCACGACTCGGCAGCGCGCGCAAGGAGTGGCGATGTTTGTCGGAAAGAACATTCTGTCCGATCTCGGCTTTGGCGGCACGGGCGATGGCCGGCTGACGATTCGCTCCGGCGAACAGGTGACGGAATCGGGCCGGCCCACTTACGACGTGGAATACAAGCTGGACGAAGACTGGTCGGTCGTGGGCGAGTACGACCGGTTCAGCCAGTACAATCTCGGGTTCAAATGGCGGATTTATTCCAAGTGAACAGGGTCCAGGCGACAATTCAATCCGTCCGCGCGCGGAAATCTTCCGGCATTCTGAAACTGCTGCTGCTTGTCTTCATGGCACATTGCGTCGTGCCCGTCGCCTGGGCGCAGTCCACCAACGCGGTTCCTCCGAGATCGGAGCGCGCGAAGCTCAAGGTCAGTGGATACGGACTGTTCGGAAATCTTCGACTGAAGCGGATGCTGAAGATTCTGGACGAGGGCAAAACAAAACCGCGGACATTTGATGCCAATTACATCGAGGATGCGGCGCTGCTGCTGGTGTCCCGATTGTCGGACGAAGGTTATCTTCGACCGGTTGTCACGGCGCAGTTGGAACTGCAGGACGGATCGAAGGCAACTTTCGTCTGGAATGAATCCGTGGAGGAACCGCTGCCGCGGCCGATGGCGGTGCGTGTGGCGCGATTCGAAATTCGGAAAGGCGTTCTATTTCATTTTGAAGATCTGGAGTTCAGCGGGCTTACGGCTGTTCCGGAAAAGAAGGCGCGTGCGTATTTCGTAGAGACGGGTGGAATTGTTTCGTTGAAGAGAAATCGTCTTTACTCGCCGGAACGTTTCAAGCGCAGCATCGGAAACCTGACGGACCAGCTGCGACGGCTTGGTTATCAGAACGCCGCAGTGATCGCGACCAACTTGCACGCGAATCCGACGAATGGGGAAGTGAATGTGCTGCTTCGAGTGGAGGAGGGGCCGCAATTCGTTGTTCGCAACGTGACGCAGGAGGTTTTTTTCGAAACCAACCAGATTTCCACCGAGGTAAGTTCCAATCTCGTTCTCCAGCCATTCTCAAAAATCTGGGAACAGGACTACAGCCAGTCGGCGCGGACGAATTTCTATCGGCAGGGTTATCCAGACACAACCGTCGAACTGCAAAGGACGAAGGAGGAAAATTTCACCAACGGACTCGTGGTGGTCGATATGAGGGCGATTGTTCGGACCGGACCGCAGATTCATGTCCGCGACGTGATGTTCACGGGAAATCACCGCACGCGGGATGAAGTGTTGGAACGCCGGCTTCCGCTGGATGAAGGCGATCTGCTCGACAGGATTCGAGCGGAGCGGGGGCGATATCGGTTGTCGCGATTGGGCGTCTTCGATTCGGTGGAGTTGAAATACGAGAATGTCGATGAACACACGCGCGACGTGCTCTACCAGCTTGAGGAGGGAAAGCAGATCGACGTCAGCCTGCTGTTCGGCTGGGGAAGCTACGAGCTGCTCCGCGGCGGTGTTCAGCTCGACCAGTACAACGTCTGGGGCCGGGCGCATCATCAGCGGCTCAAGGTGATCCAGTCGTTCAAGTCATCGAGTGCGGATTACATGTACACGATGCCGGAGTTTTTTGGGGAGAACATGGATGTCTTTGTCACCGCGGATGGACTGCGTCGGGAGGAGGTTTCGTTCACGCGGCTGGAATATGGCGGTGGCGCCGGCGTGCGGAAGTATTTCCGGCATCTTCGCACCGACGTCAGCACACGATACAGTTACCAGGTGCTTGAAGCGCAGGGCGCTGACGCCGATCTGGAGGAGGTGGGACTGCAAAATTCGCGTGCGGCGGCCATCATCACCGATGTGAATCACGACCGGCGGGACAACCCGCTCTATCCGCGCAAGGGTTACAAGGTGTTCGCGAACCTTGAGCTGGCGAGCGACTACCTCGGCGGCGACGTGAATTATCAGCGACTCGACCTGTCATCCGCCTGGCACTGGCCGGTGAGCGATTCGCAATGGGTTCATTTCGGTCTGAGCCATGGATTGGTTGGAACGATCGGTGACACGGCCGACGATCTGCCATTCAACAAGCGGTTCTTTCCCGGCGGCGAGAATTCCATTCGCGGTTACAAAGAGGGCGAGGCGGCTCCACGTAATGCCGAGGGCAAGGTGATCGGTGCTGAAACCTACCTTCTGGGGAACCTCGAATTCGAGCAGGGAATCACGCCGACGTGGTCGCTCGTCGGATTTGTCGATGCGGTCGGATTCGCACAAAGGCTGCAGGCGTATCCGGCGGATGAAGTGCTGGTGAGTGTCGGCATCGGAATCCGGTGGAAGACATTCATCGGACCGGTGCGCGTCGAATACGGCCACAACCTGAACCCGCGATCGCATGATCCTTCCGGCACGCTGCATTTTTCGCTCGGTTTCCCATTCTGACTGTTTGGCTCCAGAGACGCCGGGGAGAACTCCCCAGAGCGAACTGCGCGTTGGTTCTTTAAAACAGCTCTTCAAGATGCATCTTTAACTATGACCTCTGTCCTTCAACGCTTCCCGCGGTTTCAGGTCGCTTCGATCGGGCTTTTGCTTTTCGCCGCCGCATGCACGGATCGGGCGGAGAATGATCCCGATCGTCGCCCAGGACCGCAGCCGGAGCTGATGATGACAAACGCCAGGGAAGGCAGTCCGAACGGACGCGGCATTTCGCCGGCAACAGGTCCTGCAATGACGATCGATGGAAAGCCGCTGACGACGATCGAGGATATCGTTTCGGCGCCGAATCAGGTGGCATTGACCAGTCGGACCGTTCAATTGAATGCGGTGCCGGTGCAACGCGTACTGAGCAGCCAGTACCTGATTGTGGGTTCCAGCGAGGATCGCGGCGTGGTGGTGAGACTTAAGGAACCGCTGCGAAATCTTCAGCCCGGACAAAGGATCAACGTGACTGGAATGATCGCCCAGACCGGTGTTGATCTGGCGCATTGGGAACTGGACGAGGACAAGAAGCAGATGGTGAGAAGTTACGCGATCTTCGTCAGTGCGGTCAGTTCTGCAATCGCGCAGTGATCGGGCGTTCGCACGAATCGATTGCACAACGAAACTTGCAACGCTGCCACGTTCCAACGTTATCCATGTTCATTTCGCGTCCAATAGAATCGATCCAGAGCTGAGATTCGTTTCTCCGTGCGATTTCAGCCTTTCGGCTTGACCCGATAAAGCTATGTGCCAGTCTTTTGCAGCGCTGAACCGGAACGGATCTGTGACGGTTGGTGCCGTGGAGAGATGGCCGAGTGGCTGAAGGCGCTGGTTTGCTAAACCGGTATACGGTCAAAAGCCGTATCGGGGGTTCGAATCCCCCTCTCTCCGCCAGTTTTAAAGGGGTTTTCCTACATTCCATGTTTTCCTGACACTTTCCTGCCAAAACAGGGACGTTCGGGCTTAGAAAACATGAAAGCCGAAAGGTTTCCGATCCGAATCACCGAGTCCGGCGTCTCAGCACGAATTCGAAAAACCACGCAAACAAAAAAGAGCGTCGATTACACGGCTTATGTCATCGAATACACCCTCCTCGGGAAGCGCGTCCGGGAATGGCGAGCAGGTCTGGATGAAGCCAAGGAAGTAGCCAGGGAGGCGTGCCGGAAGATTGCAAACGGTGAACACTGCGCTCTGGAACTGAAGAATCATGACCGGCTGATCTATCTCAGGGCCATGGAATCGCTGAAGCCGGTGCAGGTTCCTTTGGACGTCGCCGTCTCTGAGTTTGTCAACGCGCTGGCCATCCTGAATGGCAGAGGTTCATTGACCGAAGCCGCCAGGGAATACATCGAGCGCCACTCGGCGCAACTTCCACGGATCAAAGTCGGCAGTGCCGTCGAGAAGCTGCTGCTGCAAGCCGCCACGGATGGCAAATCGAAGGGCCGGCAGGATCGGATGGCGTCGCTGCTCGGAAAATTCGCCGATGCCTTCGATGTCGAAGTGCATGCGCTCACTCCAAAACTCATTGGTGACTATCTGGCGACGCTCCCGTTCAAGGAACGCACCAAGGCGAACCACCGTGACATGCTCGGATACTTTTTCCGTTGGCTGGTCACTCAGGGGTATCTGCCAAAAGGAACGGACTTGCTGGATGGTGTGCAGACGTACAGCAAGCGGAAGTATGGCGCCGTGGAAATCCTCACCCCTGAAGAGATGGCGAAGCTTCTCGCCCATGCGAAGCAGGAATTGCTTCCCTTTGTCGCTCTGTGCGGATTCGCCGGACTGCGTTCGATTGAAGTTCAACGACTGGATTGGAGCTGCATTGATTTTGAGGACGGCTTTATCGAAGTGCGCGAGGAGACCGCCAAGCAGCACGAAGGCGAGATTCTTCGCCGGATCGTTCCGATGTCAGAAAACCTGAAAGCATGGCTTTCAACCGTTAGGAAATCATCCGGTCCAGTTTGCCCTCTGAAGAAGGTTGAAAACGACCTCGATACACTCTGTTCAAAGGCTGGAGTCGTCTGGAAACATAACTGCCTTCGTCACTCCGCAATCAGCTATCGCATCGCCATGACGGGCGATGTGCCGAGAATTGCCGACGAGAGCGGAAACTCGCCGTATGTGATCCGTAAGAATTACCTCAACCGCCGCAAGCCTTGGCAAGCCGTTCAATGGTTTGGAGTTCTTCCTGCGACGGCTCCCCAGGTTGTAAGCCTGCCCACGCCAGAAGAAGCCAAGGCGAGGATCAAGCCTTGCGCCATGACAGCAACATTGTCGGTTTCAACTGCAATTGCTGCCTGAGAACTGCCCTGATCGCGGTTTGACGTTCTGCGTTGTAGGAATGAATGAATCACCGGGATCTGAATCCACCGGCGCTGATGTTGCCAGCGAGCAGCAATATGTGAACGGGGAGAAGCTCCTCGAAATCCTATTTCCCCCTGATTGCCGTCCGACGGTGCGCTGGCTTCAGGATCAACGGGCCGCACGGCGCATCCCCTTCGTCAAAATCGGGCGGCTTGTCTTTTTCTCCCCGGCGCAGGTTCGTAAAGCCCTCGAAAATCGCGCGAACTTCAAAGAATGAATGGCTTGGACAGAATATGTCCGACCGGCACAGGTAAATTCTGTGCCTATGGTAGTAATAGATTTTTACGTTCTGCTTGTGCAGAGAGCGTAAGAGATCGTGTCGGTGTCCCGCCTCAGAGCTGCTCCGCAGCGCAGGTCATCCCGCTCATCCAGCTTGTTCGGTTTCGATGTGAAGCCAGCGAAAAATTCCGCGTCGTCTGACGGTGGCGCGTACCACAACAACAGACAACAACCAGAAGCAAAAACGTGATAAACAATCGGTTCCTCAACGACTCAGAAGGTCGCTCCCCGAACGTTCAGCTATTGGAACTTGCCGCCATCCGGTGTGATTGCGGCACACAAATCCGTGCCGAGATCAGCGAAAGCACGGTTGCAGAGTATGCCGAAGCGATGGAAAGCGGCGCTGATTTCCCGCCGCTCATCGTGTTCCACGACGGAAATCGTTACCTCCTTGCGGATGGCTTCCATCGTTTGATGGCTGCATCGCGACGAGGGCGGACAGAGTTCCATGCGGACGTTCGCCAGGGCACGAAATCGGACGCGCTCCGGTTTGCTCTCCAGGCAAACGCGCTGCATGGCCTGAAGCGAACCAACGCCGACAAGCGGCGTTCCATCGAACTGGCGCTCGCCGAATGGCCGCAGGTCAGCGACCGGCAGATAGCTGAGCTGTGTGCCGTTGGCTACACGCTCGTGGCGGAAGTCCGGAAAGCTCAACTGCCCGAAACGGGCAGTTGGCGGCTCGGCGCGGATGGAAAACAACGCCGCGTTCCCCTTCGAGTGCCTCCCGCGCGAAAGCGATGCAAGGGAGCCGCACAAGGCTTCGCCGATGCCGCGCAGCCGATCCCAGCTGAACTGCATGACGGAATCCTCTCGGCCCAGGTCGAGACGAACTATGACGAACTCCGCCAGATCGTCACGCGTCCTCACGCGGCGATGAAGCAGGGAGTTTCCTATCACCTGAATGTGATGCAGGCGGATGCCGAAATCATCGCGGCTGCCATTCACGACAACACTATCGCCAAGGAACAACTGCTCTCTGCCGCTGTTCAAATGCGCCTCTGTGTCCAGCTCATGGAAGAGCTGGCGCGCAAGCTCTCCATTCCCAACTCCAACTGAAGATCAAATGACCGTAAAAACGAACACACCAAAGTCAGCAGTCCCAAGCACCGTGGCCAAACGCATCGACGACATCGCGTCGGGTGCCATGGAGCTTTTCAAATCAGCCGGCGGCTTCGAGTCCGAACTCGCCGTCGCACAAGCCGTATCAGACCTGCGCGTAGCGCTCACTCCCGAGCTGATGCAACCGATCATGGCGTTGATGAACACGGACCTCGGCTTCCGAACAGATCGCGATCCGAAGGTCACGCCCAAGGACAAGGATGGGAACGCGATGGTTCCCTACTCGGTTGAGATCGTCCGCGAATGTTTCATCGAATCGAAGTTGCGGGGTTTTCACACCGTCGGGAACGAGTGGAACATCATTGCAGGCCGGTTCTACGCCTGCCGCAATGGACTCAAGCGAAAGTGCGAGCAATGGCCTGGAGTCACCGACCTTCGGATCAATCCAGGATTGCCGCGTGCGTCAGGAGACAAAGGCGCGGTCGTCCCGGTGAAGGCCAGCTGGCGAAAGGATGGACTCGCCGACGGTGTCGAAGCGGAGATTCCCGTCCGTGTGAACTTCGGCATGGGAGCCGATGCGATCCTCGGCAAGGCGGAGCGCAAAATCTACAAGCGCATTCACGACCGACTCAGTGGCATCAGCACTCCAGAAGGAGAAGTCGGGGAGGACATCGAAGTGCAGCCTGCGGCCGCTAAACCATCACCGCGCTTTGCGGAAGCAAAGCCAGCAGCGCCGCCGGGCGAGCCACAACCGTCGCGCACAATTCAACAGGAACTTGCCGAGATCGTCACCGGAGCCGGATACACATTCGATCAGCTCGCCGCGTGGAGCATCGAGAGCGGACAGATCACGCGCACGCAACAGGAATCGATCAAGTGTTTTGACGAAGTGCCCGATGCGCTCGCCCGCCGCTTTGTCGGCGCAAAGTCCGGACTGCTTCGCGGTCTTGCTGCGACCGCGCCAACCGTTGCAGCGAAGGAGTAGCATGCTAACTCTTCAAACCAGATCGGCATGGATGCCTGCTGCGGAAGGGATATACCTGGATTTGCCTGCCGAGCAGTATCACAAGGCTCCAGGCGTTTCGAACTCCATGTTGAAACGCCTGGACCGTAGCCCGGCACACCTTCAGGCGTACTTGGAGCAGCCACAGGAACAGACACCGGCGATGCTCTTCGGCAGCGTCGCTCATCAGCTCCTGCTCGAACCTGAAAGGCCGTGGAGTTGGGCAGTGCGACCACCTGGTCTGGATGGCCGGAGCAAGGAAGGCAAGGAATGGAAGGCGAAGGTTGGCGACCGTCCCGTGCTGGATCATGAGGAATGGCTGAACGTCGAAGGTGCTGTCGCCAGCGTGCGGTCACATCCCACAGCACGTCTGGCACTCGGGACCGGGCGTTCCGAAGTGAGCGTGTTTCGAAAGTTCACGCTGGGTGACACGGTGCTGCGGCGTGCGCGCATTGATTTCGTCAACGATGGCGACGCGCTCGTGGACATCAAGACCACCGAAGATGCGCGTCCAGAAGCGTTTGCCCGAACCATCTTCAACATGCGTTACCACGTCCAGGCGGCTTACTACCTGGACATCTGGAACGATTCACTGCCGGAAGGCCAATGTCCGAAAAGCTCGTTCGTATTCATCGCCGTGGAGAAGACCGCTCCATTCGCCGTGGCTGTTTACGATCTCTCACGCGAGGCGATCAACGCCGGGCGTCAGGAATACATCCGGCTCCTTCAGCTCTACATGGAGTGCGAGCGCACCGGAATCTGGCCCGCCTACAATCCCAATATTCAGGAGATCACGCTTCCCGCTTACGCCCGAAAGCGTTCTGAACTCGCCCTTGCCGCATGAAACCCGACATCACATTTACCGTTTATGGAGTGGCCAGGCCTGCTGGCAGCAAACGCGCATTCGCCATCCGAAAGAATGGCCAACCCACCGGCAAGATCGCCGTCGTTGATGATTGCAAAGAGTCGCGGGACTGGAAGAGCACTGTGGCACGGGAAGCGATCGCCGCGATAGAAGAGACCGGCGGCACAATGTTCCTTGATGTGCCTGGCGCGAAGGATGAACGCGGCAAATGGAATTTCGATCTGCTGGCGGAGTGGATTCGTTACCAGTGCGTCGCGTGCGGCCACCTGATTGCCGACACACCAGCGGAACGGAAAGCAACTGCCCGCAACGGGCAGTTCGTTCGGATGAACCCGAAAGCACCTCGTCACCGGGTGAGCTTCCACTGGAACGCCCTGCTGCCGCCGTGGGTGTCGTGGCGAAGCATCGTGGAGGAGTTCGTCGCCGCCCGCGCCGCTGCTCGCGCCGGTGACCTGGAACCGCTGAAGACATTTATCAACGAAACGCTCGGCGAGCCTTGGGATGATCAGCTTGGCGAAATTGATGACTATGATTTCCTGGAAGGTCGGAAACGATGAACGCCAGCATCCATTCGCCCGATGTTGTGAATGAACTGCTCACAGCTGCAGCAACGGCCGGCAACACGTATCCGCTGGCCAACTCAGATGTTTGGAATGTAGCCGTCCAGTCGCGCGCCAGCTCGGGCGACGCGTGGCAGACGCGGACGCTTGGAACGGATTACCTCATCGATCGGACGACTGGGAGCATCACCCTTGTTTCCGGTGGGGCCATCGCCAGCGGGCATCAGGTTCAGGTGTCCTACAGCATCTATGCTCACATTGCGTTCTCGCCGGAAATGCCGCTGCCGGATTTTGAATCGATCAGTTCTCCGCTGACCGCGGATGAAGTGAACAACAACACACTGCTGCTCTTTGCCTTCAGCGCAGGAGACTCATCGCGGTTCGAGATCATGTCGGTGAAATCGATCGAAGCCGCTGGCGGAGGATTCTATCGAGCTAGAGTTCGTCGTAGCGCCTACGGCACCCGCCCTGGCGGAGATGGTGTTCACGTGTGGAATGCGCCAGACCGCTTCTTCATTGTGTTCCGCTCCGCACTGGCTCCGATTCAGCACGAGTCATTCGCACGGCTCGCGAGCACGAAGGCTCACGCGCTGTTCCGCCTGGCTCCGGCCAGTCCATGGTTACAGGCAGATGTTGAAGACGTGTTTGACCCCGCCAGAAATCCGAACGGACTCGCAGCGGAATTCCCACACACGTTCAGCAATCCTTACGCTCCAACAGTGACGTGGATTTCACTTCAACGGAATGGAACGGAGATTGCCGATTTTGTGGCGAGCTTCGCTCCAACAGATCAATTCCAATTCACGTTCCGGCTGACGGATGCAAACGGGGATCTGGTTCAAGCCACGGTGACGGCTCGCATGGGCACTGTGGATCGAACGCTCTGGGCGCAAACGCTTGCGCCCGCATACGAGGTCATCAGGACGGCCCAGTTCACCATTCCAAATCCCGGCTCCTGGCAAATTGTGTGCACCGTGCGGGATGCCGCCGGAAACGTGTCGGAGGTTCCGTTGACGATGGTTGGAGACACCGAACCCGTCACGCTGAAGATTCAAGGGGCGCAGGCGGCCGCTCCCGCTCCCGTGGTTTATGGCTACAGCGAGAACAACGGCTACATCACCAATCTGCTGTTCGGCTGGATGGAGACGGGGCTCACAGTTCTGTATCAGGTCCGAAATCTGAATGCCGGTTACGACAATGCTGCGTGGGCTGTGGCTCCGGTCTGGGGCAGCCCTCTTCGCGGAACGTTCCAGCGGTACGGTGCGGTCCCCAACTTTCCGAAAGGGAAGACGCTCTACGCCAAGGTGCAGAAGACGGGTTTTACTGAGAGCACCGTGGTCGCGTGGAATTTCTAGTCAGACCGCTCATCAAGTTGAGCTGGTGCGGTGCTGATCTCAGCAGGCTCCATTGCGTAGTTCATCCCTGAGTCGCCTTTGCGCCCCCCATCGAGGTGCGGTGCTGATCTCAGCAGGCTCCATTGCGTAGTGCCTGCTGAGAAAGTGCATTCGTGAGACCGTTCTGTGCTTGCGCCTGAAGGTCACTGTGTTCATTTATCTGGGAAGAAAACATGGGCTGCGGACCAGGAACGATATGGTTTGCCGTGGCTCTCTAATGCAAGGTGGTGAATCGATGGCAAAGGCGTGTCTGAATCTTGAGAATGTGCGGGCTGATGGGCGTCAGGTCAGTCCTGTCAAAACGATTGCTGGCTCGGTGTTCGTCCTCTTGTTGGCCACATTCGTTACCATTCAGTGCTTCCTGCCTTTGAAGACCGCTGTTAAGATTGGAGCGGATGAAGGCTTTGAACCGGCAAAGGCGATTCTTTCGGTTCATGGCTACAAGTTCTACAGCGAGGTTTGGAGTGATCAGCCGCCGGTGTATGCCTTTCTGCTCTCACAAATCGTCAAACATATCTCGTCCGAGATTTTCTGGCAGCGCTTGTTGACGGTTGCATTCGCCATTATCCTTCTCTCAGGGGCATTTTGGTTGATTGTCCGAATTCACGGCTGGGTGGTGGCTTCGTTGGCGACGTTTTGTGTAATGGCGTCTCCCGGATTCATTGAACTCAGTTGTTCTGCCATGCAGGAAATCCCTGCGCTGACGCCGATCGTTGTCGCGCTTTCGATTTTGGTTTGTTCCAGGCCTGGCAGGGGGTGCTTTCCGGAGATATTGGCAGGATTTGTGTTAGCATTCGGGCTGCAAATTAAGCTGATCGGAGCGCTTTATCTTCCACTTTTAGGAGTCATTCTGTGGCAGAGACAGCGATTCGGGGAGAGGCAACATGTCGAAAACGCCTGGGCAATTGGAGGCCTGTTCTCAAGGAGGCTGTTGCGTTCGGCACTTGTATTCGGCGGAAGTCTGGCACTGGCTTTTGTGGCCATTGACTGGCTGATCGATCGCGGGGCTTATTTGAAATACTTCCGGCAATCCTGGACTGCCCATTTCGCACCCCCGGACTCCTTTGAGCATGGATCCCCGGCACAGTATTCATTCAAATGGAGCGTCCTGCTGAAGAACTGGGATGCGACCGTTCCCGCGTTGATCGGAATGATTGTTCTGGTGCGGCAGGCTTGTCGCAGGCCGCTCCTACTGGTTCCGGGCGTTTGGCTCGTCTTGACGCTGATGGTGTTTGGGGTTCATAAGCCGTGGTGGAATTACTACTACGTTCATCATGCCGTTCCTCTGGGTTGGTGCGCCGCAATCGGGATTGCGGCGTTGTGGCAGGGTGCCTCGAACGGTCGCAAGCCATGGCTGAGATGGCTGCTGGCTGTCGCGTGCGTGGGCATGCTGGTGTGGATGGGTTCTCGAATCTGGCTACAGATCAAGGGAATTCGAGAATCCCCTCAGCTCTATTCGGAGTTGGTGTTGACCGAAATCCTGCGGCTGAAGCCATTCACAAAACTCTTGTACACGGATGACCCGATCTACTCGTTCCACGCCGGAATCCCGCTGCCGCCGAAACTGGGTGTGATATCGCTCAAGAGATTCTGGTCCGGCGACCTGACCTCTGCTCGATTGGTGGAAGAAATTAAAGCGGCCGAACCGGGCCTGATTCTGCTTGGCAATATGACGCACGACATGCCGGCCAGCGACTGGCTGGATACAGAATACCGATTGATTTTCCAGGATTCCGAACACCGGCTTTATGCCAGCAGATCGTTGCTCGCCCGGGCCAGGCAATCAGGCGTGGTGCCATGAAACGCCCATTTGTAAACGTCACCATCCCCGTTTTCAACGAAGACGCAACTCTCGCGGCAAACGTTTCTCAAGTGGTCAGGTTCCTCAACGCGGAGTTCGCATACCCGCATGAGGTCGTCATTGCCAATAATGGATCTACGGATCAAACGCAGGCGGTGGCAGAGGAGTTGAGTTGTAAGTACGGGGCCGTGAGAGTGGTGCAGTTGGCCCGCCCGGGACGTGGGGATGCCGTTGCTGCGGTCTGGCGGAGGTCTGAGGCCGACGTCGTCAGTTACATGGATTGCGACTTGTCGAGCGATCTGGCGGCGTTTCCGAAGCTGGTCGAACCCTTGATTCGCGGGACGGCTGACCTGTCAACCGGTTCGCGGCTCCTGAATCCTTCAACAACTTCGCGCGGTTTAAAGCGGGAAGTTCTTTCCCGCGGCTACAATCTCCTGGTCAAAGCGCTGTTTCGGACGCGGTTTTCCGATGCCCAATGCGGATTCAAGGCAATAACAAGGGAGGCGGCCATGAAGCTTCTTCCGCTGATCCGGGACCAAGGATGGTTTTTCGACACTGAGCTTTTGGTCCTTGCGGATCGGGCAGGCTTCCGAATTCATGATCTGCCGGTGCATTGGGTGGATGATCCGGACAGCCGGGTGCGAATCGGTTCGACGATCATCGCCGATTTGGCCGGGCTGGCGCGATTGCGATGTCAGCTTTCCAAGTGCGAGCGCTACCTGCGGAGGCAATGAACGACGTGCGAACAAGCTCTTTTGCGATACGCATCGATCATTGTTGAAGGAATATTGCCGCATTTGGAAAATTTAAATTGACACCTCTCAGGTTCGGGTAGTAGAAACCCTACCGTTGCGTTAGGAGTTGGGAAGTAACCCGGTGAAAATTCGTTAAAGTCCCCCACAGTCGTAAAATGTCGGGACGACTATGGCAAGGCCTGGCGAGAGACAATCTTCCGGGTATTTGGCGGGTATCTGTTTCCTATGAAAAATCGATTTATCGCATTGTTCCTGTCATTGTCATGCACCGTCGCAATCGCGCAGCCAAACTTCTCATCTCGCCCGGAGGTTGTCTCGGTGGAGCGCCATGCAGGCGAGCGCACGGGAAATTCGCGCGAGTGGCTGAATGTGAAAACATTCCGGGACAGTGCGGGAAGCACGTTCGTGACGACCAATAGATGTGTCGAACTTGCGACAGGAATGAGCTTCTGGGACGGTCAGGAGTGGGTCTTGAGCGATCCGAGGTTTGACGCGACAACGAATGGATTTGCGGCCACACGTACCCAGCACAAGGTAAGGCTCAGCGGCAATATCAATCAAGAAGTCGCTGTGGTGCTCACCACGCCGGATGGCAAAGTGCTGCGCTCGACCCCGATAGGTATCGGTCTTTACGACACGGCCAGCGGACGGTCGCTGATCATCGGCGAGATAACCGACTCGGAGGGTGTGTTGGTGGGCAGCAACCGCGTGGTGTATGCCGATGCGTTCAAGGGTGTGTGTGCCGACGTCGTGTACACGATCAACCGGCACTCTTTCGAACAGGATGTGATCTTTACGGGCAGAATCAATCCGGCGGACTACAATTTTCCAACCAACACGACTCTTATTGAGATCTTCACGGAGTTTCACGGCGATTCTCCTGAACCGGAAATAACGCGGCGCCCCCTGCGGGTGGAGAAGGACAAGGCGGTGCGGGATCGGATGGTCAGCCCGGATCTGGTGGATGAGACACTGGTGTTCGGTGAGATGGTTTTTCCGACCGGGCGCGCGGCCAGCTACGCGACGCTCGTGAGTGATCTTACCGCGCCGGCGGCACCGGTTGCCAAAATGTATCTGAGGACGCCGGATCGACGAAAGGTTCTGGTCGAATCGGTTCAGTATAGCTGGATTGCGAACGATTTGCTGGCTCTGCCCGAGTGCCAGGCTGGGGCATTGACCGCCCAGGAGGCTTCTGTCAAAGGCGCGCGCAAGGACGGATTCGCTCTATTGCCCTCGCCTGTGCGGCCTACGACAGCTACTGCTGGAGTGCGCAAGCGGACGGCTGTGATGACTGCGGCCATGCTTGACAAGCGTCCGGGCGTGGCCATCGATTACATCGTGACGCTGGGATCGGGCTGGTCGGTGTTCCAGGGAGACACGACCTATCTGGTCACTGGTCCTGTGCCGTGCTACAACCCTGTAACGATAGAAGGTGGAGCCGTCGTCAAGTTCAAGGTTGGCGCTGGCCCCATTACGTTCGACAGCACCGTTACCTGTAAAACGTCCCGGTATCGGCCGGCTATTTTCACCGGTATTGATGATAACAGTGTTGGTGAAAGTATGGCAGGCTACGTCGGCTACACCGGAAACATTCTGGACACCGGCTATGCTTATGTAGCGGTGGTCTTGAACTGGCCTCAGAATCAACCGTTAAGCAATCTGCGCTTTGCCTATTGCCAGAGGGCCGTGATGGCTCAGGGTTACGATGGTGTGCAGGCCACCATCTCTCACTCCCAGTTCGTGGACTGCATCCAGGGTATCCTCACAACGGGAGGCGGTTGTGGTTCCTTCAATGGGTGCACCGCAGTTAACCTCACGGCTGACAACGTTCTGTTCAGTCGAGTGGATTATCCTTTTGAAGCCTACATCACTTCGTCAGGCACGTTCCGCCAGTGTACCGTGGACCAAGCCGTTCGATTGATCACCTGCCCACCGGTGGATCAATGGTACAACTTCTACAATTGCATCATTGCCAATTCGACGACCCGTGTCTCCTCTGGAGGGTGCATCTTCTTCTCCGGAAATAAAAATGGATTCTACAATAATGGTGTTGGTTTCGGCACAATTGGAACTGCTGCCATTACGACTTCCAGCAACCCTTTTCAGGGATTCGGAGCCAGTGCTGCTTACTATCTCTCCTCGGGGCACCCTTTCAAGAATGCTGGGACAACGAGCGGTTTTGCGGCCGGGCTGTTGAACGAATTGAAACTGCGAACCACCGATTCACCAGCAATTCTCAGCGGATCTGTGTCATCAGATACCACCCTGTCGCCGATCGTGCTTGGTGACTGGGATATCCCCGATTTGGGATACCACTATGCCAGGCTTGATTACGTTCTCAACAACGTAACACTTTCCGCACGGCTTAAGCTCGAAAACGGTGTTGCGATCGGCTTGCTGGGCTCGTCCGCTTTAAATCTACAGAGTGGCGCCAGCGTCAACAGTGTCGGAACGCCGATCGTACTCAATCAGTTTGTCAGTCTCGCAAATGTTCACGAGCAGGTGGTTGATTCAGCGAGTTCTACGTTGATGACATTGGGTTCCGCCATGGATGACTTCACTGCGGATTTTCAGTTTACGGATTTTTCCGTGGGGCAAGGCAGGCTTGGTCGGATTATAGATCCGGGAAGCGGTAATCCGTTCAATCGCTTGTCATTCCGAGATTGCTGGTTGCGTAACGCTTCGTTCGCACTCGCGCCCGTTACGGTTTCGCCTGTAACGGTCGGGTTGACGAACAACATTCTTCAACGCTGCTATCTGGCGCTAAACCATTCGGGCGGAGCGGTAAACACGCCGTTGAGCGTGTATTTCTACAACAACCTTGTGCTTGGAAACCCGACGCCGGCGACGCTCCGGGCGTTATCAGTGACGTATGACAGCGGTACGAGTAATCCCGACTGGGAAATCCGGGACAACCTCTTTGACGGTTGTCTTCAACTTCTGACGGGTACTGGCACAGCTTACGTGAAGCGTTCGTACAATGGATTTACAACCGGCACAGGAGTTTATCTAGGTGGAACTGACAACGTTATTGGCCTATCGCCGAACTACGTGAGTGGTCCGCTGGGCACATACTATTATCCGGCTGTCGGCGGTCTTGCTGCGTTGAGGGATCGAGACGTTAGCACGGCGGATACGGCCGGTCTTTACCATTACACGACACAAACGAACGCAAATTCCAAGGAGGCGGCCAGCAGGTTGGACATTGGATTTCACTACGTGGCGCTGAACGCAAGTGGGAAACCCATTGATACCGACACGGACGAACTGAGCGATTACCTGGAGGATTCTAATGGCAATGGCGTTTACAATAGCGGTGATTTCTCTGACTGGTTGGATGCGTTGGCTGACGCCGATGCGGACGGTTTACCCGATGCATGGGAGGTGCGCCATTTTGGCGACATGGACGAAAGTGGCTACGATTTCGACCAGGACGGAAGAAGCAATCTGGCGGAATACGAGGCTGGAACAGAACCCAATACAATCGCATATTGGCTGAACATCGAAAACGAGTATGTGAAGGTGAGCACCGTTCCAGTCGAAGTTGAGATACGCAGCGGCGAACCTGCCAGGAAGGCCGTCCTGATTGACAGTGAGGACTTCGCCTCTGCCACTTGGACCAGCTATTCGTCGCCGAGCATGGCTGTGAATCTCGGAGCGAATGAAGGCTGGCATAATGTTTGGATCGGATTGAAAGGGAGGGCTGACAACTCCAAACCCACATGGCAACGCCTGCGAATCAAGCTCGATACCACCCCTCCTGTGATCGCGATCACGCAACCCGCCGGTTCCACTGTGGTTCGGCCGATTATTCAGGTGGAAGGAACGGCCAACGAGCCTCTGGGCACTCTGTCCTACGATATTCAGAACTCCACCGGGTCGATCAACGATCAGGCCGGTTTTGTGACCGGCAAAGACATGGATCAGGCCACGTTCGAGTTCACGACCTGCCGCTTCCAATTGTATGATGTGGAATTGGCATCGGGCCAAAACAACCTGACGCTGCATGCCGTGGATCTCGCCGGAAACACGGCGACGCTGCAAACCGCGGTCACATTGGACATGTCAACGGTTTCAGCAGGCCCGGTCATCAGCCTGATATGGCCACAGGACGGGGCTGAAATCAGCGGAAACAAATTCACGCTGCGCGGTAAACTGGACGATGAGACGGCCACCGCCGAAGTCTCCATCACAGATGCCCAGAACCAAACGACCACCGTCACGGCAATTGTGGAGCGGAATGGTATCCTCTGGGGTGAAAACCTTCCGCTGGCGGCAGGAAACAATACAGTCACAGTCCGCGCCAGAAATGCCGCTGGGTTTGAAACGATCCGGACTTTAACGGTGGTTAAGAGCGCCGTTCAACTGACATTCGATTATTCTCCCAGCTGCAGTCTGCTTTCCGGAGTCGTGCCGATGTCAGGCGTAATCAATGCCACCGGCTATGAGGTTGTAGTAAATGGAGTTCCCGCCACTTTGACGGACCTGGGAGACGGCACCTGGAGATGGGACGCCTCGAATGTGCCAGTGATCGGAATTGGCACCGCCGTGTTTGAAGCCGTTGCGACTCCTATTCCGCCCGAAAATGTGGGCGGCGGCGGAACTGCTGGCGAACCTATGGCGAGCGGGGCAGCAGGCGGCGGTTCCTCGGTTTATGCCTCCATCGAATCCGAAATGCCACCGGAGATTGTGCCGGTGGGCTATCGCATGTCGATGACGTTCACAAGGAATGGCATCGTTCAGTATACTCGCACAAAGGGATACAGCGCCACGATCCAAACGGCCGCGAACGGAATGCCCCAGTTCACATTTAGCGGAACGGGCACTCATTCGTACAGGTCTGAAGTGGGAGCTCCCCTGACGACAGTGGATTATGCATGGTCTAACAACGATCCGAAGGGAATGGCCCACACCGTAATAAATGGTGAAGACGTTTACTATCCTATCGAATGGAGCTATTACGAAGATCTCGAAACCTCCGTTCCCCACGCAAGCTTTGATCATATGACAGGTCTTAATTCCGGTTTCGTTAGCCATTACAAAGCCAATCCCGGCGAGTACACATGGGACGAAGGAACGGATGCGACGGTGACTGTGACGGCCAATACTGAGGAGAAGCTTTTCACTGGTAAAGCCATTGGCCGGAAGAAAAACCTGTATTGCCTGTATACGGACGCTGGCGAGTTTGCCCGGGCGTGGGGAATCGGTTACGGTCCGTGGCACTACACAGATGGCCGAAAAGTTCCTTCGGAATCCATCAAAATCGGCGGGATTGCGGTTGATGTGAATGGAATCGCTTTTCTGAGTGTTCCGGAAGGCGCCACGCCCGATGTTACCATCTCCGCCCCGGCACGCCACCACAATGGCAGCGCATCAGTCACGAAGCATACGCTTGTGAATCGTTGCCATGCTGCTATCCCAGCTGACAGAACGCGTTCAAAACTTGGAGTTGGTGAGGAAGTGTCTCTCGATATTTCCCCCGGCCTGCCTCCTGGATATGTTGCTACCTGGGTAGCTACATCAGGTACAGTGGAGCCGCCAACGGGAGATTCCGTCACATTTACTGCTCCAGAGCGAAAGAATTCCGCCAATGTCAAGGTTGTCATTGGAAGGGAATCAATGGAAAAGGATTTCGAAGTTGTCGAGCCGAGTGGTGACTATACCCCAGAGATTGTTGAACCTTTTCTTCGAGTCGACCCTGTCGGGGCCGGTATGAATTTAAGAGTATATTTCCATCCCAGAGACGTTTCATTCTATAATGTTTGGATTTATGAAGTTCCCGGTCCAGCCTCGAATCCAAAGGGCTATTTTGTGAACGTTGAACCGCCGCCCCATGATGAATTGCACGGAGCAGGTGTATGGTGGAAACTAGGGGAGGACAATTCGTGGGGGGATGAGGCTTCTTTTTTTGGATGGCCACCTAATGTTAACGGAAGCTATGACTGGGTGATTCCGGCACAATGGCGAGTCGGGAACAATGGCACAATCAAGAGTCCCTGGACAACATGGGTTCAGAGCCACACCATTACCGAGGGAAGGCGAGGCACAGTCGAGAAGCTCGGTCTTTGTGTCGATCAGACTCCTTTGACCTTCAGCGAGCCCTGCCAATAACCAAATCCATGAAAGTAAAACTCAGCATTTTGATCGCTCTTCTGCTTGCAGGTTTTGAGACTTCTTCGGCAGAGCCAAATAGCGCCGTAATTGGCTGGGGCAATCTCGATTTCGGAGAGTACGGTTTTGTATCCGGCTTCCGGAGTAACGGAATCGTGGCTATTGGAAGTCAGGTTCTAACAAACGCCGTGGCCATTTCAGCGGGAGGATTGTTTTCGTTGGCATTGACGGATGAGGGCAAAGTTGTCCGCTGGGGCGAAATTAATCAGCCCCCCAGCCCTTTTCCTGGCACCAACGGAGTGGTGGTCATGGATGGCTCGCCATTGAGCAACGTGAAAGCTATTGCCTGCGGTTATGATCACAGTCTGGCGCTAAAGGAAGATGGGACGGTTGTGGCTTGGGACGGAGGGCTCGATATCAAGCGGAAGAAGAGTCTCGAGACTCAGGTGCCGCGGGAGTTGAAGCATGTCAAAGCTATCGCGGCTGGTTTCAGGCGCAGCCTCGCTGTGAAAGGGGATGGAATGGTAGAAGTCTGGGGTAAAGGGCAGAGTCCTTCGGGAGAGGCTAATCAGGTCGTTGCCATTGCCGCGGGCAGCGGAATTCACGGCCGGCATGATGTTGCCCTGAGGGAGGATGGATCCGTTGTCACGTGGGATGTGGGTGGGATTTCGGATCCGCCTCTCCAACAGCCCAAAGGCATGAGCAACATTGTGGCAATCGCTGCTGGAACCGCTCACGTTCTGGCGCTTCAAGATAACGGGACCGTGTGGGGCTGGGGCTTCAATTCCAAGGGGGCGGCCACCGGCGTTCCAACACCCAAGGGCGCGAAAATGGCCGCCGGAATCGTACATATCGATGGCAAGCCCCTCACCGATGTAAAGGCCATAGCGGCGGGAATGGAGTCCAGTCTCGCCCTAAAGAAAGATGGCACGCTCGTGTTCTGGGGGGATGATCATCGGGGATTGTTGAGACCGCCTCCAGATATCAACGGTGTAATCGCGATTGCCCTGAGCGGATCGCATGCATTGGCCATTACAACGAACATGGCGCTGATTTCCCGGGAGCCACGAAGCGGGCAGCCTTAGCCAACAATGCAGTTGCAGAAAAGCATTATTCGGCAGAAGGATCTCAGAACTTGTACGCACCAACCAAGGCAGGAGAGATGCCAAATGATTTGAATGCTAAAGCAGGTGGGACTTCCCAAGTCCTACAAATTGGATGCCCTACGCAGGATGGTTCGCTTCGCGAACTGTAGTCTCGGTTTACGAACACCTCTGACGCGAGGGGAAGCTCGTTTACATCAAACTGAACACCCAAACGCCTTGCCCGCCTCGTGGCGCTGTCCCGGTCAACACAAGAGCGTGGTTTCGCGAGCCTGTTTCATCTCAGCACGCCCGTTCGCTTTCGGTCATGGATGCGACTGCTTCAGCCATGTGAACGCAGGATAGTTTTGACGGTTTCACGGGAAAGACGCTTTCGGATTGTTCTTTGAAAGTTGAAGAGGCTCCCTCGGATGCGAACGGCAACAGACTGAGGCGCGGCAGGGAGAAGACTTCCGGGTTCGATTGAACACCGGCATCACCAACGTGGACCGGTATCTTGCGTTCACCAATCACGCCGTGCTGCCGCAATCAGGACAGGCGGACTCGGTGACGAGCAACGTGGTGAACCGCTTCATTCCCGCGAACGCATCTGAAACGCTGACGTATGATGTGGATGGCAACTTCCTTGCCTACAAGAGCCCGTAAATGCCCGCAGAGAGTCGCTCATATCGGGCAAGGGATTTTTCCTGCCATTTCCTACAAAACAGGCTTCCTTTTCTTTCCGCTTCCTTCCCGAAAAGGCATTTGGCAAATTCTTGGAAACAGTGGAATTCTTCAGGAAATCACGGGTTTTCGGGAGAAAACGCGTGAGGAGACAAGGGGTTCGAATCCCCCTCTCTCCGCCATCGGTTTTATTGGGGTTTTTCGTCGAGTGTGTCATCAGTGTGCCATGGAGTAGGCACAACTTCTTCTTTCCCGAGCGGTTTTTCAAATTTCACATTGCACGTCGAAATGCTGTTGTCTCGACCGATTTGAATCCGGATGTTTCGCACATGCCGTCCGTACCACTTGTGCCCCTGATGTCACGCCCGGTGCAGATCATCGCTCATCGAGGTGCGTCGCACGATTATCCCGAGAACACCCTCGGTGCGGTGCAGCTGGCGTTCGATCAGGAGGCCGATGCCTGCGAAATCGACGTTCAGTTCACCCGCGATCGACGGTTGGCGGTAATGCACGACGACGATACGTGTCGGACCGCGGGTGTTCGCAAACACATCGCGGCATCCGACTGGAAGGACCTGTCTGATCTGGAGGTCGCGCAGTGGGGGAAATGGAGGCAACGGGGATTTTCACAGAGAATTCCTCTGCTCGAAGACGTCATCGCGATGCTTCCGAAAGGAAAGCAACTTTTCATCGAAATCAAGGCCGGCGCGCAGATGTTGATTGAATTGAAACGTGTGCTGATTGAAGCCGATCGCCACGGAACGTTTCATCTCATCAGCTTCGATCTGGAAACCATGCGGCTCGCGAAGCGCTCAATGCCCGACATTTTCGCGCATTGGATCGTGAGCCCGAGATGGGCGAGGAAGAGATCGCCAAGCGTCAACGAAATGATCCGAAGTGCGCTTGAAGCCGGCCTCGACGGGCTCGATCTGCGTTCGACATTTCCGATCAACGCTGAATTCGTGCACGCGATCCATTCCGCCGGGTTGAAAATCTGCACCTGGACGGTTGATGATCCCACGGTCGCGCGTGCGGAAATCGATGCTGGTGTGGACGGGATCACGACCAACCGTCCGATGTGGCTGCGAAAACAGCTTGGTTTGTGAAACCTGCAATGGGTCGAAAGGCACCTACCCTCGTTTACCGAACACCCGGCGTTGTTCTTTCCCGCGCATCGCTTAAGCTGCGCGGGTGAAGTTTGATATCTTCAATGCCGCCTCTGAGATTGTCAGCGGTGCAAGCCGTGACAGACCTGCGGATCAGCTCCTGCGCGAACTGTTCAAGCGCAACCGGAACATTGCGCCGTTCGACGCAACGGAAGTCAGCGCGCTCGTCTTCGCCTGGTTTCGCTGGTTCGGATGGCTGGACCGTTCAAAGCCGGTCGAACAGCAGCTCCGGCAGGCGCGCGATCTGGCGGCGCGGTTTCGTCGCGAGCCTTCCAGTTTCAGCGCGGACGAACAGCGTGCGAAAGCTGTTCCGCCATGGGCACTCGACGCAATCGCAGCGGAACCCGCGTGGTTCAGCGCGCTTCAACAGGAACCGCGGCTGTGGCTGCGCGCACGACGGGGGCAGGGGAGAGTTCTTGCGGAACGATTGGGCCACTGCCGCATTGCTGGAGATGGTGCGCTGTCTGACACGCTGGAATATGCCGGACGCGAGGATCTTTTCCGGACGACGGAATTTCATGCTGGCGAATTCGAACTCCAGGACATCAGTTCGCAGGCGGTCGGTTTGATCTGCGATCCGCAGCCGGGCGAAACCTGGTGGGACGCGTGTGCCGGTGAAGGCGGCAAGCTGCTGCATCTTTCCGATCTGATGCAGAACAAGGGATTGATCTGGGCAAGCGATCGGGCGGGGTGGCGTTTGCAGAAGTTGAAGCGGCGCGCGGCACGAGCCAGGGCATTCAATTACCGGGCCGAACTCTGGGATGGTGGCCCGAAGCTTCCGACCCGCACGAAGTTCAACGGCATTCTGGTGGACGCGCCGTGCAGCGGCGCCGGAACATGGCAGCGAAATCCACACGCCCGCTGGACGACATCGCCCCAGGACGTGACCGAGCTGGGCGCAATCCAACTGCGACTGCTGCAGCACGTGGCCGGTTCATTGAAGCCGGGCGGCCGGTTGATCTATTCCGTCTGCACGTTAACCCGTCAGGAAACCACGGACGTGGCCGATGGATTTGAACAGCAACATCCCGATTTCGAACCGCTCTCGTTTTCCAATCCGTTGAATCCGAAAGTCGCAGCAATTTCCCGCCAATGGTTATGGCCGCAGGAATGCGGCGGCAACGGAATGTTCATTGCGGCATGGAAGCGACGGTGAAGCTTCGATCGAGCGCATGCACTGAGGGACATTTTTATGCGAGCCTCTTGTCATGCTCTGAAAATCAAATTCGTAAGGGCGGAAAACAAAGGCGAACGGGGGGGGGTCCGTTCGCCTTTGTTGTTGCGACGATTTCTTGTCGCAGATTCGATTGCCTGGAACGGCGGTGAGAGAACGCCGTGGCAGCGCTTTTTAATAGCGATAGTGCCGGGCTTGTAGGGGCCGTCGATGGCGAGGCAGAACAACGCAACTGCCTAAATGACGATTTCCAGTGCCTTTCGTTCTGCTGATTTTGAATCCATCAGCGCCGCAATGCGTTGATCCAGCGTGGCAAGCATCCCATTTCTATGAATCGCCAAGCCCAAAAGATACGCATCCATCACCTGCTGATGGCCGACAAGCCGCGCTGAGGCAAAAGCGGAAGCGTCGGCATAGGGTAATTCATCCCGCCAAAACTCATGATCGTCGGCAGTCGTGTTGACTGCGAGCAGGCTGGCTGCTTCGCGGGGTGTCACGGCGTCGCGGGAAAATGCTGGATTCGATACGATGCGCACAAAGCCTGCCTCGGTCAGGGAACAGGTGGCCCAGCCTTTGGCGCGATGCTTGGCAAACCACTTTACTGCAATGTCATGTTGCGTATGGCTCGGCCAAAGCAATGCGATCAGCAAGTTCGTGTCGAGGAGATATCTTTTCATTCCCCCTCGGTCTCAATCCGGCGAACGTCATCCGTGGTGACTTTGGGAGAATCCGCAGGTAGCTTGAAAACCACCAGCCCGCCCTTATCCATGGTAGGTGTTGGCGCATTAAGGCCCCGGCGCACCAGGTCGGAAACCGTCTTGCCCAACGACAAACCCCGAGCCTTGGCCTGGCGAATCACCACTTCACCGATGTCATCATCAAGGTTTAAGGTCGTTCTCATGGTGATTTGATGTCGCAGTGTGACTATGATGTCAATTTATTAAATTTGTCATCAATGGTGAAAAATGATGTCTTAGCCATATTGTAACATCATCGAGACTGTAAGATGAGAAAAAGCCAAACAGGCGAACAGATTGCTCTGTTCGCCTGTTGAATGCCGATACGGCGACGTTGCGCGCCGCCCGAAACTTGCAGCTGCGGCAGCGCAGTCCCGCCGGTTAATACCGATAGTGCTCGGGCTTGTAGGGGCCGTCGATCGGCACGCCGAGGTAGTCGGCCTGCTTCCTGGTGAGCTTCGTCAGCTTCACGCCGATCTTTTCGAGATGCAGGCGGGCGACTTCTTCGTCGAGCTTCTTGGGCAGGCGATAGACGCCAACCTTGTTGGTGTCGCGGTTCTTCCAGAGATCGATCTGGGCGAGGCACTGGTTGGTGAAGCTGTTCGACATGACGAAGCTCGGATGGCCTGTGGCGCAGCCGAGATTCACGAGGCGGCCTTCAGCGAGCAGGTAAATGCTGTTGCCATTCGGGAAGGTGTATTTGTCCACCTGCGGTTTGATGTTCGTCCGCTTCACGCCCTTCGCGTTGTTCAGTCGATCCACCTGAATCTCGTTGTCGAAATGGCCGATGTTACAAACGATCGCCTGGTCCTTCATCTTCTGCATGTGTTCCAGCGTGATGATGTCGCAGTTGCCGGTCGTGGTGACGTAAAGGTCCGCCTCGCCGAGGGTGTCCTCGATCGTGGTGACCTGGAAACCTTCCATCGCGGCCTGAAGGGCATTGATTGGATCGATTTCCGTGACGATCACGCGGGCGCCGAATCCGCGGAGCGAATGCGCGGAACCTTTGCCGACGTCGCCGTAACCGCACACGACCGCGACCTTGCCGGCGATCATGACGTCGGTGGCGCGCTTGATGCCGTCGGCGAGCGATTCGCGGCAGCCGTAAAGGTTGTCGAACTTCGACTTGGTGACCGAGTCGTTCACGTTGATGGCGGGAACGAGGAGCTTGCCCTGTTCGAGCATCTGGTAGAGGCGATGGACACCGGTGGTGGTTTCTTCAGAAACACCCTTCCAGTCCTTCACCACTTCGTGCCAGAAGCCGGGGCGTTCCTTTGCGACGCGCTTCAACAGGTTTTTGATCACGGCGATTTCGTGATTGTCGCTCGGCGTGTTGACCCAGTTGTCGCCGTTTTCCAGTTCGTAACCTTTGTGGATGAGCAGGGTGGCATCGCCGCCGTCATCGACGATCAGCTGCGGGCCTTTGTTGCCGGGATGCGTCAGCGCGGCGAGGGTGAAGTCCCAGTATTCCTCGAGCGTTTCGCCTTTGTGGGCGAAGACGGGGATGCCGGCGGCGGCGATGGCAGCCGCGGCGTGGTCCTGGGTGGAGAAGATGTTGCAGCTCGCCCAGCGGACGGACGCGCCGAGTTCGACCAGAGTCTCGATGAGAATGGCCGTCTCGATGGTCATGTGGAGCGAGCCGGTGATGCGGACGCCCTTGAGCGGCTTCTGCGGACCGTATTTCGCGCGGATGGCCATGAGTCCGGGCATTTCGTGCTCGGAAACCTGGATGGTCTTGCGGCCCCATTCGGCGAGGGAAAGGTCTTTGACGGCGAAGTCGGTGAACTTTGCTTTGCCGTTCTTGCTGGCGCCGTTTTTCAACGGGGTGGCGCCGGTGGGTTTTGCGCGGCGGGATTGGGATAATTTGATTTTTGCCATAGTGATGAAATGAAAGGTCGTGATTGTTAGGGAGAGTGTCTGGCTAGCGACGACCGGCAGGGCGCTCGCCGAACTTGCCCATCAGGGCGGATTGGATGCCGAGTTTGAAGGTTTCGGTGAACAGGGGAATGTTGCCCCGGCGAAGGAGATTGGCCATGTAACGCGCCTTGCCTGAAAGCGTGAACTGCCGGCTCCGATTTTTGACGAAGGGTTGATCTTCGTACTCACGATTCTGCGACCCGTCATTCAATTTCTCGAATGCGCAGCCGCCGAGGGATTCGTGAACGAGTTTCCAGTCCGAGCGTTCCTCAAGGAGGAAGCTCATCAACGTTTCGCAAACCCAGATGTGGAGGTCGTCGATGATCACATAGCCGCCGTTCTTGAGACGTTCCGAGACGTAGTACCAGTCGAGGAACGGCTGCGGGAAGCCATGGCGGCCATCGATCAATGCGAGGTCGAAATCCTTCGTTTCCACTTTCGGCAACCCTTGTTCGGATGGCTCGATGATGAAGGTCAGTTTGTCCGTGGGAATATCCTTCGATTTGCAGAATGCAAGGATGCGCTCCGTCAGGGGACCGTCAGGAACGATGCAGGTGTGCTTGCATCCGAGGAGTGCAAAAAGAATCGTGCTGCAGCCGGCACCTGTTTCGATCGTTTTCGAATCCTTGCCGACGTGCCGACTGATGAAGAGCAGCTCTTCATCCGACAGTTTCCAGCGGTTGATCAATTCACCCGGTTTGAACATTCCGTCCGGCGTCGCCGCCGTTTGCCGGAACACGTGCAACTTGGGTGGGTCCGCCAGCAGTTCCTGCACGGTAATCATAATTTACTGGAATCAGGCGGTTGGCCGGACACGGGTGCGCCCATTGATGGACGCGTTTTTCAGCGTCACACCGTTCACCGGGGATTTCGTCTGGCCGACGGCTTTGCGAAGCGCGTCCACCTTGTCGAGCTTTTCCCAGGTGATCGCCGGGTCGTTCTTGCCGAAGTGACCGTAGTTGGTCGTCTTCGAATAAATCGGACGGCGCAGGTTGAGCTGGTCGATGATGTCCGCGGGCTGAAAGCTGAACACGCGATTGACAGCTTTGACGATCTGCTCGTTCGGGATGGTGTTGGTGCCGAAGGTTTCGACATGCACGCTGACCGGATCAGGATGTCCGATCGCGTAGGCGAACTGCAGTTCGCAGCGGTTCGCGAGACCGGCGGCCACGATGTTCTTGGCAACCCAGCGGCCCATGTAGGCGGCGCTGCGATCGACCTTTGTCGGATCCTTGCCGGAGAACGCGCCACCACCGTGACGGCCCATGCCGCCGTAGGTATCGACGATGATCTTGCGGCCGGTGAGACCCGTGTCGCCCTGAGGTCCGCCCACGACGAAACGGCCGGTCGGATTGATCAGGAATTCGGTTTTCGGTGTGAGCAATTTCGCGGGCAGGACCTTCTTGATGACTTTCTCGATGCAGAACTTTTCGATCTCCGCGTGCTCCACATCAGCAGAGTGTTGTGTGGAGATGACGACGTTTGAAATCGCGACAGGCTTGTCGTTTTCATAAACGACGGACACCTGCGACTTCGCGTCGGGGCGAAGCCATTTGACGCCGCCGGACTTGCGGATCCTGGTCAACTCACGTCCGAGACGATGAGCGAACATGATCGGCGCGGGCATGTATTCGGGAGTTTCGTTGCACGCATAACCGAACATCAACCCCTGGTCGCCGGCGCCCTGCTTGGACGTTTTCTTGCCCTTCGCTTTGCGGGCATCCACGCCTTGGGCGATGTCGGGGGACTGCTGGGTGACAATGACATTCACGAAAACCTTGTCCGCGTGGAAGACGTCGTCGTCATTCACGTAACCGATTTCGCGGATGGCATCGCGAGCGATCTTCACGAAATCGAGCTTGGCCTTCGTGGTGATTTCGCCGCCGATGACAGCGATGTTCGACTTCACGTAGGTTTCGCAGGCGACGCGGCTGAACTTGTCCTGGGACAAACAGGCGTCGAGCACTGCATCGGAAATCGTATCGGCCACTTTGTCGGGATGACCCTCGCCAACGGATTCGGAAGAGAAGATATAGGTGTTGCTCATGAAGGAAGCTTTGCTGCGATTGTTAAACTGTCATATTGACGTATCAGGATTGGATGATATATCCGAAGCCAGCAGCGTCAAACGGTATTTTGGAAAAAAGTTCACACGGGGTAGGGCACAGAAGGGAACGAAGGAAACGAAGGAAACAAATGCATCCACTCTTTTGAGAAAGCGGATCGGCTGAGTCACGAGGCGATCGGTGTCGCAGTCGAAGTGCACAGAACTTTGGGCGCAGGGTTGATCGAAAGCATCTATGAGAAGTGCATGATGCGGGAGCTGAACCTGCGAAACATCGGGTTTGAGAATCAGAAGCTGGTAAGGATCGAATATAAGGGCGCGATCTTTGATGAAGCGTTGAGGTTCGACCTTTTGTTGGACGGCTGCCTCCTGCTTGAGTTGAAATGCGTCCAGGAAGTCGCGCCGATCCATAAGGCCCAGCTCCTCAGCTACATGAAACTGTTGGACGTGCCGGTTGGATTGATCATCAACTTTCACGCAGTGAAACTCACGGATGGAGTGAGTCGGCTGATTTTGCCCGGTGCAAACAAATGAAAAACGAATTTACAAAGTTCACGCGGGGTAGGGCACAGAAGGGAACGAAGGAAACGAAGGAAACGAATGCATCCACTCTTTTGAGAAAGCGGATCGGCCGAGTCACGACGATCGGGTGTCGCAATGCCTGAGTTGAAATGCGTCCGGGAAGGCGCACCGATCCATAAGGCGCAACCCCTCAGCTATATGAAACTGTTGGACGTCAGGATGGATTGATCATCAACCTCGCGAAACGAAACTCACGGTGGCGTGAGTCGGCTGGTTTTGCCGGTGCAAACAAATGAAAAACGAATTTACAGAAGGTAACGAAGACAACGAAGGCGGACGGACGCAATGCCTGTCTCAAATCTTTGTTCCCTTCGTTTCCTTCTGTGAAAACTCTGCCTTATGTCCAACAAAGGGAACGAATGCATCCACTCTTTGAGAAAGCGGATCGGCTGAGTCATGACGATCGGTGTCGCAATGCCTGAGTTGAAATGCGTCCAGGAAATCGCACCGATCCAAAGGCGCAATCCCTCAGCTATATGAAACTGTTGGACGTCAGGATGGATTGATCATCAACCTCGCGAAACGAAACTCACGGTGGCGTGAGTCGGCTGGTTTTGCCGGTGCAAACAAATGAAAAACGAATTTACAGAAGGTAACGAAGTCAACGAAGACCCGATGCGGAACAGGACGCAACTTGACACCGGCGCCATGAAATATTCCTTCGCTCCGCTGCGAAGCGCGGGGAGAGGGTTTGGGAGGGCCATCTTCTCCGACATTCGCTCGGAAGAGAGGGAGATGCGAGCGTCATGTTTCGCTAAATACGTCATCAATTCCGGTGCGTATCTTCAGCTGCGCCCTGCGACCAGCTTGTTTCAAATCTTTGTTCCCTTCGTTTCCTTCTGTAAAAACCCTGCCTTATGTCCTCCACTCTAAAAGCACTTCGCGCGCTCTCGGATCCCACGCGGCTCCGCATCATGGCTCTTCTGCAAAAGGAGGAGCTGTCGGTGAACGAGCTCCAGGAAATCACACGCATGGGGCAGTCGCGCATCTCGACGCATCTCGGCCTGCTGCAGGATTCCGAGCTGGTCGAATCCCGGCGTGAAGGGAAGCGCACGTTCTACAAATTGAACCAGCTCGCGGATGCGACAGCGAAGGAGTTCATCCAGCTTGCGATCCGCGGCGCGGAGGAGCTTTCCGATTACGAAGGCGATCAGATCAACCTCAAGCGTGTGATCCATCGCCGCCGCGAACAGGCGCAAATTTATTTCAATCAGATTGCAGGAAGATTTGATCGCGTTTACGGCCCGGGCCGTTCGTGGCAGGCGTTCGGGCATTTGTTGCTTCGCATCCTGCCGCCGCTGACGGTCGCAGATCTCGGGGCAGGGGAAGGGTTGTTGAGTGAACTGCTGGCGCGCCGTTGCAGGAAAGTGATCGCGGTCGATAACTCGGAGAAAATCGTCGAGTTCGGCGCGGCGAAGGCGAAGAAGAACAATCTGAAGAATTTGGAATTCCGGCTGGGCGATCTCCAGAACCCGCCGATCGAACCGAGCAGTGTCGATCTCGTCATCCTCAGCCAGGCGCTGCATCACGCGGAGAATCCCGGAGACGCATTGAAGGGGGCGCACAGAATCCTCAAGCCGCACGGGCAGATTCTCATTCTCGATTTGTTGAAGCACAACTTTGAGAAGGCACGCGAATTGTATGGTGACCGCTGGCTTGGCTTTCCCGAGAGCGATCTGCATCGCTGGCTTGAACAGGCCGGTTTCAAAAAAATCGAGATCAGCATCGTCGCGCGCGAAGAACAGCCACCGCATTTCGAAACGATCCTGGCCGGAGGGGAGAAGTGACGTGTGGCGGGCGCCTCAGCCCAATTGAAGATCGTGCCAGAGCGCCATCACGGCCTGCCGGTTTTCCAGATGGAGTTTGTTCAGGATGTGTTGAACGTGCTTTTCGGCGGTGCGTGAGCTGACGTGCATCAGGGTGGCAATTTCCGGATTGGTCTTTCCCTGCACCATCCATTGCAGTGCCTCAGATTCGCGGGGCGAGAGGCCGGCATGATTCAATCGCTGGAACGTCCGTTCCGGATTGTCCTCGCGCAACAGGAGAACCGGCCTGGAGGCGTCGGGGTGATGCACGGTGATGATGAGGCGGGCATTTCCTCGATGAAGCTGAAGAATTCGCGCGTCGGCGGATGGATTCGCGGGATTTTGAAGCTGTGATTCCACCCATTGATGTATGACGTCGGGCAGCCGTTCGCCGGGTTCGACGGCTTTTCCGGAGTATCTCCAGAGCCAGCAGATTGCGCGCGGGCGCGATTCGAGAAGGACAAGGTCCCATGTGAGTTTCACCAGTTCGAGGCAGCTGACATCGGCGATCTCTTCAAGTTGATTTTGAGTTCTCAAGGTTTGTGCGAACACGCAGGCGTTCTGCCAGGCCTGACAAATATGCGGATACAGGAAGTGGACGAGCTCCCGTTCGGAGTTTGTGAATCTTCCGTGTGCGCGCCGGATTTTCAAAACCGCCGGTGCAAACCGGGATGATGGCAGCTCCACCACAAACAACAGGGGCGCCCTGAACGGACCAATGCGCCGGGTCCCTGCATTGGAGGCTTGCTGTTCCGGCATTTCCACAGCAGCCGCCGACTCGTGGATTTCGAAAGCACCGTGTGAAGCACGGCGGATTTCAATTTCGGCGTGGCTCTCCGGAAGCGCTTCCTCCATTGCTTCAACGAGAACGTCAGACAGCAGCTGAAGATTGGTCGCGGAGTAGAGTTGGTGAATGACCTTGTCGGCGATGGAAAAGTCTGCCGGCCGCAACATGTGACGCCTTCGCATAACCCGTTTTCCTTTCTGTCCCGACCCATTACTTGCATGCAGGTACGGCGTCTGACAACGAAGCATGCACCACGACGTTCGTGGAACTTTCGGGATTGCCGCCCAGTTAATCACAGCGCGACCTGCTGGCAAGCGAAGATTCGGTTCAATCAGGCATTGCGAAATTGCGGAATCGTTTCTCTCCATGTCGATGAGGGTTGAGTGAGGGATGATGCATGCATTCAACACGACGTTCGAAAGTGTCGCTCACTGCGAGTTTGAAAGGCTGCCCTACGTACGCCTACCTATTGCGGTTTCTCGCAGGTGTGGAGGAAAAACGAGCATGTCCAATGGCCAGAGCTGGTCGGCTAGCTTGAAGTCGATTGTGAACGTGCTGTTGTTTTTGACGGCAATTCTCGGTGGAGCGGTGTTAGTGACATCGAAGCTCACCAGCCAGCGTCCGCTTTCTCCAGCCGGAACCTCGACATGGACCATCGGCGAGCAGACGATTGAAGCCCGGTTGTGGGAAGATCCGTTTGCGGTAAGGACCGATTCGGTTTTCCAAAAATTTTCGGAATTCTTCGAACACATCGCCCATCACACAACCTGTTCCGGAAAACCGGTGAGACTGATGCCGGTGATGATTTCGGGCGGTCCGTACAGCGAAGATCGCGAATCGCGAATTCGCGCGCGGTTTGCAGTGGTGAGCGCGCTTGGACAGTCGGGTTATGCTCCCGAAAACGCCGAACGTGTGGGCGAAGTCCGTGTTCCATGGCATTCGACACTGGGGCTGGAAAAGATGCTTTCAAACAACAGTATCAAGGGAATTGAAGCTTATTTATTCTCGGACTCTTCCACGAATCGCGAAACGGTTCGCCTTCGTTACGAGTGGTTTCGTCCGCGGGTGTTCTGGAAAGGCAATGACACCAACGACGTGGCGTCAGATCAGCGATCTGAAATTTTGGTGATCTGGCTGGATGACACGATGTTTGAAGATCTGCCGACCGTTCGGCTTTCGATGCTTCTCAATCCGCTGATTCGCGCCGCCTCGACCAACGCTTCCGGCACTGACAGTCACGAGCTGATCGTTGAACAACCGAAAGCAGACGGAGGGACCAATTTGATGGTGAATGCAGCGGTCTCTTTTCCCGGTGCAGCCGCCCTGGAAGTGACCAACATTTTTGATGTGAAGGTAAGTCTCATTGGACCGCGCCGATCCTCAACGCTTCGAGCATTGGTGAAGCAAGAAGTGAAAGAGCGTTGGAGCACCAATTTTCTGGCGGCACGGGAAACACTTAAAAAAGTCGATTTGTATTCGGCAACAGCCAGTGCAATGCCCGAGGTGTTTCTCTGGGATGCAAACGAAACCAATGTCGCCAATGGAAATCCAAAGGAGAAACTGTGCGAGATCCTGCGGACCAACGTCGGTTTTGCATCGGCCCGATTCTTCAACGCTTCGGATTCAGAGCTTGCGACGGAGGTGTTTGACGAAATGCGTCTGCGCCGGGCAGATCCTGCGAATCCGGCAAACCACATTGTTTTGATCACTGAATGGGACACGTTCTACAGCCGGATGATTTCCCTGAGCTACCGCACGACACTGAGCGTTCACGAGAGTAAGAGACGCGGTCACAAACGCGATGTGTTCGATTCAATTCGTCAGTATTTGAGGGGCAGTGAAGGAATGTCCTCGAACTTGCACACCTTCGTTTATCTTCGAGGTCTCGACGGTCGCACGGTGGTTGATAAAACCGGCGGAAAGGAGGACGAATCGCGATCGGATACACGAAGCCGTGAAAGGCCGAAGTCGCTTGAAGACTTGTTGCAATGGCAGCCGGATGCCAACAAGGCGGAAGGGCAGGCGCAATACGATTATCTCGCGCGAATGGGAGATCGCCTCGCGGAATTGCGGGGGGAGTTGAGGAATAGCGGTCAGGGCGACATCAAAGCAATGGTGGTCGCGGGCAGTGATGCCTATGACACGCTGCTGGTTCTTCAGGCGTTGCGACGTCGTTTTCCGGACGTGCTGTTTTTCACACATGATTTGGATGCGAGATTCTGGCATCCGACCGAACGGGAGTGGTCGCGCAACCTGAATGTGGTGAGCAGTTATGGGTTGAGTCTGCATCCTCGGTTTCAGGGTGACATCGCTCCGTTTCGCGACAGCTTGCAAACGGCGATTTTCGCCGCAGTGCTTGCAACTGTGGGAAATGAAACGCTGGGAAAGTTGGATTCCGTGCCACCGAGACGATTTGAAATTGGCCATAGTCTGGCGATGGATTTGAGTTCGGTCGGAGACACAGTTGAATTGCATCCACCGCCCAGACTCATCCGAAACCGCGGGGATGATCATTACGACAAAAAGAAGAAACTGGTGGTGGGCATCGTGGGCGCCGGGCTGTTGCTTGCGGGGTTTTACTGGTTGGGTTTCTTCCGGACCAGCTTGAGCATTCAGCGGACGCGCTGGCCTTTGCATCCGTTTGCCTCGATGCAACTGTCCGAAAGCGATGTGGGCGGGCGCGCCGGAAGCGCTCTGCTCCTGCGCGAGATCAGTCTGCGTCGCCAGTCAGATTCCCGGGCTGCGTTTGTCCACGGTTTGCTTATCGCGCTTCGATCACCTTCAAAACCAAAGGGCGTGAATTACGATCCGAATCGGAGGATGGATCAGCTGCTCGAGGTGTTGAACGGCATCGTGGCGGGCACGTATCGGAACCCGGCGGTTATGGCTCCGAAGGCATCGGCGTCCAGACATTCCTGGACAATGCGGCGATCGTTGCTGAAACGATTTTTGATCACCACAGGAATACTTCCGCGGGAGGCGAAGGACCGGCTGGATCGGCGCGAATGGGTGAACGAATTCCTTGGAGACATGGTCCCGAACAACATGGGCTCGAGAATCAGCCGATACTTCGGCGTTGTGAATGACATGCGCAACGCCGCCACCGAATTGTTCTGTTGCAAGTACATCAGTTACACCGTCTGGTGGATCTTCTGGATCTGCATCGCGATCGCCGGTGTGAAGCTCGCGCTCGATATCTGGCGGGACACATTCAAGCTCCTGGACGGAGAGCCGTTCAGTCTGACTGCCGGAATCAGTGCCTGGCCGAACATCATCGTTCGAAACATCGGTTTTGCGGTGTCAGTCGGACTCGTCGTTTCCATGTTCCATCGGTTGTCTGCAATGTTCTACGAAATCTCCCGGGAATTCCGGCTGGCAATATCGCGCCCGAAAGATTTTCCTTCGCCACCGAACCGAATCTGTGCGGCCGGTCTCTGGCGGGAATTTTATGAGAGCGGACGGCTGGACCTGAGATGTCTTCGCGCGATTATTGCCACGCTGCTTTACATAGTCTTCGGCGTTTGCATATTCAAAATTTTCGGATTCCCGTTTGAACCGACACGCGGGGACGCAAGCGCTTTCTGGGCAAGTCCGTGGTGGTTGCCGGGTGTCGGACGGGGCGCGCACCCGTTCTTCATCGTGTTCCTTTTCCTTTGTTTTCTGACGATCGATGCCTCGATCAACTGCCTGCTTTTCATCCGCCGTCTGTCAGCCAACTCGACTGATTACCCGCATTCGACAACGGCCTACTTCCGAAGCCGGAGAGGCAATATTCCGAAAAATCTTCTCGACGAGTGGATCGATACACAGTTGATCGCAGATCTGACAGAGCGTGTTCAAACGTTGCTGTGGTTCCCGGCGATCGGATTCCTCTTCGTGCTGGCGGCGCGAAACAACTGGACTGACCACTGGCCGTGGTCGCCCGCGCTGATCATCATGTGCGCCCTGAACCTCGGATTGGCGATGGCCAGCGTCGTCATTCTTCAAAGCGCCGCCAGAAGTGCGAAACGCGCCGCGGTGAGCAGCCTCGAAGCGAAGGTGAAACAGACCGTTGCGAAAACCATGAATCCACAAACGAACGCAGCCTATCAGGCTCAGGCGCTGCTGGAGGAAACCAAGGGAAACAAGCGCGGAGCTTTCACCGACTTGGTGGAGAATCCGGTTCTGGGTGTGTTTCTTCTCGCGCCGAGTGGAACTGCGCTCGTGGAAATCATTCACTGGATCGCAAATCGATAGAAGATCGACCCGGTCTCAATGAAGCAAACATCATCGCGCAAACGCATGGACGTCGTCTGACCTCTGCAAAGCTGATTCAAGGAACCTGAATTTCTGAAGGGGTGCCGAGAAATGCGGAAATGGAGATCCATGTCGCCGCATTCTCCGCTGACGAATGTTCCGGACCGAACGAAGCGAGTCTTCCGCGGAGGCAATCCAGGAGTGAATGAAGAATCAATGGACGGTGTGGAGGCGGCATTTCCGCGCTTCCGCCTGAAGGGTTTGGCGGTGAACGGGAAGTGAGAAATGGGTTGAGGTGATCACAAGCAGAAATTTCCTGAAAATCGTTTGACGATGCGGAGGTCGATTTGTAAATTGCGCGTCCCTTGCTGAGGACGAAAACGCTTCAGCAGCGGCATTGTTCCAGAGTAGCTCAATGGTAGAGCACGCGGCTGTTAACCGTGTGGTTGTAGGTTCGAGTCCTACCTCTGGAGCCACTTGTAAAACCTCCAGGCCCCAAAGAATCCCCCCTCGAAGTGCTTCGGTCTGGTGCCATTGTAGGCGGAAAGGTTAGACCCTATTTCTTCGGCATGTACCGGGCATCATCGGAGACCGGATTCCCGACCGAGCTTGCCGCCGTAGTTTGCGTCCTTGCCCGTGCAGCCTGATCCTGTTCCATCTCATATCGCACTCGGATTTTCCGCAGTTCATCCGCAATGTCGCGCAACCGGGCGTAGAACATGTAGATCACCCATCCACCTGCGATGACCATCACCACCTGAATTGCCAAAAATCCCCATGTCCACTGCTGTAGGTTGTGCAACATCTGATTAATCAGGGCTTGATCGTTGGGATTCACATTGTGCGTTTGTCTCTGGGATGAAGATGTATTCTCACCGGAACAGGCAATTAAGCAGTTCTGCCACATAGCTCAGTTGCGAAACAGCCTCGTGATTCTTGATCTGAAACGCTTCCTTGTTCCATGTCCTTGGTGCGGAAACTAGGAGAAGTGGCATGGGAAGAAAAGCGGAAAGGTCTGAAAAACCTTCTCTCCCCAGCCCTCTCCTCCGGCATTCGCACGGAAGAGAGGGAGATCCGACCGTCGCGCTTGGTTGTTAATGCTTCAATATTCTTGTGCGGGTGTTCAGTTGCGCCCGGCATGAGATTGCAGTCTTTGATGGGCTGGCGAAACGGAACGAATCCAGACAAACTCCGGCCCATGAAATTTGGAAGCCTCTCAGCGTTTGTTCTGATTTTTGCATTCCTGAATCATCTGGCTTTTGGAGGAACCGCTTCGCATGTCCTCTGGTACACGCAGCCGGCGCGTCTCTGGGTGGAAGCGTTGCCGGTTGGGAACGGCCGGCTCGGTGCAATGGTATTTGGCGGGGTTGCGGAGGAGCGTATTCAATTCAACGAATCGACGCTTTGGTTCGGCGAACCGCGCGATTATTCAAGGCCGGGCGCACATCGACATCTGGCCACCATTCGACAGCTTCTTTTCGACGGAAAACAGAAGGAAGCTGAAGCATTGGCGATGACCAACTTCATGAGCGTTCCGCTGCGGCAGATGTCGTATCAGCCGTTCGGCGACCTGCGCTTTCATTTTCCCGGCCACGAAAACTTCGAAGATTACCGGCGCGAACTCGATATCGATCAGGCGGTGTGCCGGACGACATATCGTGTGGGCGATGTTCGTTACGAACGGGAGGTGTTTTCAAGTTTTCCGGATCAGGTGATTGCAATTCGAATCGCCGCGGACAGGAAGAGGAAGGTTACGTTCGACGTGACGTTTGCGAGTCCGCATGAGGAACATTCCATTTCGTCGCAGGCCAGGAACGAACTGCTATTGACCGGTCGCGTTCACAAAATCAGCAACAACTCCACCAATTCCAATTCCGTGCGATTTGCGGCGCGAGTGCAGGTGAGAAACGAGGGCGGAAGCGTCGCTGTCGTGGATGGAAAGATCCGTGTCACGGATGCCGATTCGGTGACATTGATTCTGGCTGGAGCAACGAGCTTCGTGAATTTTCAGGATATTTCTGGCGAGCCGGAAAAGTTTGCGGCGAAAGCGTTGAGCCAGGTTCGTCGGAAGGATTGGAAAAAACTTCGCGCCGTTCATGTGGCGGATCATCAGCGGTTGTTCCGTCGGGTGACCATCGATCTCGGCAGGAGCGCGAATGGGAAACTGCCCACCGATGACCGCATACGTTTCGCGTCGCAAACACCCGATCCCGAACTTGCTGCGCTCGTGTTTCAATACGGGCGATATCTCCTGATTGCGAGCAGCCGTCCGGGCGGTCAGCCGGCGAATCTTCAAGGCATCTGGAACGAAAGCCTCACGCCGCCATGGGACAGCAAGTACACGTGCAACATCAACGTGCAGATGAATTACTGGCCGGCTGAAGTGGCGAACCTTTCCGAGTGCCACGAGCCGTTGTTCGCAGCAATGAAGGAACTCGTCGTTTCGGGCAGGCGCACCGCAAGAAATCATTATGACGCCAATGGCTGGGTATTGCATCACAACTTCGACATCTGGCGCGGCACGGCGCCGATCAACAATTCCAATCACGGCATCTGGGTGACTGGCGCGGCGTGGCTTTGCCAGCATCTATGGTGGCATTACGAATACACCGGCGATCGCAAATTTCTGAAGGAGTGGTATTCGGTGATGAAAGCGGCGGCGGAGTTTTTTGTCGATTTTCTGATTGAAGATCCGCGGTCGGAGAAACTCTGGCTCATCAGCACGCCGAGCAATTCGCCGGAGCATGGCGGACTGGTTGCCGGACCGACGATGGATCATCAGATCATTCGCGGCCTGTTCAGCAACGTGATCGAAGCGTCTGAAGTGTTGAACGTGGACAAGGATTTCCGCGCAAAGCTGGTTCAACTGCGATCGAGAATTGCCCCGAACCAGATTGGAAAACATGGACAGCTGCAGGAATGGCTGGAGGACAAGGACGATCCGTCGAACAAGCATCGTCATGTTTCGCATCTATGGGGAGTGTATCCGGGCGAGGAGATCAACTGGCGCACGCCCGACCTGTTCAAGGCGGCGCGTCAGTCGCTGTTGTTCCGCGGTGATGAAGCGACGGGCTGGAGCATGGGATGGAAGATCAATCTGTGGGCGCGATTCCTGGATGGCGATCACGCGAACATCATTTTGAAGAACCTGATCAAGCCAGCGATTGAGGAAGGTCAGACGCGCGCGAACAGCGGACTTTATCCGAACCTGTTTGATTCGCATCCGCCGTTTCAGATCGACGGCAACTTCGGCGCGACGGCGGGAATTGCCGAGATGCTGTTGCAGTCGCATCTGCGCGAGCAGGACGGCACGTATCTGTTGCACCTGTTGCCGGCGCTTCCATCCGCGTGGCGGAACGGTTCTGTGACCGGCCTGCGCGCGCGTGGCGGTTTCGAAGTCGATATTGTTTGGGCGAACGGGAAGTTGAAGCGGGCGGAGGTCCGTTCGACCAAAGGCGGCAAGGCAACGCTGCTGAGTGAAGGCAAACAAAAGGTCGTCGAACTGAAACGCAAAGGGCGCGTGGAATGGAACGGACAATAGGCGGATCTGAATCACACCGTCGAACGCCTTGAAACTCTCATTGGCACGTTGAAGCGCCGCTCTTGACGGTTCCCTGTCTCGGCATACTAGTAGGTACGTATGCAACTGGACCGGCTAACTATCAAATCTCAGGAGGCATTGCAGGAGGCGCAACGCGTGGCGCAGGGATACTCGCATCAACAAATCGACGGCGAACATCTCCTGCTCGCCATGATCAGTCAGACCGACAGCCTCATTCCCGATCTGCTTGAAAAAATCGGCGTGCCAGGATCGAAGCTGAAACCTGATCTCGAACGTGAACTGGCGCGACGTCACAAGGTCCAGGGCACCACCGACGTTTTCATGAGCCCCGGCCTTCGCAAGGCATTGGAAGCCGCCGGCAGCGAAGCGGAGAAGCTCAAGGACGATTACATCAGCACCGAACATCTGCTGCTCGGATTGCTTCACGATCCGGACACGTCGCTGAAAAAGATTCTTCAGTCGCATGGATTGAAGCGCGATGCGGTATTGAGGGCGCTGGCTGATTTGCGCGGCAACCAGCGCGTGACGGATCAGAATCCTGAGGACAAGTTTCAAGCCCTTGAGAAGTACGGCCGTGATCTCACCGCGCTGGCGAAGCAGGGCAAGATCGATCCCGTGATCGGTCGCGACGATGAAATCCGCCGCGTGATGCAGGTGTTGACGCGTCGCACGAAGAACAATCCCGTGCTGATTGGAGAGCCGGGCGTGGGCAAGACCGCGATTGCTGAAGGCCTGGCACGGCGCATTGTGAGTGGGGACGTTCCGGAATCGCTCAAGAACAAGCGTCTCGTGGCCATGGACCTTGGCGCCATGATCGCCGGCGCGAAATATCGCGGCGAGTTCGAAGACCGGTTGAAGGCGTTCCTCAAGGAGATCGTCGCCAGCGAAGGCAGAATTCTATTGTTCATCGACGAACTGCACACGCTCGTCGGTGCAGGCGCGGCGGAAGGTGCGACCGACGCTGCGAACATCATGAAGCCACAACTGGCGCGCGGTGAACTGCGTGCGATTGGCGCGACGACGCTCGATGAGTATCGGAAGCACATCGAAAAGGATCCTGCGTTGGAACGCCGTTTTCAGCCGGTGCTGGTCAGCGAACCGACAGTGGAGGCGACGATCGCCATTTTGCGTGGACTGAAGGAACGGTATGAAGTCCATCACGGCGTGCGAATTCAGGATTCCGCGCTGGTTGCAGCGGCGACACTTTCGCATCGCTACATTTCGGATCGTTTCCTTCCAGACAAGGCCATTGATCTCGTGGACGAAGCTGCGTCGCGTTTGCGGATGGAACTGGACTCGATGCCGATTGAAATCGATCAGCTTGAGCGGCAGATCATGCAATTGGAGATCGAGCAGAACGCGTTGAAAAAGGAAAAGGACGACGCTTCTCGCGAGCGGCTCGCGAAGATCGAGCGCGATCTGGCGAACCTGAAGGAGCAATCGACGAAACTGAAAGCGCAGTGGCAGAACGAGAAGGCGGCCATCAACGCCGCGAGCATCATCAACAGCCAGATCGAGGATGCGAAGATCGAACTCGAACAGGCGCAGCGCAAAGGTGATCTGAACCTTGCCGCGCAGATTCAATACGGCCGGATTCCCGAACTGCAGCAGAAACTTGCGGCGGCGGAAAAGGCGTTGAAGGAAAAACCGAGCGACAACCGTCTGCTGTCGGAGGAAGTCACGGATGAAGACATCGCCAAGGTGGTGGCGTCGTGGACCGGCATTCCCGTGTCGCGAATGCTGGAGGGCGAACGGCAGAAGCTCGTGAAAATGGAGGAGCGCCTGCAGAAGCGGGTGATTGGACAGAGCGAAGCGATTGAAGCGGTCGCGAATGCGGTGCGGCGGTCGCGCAGCGGATTGCAGGAGCCGAATCGTCCCATTGGATCGTTCATTTTTCTTGGTCCGACCGGTGTGGGAAAAACGGAGACGGCCCGGGCGCTTGCCGAGTTTCTCTTTGATGACGAGAACGCCATGGCGCGGATCGACATGAGCGAATACATGGAGAAGCACACCGTGGCGCGGCTGATCGGTGCGCCGCCAGGATATGTTGGCTATGAAGAGGGCGGGCAGTTGAGCGAAGCTGTGCGGCGAAAGCCGTATTCGGTGGTGCTCTTCGACGAAATCGAGAAGGCGCATCACGACGTCTTCAACGTGCTGCTTCAGGTGCTGGATGACGGACGGCTCACGGACGGGCAGGGGAGAACCGTCGATTTCAAGAACACGATTGTGATCATGACGAGCAACATCGGTTCGCCGGTGATTCAGGAGTATTACAGCACCGGAAAACTCGACGCGCAGGATCAGGTCGAACTGGACCGGCTGGTGAAAACGGAATTGAAGGCGCACTTCCGTCCGGAATTTCTGAATCGCGTCGATGACATCATCATTTTCCACACGCTGGACGAATCGCAGCTTTCAAGCATTGTGGACATTCAGCTGGAGAAGCTGGCGAAGCGACTCGCGGCCCAGCAACTCACGCTGGAGGTGGATGCCGCGGCGAAGCGGTTGATTGCGAAGAAAGGTTACGATCCTCAGTTCGGCGCGCGGCCGTTGAAACGGGCGATTCAGGATCAGTTGCTTGACCCGCTCGCGACGCGGTTGCTGACAGGCGATTTCAAACCGGGCGACCGCATCCACGTGACAGCTCCGAATGGGGAACTGGTGTTCACGAACCGCTGAGTTCCAGTCCCATCAATGGCGACGCAGAATCAATCGGTGATCGACACGTTTTGTCTGGTGATATTCCAGTGGCGGGAGATCGGTGAGAGTGGGTGATTCCGTTTCGTTCAGAATGGATTTTGCCATGACCTGAAGCGCCTTCCAGCGCGGCCAGTCGAGTCCGGGCGCGTGCGTGATCTGCCGTAGCAGGCTGCGCCATTCAATGATGACGCGGTCGATGTCTCCCGCGCCGACGAGGTCAGTGATCCACGCGTGCTTGTTGAGCGGGTTTTTGTGAACGGAGGCAACGATCTGCTCCGCGCCGGCACCGTATTTCGGCGGCACCCCGTTTTCCAGATAACCGGGAATGCTCTGAAGGCCGAACTTCTGATGACACGCCATCGCCAGCCGTCCGCCCCAGCGGTTTTCGTCGCCACAGAATCGGAACCCGGCATCAAGATTCGCGAGATCGTAGATCAGTTCGTCGAGCGGATATTGTTCGTCCTCGAGCGCTGCCGCCACGGCGAGTCCATCGCCTTGTGAGAAGAAGCTGACCACTCGTCCACGCAGCGTCGGCACGCCGGCGGCATCGACGAGTTGCAATCGACGCCAGAGCAGCGCCGTGCCGGTGGCGGTGGGCAGTTGTTTGCAGATGGGAACGAGCGTGCATTGAGCGCAGTCGTAAGGCAGCACTTCGCGAGTTTTCGGACGCCACTGGGCGACGCCATATCGATCGACGGACACGCGCATCGTAAGGTCGGCGAGGCTGGTGAGTGCGAGAATCTTGTGACCGTGATGTTCGAAGCGAACGACGGGTGTGCGAAGAAGCGCCAGTTTTTGTGCGAGCAGCGGTGCAATCTCCCGTTCCCAGACCGCCAATGGCGCCTGGCGACCGTTCCAGTTTGTCAGACGTCGAACCCACTTGGTGATGATCACGCGATCGTCGTTCAGACGATCCGCCACGGTTGAAGAACGTCCGTAAATCCGCAGTCCATTCTCCTCGTTCAGGACGACGAGATTGCCGGTTCCGATTTTTTCCAAAGCCGCTGGTTCGGACAAAACAGGACGGTGAACGATTTCCGGTTCAGATTCAGAAATTGTTTCGTCAGCGGATGCCTCCGTTTCATTCGCAAATCGAAAACTGTAAATCGCAATGTCTCCGATCCGTTTTTCCTGAAGCGGAGGAAATGTTTCCCACTCGCCGCGGCTGTTGAGCATCTCGCGGACGAGCTTCCGTACGTGACGCGCGCGTTCGGCGTCGGTCTTAAGGCCGCAGGGAACGTCGGGATGCTTCAGCGATTCTTCGACGCCAAGGAAGATCGGTTTGACGGTGAACAGGCGTTCCTGAACACGAACTGCTTCAAGAAACGGATCGCGATCCTGCCGGGCTGCGGCGGCCATCAGATTCAGCAACGCGCTCCAGTCCACCGCACCGCTTCTCGACAGCTGACACGGGCGCGCATCGAGGAGGCGAAGTTCGTTTGCGGTGATCAGCACAAAGCCGGTTTCATCCAGTCCGCGGCGTCCGGCTCGGCCAAACATCTGGAGGATTTCGTCGGATCGCAGCGGTTGTTCGATCGCGTCCCGCCGATACGATTCGCCGGCCAGCGCGACGCTGCGGAGGGAGAAGTTGATGCCTGCGGCCAGTCCCATGGTGGCGACCACGACGCGCAGTTGTCCGGCCTTCGCCAGGGGTTCGATCACGCCTGCGCGCGCGCCGTAGCTCAGTCCGCTGTGATGGTAGGTCACGCGGCTTTTGAGAAGTTTGCCAAGGTGTTCGCCGACGATGAGTTTTTGCTCGGCACTGAGCTGGAGCGGATTTGGATTGGGCAGTTGTCGGGCCAGTTCCGCTGCCATCGCTTCGGCTGCCTGACGTCGGGGCGCAAAGATCAAGACCGGTCCGAGATCTTCGGCGAGTGCTTTTGCCACAAGACGCGGCCAGTAACCGCGGATTTCGCTTGGGACATGGTAACTGAGCTGGTTGGCATGAACCTCTTCGAGCGGCACGGGACGGTGTTCGCTTCGGACGAGAACAGCTTTTCGGCCGAGCCGTTGAAGCCATTTCACGACGTCGTGCGGGTTGGCGACGCTGCCGCTCAGGAGCAGCAATTGCGTATGCGGCGGAGCCAGTGCGAGGGCGAGTTCGTAATTCAGTCCGCGGTCTTCGTCGCGGATCATCTGGTATTCATCCACAACGAGCAGGGCGGGGCCGTCGCCCTGGATCAGCCGGTTCTTTTGTGTTTCGAGTGTTGCGACGAGAACGGGTGCTCCGAGATTTTCAGAAAGATCACCCGTCGCAATGCCGACATCCCAGCCACGTGAACGCCATTCCGCCAGTTTGTCATTGGCAAGGGCGCGAGTTGGAACGGTATAGATCGCCTGGCCGCGGTTTCGGCCCTGATTCGACCAGAGCTCGAAGATCAGCGTTTTACCTGCGCCGGTCGGTGCATGAACGACCACATCCCTGCCTTCGCGAAGGGCGGTTACGGCCTGCTGCTGCCAGAGATCCGGGACGGCAACCTGATTGATCGCGGAGGTGAACTGAAGGTCAATCGACTGCACGGACGCAAGATAGCTGAGGAGACCGAAAGCGAAACCGGGAAAATCCGGAACCGGATCAGAACAAAAGGCTTTTTTACAGAAGGGAACGAAGGGAAGAAGCGTTCCAAGGAACTAAGTGTGCGCCATCTGAAGTTCTCTCCTTCGTTCTCTTCGTTCCCTTCTGTGAAATTTCAGATTCGTGGTTTCAGGATTACCCGATCTTGTCCGGTCGCGGACATTAACAAGTTTGACTTGAAGAATATCGAACTTTAGATTGCACGCGAATGTTAGCTGCTGAATCCAAAGTGGGGTCGGCGCCTGCTACAGTTCGTTTGAGCTCAGAAGTGGCCTTTTCCTGGAAGCAGATCGTTGAACCTGTTGAACCGTTCCTTGATGCCGTGCATCGTCGGCTTCTGAAACAGGTGGACGAGTTCGATCCGGCTGTCGCTCCCTACGCGGAATATTCCCTCAACGCCAGCGGCAAAAATCTCCGTCCCGCCCTTGTTGCGCTCTCCGCCAACGCACTGAACAAGATGCAGGACGCGCATGTGACCGTCGCGGTCATCATCGAAATGGTTCATCTCGCGACCCTGGTTCATGACGACGTGATGGACGAGGGGGCGATTCGACGCGGACGTCCGACCCTGGCGGCAAACTGGGGGAATGAGATTGCGGTTCTCTTTGGAGACTGCCTGTTTGCCCAGGCATTGAAGCTGGCCGCGAGTTTTCCCACGCCGGAAATCTGCCGCGCCGTGGCGATGGCCACCAACACGGTTTGCTCGGGCGAGATTCTCCAGACCCAGCAGCGTCGGAATTTTGAACTTTCCCGCAGCGACTATTTCCGGGTCCTGGAGATGAAGACAGCCGAACTTTTCGCGCTCTCCTGCGATCTGGCGGCGTTGCTCGCCGGGGCCAATGCAGCCCAGCGCGGGGCGTTGCGGCAGTTTGGAATGGTATTTGGAACGGCTTACCAGATTTACGACGATTGCATCGACCTTTTTGGAACCGAAGCGGCGGCGGGAAAATCGCTCGGCACGGATCTCGCCAAAGGCAAGTTGACTCTGCCGATGTTGCTCCTTTGGGAGCGTGCGAATGAGGCGGATCGAAATCGCGTTCAGGAACTGATCCGCCACTGGCAGCCAGCCGGCTTTCAGGAAGTCTCCGCCTTGCTCGCGAAATACGAGACCCTGGCGCCGTCGGTTGAAAAAATTCATGCCTACCTTGAAAAGGCGCGCGAACTTCTGGCTGCGCTTCCGGATTCGGACGGGAAGGCTTCATTGATCGGGCTGACCACCTATTTGGATCGCCACACGGACGCTCTATCGGCTCCTGAGAGCGGCCTATGATCACTATGACCGATCCAGTATCCGGTCGAGCGCCGAAGAAAGCTCCTGAGATGGAGAACGAGGCCCAGACGGTGGAGTCTGCGGCACCGGCTCCGTCGGTTGCAGCGGACGAAGGCGATCTTGTACAGCGGGCTCGGAATGGGGATTTGAAAGCCTACGACGAGCTGGTTCAACGTTATCAGCAGCGGATTTACGCGACCGTCTATCACATGACGGCGAATCATGAGGATGCGAATGACCTTGCCCAGGAGGCGTTCATCAAGGCGTACCAGGCGTTGAAATCGTTCAAGGGCGGCTCGAGTTTTTACACCTGGGTTTATCGCATCGCCGTCAACAAGACGATCAACTTTCTCAAGCAGCGGAAGAACCGGACTCACATGAGCCTCAACGATCTGGATTTCAATGCCGAGAACGATCCCGATCTGGTGGCGCTGGTTTCGGACAAGACACCGCGGCGTGAGGCCAACCTGACAGAGTTGCAGGAAAAATTGAACGAGGCCATGCAGCGGCTGTCTGAACAACATAGATTGGTAGTCACTCTGCACGACGTGCAGGGCATGTCGCATGAGGAAATCGCTAAAATCATGGACTGCAACATTGGGACCGTCCGCTCACGGCTCTTTTATGCGCGCCAACAGTTACAGGGCTACCTCTCTGATTATTTGAAATAGTATGAGTTCCGACCTCCAGGATTTTGATCAACTACGACGTCTCCTTGCGCTGAAGCGGCATGAGCAGCCGCCCCCCGGTTATCACGACCGGTTCTCGCGCGAGGTGATTGCCCGGATCAAGGCCGGCGACGCCGGGGACGAGGTCGGTGCCGGCAACTGGTTCCGACGCCTTTGGACCGCGCTCGAAACCAAGCCGATGTTTGCCGGAGCACTGGGTGCTGGCGTCTGCGCTGTGCTGATTTCAGGTCTTTTGAATTCAGAAGACAGCGGAATGGCGACCGCCGGGGCGAATCCGGCCCTTCCGCACGGACACGGCGGTTATGGAGGTCCGGCGATGGCAAGCGTGGCTGCGGAGCCGGTTTCTGCCACGACCGAACCGTCACTTACGACCACGGCTGCTTCCACCGACGCCGCTGCGTTGAACAGTCTGTTTGGCTTCAATCCCCAAATGAACGTTCGATCAGTGAACTGGGTGCCGGCGGGGAACTGACAGATTTTCAAAAACGAAACGGCTGAAAGTGACTTCACTTTCAGCCGTTTCGCTTTTAAGTGCCTGAAATCTCCTCTCCGGCTCGCCGCGATGGGGAGATGAATATTCGTCAGTCTTCGCGATTGAACGCGAGGCCCAACAGGTCGGGACCATTGACCACCAGGCGGCTGCCGTGGATTTCCGCAGAAAGGAATTCGGTCTTGCCTTCAACAGCAACGGAAAATGTGTATTTGCCTTCCTGGCCTTTCCAATCGCCGGTCACTGTCTGTGTCTGGGGCCGCATCGTCGTTGCGCGGACCAGAGGCACATTCTTGAAGATCACCTGGCCTTCCGGAGTGGCGATGATTTCGACCGCCGCCGCCAACGAAGTCAAAATGGCTTTGCGCTGGTTCATTTCCTTGGAAGTCATCGTCGGCTTTTCCCGGCGGAAAATTCCAAGTGTTCCGTTCACATCAAAGTTCCAGCGGCCCAGGATCGGCTCCGAGTACTTCTCGGAAATTCCCGTTTCCAGAAAGGCTCGAAGATCCTTCAGGTTCGGAACCAGCGAGGTTTCGATGTTATTCATCAGGTCCGCGTTCTTCATCATGTCCTGAACGCGCGGGTAATCGAGGATTTCGGCGATGGAAGCGCCGCGCTGGCGCATTGCGGAAAATTCGGAGTCGCTGGCCAGATCCTTGAATTCCTGCCGTTCTGAAAGCGCGAGAATTCCGGGATACCGTGACAGCCGGGCTTCCAGCAGGGGCGTCTGATACAGGAGACCCGCGATGTCCGCGGCGTCGTAGTAGGCCGGGGAAGTGGAATCGACTGCGGCGGCCACCTTGGACATTCCTGTGCTTTGAAGATCCTTTCCGAGCCGGTTCACGATCCGGACGCTGCGCGGATCGGATTCGGTCTGCGCCTGATAGGTCCAGTAGCTGATCATGTAAACCGCCTGCGCGAGCAGGATCATGTAGGCCAGGGCGTTCAGCGTACCGAGACAAATGCCGAGACGGGAGTTGAGCCGTTCCCACAGCGCGAGCCGGAGTTCACCGGCCTTGTACTTGTAGAAGACCTCAACTTTCTTGTGGAGAAAGAGTCCGCCCACCTTTGCGAGGGTGAGGATGAGGACGAAGACGAATGCCGGCGGAACGAGCCAGATCAGGGCCGGATTCTTCATTCCGATCGCGCCGAAAACCGGTTTGAGCAGGTTGCCCAGAGGAACTGCGAGCAGCGCACCGAGAAGTATTCCAACCAACGAGGCGGCAACGCGAATGGCTCCCTGTCGCAACCCCAGACCAATCAGCGATGCAACAAACAGAACGGCAACAATCCAGATCGTCATGATGCAAGAGTTAAGTTTTTTCCAAACCAAAAAGCACGCAGAAAATTCCGGGGTTGAACGGCATGTTACGAGACCTGAATTGGCCTGAATCTACCTATCCCGAAACGGAAGCAGATGAATTTTTGTCTGACTGAAGGCGGTGTCCAGTGTGGGCATCAAACCCGCCGCTGCCTCGACGTTGCCGTTGCGTCCGAATTCTTCGAGCCGCTGCGCGATTTCCACGATCTGCTTTGCACCGAGATTCAGGCTCATGCTCTTTAAAGCGTGTGCGTGGAACGCCAGCTTCACGGGATCGTTCAGTGATTCATTGATCTGCGCAATCCGCTGCGGACCGCTTTCGAGGAACATGTCCACCAGTTCGCGGACGATGCTGACGCCGTCGGACGGCGGCATGTCGCAGAGTTCGTTCAGAATGGTTTCGTCCAGCACCTCGGCCCGCGGTGGGGCGGGAGTGCGAAGGAGAAACGAGGTTTCAAATTTACGTTTGCGCGGCGGTCCCCAACGTTCCAGAGCGTTCTGGAGTTCCGCGATTCGAACGGGTTTCGTGATGTAATCATCCATCCCCGCATCGAGACAACGTTCGCGATCGCCCATCAATGCGTTGCCGGTCATTGCGATGATGCAGGGACGTTTCTCACGCGGCCAGCGTTCGCAGATCTTGCGCGTGGCTTCGAGTCCGTCCATCTCCGGCATCTGAACGTCGAGGAAGATGATGTCGTAGGCCTTGCGATCCAGCGCCTGCAGAACTTCGATTCCATTGTTCGCCACGTCGGCGCGATAGCCGAGTTTCTGGAGAACGCTGAGTCCGACTTTCTGATTGATCGGGTTGTCATCGGCGAGCAAAAGCCGAAGCGGGATGCGTGTCGCCAGTCCGGGATCAAGCACGGGTGCGGATGGCGCCTTCTTTTCGCGCTGCAGCTGGATGCTCAATGCGCGGCAGACCGCATCGAGCAGTTGCGCCGGGCGGATCGGTTTGTGGACGAAGACCGAAATGCCGGCACTCATCGGGCGTTCGTCATCGCTGCGAAGCCGGACGCTCGATAGGAGAAGGATCGACATCGATTGTCCGTGCGGGTCCTTTCGGATTTCTTCCGCGAGGGTCAATCCATCCATGTCCCCCGGCAGTTGCAGGTCGAGGATGGCGATGTCGAACTCGCGGCCACCACGAACCAATTCCAGTGCGATGCGGGCGTTGCCCACTGTTTCAACCGTCATTCCCCATTGTTTGGCGCGATGGCGGATGATGTCGGCGTTGGTGGAGTTGTCCTCCACAACGAGCAGGCGTTTCCCGACGAGTTGCGGTTGCTGCATCTGCCAGTTGCCGGGTGAATTGCCGGAAGCGGCCCGAACGAGAATGGTGAAATGGAACGTCGCGCCCTTGCCCTGATCGCTTTCCACCCAGATTTTTCCGCCCATCAATTCGGACAGGCGTTTGCAGATCGCGAGGCCAAGGCCGGTTCCGCCGTAATGCCGCGTGGTGGAGGCATCGACCTGTTGAAACGATTTGAACAGGCGATCCTGCTTGTCGCGGGGAATGCCGATGCCGGTGTCATGAACCGAAAAGTGCAGGAGCCATTGTTCGGGATGACGGAGAAACTCCGTGTCATGCGCGTGCTGCGAATCGAGGACGCGTGTTCCCTTCGCGGCCGCGCGCACCTGAATCACCACCTGCCCCTCGTGCGTGAACTTCACCGCGTTGCTCAGGAGATTCACGATGATCTGGCGCAGGCGCGTCACGTCACCGACAAGCACCCGGGGGATGGCGTCGTCGATCAGATACGCCAGATCGAGCTGTTTCTCCGCGGCCTTCGGCGCCAGCAGATCGAGCGCTTCTTCAATGCAGGTGAAGAGCTCGAACGGATGATGTTCCAGTTCCAGTTTGCCTGATTCGATCTTCGAGAAATCCAGAATGTCGTTGATGATCGTCAGCAGGGCGTCGGCGCTGCTGCGCGTGGCTTCCACGTATTCGCGCTGTTCATCCGTCAATTCCGTGTCGAGCAACAGCGCGGTCATTCCGATCACGCCATTCATCGGCGTGCGGATTTCGTGGCTCATGTTCGCAAGGAACTCCGACTTCGCGAGCGTGGCTTCCTCGAGCTTTTGATTCAGCGCGATCAACGCACGGTTGCTTTCGATCCACTGCTGCTGACTCTCGCGCAGGGCGCGATAGGCGGCATCGCGTTGCAGCTGATTCAGATAAGCCTTCGAGTGATAACGGATTCTTGCGATCAGCTCGATCTTGTCCGGCAGCTTGATCAGGTAATCGTTTGCGCCCACGGCGAACGCATGGCTTTTCACATGCGCGTTGTCGTTGCTCGAAAGCACGATGATCGGCGTGTCGCGCGTGCTGGGGTTGGTTCGGAACTGATTGACGAGCATGAGGCCATCCACGCCCGGGATGACAAGATCGAGAAGAATGACCGTTGGCTTGAGCTGGTTGGCGACGGCGATGGCGCTGGGGGCGTTGTCGCAGTAGTGAAAATCGATGTCGCTCTGATTGGCGAGTGCGAGTCGGACGGCCTCGCTCACTGCGGGCTGATGATCCACCAGCAGAACCACAATGTGATATTCAGGCGAGGGCAGGGCGTGGCCCGATACAATGGATGTCGCGTAACTGGTTGGTTCTTCGGCCATGGCTCGATTGCGCTCCGAAACTAGGGTTTCGAAAATGGAAGACAAGCCAGTTCTGCTGCGGTTTTATGCGGAACGGACATCGAGAAAACTACAGGCTGGAACAAAGAAAACTCGCCGCCGAATCAACCGGATTCGACGGCGAGAAGTTCGATGGAACCGATGAAAAACGAACTTTCGATCTGACGTTCCCGCGACGATCTGCAACCGCAGATCGCGCTCACTTCAGAAGTTCAGACGATCAGCCAATCAGGCTCTCGATTCGCCAGGCACCGGACAGACGTCGTCCTTCGGCGCGACCACTTTGCCGGTTTCGAAGTCTTCCGCGGAGGGTGAAGCGGTGAGGTTGTACCACGGCGAACTGGTGTTCGACACAAGATCGCTCCAGCGCACCATCTGGCCGGTGTAGGCTGCGATGCGGCCCATGATGGCGCTCAGTGTGGATTCCGCGACGTTGCGGGCTTCGTTCAATGGCTTTTCGGCGGCAATGCTGTTGAGCAGGTTGACCTGTTCCTGAACCTGGCCGTCGCGATGTGTGGCGAATTCCGGAATGGTGAGGCTCGCCAGTTTGCTTGACTGCATTTTGCCTGCGCCAAACGTGCTGCCTTCGGTTCCGACAAAAAACTCGCTCACGGAATCATAACAGCCACGGATCTGGCGGCACATGCTGTGAATGTGGCAATCCTCGCCGTAGTTGAAATCAATGCTGAAAAAATCGAACTGATTGCCCGTCTTGCGGCGGGCGCGTCCGCCGAACCCAACGGCCGAGATCGGTGTGCGTCCGATGAACCAGTTTGCCACGTCGATGTTGTGGACGTGCTGTTCGACGATGTGGTCGCCGGACATTTCCATGAAGCTCGTCCAGTTTTTCGCCATGTAGCTGGCGTCGGTGTCGTCCGGCTGACGGCGTCGATACCAGAGTTCACCGCCGCACCAGCTGACGGTGCCGCCCACGATTTTGCCGATGGCGCCCTGGGCGACTGCGGCCTGGTTGCGCAGATAATTGCCCGAATGACGCCGTTGAGTGCCGGCCACCACCGCGAGTCCCTTGCGTTTCGCTTCCTCGCCCAGTTCGATCACTTTGCGCGCGCCGACGGGATCGACGGCAACCGGTTTCTCGATGAAAACGTGTTTGCCTGCCTTGATCGCGGCTTCGAGATGCAACGGGCGGAAATTGGGTGGAGTGGCCATGAGGACGATGTCCACCGGTTGCTCAACGACTTTGCGGTAAGCATCTGCGCCGCCGAATGCGCGTTCCTTCGGCACCTTGAATCGGTTGCCTGTGTTTTCGGCGCGGTCGGCAAAGAAATCTGCGAGCGCGTAAATTTCGACTTCATGTCCGGTGATTCTGCCAGCTTCGAGAATGTTCGAGATGGCGCCGGTTCCGCGACCGCCGCAGCCGATGACACCGATCCGGAATTTCCGCGGTGTGCCCTGTGCATGAACGTTGAACAGTGGCAGAGCACTGACAGCCGCTCCGGCAATGGCAACGTTGCTGATGAATTTACGGCGGGAAATGTTTGAGGGTTCGTTCATACTCGCGTTTAGTTTTGGGTTAACGGACGTTTCCGGTTGCGGATTATTCATGAGGCCAGATTTTTCCAGACGAAGCGCTGCCGGAAAGGTAACAGACCCGAATGGGTCGCTGTTGCTGCTTGCTGCGCCATGGGGCGCATGTTACTAGGCTCGCATGCCAAATCCAGCTTCCACATTCCGGACGTTGCTAGCGATCACTGCCATTTCCTTCAGCTTCAATCTCACCGCGGCGGAACCGGTCAAACCGCTCAAGGCGCTGTTCGTCACCGGTGGCTGCTGCCACGAATACGACAAGCAGAAAATGGTTCTGACGGAGGGTATCTCGGCGCGCGCGAAGGTGGAATGGACAATCATTCACGAGGGTAGCACCCGTGGCGACTTTCGCGTCAGCATCTACACCAACGCGAACTGGGCCGCTGGATATGACGTCGTCGTTCACGATGAATGTTTCGCTGACGTGAAGGATGCTGAATTCGTTCAAGGAATCTTGAAGGCGCATCGCGACGGTGTGCCGGCGGTCAACCTGCACTGCGCAATGCATTCGTACCGGGTCGATTTCCAAAAGTTCAAGGACTGGTTCGCCTTCACCGGACTCGACACGCGCGGACACGGGCCGCAGCTGCCCATCGAGATTGTTCACGTGGAACAAAATCATCCTGTGACGAAAGGGCTGACGAACTGGACGACGATCAAGGAAGAGCTTTACAACAATCTGCAGGTCTGGCCGACGGTGACTCCGCTCGCGCGTGGAAAGCAGATCGTTCCGCAGCGCGATGGCAGCACGAGGGAAGTGGAGGCGATGATCACGTGGATCAACAATTACGAAGGCACACGTGTCTTCAACACCACTCTCGGACACAACACCGCCACGTGTGAAGATCCGCGTTATCTCGAACTGGTCACGCGCGGATTGCTCTGGGCCTGCGACAAGCTCGACGAGAACGGAAGCCCCAAACCCGGTTACGCCGCGAAGTAACGGCAGGCCGACGTGCCCGTTCAGGCGGTTGGTTTCATCCCGTCGAGCGATCAGCGGGTCCGACGGAATCGGTGAAGTCCAAAGGCAAGGAACCCGAGCGCAAACAAAGCGCCGTGCGCCGGTTCCGGAATGATCGTGAAGCCCATCACGTCGAACACGCGCAACTCCATCTGGGTGAGCTTCAGTTTTTCGCCGTAGTCGGCCGAGGGATCGAGCAGGCCGATCCCGAGATCGTCTTTCCAATGACTCGCCTGCCTCTCATCGCCATAATTGAGTCCGTTCGAAAACAACGCCAGTTCCGTCTCACCACCGTCGGTTGAAAAGAACTTGTCGCGATTGTCCGCAGTGTAATCCGGGATGCCGGGACCGTACGACAGGCTGAGCTGGGAAAAACGAAACAGGTCGATCAGGTTGGAGCTGAATTCGCCCCCAGGATACTGGCCGTGGAAATAGTCGATGTCATCGACACCGCTGGCAAATCCCAGCGCATGACCGATCTCATGCGCCGCAACGCCAATGAAATCCATCTGCCAGAAATTGATCGACGGCCCGTTGTTGAAATCAAATTCGAAGTCCGAGCTGAATCGGATCACGGCGTCGATCGAACTGTCCTGTTCGAGAAGTCCGAGCACCTTCGCGTTTGCGGTGGTCAGCCCGATACGATCCATCGTGTCGAAATAAGGCGTCGCGCTGTTCGGTCCGTTCGGATTGTCGATCGTGTGATTGATCAGCCGGGTGAAGCTGCTTCCCTGTTGAAGCGCGGCGTAGGACGAATAATCGTCAGCCGAAGTTCTGCGGCTTGCGAGAGCGTCGAGTGTGCTGGCGTAGGAGGCTTCGATGAAGCTGCTCGTCGTTTCGCCGATGATATTCGGCCCGAGTGACGCGTAGCCAATCTGGATGTTGATCGTGACGTTGTCGGTCAGAACAGAAGACCACACTGACGCGGCGGCATTGAATCCATCGATAGCATATTGCGGCATGCCGGGTTCCGGAATCAGGTTGAAGACGATTGCCGGTGCCGAAAAGGGCAGGAGCGTGGTGGCAGCTGTCAGGCTGGACAGCTGTCGCCAGCGCGCGGGGAACTTAGCGGCATCAACGTGCGGTTTCATTGGCAATTCGAAACGCCTACAGGAGGCGAGGATCAATGACAATCCAATCGTCGGGAATTGGGCTGCTCTTTAGCACATTGAAAGGAGAGGAAATGGTAAGTTCACGGCCGAGACGCAGAGATAGTCCGCAGATTTCGCCGATGCACGCAGATGGGAAAGCAGACGGAATTAACACGAAGACTCGAAGACGCAGAGGTTCTGAGAGTTTTTCCGTTCTCTGCGCCTCTGCGTCTCTGCGGTGAATAAAGAAGGTGTTCGCCGCAATCTGCGAAAATCTGCGTCATCTGCGGATACTGGATAGTCCGCAGATTTCGCCGATGCACGCAGATGGGAAAGCAGACGGAATTAACACGAAGACTCGAAGACGCAGAGGTTCTGAGAGTTTTTCCGTTCTCTGCGCCTCTGCGTCTCTGCGGTGAATAAAGAAGGTGTTCGCCGCAATCTGCGAAAATCTGCGTCATCTGCGGATACTGGATAGTCCGCAGATTTCGCCGATGCACGCAGATGGGAAAGCAGACGGATTTTAACGCAAAGACGCAAAGACTAGAAAACGCAAGGGTACTCGGAATTTTTCTTTCTCTGCGCCGATGAATAAAGAAGGTGAAAATCTGCGGCATCTGGGGATGCCGGGAATTCCTCAGAGCGGAAAAGTCAGTCCCGCCAGTATCACCGGGCGCTCCTTCAATTCAAATCCGAGGTGAGCAATGCCGCCGATCCGAAGTTCCTTGAACACCTTGACCGCGAATCGGGCGGGCGCTTCGCCGGACAACGGGCGATACGACGTGCCGACATCGAGGATGTAGCCGTGCACAAGCGGAATGGATGTCGCGAGTTCCAATCGATGTTCCGCGAGCCGGTCGTAATAGTAGCGCAAGTGTCCGAGAAAGAGCACTTCGTCGCCGTCGCGAACTGCAAAGCTGGTGAACGCGTAGGGACTCGTCCTGAAAGGCCGCAATCCAAAACGCAGGGCGCCGTTGCGCCGGACGTTCCTCCACCACGATTGTTCCACGAGTCCATACGACGCATCGAGTGGCGAGACTGCCTCCTCCTCCGCGCTGTCGATGGAATCCTTGAGGAAAGCGGCGAGCGTGGCCTGACGATCTTCAAGCCAGAGCATGAACGGCGATTCGGCAATGGCATCTCGAAATCCATGGGAAATCGATTTCGACAAAGCACCCTTCGCCGCGCTGTCCGTCCGGTCTCGAAAGTCGTCGTTCACTGTGTTCAACGACAGGCTCCATTTCACCATGTTGAACGAGCGCAACTGGTCTGCGAAAACGTTGTCCGCCCGGCGATCGAGCGCAAAGGCGAGGCGCTCGACGAACAGGAATGGAGTGGTGCGAAGCTGGAGGTCTTTCGGATCACTTGTCTGAAGCGTGAAGGTTTCTTCCGCTCCCGACGCTGATGCAGCGAACGCAAACAATGCGACGACGAGCAGAACGCTATTACGACCAACACAGCTGAGAGTTTCGCGCAACGTCCCTGTCGCGGGCTCCATCACTCTCTGCGTCCCTTGGAGTGTCCTGTCTGAAAACATCTGTTGGACCGTAGCACGCGATGTTGTCATGCGATGCTGGGGTGTGTTGGGGTGGGAAAATGCCGCAGCTGAACAATCGTCATCGCGCACGGATTTTCTGCCTGCAAATCGGTGTGAATGTGCGGCCAGCGTTTCGCGGATTTCCTCAAACGGAGCGCGGAGCATTGCTTCGCCAGCCAACAACAGGCAGGGCAAAGCTGCCGCTTTGCCCATATCTCCGCACCGACCGGTGCGTTCCGTTCATCAACGACAGCGCACCAGAATCGATGAAATTTCAGCAAAGCGCAGTGCCTGGATCCCCCTCTCCTCCGAGCGAAAGCCGGAGGAGAGGGCTGGGGAGAGGAGGTTTTTTAACTCAGGTTTCAGATCAACATCTCATCTTCCTTTCTGCGACGAAACGCGTGGAGAGATTTTCTCCCAAATGGATTTCGCGATTCGAACCTGAACCCGGTTCAAGAGGAGAAGATTCTTGTTCGTGTGTCAGCTCCAGAATCCCCTCTCCCTAACCCTCTCCCCGCGCGTCGCAGCGGGGAGAGGGAACATTTCAGGTGCGTCTGTTCAGTGCGCCGAGGTCGATCGCGCAACTACATTGCGCTTTGATCTTTGCGTGCTGGCTGACTATAACCTCCGCGTGTCCGACGATTCCTTGAACGCCATCAATGCCAGCACGCGTTATTGCGCGGTGCTCGGGCGTCCCATCCGTCATTCCGCGTCGCCTGCGATGCAGAACGCAGCCATTGCTGAAGCGGGCTTGAACTGGCGCTATCTTGCGTTCGACGTCCGGCCGGAAGAACTCCGTCCGGCGCTGCTCGGCGCCAAATCGATGCACTTCGTCGGACTGAATCTCACCGTGCCGCACAAGCTGCTCGCCGTGGAAATGATGGATGCCTACGACGAATCGGTGAAACTCTGGGGCGCGGTGAACACGGTGCGTTTTGAAGGACGAGATCGCAACGGCAACTGGCTTCCCATTCATCAATTCGACGATGCCCCGCCCGAAAAAGTCCGCATGCAAGGCTTCAACACCGACGCCGACGCCATCGCGCGTTCGCTTCGTGAAGATCTCGGAATCGAATTGCAGGGCGCGCGTGTTCTGATCCTGGGCGCGGGTGGAGCAGGGCGGGTGGCTGCATTGAAGCTTGCGGCAGAAAACGTCAGCGAACTGTTTCTCGTCAACCGGACGCAGTCGAAGGCCGGTTCTGTTGCGGCGGAAATCCGGCGGCGTCATCTCAACGTCAAGGTGCAGCTCGGTTATCCGCGCGGCGAAGTGGATCTCGCGATCAATGCGACTTCGCTCGGACTGTCACCGGACGATCCATTGCCGCTCGATGGAAAGCAGTTTTCGCTGCGACAGGCGCATGCGGCCTACGACATGATTTATCGGCCGGCGGAAACGCCGTTTCTGAAAGCAGCGCAGGCCGCGGGCAGCCGCGTTGCCAACGGACTCGGAATGCTCCTGTATCAGGGCGCCAAGGCGTTCGAGATCTGGAGCGGGCGAACTGCGCCGATTGAAACGATGCGCGCGGCGTTGAAGAAAAACGTTTATGGGATTTGACGCCATTTTCGATATCCGCAACTGGAGCGCCGTGCCGTTTCATTTCTGGTCAGTGGTATTCTTCGTGTTCGGGAGCATGGTGGGCAGTTTTTTGAATGTGGTGATTCACCGGCTTCCGCTGGATCAAAGCGTCATCTCGCCGCCGTCCCATTGTCCGCACTGCAAGTATTCAATTCCGTGGTATCTCAACATTCCGTTGCTCACGTGGCTGCTGTTGCAGGGAAAATGCAAGAACTGTGAGGCGCCGATTTCACCGCGTTACTTCCTGGTGGAACTGCTGACCGGCATCGCGTTTCTGAGCTGCTGGATCGTGTTCGGAAAAACGTCCGTGTTCCTCGCGCTCGCCAATTGCCTGCTGCTCGCGGGACTGATCGCCGCGACGTTCATCGACTTCGAACATTTCATCATCCCCGACGAAATCACGATCGGCGGCATGGTGGTGGGATTGCTTCTTTCCATTCTGATTCCCTCCCTGCACAGGCAGCCTGGAATCATCGGAAACATGCTGCAAAGCCTGCTTGGAATCGGCGTCGGTGCGGGAGTAATCTACGCAATTCTGCGCCTTGGAAAACTTCTGTTCGGACGCCAGAAGGTGGAACTGCCGAGCGACGCGCGAATCGTCTTCACTGAAACCTGCATTCATCTGCCGGATCGCGAGGTGCCATACGACGAGCTGTTTTACCGCAAGTCGGACACCGTGGTCCTGCATGCGCGGAACGTCGAGCTGGCGGATCGTTGTTACAAGGACGTGGTGGTGCGGCTTTCGCCCGAACGCCTGATGATCGGCGAGGAAACGCTCGATCCGGAAAAGGTGCCGCATCTCGAAGCCATCAGCAGCGAGATCGTGCTCCCGCGCGAGGCGATGGGTTTCGGCGACGTGAAGTTCATGGGCGCGATCGGCGCCTTCCTCGGCTGGAAAGCCACGTTGTTCTCTCTGATGATCAGCTCCGTGCTCGGATCGATCGTCGGTGTCACGCTGATCGTGATCGGCCGGCGCGAATGGTCTTCCCGTCTTCCCTACGGTCCCTATATTGCCGCGGCGGCAGTGATCTGGATGTTTGGCGGAGGACGGCTGCTGGCGCTGTTCGCGCCGAGGTGAGGGAGGTTCGGAACGGATCGTGACCGTTCACCGAGCCTTCATGTCATTCGCCTCGGTCCTCAGGATTTTATCCATCGCCTTCCCCTTCGCCAGTTCGTCGATCAGCTTGTCCAGATAACGGATTTCACGCATCAGCGGATCTGGCACTTCCTCAACCCGGACGCCGCAGACCGTGCCTTTGATGAGAAGCCGCGAGGGATTCATGGCAGGCGCTTCTTTGAAAAACGTTTCGAAATCCTTTTGTTTCCTGAGCTGTCCTTCCAACGCCCGCTGTGTGTAACCCGTCAGCCAGCGAATGATGGCGTCCACCTCGGCCTTTGTGCGCCCCTTTTTCTCCGCCTTGGCGACATAAAACGGATAAACGCTCGCAACGCTCGTCGTGAAGATTCGGTGTTTCTTTTCCATGTGATGGAAGGTCTGACGACCGAGCTCGACAACCGGTTTCGCACGGAAATGCGGAGGCGGAGCCAGCCCCGGCGGAATACGGGATACGAGAGCCCCTTGGCGCTGGGGCGGTTCGACTCAAACAAGCCTCACGCGAAGGTCGCGAAGGTCGCGAAGGCTGCATAAGAAACAAAGACTGCACCGTTTATTCTGAAGCGCGGAGTGCTCACTGGACGGTGACTTTAGTTCGCATCGCTAACCATCCAATGTTCTTCGCGCCCTTCGCGTCCTTCGCGTGAGGCGAGTCAGAACCTTCTGGAACGTCCGCAATGGAAATGGGCGGAATAAAGCGAGTGAACCATGCAGTCTGGTGAAAGCGGAAGCTCCCACGATTCGATCATCGCAAGAGCGTTTATTGACCCGAATGTGGTTTGGATGAATCCGCGGATGCGGACGTTTCTAAAATGATCCGCCGGTAGCTGGTCAGTTCGGGCGTGCCATCGTCCGTGACTTCGCAGATGAGGTGAATGCTTCTGCCTGCGGCATCTGTCGGGATGCTGAGGGTGGCGCGATCTGTGTTTGCTCCTGAAATCGCGACTTCGTTCGTGAAAGTTCCGGCTTCAGGCAAGGTCCACCAGGAAAATCTCAGGTTCTGTCCATCAGGATCGTTTGAAGCTGAAGCATCCAAGGTGATCGACTGACCGGGAGTGGTGGCAAGTCGGATCGGCGCGATGCCGGCGTTTCCATTGACGGTCACAAGGGGATTCCGATTGCCGATTCCATTCTTCGCCCAATCCATTCGCGCGGCGAAATCATTGAAAATCGCAGGGTAGAAGCGGGTTTCGTATTTTTTTGAAATAGAGTGTGCTGAGGATCCCGACTGGTTGACGTAAGCCTGGGTGACTGTGTCCGGCCCGGAGCCCCACATGAAGAAGCCGCCCCAACCTCCGGCGCCGGGATTTTCGGGGTCATTCAATCCATTGGGCAGAAGATACAGGAAGGATGGCGTGTCACCCTCCACGCCGTACTTGTATTTGGGATAGAGGCTGCCGAGGTGGCCGTGCCCCTGGATGTGCATTGCATACTCTTCCCAATTTCGTTTTCCGGTTGCGTTCTGGAAAAGCCATGCCGATTCGTCCCACAGGAAAATGAGGTCTTTTTCGAACTCGCGGCGCAGCCACTGATGCGAGCTGATCTCGAACGCGGCGCGGTAGCCGCGATCCTGGTCTGTGATGGTATAGAACCGCAATTTTTTCAGGAATGCTTTGAGTTGTTCCGGCGTGCGTTCCTCTTTAACGCGCCAGATCGCTTGCGCCAGGGTGTTGCCGCCGCCCCACGCGAGCACCCAGAGCGGACGCTCGTCCGGTGCATCGGCGAGCTTGATGATCAGATCGCTGCCGGGCGAATCGTTGTCTTTTCCAATGTGACTCATTCCTCGTTTTTGACTGCCCAACATCGTAACGGAGCGCAGGTAAGCGGGACTCGGCCAGTAGCCGATTTCCTGATGCGTTTCATCCGACGCGTGCCCTTGCTGATTCGAACGCTTTTGAAGATTGGGAAGATCCTTCTCGTAAGCTGCAATGGCTTCATGAATGAAATGAATCCAGTCCGCCTTGTCGCCGCCGCTGCTCCAGCCGGTGGTTGCCACCAGACCTTCAATCTCGAACAGATCGGCATAAGCAAACAGCCGGATGATGGATTCCATGTCGTCGGGTTCGATCTGATTCGGCGCAATGTCAGTCAGGACCACGATTCGCGGCTTGAGCGGAGCCGCTGTTGAGCACGCGTAAAAGAGGCAAACGGTTAGCAATGAAAACAGGAACTTCATGGTCGTGGCATCTTTTCCGGACGCATTCAACGATCAATACGACGTTCGTCTGATGCAGGCGACTCGAGATCCAGTTTTGCAGCGTCGTGGGCGTAACAGGGGACACGCGCCATGAAATGTTCCCTCGCCCCGCAGCGACCTCCTCTCGCCGGCCTCTCCTCCGGCATTCGCTCGGAAGAGACCGGGTGTATTCAGACGCCGTTTTCTTCGTTCCCTTCGCGTCCTTCTGTAAGAAATCCGTTCTTCAACCGCACTGCGCTTTTTGGCGGAGGGCGTGATCGACGAGCACCAGCGCCGCCATGGCTTCAACCATCGGAACGGCGCGCGGCAGAACACAAGGATCATGTCGGCCGCGACCCTTCAAGGTGGTGTTCTGGAACTGCACGTCCACGGTTTCCTGTTCCACCATGACCGTGGCGACGGGTTTGAATGGAACTCGGAAGTAAATCGTTTCGCCGTTTGAAATTCCCCCCTGGATGCCGCCGGAACGATTCGTTTTGGTGAACACCTTGCCGCCTTCGGATCGAATCGCGTCGTTGTGCTCTGTGCCCGTCAGCAGAATGCTGTCGAAGCCGGAACCGAATTCGAATCCACGCGACGCCGGAAGGCTGAGCATGGCTTTGGCAAGATCGGCTTCGAGTCGATCGAACACCGGTTCGCCCCAGCCCGCAGGAACATTTCGCGCAATGCATTCCACAATGCCGCCCACGGTGTCGCCGGCCGACCGCATTTTTTCGATCAGCTCGATCATCTGATTCGCTGCAGTGGCATCGGGGCAGCGGACGATATTCGATTCCACGTCATTGAAAGTGACCTTGTCGCGATCGACCTGCGCCTGGATGCGTTGAACCTGCGTGACGTAGGCGAGCACTTCGACGTTGAAACGTTCGCGCAAAATTTTCTTTGCGATCGCGCCGGCAGCGACGCGTCCAATCGTTTCACGGGCGCTGGTGCGTCCGCCGCCCTGCCAGTTGCGGATGCCGTATTTCGCGGTGTAGGTGAAATCGGCGTGCGACGGGCGAAACTTCGTCGCCATTTCAGAATAGGCTTCCGACCGGGCGTCCTCGTTCTTCACCCACATGGAAATCGGTGTGCCGAGCGTTTTGCCTTCGAAGGTTCCAGAAAGGATTTGGACGGTGTCGGATTCCTTACGCGGCGTGACGATTTTCGACTGACCCGGCCGGCGTCGGTCGAGGTCGGGCTGAATGTCGGCTTCGGTCAGGTCGAGTCGTGGCGGGCAGCCATCCACAACCACGCCGACTCCGCCGCCATGAGATTCGCCCCAGGTGGTGATGCGGAACAGCTGACCGAAAGAATTTGCCATGGCGGGAGTATGAGAAAACCGCGGGTGAGGTCAAACTTCGAAGCGTTGAGGAAATGAACGGGGGTCGATGAACATGCACGGAACGAATCGGTCGGTGCGGAAAATGGGGCAAAGCGGCAGCTTTTCCCTACCTATTGTTGGTAGGGCGGAGCTGCCGCTCCGCCTGAAAATCGTTCGGAATATTTCATGGCGTAGGTGTCGAGGTGGGCCCGATGAGAACGGGAACACGGGACTCGAAAGTCCTTTGGAGTGTGTCTGAAAAACCTTGGAGCGCGGCTGTGTCAGTTGCGACCAGCCGCCGTGCGGAGCGCGGAGCATTCCTCCGCACGTTTCTTCGGATTCTCGCGCAGAGCAATGCTCTGCTCCGTTTTCAGGCCGACTCTTGAATCGGCACGCCGGAAAACACGTACTGCATGGGTGAGTGCAATAGAATCATCCATACGACAGGCAGGATTTGGCGGGGCTTTGCGATTGCCACGGTTGTCGCTGATTTTTAGCCTTCAACGAAATTGAGCGAAGCCGCTCATCAATCATTCTATGGCCAAGTTGTTTCTCGGATTGGATTCCAGCACTCAAAGTCTCAGCGCAGTTGTCATCGATCTCGACCGGCGAAAAGTCGTTTACGAAAAGTCGCTCAACTTCGACAAGGCGCTGCCGCGTTATCGCACGAAGAACGGTGTTCTGCCGAACAAAGATCCGCTCGTGAAACACAGCGCGCCGCTCATGTGGGCGGAGGCACTCGATCTTCTGTTTGCGGCGCTGAAGAAAGATCGCGTTGCGCTGGGAGACATTCTTGCGATCAGCGGAAGCGGACAACAACACGGCTCGATTTATCTGAACGATCGTGCGGAGGCGGCGCTCGCCAATCTGCCGAGGGCGAAAGATCTCGTCAGTGGTTTGCGCGGTGTGTTCTCCCGCAAAACGTCTCCGATCTGGATGGATTCCTCCACCGCAAAGGAATGCGCTGAAATTCGTTCGAAACTCGGCGGCATCAAGGCGACGGCGCAGAAGACCGGCTCGGACACGTTCGAACGTTTTACCGGTCCGCAGATTCGCAAGTTTTACAAAACCGAACCGGACGCCTACGAGGCCACCGCGCACATTGCGCTGGTCAGTTCGTTCATGGCGTCGTTGCTGGCGGGCAGGATCGCGCCGATCGATCACGGCGATGGTGCGGGAATGAATTTGATGGATATCCGGACGAAGGAGTGGCATCCGGAGGCGCTTCGTGCGACCGCGCCAAAATTGACCAAGAAACTTCCGCCGCTCGCTCCGTCGTCGCAAATCGTCGGTCCGATCAGCGCGTATTTTGTCAAAAAGTATGGCGTGAATCCGGAGGCGCAGATTCAGGTCTGGTCGGGAGATAATCCGTGCAGCGTCATCGGTCTTGGATTGGTGAAGTCGGGGCAGGTGGCCATCAGCCTGGGCACCAGCGATACCTACTTCGGTTCGATGAAGCGGTGTCAGACGGACGAACACGGTGAAGGTCATGTGTTCGGTTCGCCCAACGGCGATTACATGACGCTGATCTGTTTCAAGAACGGATCACTGGCGCGCGAGAAAATCCGCGAGCTTTACGGCGTGAAGACCTGGGCTGCGTTTGGCAAGGCACTTGAGAAAACGCCCGTTGGAAACAATGGCGGCATTTTGCTTCCGTGGTTCGAGGCGGAGATTGTTCCGCGCGTCAACCAGCCTGGAGTGCATCGGTTCGATCTGGACGAAAAGGACGCCGCTGCTCATTGCCGGGCGATTGCCGAGGCGCAGATGATGTCGATGCGACTGCATTCGCAATGGATGAAGGTGAAACCGGAATGCATTTATGCGACCGGCGGCGCTTCGAACAACGTGCCGTTGCTGCAGGTGATGGCGGACGTGATGAACTGTCCGGTGCGGCGGATTGAAGTTTCCAAGAGTGCCGCGCTGGGAGCTGCTTTGCGCGCTGCGCATGGCTGGCTTGTGTGGCAGGGAAACAAACCGAAGTGGCCGGATGTCGTGGCCGGTTTTGCGAATCCTGTCGCAGGGAGCGAAATCCGTCCGCGCGCCGGGGCTGCGAAGGTTTACGACAAGCTCATCCGAAAATACGCGGCCTGCGAACAGGAAGCGTTTGAACGGATGGGACGGGATTGATCCTCGTCGAATAGCCGGCCTCAAGGTCGCTTCGAGCGATTACGAATGCAGTGCAGGAATGGGGGATGCGTGGTGCAGCGCAACCCCACGGGGAGGAGATTCCAGAACTACCGATTGTCAATGCCGCGTCCGGGAGGGCGGCATCGCCAGAATTTGCGTGTACAGGTGGTTGCGCAGGCGTGGACTTCTCGCTTCGATATACCGTCAGTAATGAAACAAGTGATCAAACGACTTTGGGTGCGGACGGGGCTGTTGCTTCTCGCGGTGGTTGGGACTGCTCAGGCGAAAGAATTTCAAGTGACTGATTTCGGCGCCAAACCGGACGGCGTCTCCACCAACACGGCAGCGATTCAACGCGCGATTGATGCCGCGGCGAACGCAGGCGGCGGAACCGTTCTGTTCCAGCCCGGCACCTACATGTCTGGCGCGATCTTTGTGAAATCGAACGTCCGTCTCCAGCTGGACGAAGGAGTTGTGATCAAGGCGATTCAGGATGACGCCCTTTATCCCGAACGTCCGACGCGTGTGGCAGGAATCGAAATGATCTGGCCCGTTGGGCTGGTGAATGTTTATCAGCAGACCAACGTGACGATTTCGGGCAAGGGCACGATCGATGGCAACGGCGAATACTGGTGGCACAAGTTCTGGGGCAAGGACGGCAAGAGTGGGATGCTGAAGGATTACGTTGCGCGCGGATTGCGCTGGGCGGTGGATTACGATTGCAAGCGCGTGCGTGCCCTTGCGGTTTATGATTCGCGCCAGGTGAAGATCGAGAACGTCACGGTGCTGCGCTCGGGATTCTGGAGCGTGGCGGTGACTTATTGCGACGATGTGACGATCGACGGCGTGATTGTGAAGGCGAACATCAATGGCTACGGTCCCAGTTCGGACGGCATTGATGTGGATTCCTCGTGCAAGGTTCTGATTCAAAACTGCGACATCGACTGCAACGACGACAACATCTGCCTGAAGGCCGGGCGCGATTGGGACGGACTGCGGGTGAATCGTCCGACGGAGAACGTCACCATCCGCAACTGCATCACGCGGTCCGGTCATGGAATGCTGACGCTCGGCAGTGAAACTTCCGGCGGCATTCGCAACGTGGATGTCAGCGGAATGAAGGCGCTTGGCACATCCATTGGCATTCGCTTCAAGTCGGCCCGGGTTCGCGGCGGTGTCATTGAAAACATCGTCCTGCGCGACATCGTGATGGAGAAGATCGAGAACCCGCTTCATTTCGAACTCAATTGGTATCCGGCTTACAGTTACCCGACGATTCCCGAAGGCATCGACACGTCGAATATTCCGTCGCACTGGACGGTGCTGACGAAGCGGGTTGAGCCGGCGGAGCGTGGCATTCCTGAATTCAGGAACATCACGATTTCGAACCTGACGGCGACCGGCGCCAAGCAGGCGATTCATTCCAAGGCCTATCCGGAGAAGCCGCTTCGGAAGCTTCACCTTGAGAACGTCACCATCGAAGCTCGTGAACCCGGCCGGATCATCAACGCCGAGGACTGGACGATGAAGAACGTTGTGATCCGGACGCCATCGACCGAAGCCTTGAATCTTCAAAGCACCCACAACGTCGAGCTGCCGAAGGTGATCGTTGTTACCACGGCTGCCGCGCAGGAGGCTTCTGCGACAGGAGCTGATCCGTACAAGCTTGGCTTGCCGGACAGTCCGAAAGAGTGAACGGAGCACAGAGCTTCGACCGACCTCGATCGAGTTCAAAAATCCGGACGTTTCCAAACGCGAACGGAGCGCGGAACATCGTTTCGCGAGCCCACGTGATCTGTGGAGCAATGCCCCGTGGTTCGAAGGTGCGTCCCCCGGTAATCTGGCCCATTTGCCTCATCCGTGTCCTGAGTTAGGTTCGGCATCAATTGCAGAAGGCCAATGATGCACGCGATGGAGACAATGTTGGAAACAAAGGCGAACGCTGAAGCGCAACCGAGACTGCCACGCATTCGCGTGCTGCTGATCGAAGACAATCCAGCCGATGCCCATTTGATCCGATTGATGCTGCTCGACGCGGAGCACGATCTTTTTGAGATCGAGCATTTGGATCGTGTGAGCCGGGCGCTGGACAGACTGGGGCGGGGCGGAATCGACATCGTGCTTTCGGATCTTTCGCTTCCGGACAGTCAGGGATTGGAAACATTTTCCCGACTTCACAATGCCGCGCCGCAGGTGCCGATCATTGTGCTCAGCGGATTGAGCGACACGATGGTGGCGGTCGATGCAGTGCACAAGGGAGCGCAGGATTTTTTGGTGAAGGGCAGGGTGGACGGACAACTTCTCGCGCGGGCCATTCGTTATGCGATCGAGCGCAAGGCGATGTCGGAAAAGCTGCATCATTACGCGGATGAATTGCGCAACAAGAACGCGCAGCTCGAGGCGGACTTCAACATGGCGCGGGAGATTCAGCAGATTTTTCTGCCGAACCAGTATCCAACGTTTCCCGGCTGGGTTCCGGCGGATCAAAGTGCCGTCGCTTTTTCTCATCGATACATTTCGGCCGCGGCAGTCGGCGGAGATTTTTTCGACTTCTTCGCCATCAACGATACCTCGGCTGGAATTCTGATCTGTGACGTGATGGGGCATGGAATGCGGGCGGCGTTGATCACGGCGATCATGCGCGGGTTGATTGAGGAATTGATGGACGCAGCGGCGGAACCCGGCAGTTTTCTGACAGAGATCAATCGCAGCCTGCGGGCCATTCTCCGGCAGACGCGCGAGCCGTTTCTCGCAACGGCTTTTTACGGCGTGGTCGATCTCAAGTCCGGTGACTTCACTTTCGCCAACGCCGGGCATCCGAGTCCTTATTTTCTCCGATGGGAGAATCGCACGGCGGAGCCACTGAAGAATTATGATGCGCGCCACGGTCCGGCGCTCGGGTTGTTTGAACGCTCAGTTTATCCGGCGTGCCGCGTAAAGATGTCGCCGCGCGACCGGCTCCTGCTGTTCACCGATGGCGTGTATGAAGTGAATGATGAGAATGGTGAAGAGTGGGGACAGGAACGGCTTCTTTCCTACGTGCGAACCCATTTCGATGCTTCGGCGGAAGCGTTGTTCGACGGAGCGTTGCGCGAGGCGCGGCAGTTTTCCGGTGAGCATGATTTTCAGGACGACGTCTGCCTGGCGGGAATGGAATTGAAGCATCTGATTTAGCGAAATGCGACCAGTGGGAGTTGACCCTAATGGCGGGGCAAGGTCGGACTTCGGTATGTTTGAAACATGCAAACTGCTTCACCAACCAAACTGCTCGTGCGGGACGCGCGAACGCAGAAGTTTCTGAAGTCCACTGGCCAATGGACGAAAAAGCCGGAGGCTGCATCCAATTTCCCCAACGTGGTAAACGCCATTCACACTTCGATGGCGGCGGGAGCGCAAAACGTCGAACTGTTGCTGCGATTTGAAGGCGCGAATGAAGATCTGCGCCTGTCGCTGACCTGCGCGTGATCAGTCGGTTTTCTTCGGGCGCGGACCGAACAACGCCGTTCCAACCCGAACCATCGTGGCGCCTTCTTCGATGGCAATTTCGAAATCGCCGGACATTCCCATGCTGAGCTGTGGCAACGGTGCGCCAAGGATTTGTTCGCACTGCTCCTTCAATTCGCGCATCCGGCGAAAGATCGGTCGAAGGCGGTTCTCGTCGGTCGTGTAGGGCGGAATGGTCATGAGACCGTGAATCTCCAGTTTTGAAAGCGCGTTGATCTTCGGCAGATCGGCGAGAATTTGTTCCGGCGCGTAACCGTACTTGCTGGCTTCGCCGGCGAGATTCACCTCCAGCAGAATCGGCATCGTTTTGCCGGACTGTTCGCAGCGTTTCTGGATTTCCTCCGCGACATTGAGGCTGTCCACGCTCTGAATCATTTCAAACAGCTGGGCGGCGTCGCGGACTTTGTTCGTCTGGAGATGACCGATCATCTGCCAGCGCAATTTGCCGGAGCAGAGCGGAATCTTCGCCTTCGCTTCCTGAACTTTGTTTTCCCCGAACAGAATGAGCCCCAGTTTCGCGGCTTCGTTGATCACTTCCGGCGGCTGGCCTTTGCTGACGGCGAGCAAGGTGACGTCTGAAGGCTGGCGTCCCGCGCGTTCGCACGCGTTGCGAATGCGTTGTTGAATGGATTCGATATTTTGGTCCAAACTCACGCGCCGGATCGTAAATCGTAAATTCAAGATCGTAAATCCTCATGAACTTTTGGCTCGTGAAACAGGAACCGGAGGCCTACTCCTGGACCGACTTTGTAAAGGACGGACGCACCGCGTGGACCGGCGTCCGGAATTTTCAGGCGCGCAACAATCTGCGCGCGATGAAAAAGGGCGACCTCGTGTTCTTCTATCACAGTGTTTCCGAAAAGCAGGTGGTCGGCATCGCGCGCGTGGAGAAGGAAGCCTACGCCGATCCCACCGCCGACGAAGGCGAATGGTCATGTGTCGATCTGGTCCCGGTGAAGCCGTTGAAACAGCCGGTGACGCTGGATCAGATCAAGGCCGATAAAATTCTGAAAACGATCCCGCTGGTAAAACAATCCCGTCTTTCCGTCACGCCGCTGTCAAAAGCTGAATTCGACCAGTTGCTGAAACTGGCGGAGACAAGCGTTTCGAAGTAGGGGCGGCTGTTTTTTAACGCAAAGACGCGGAGGCGCGAAGGTCGCAAAGGAAGCTGAACCGGGAGTTTTTGTTCGAACTTCTGACACCCACCCTGCGAATCTCCGCGTTCTCGACGCGCCTCTGCGTTGGAAATAAAGCCTCTAAAACCATTGCGTCCTCAGCGCCTTCGCGCCCTTGCGTTAAAATCTGCGCGTTCCCTGAAAAAGGTATTGCAGAACCGAAAATCCGGCGTAAAAAAGCACGTTAGCTGGCTTGATGGCGGAAATCAGCCAGCGACGCAGACGAGCACAGCTGTAAATCTCGGTTCCTCACCAATTAGTTGTGCTTTGGGAATAACTTTTGCCCATATGTGGTAGATTTTCGCTTTACTCGTTTGGGCAGCTTTGAAAGTGTAAACGCCAATGTATCTCAAAAACTTAACGGTTTTAGGATTCAAGTCCTTCGCGGACAAGACTTCGCTGAATTTCGAGCCTGGTGTGACGGGCATTGTGGGCCCAAACGGTTGTGGTAAGTCGAATGTCTCAGACGCAATCCGTTGGGTACTCGGTGAACAGTCGGCCAAGGCATTGCGCGGCGGTGAGATGGCCGATGTGATCTTCAATGGCACCGATGGGCGCAAACCGTTGGGTATGGCCGAAGTGTCAATCACGCTCGGCGATGTGGACGAGGATCACCTTCGTGCCGCCGGGGTGGACGTCTCCTACAACGAAGTGACGGTGACCCGCCGGATCTTCCGCGATGGCGGAAGTGAGTATTTCATCAACAAGATTCCCTGCCGGTTGAAGGACATACAGCAGCTCTTCATGGGCACCGGCATGGGCAAGACGAGCTACAGCATTCTGGCCCAGGGACAGATCGCCCAGATTCTTTCCAGCAAACCGGAAGATCGCCGCATGATTTTCGAGGAAGCGGCCGGCATCACGAAGTTCAAGGCGCAGAAGAAGGAATCGCTGCGAAAGCTCGATTACACCGAGCAAAACCTTTTGCGCGTGGAAGACCTGATCAAGGAAGTGAAACGCCAGATCGGTTCGCTTCAACGTCAGGCCGGCAAGGCGCGCCGTTACAAGCAGCTCGCGCAGGAACTTCAACATCTCGATACCCAGCTCGCGCGGCATCAGTTCGATCAGCTGCAGGTGGAAATCCAGCAGCGACAGGAAACTGCCGAACGCCTGCGCGATGAGATCGAAACCGGTTCCGCTGCGGTGTTGCGTTGCGAGGATGAAATTCTTCAGCTGCGCGAACGCCTTTCAGAACTGGAACAGCACATTGCTTCCATGCAGCAACGGGGCATGGAACTGAAGGGTGAAATCGATCGTCACGAAAGCCGCATTCAGTTCAACGAAGAACGCCTCCAGGAACTTCAGTCCCAGAACGAAAAGGCGCTGAGCGAAATCACCCAGGCCGAGGAACGGCGTCAGACCGCCGTGGACGAACTGGCATCAGTCACCGAACGGCTCGCTGTCAGTGAAGCGGCGGTGGCGCAGCATCGCGAATCATTGCAATCCAAGCAGGAAGCGCTGCGTCAGATTGAGAATGAACTTCGGGTGAAGCAGGAGGATTTGCGCAAAGCTCAGCAAACAGCATTTGCCGCAGCGCAGGATTTGTCGCGCGTCCGCAACGAACTGACCGCGCTCGACCTCCAGAAACAGGGGAACATCGTTCGTCTCGAAAAGCTTTCCGCCGAGAAAATCCAGCTTGAGGAAGAGCGCAATCGTCTTGAAGTCCGCCTTCAGGAATTCGCGATGAACGTGGAAGCCGAGAAGCTGAGCGTTCAAACCACGCGCGGAACGGTGGAGGAACGCCAGGCCCGGCTGCGTCAGATTCAGGAGGAATTGAACCGCGCTTCACAGGAGCAGGAGAAGCTTCTCCATGCGCAGGCCGAAAAGCGTTCGCGTCTGAATGTTCTCGAACAGCTCGAAGGCCAGCACGAAGGTTTCAGCGCCGGTGCGCTGGCGGCATTGCGGCGTTCGCATGCGGTGATCGGTTCGCTCGCGGAACGAATCCGCGTTCCGGACCAGTTTGTTCCGGCCATTGAAAACGCGCTCGGCCACAACCTTCAGATCGTGCTCACCGAGCAGGCGGAATCGGCGCAACAGATTCTCGCGGATCTCACCAACAGCAAGGCGGGGCGGGCCAGTGTGGCGGCGCTTTCAGTTCAGGTTCCGGAAACGCAGCTCGCGTTCGCCGGCGACATGGCGCCCGGCAGCAGCACGGAGGCGGTTCAAAACCAGCTCGCCAAAGGCGAAGTGGTTCATGCGCTCAGCGTGGTTCAGGCGGAGCCGACCGTGGAGAAACTTGTCAAAGGTCTTCTCGCACGCACCTTCATTGCGCCCGATCTTTCGTCCGCGACAAAGCAGCTTCAGAACGGTCACGCTGGATGCGATTTCGTCACGTTGAATGGCGATCTTCTGAACCGCCACGGCATCTACACCGGCGGTTACATGAACGGAGCAGGGAACGGCAAAGCGCCGTCTTCAATTCTCGGTCGCAAAAATCAGATCGCCGAACTGCAGGCTGCGCTTGCAGAACTGGCGGAGAAGGTTGCCGAAGTCAGCCGCACGAAAGGCGCGTTGCAAAGCGAGCAGACGGAGCTTCAGGCGAGCCTTCAGGAAGCACAGACCGAATTGCGCCAGCAGGAAGTTGCAATCGCAACACGCCAGGGCGAATTCACTGCACTCGAGAATTCGCGCCGGCTTCTGCATCAGAAGATCGACACGGTTGTTTACGAAATCGAAAGCCTCGCCGATTCCGAGCGCGAAGGATTGGAGAAACGTTCCGCCCTCGCCACACGCGCGGCGGAATGCGAAGCGCGGGAACGTTCGAGTCAGGAGGAAGTGGTTTCGCTGACGTCGCTGCTGGAGGAATTGCGCCAGAATCGCGACACGGCGACGGCCGATCTGAACGAAAGCAAAGTGGCGCTCGCCGGCGAGGAACAGTTGCTCGCTTCCTTCCGTCAGCAGCAGGGAACGCTGGATCAGCGCATTCGTGAACTCGGCCAGGTGGTTGAATTGCGTCGCCGCGAATGCTCGTCATTCCTCGGCCGCAAGGAACAGGCCGAAACCGAGATTCAGGATTCGCGTGCGCAGATCGACCGGCTTCAGCACGATCGCGAACAGGTCAACGCACAGATCACCGAACTGCTCGCGCAGAAGTCTTCGCAGGAATCGGACGTCCTGACGCGTGAAGAGGAGCTGCGCGAACAGCGCCGCAAGCTCGGCGAAATGCAGACGCAGCGCGGCACGATCGAGGTTGAACTCGCGCAGAAGAACATGTCCGTTCAGAACCTGCGCGAACGGATTCAGCAGAAATATCACGTCAACCTCGACGACGTCCGCAGCGAATGCATCACGATCACGGTTGCCGACGAAGGCCCGGCCCGCGTGGAAACGCTCACGCCGGAGGAAATGGAGAAGCTCGGCGGCGCGACCGACTGGGCGGCTGTGGCACAGCAGGTCGAGGCGTTGCAGAAACGACTCGATGAAATGGGGCCGGTGAATCTGGTCGCGATCGAGGAATACGAGGAAACCGAACAGCGTTATCAGTTCCTCACCAAGCAGCACGAGGATCTCGTCCAGGCCAAGGCGCAGCTGCTCGAAGTCATCAACCGCATCAACACGCAGACGCGCGACATGTTCAAGCAGACGTTCGAACAGATTCGCGACAACTTCCGCGCCATGTTCACGGAAGTGTTTGGCGGCGGCAAAGCGGATTTGATTCTCGTGGACGAAAACGATGTTCTCGAAAGCGGAATCGACATTGTCGCCAAACCTCCGGGCAAGCAGCTGCAAACGATTTCGCTGCTGTCGGGCGGGGAACAGACAATGACCGCTGTTTCGCTGTTGTTCTCGATCTATCAGGTGAAGCCGAGTCCGTTCTGCGTGCTGGACGAACTGGATGCGCCGCTGGACGAGTCGAACATCAACCGCTTCATTCGCGTGCTCCAGCGATTCATCAACGATTCGCAGTTCATCATCATCACGCACAACAAGCGCACGATCGGCATGTGCGACGTGCTCTATGGCGTCACAATGGAAGAACACGGCGTGAGCAAGATCGTCAGCGTGAAATTCCACAAGGCGCAGACGAAGGAACTGGCGCCCGAATCTTCGCAAGGCAAACCGCTTGTTCCGCCGCCCGCGCCGGTCGCGACGACGCCCGGGGCTCCATCCACTGACTCTGAGACAACTGTCACGGCCTGATCAGCTGGAAAGGGACATCGAGAAATGGGCGAATGGAGTGCGGTTGTGTCGAAGACCCGCCGCAGCCACCTGAAAGAATAAGAATCGCTGGAAAGTTTCGAAACGCTGCGGCTGGTCACAAGTGACACAGCCGCGCGCCGAGATTTCAGATACACTCGCAGTTTCCGTTTCTCCCCCAGTTGATTTGCAGCGGATTGAGGCCGAATTTTCCCCAGTCAGGAAACGTCAAAGGATGTATGAAACTGCTGGCAATTTCCGCTGGTGCAGCGCTGTTGATGGGATTGACAGGCTGCCAGAGTATTCCGGCCGGTGCTGAGCGTGGGCCGCACGGCACGATGGCTTATCATGTGCCGGTTGAAACCTCTGAACCCGGCGCGCGCATCGAAGTGAATGGCGAATTCGTCGGCCACTCGCCGCTGACATTGAAAATCTTCGGTGATCCTGATGGAACCTTTCACGATTTCGGCTCTTACGAATATGTCGTCCGGGCTTATCCGGTGAGGACGAACCAGTTCGTTCAGACTCGCGCGTTCAAAACCGGGAGAATGTTTTCGGGAGAGGATTTTATTCCGTCACAGATTTATTTCGATCTCAACCAGCCGCCGCCGGTGGTAATACAGGTTCCGGTCTATTCGCCGCCGGTCTATTATCATCCGCATCCTTATTACTATTACTCGCCGCCGCCGGTTTACCGCTATCACAGGCCGGGAATTCACGTCCGGCCGCCGCCGGGAAGTCATCGCCTGCATCATCGTTGAGTTTGATTCACGCTTCGCGATTGCGCTGTTTGATTCGCTTCTGCGCGGAATGAATCAGTCCGTAAAATTCAGAACATTGCTCATGTGCAGAAATCCACTGTTTCCGCGGAAAAAGGATCAAATTGACGTGGAATTCGTGTGAAAACCGCGGTTCCACTTCGCTGTGCAAACTGGTACGCGGCATGCACGGAACAACGGCATGGTTGAGAGAAATACGATGGGAACGGATGTGACGGCGGAACGGAAGGAAGGCGTGGAAAGCGCGGATTCCAAAACGTTGCGCGTGTGGCTGGTGGACGACAGCGAGAACTTTCGAGTGCTGCTCGCGGCATTGCTCGAGGACGAAGGCGGCATTCGATGTGAACGTCAGTGTTCCACTGCCGAGGAAGCGCTGGAGGCTTTGCGCATGGAGGAAGCGCCGGATGCAGTGCTGCTGGACGTGCGAATGCCTGGAATGGGTGGAATCGCAGCTGTGGCTCCGATCCGCCAGCTCGCGGTCAACTCCCGCATTCTGATGCTGACGACTTTTGGCGACATGGAGGCGAGGAGGAAGGCAATGCAGGATGGCGCTTCGGACTTTTTGTTGAAGAGCTTTCAGGTGCAGGAAATCGCGCAGCGTGTGAAGGTCGCGTGCGCGGCGCCGCTTCCGGCGGTCAGACCGGCGGTCGAAGTTTCCGCGGTTGCATCGAGCAATTGTTCGGTTGACACCCGGGCTGAGGTTAAATCGCGAATGACGCGTGAGACGACTTGCGTTGCAAAATCGAAGACGGATTGCGGCACCGGCTTCTTGTCGCGCAGTGTTCGAGCGCTGCGAATCTGGGTGAATCATCTCGGTCGCAGCCGGAAAAGCGCAGCCCAACCGCTGCCTGCGTTGGCCAGTTCCCGGTAATGTCGTGACGTAATTTCGGATTAATCAGTTCCCGCATGGGAACTGGTTAATCTTTCCGTTCCTTCTCCGCCTTGTCTTCCACTTCTTCCAGAGATACGGAACGATCGACATTTGGAAGCAGAGCGCTGACAAACGCGTTTTTCAGAATGCCGCCGATCGTTGCCCACATGTCGATGTCGGTTTTCTCGAACGTGCCGGAGATGGGAATGCGCGTGGCGAGCTGATCTTTCGGCTGGTTCTTGAACAACGCTCCCACGCCGGCGACGATCGCCTGCCAGAATTTTTCGAGGAGATTCTTCTTCCGCTCCTTGTCCCAATCAAAGATGTCGAGGTCTTTGAAAAACGGTTTGGCGTAGCCTTCGAATCGTCCGTCTGCGGCGGCCACCTCGGTCACAAGCTGAAACGTGCCGCTCTCGACATCGAACTTGCCGTAGGCCCGCATGAAATCGTTCAGCGCCACAAGGTTCATGTTGCTCACGACTGCCGTGAGAGTGAATGTGGGCGCCTCTGCCAGGGGATTCATCCGCAAATTGATATCAAGCTCTCCGTCGCCGATCGTCCGACCTCGCGCGATCAAACCGGCCGGCAGCTTGTCGTTCACCTCGCGGGAATTCGTCAGGTTCGTGGCCGTTGCAAACAGGTTCGTGATGTAGATGTCCACCTGCGGATTACGATTGAAGTCGCGGAAACGAATGTCTCCGTTGTTCACCTGAAACCGGTTCAGGTTGAATGGGAAAAGGCTTTCCAGCGTGCTTTTCCAATCCTTCTCCTCGCCGGTCTGGCTCTCCGCTTTCGACGGAGCGTTCACGAAATTAACCTTCGGACTGGTGACTTCGACTTCGCCCACCAATGAACCGTGGAACAATTCCTTCCACTGAACGGACAGATCCATCACGGGAATCTCGATAAAAGGAACAGGCACCGGACCGGTTGCTTTCTCGATCTTCAAACCTTCGATCTTGTAGGCGCCGCGAATCAGTTCGATGTGAACGCGCGCCACCTCACCGCGATATTCCGGTCCTTTGTTGATCTGGCGATTGACGTAGTGACGGACCGCATAGGGAAGGGCAAGTCGTGCCACGATGAGGATTGTCACGAGGATCAGAAGCGTGAGCTTTGTCCAGTGCGACAGCGCCTGCCAGTGAGTTCTGATTTTCTTTCCGGCCTTTTTCACAGGTCGGATAAAGCCTAAGGGGCAGGCAGCCTGAGGCCATGGGGTCTTTTGCGGTCAGATCCTGACGGCAGAACAGGCGAGATCGGGAGAAGGCTTTCCTGCTTCCAGCGCTCCGGAACTTTGGATGCAGTGCAGCAGTTGGTCGGGCGCGAACGGTTTATAGATCAGGCCGGCGAAACCGAACAGCTCGGCGCTGGCCGGATCGATTGCGGTGTGGTTGCCGGTCATGAGGATCACCTTCAAGCCTGGCACGGCCGCGCGAATGGCATTTCGCAACTCAAGCCCGTTCATTCCGGGCATTTCCAGGTCGGTGATGATGAAGTTGAACTCAGTCGGATTTGCAAGAATCGCGGACAATGCTTCTCGAGGGTCCACAAAGGTGCGAGCCTCGGCTCCTATCAGGACATTGGTCATGGTGGCGACAACATCCAGAATGCCTGGGTTGTCATCGACGATCATGCAATGTTTCTGTTCGCTATCCGAACCCCCGGATGTCACGGAATCCTGCTTCACTTGTAACGTAGTTTGTCCGGAAAATTTCAAAACAAAATGAGGGAAACACCTACCATCCTGCAGGTTGCTCTCCTCGGAACGAGCGGTGACCGGCATTGGGTTGTGCTGGGCGGAGTCGTCACTCCGCCCATTGCGCATCTTTCGTATCAATGTCCCGGGGCGTCGGCGGGAGCTCCACCGCGTTGCGGACGAGGGCCAGGGCCGGGGCCAGGTCCGCGGCGCGGTTCCCTGCCTTCGCCACGTCCGGGTCCACCTTCACGCGGGACGGGATGCAATTCCTCGCGGGTCAATTTTCCGTCACCGTTCTTGTCCAGCTTCCGGAGTGCGGCGGCGGCATTGTCGATTTCCGCTGCATCAATCACTCCGTCGTGATTGGCATCCAGCGCCGCCAGCAAAGGTGAGGGCGGGCGCGGACCGCCTTCAGGACCGCCCTGGTGTCGCGGCGGATTTCCTTCCTGGGCGGAAAGGACTGCGGTGGAGGCGGCGATGCTGAGCGCCACGATGAGTATTTTGTTGTTCAGTTTCATACTGGTTGTCTTTCCACGAACCGTCCCGGGCACCGGCCATCCAACCACGGATGAACTTTGTTTCGATGTTCGGACAATCAGTTCGTTGATCATGGCGTCACCTTACACGGGGCCACCTTAACGGAACGTTAAGCGCATCCGATTCTCAGAAAAAATTTTCTTCATCTCCCCTTAAGGTTCGTTCCGCAATCTTTCAATTCGCTGAATTGAACTGCGTGGATCGGCCGCGCCCATTAGATTCGGCGCCAATGCCATGAGACTTCTGATCGTTGAAGATGAACCCGACCTGCTCAGCAGCCTCGCGCAGGCGTTTCGTGATGAAGGGTATGCCGTGGATACCGCGGCTGACGGCGAGGAAGGGTTCTACAAGGCCACGAGCTGGGATTACGACGCCGTCGTGCTCGACATCATGCTGCCCAGGATGGATGGCTGGACCGTGTTGCAAAAACTGCGCGCGACGAAGAAAACTCCGGTCCTGATGCTCACCGCCCGAGACCAAAGCCGCGATCGTGTGCGCGGTCTTGATTCCGGTGCGGACGATTACCTGGTCAAACCTTTCGATCTCGGCGAACTTCTTGCGCGAGTCCGCGCGTTGATTCGACGCAGCGCAGGTCAGGTGAGAAACGTGATCGAGATGGGGGATGTGATCGTCGATACGGCTGCGCGGACAGTTTCGAAGAAGGGAGAACTGATCCAGTTGACTGCGCGTGAATATGCCCTTGTCGAATTCCTTGCGTTGCATCGCGGAGAAGTCGTGAGCCGCACCCAGTTGTACGAACATCTCTTTGATGAGGACGACAGCACGTTCTCCAATCTGCTCGATGTTCATGTTTCGAATATTCGGAAAAAGATCGGCGCAGATTTCATCGTGACGCGCCGCGGACTCGGATACTGCATCGAAAATTGACCATGATCCCGAAATCCATTCGCTGGCGGTTACAGCTCTGGTACGGGCTGATTTTGCTGCTCGTTCTCGCCGGGTTCGGTGTCGCGGCATATCAACTTCAGAGCGGCCGACAATGGCGGCGCCTCGACGGTGAATTGCAGCGGCGCGTCAACGTCGTGGTTTCCGGACTGCGCGGTCCCGAAGCGCGGGAGCGGATGGGAGGGGATCGGATTAACCTAGATCGCCCGGCGCGATTCCCCGGCGATCAAGACGATTATCGCGAGCCGGGACGTCCCATCAGACCGGAACGCCCTCCAGCGGACGGCGCTCCGCGCGGCCCGATTCGCGGCGGTCCCTCGCTTCGACTTGGGCCACAGCAATTGCTTCTGTTTGATCAGGACGATACCAACGGGTTTTACTTTGTTGTGTGGGATCGGGAAGGTGTCGAACTCGCCAGATCCACGAACGCGCCGGCGCGCCTGGTCATGCCCGAAGTTCCTCCGCGCGTCCGCGGACCGCGACCGAATCGAACGCGGGAAAAATGGCGGGAAGCGTTCATCATGACTCCGCCCGGTGAAATCATTCTGGTGGGGAGGTCGATTGTTCAGGATCGAAAGGAACTGCGCCGGGCGGCGTTGCTCCTTGCAGGAATCGGCGGTGTGATTCTCGTATTCGGCATGGCGGGTGGCGCCTGGCTGACGGCACGGGCGATTCGTCCGATTCACGACATCAGCAACACGGCCGCGCGAATTTCCGAAGGCGACCTTTCGCAACGCATCAGCGTGCGCGAAACGGAGAGTGAACTCGGTCAGTTGGCCGGTGTGTTGAATTCCACTTTCTCACGACTGGAGAGCGCCTTTGCACAGCAGAAGCAGTTCACGTCCGATGCAGCGCACGAACTGCGGACGCCGGTGTCGGTGATTCTGACTCAAACGCAGTCGGCGTTGAACCGCGAGCGAAGCGCCCCCGAATATCGTCAGTCGCTGGAAGCCTGTCAGCGTTCAGCGCAACGAATGCGGGGCTTGATCGAGTCGCTGCTTGAACTGGCGCGTCTGGAGGCGGGGCAGGAACAGATGCGGCGGTCGCCTACCGATCTTTCTCGCATCGCAGCCGACTGTGTCGAGCAATTGCGGCCGCTTGCTGCCGAACGGGGAATTCAAATTGAAACCGATCTTCCACCGGCGCCCTGTTCCGGCGACGACGGTCGGCTGGCCCAGGTTGTCACAAATCTTCTGAGCAATGCGGTTCATCACAATGTCGAGGGTGGAATCATTCGCATCACGAGCGGGAGTGAAGCGGGCTTTGCAACAGTTCGAGTCGAAGACGAAGGGCCCGGTATTGCGCCGGAACATCTGCCGCACATATTCGATCGGTTTTATCGGGCGGATGCGGCGAGAACCACGAGCAAGGGGCGGACTGGTTTGGGGCTGGCGATCTCGAAGGCCATTGTGGATGCCCATCAGGGGACCATAGAAGTGAAGAGCGAGCTCGGACGCGGAACGAAGTTTACCGTTCGGATTCCCGTTTAGCTATTCGCGCAACTTTGAGTCGATGAGGATTGTCACCGGACCGTCGTTGACCAGCGCGACCTGCATGTCCGCGCCGAAACGTCCGCTTTCGATGGGACGCCCAAGATCCGCCGCCAGCTTTGCCTTGAATTCTTCGTAGAGCGGAATGGCGACTTTCGGTCGGGCCGAACGGGTGTAGGAAGGACGATTGCCTTTCCGCGTGCTGGCAAACAAGGTGAACTGGCTCACGACGAGAATGTTCCCACCGCTTTCCTGGACGGAATGATTCATGACGCCATTTTCGTCGTCGAAAATCCGCAGTCGCACGATCTTGCCGCTGAGCCATTCGATATCTTCCCGCGTGTCAGCGTCCTCCACGGCGACGAGAACCAGCAGGCCCTTTGCAATTGAGCCGATCACCGCACCATCGACCGTGACGGATGCTTCCCGGACGCGTTGGATGACGGCGCGCATGGTGTTGTTCGGTGAAGTTTTGGGGTGGCAGCCCTAGTGTGAAAACGAACGGCTCAACTTATACTCGGCGCATGAAAACTCGAGAAATGACCAACCGAATTCAGGACTTGCAGAAGAAGGCTGGCGAAACAGCCCGCCATGTCAGCAAGGCAACCGACGAATACGTTCATGAAAACACATGGTCGAGCATTGCGATGGCGGCGGTGTTCGGCTGCGTGTTGGGATTTCTGCTGGGACGCGGCCGCCACTGAAAGCGGTCAGTGCGTCTTGGGCGGCAGGCAGCCGAGCTTGATGAGCAGCGCCATGTAGCCGAGGAAGCCGATCGTTAGAAGCCAGTAGCTCCCGTGAACAGCCTGCAGAATGCCCCAGCCCAGAATGAAGGCCATGAAGGCATACACGAAAATCGACGCGAGAAATTTCATGGTGCAAATCTGGCGAATCGGAACGTGCGGTTCAAGTGCTGTTTGATCAGGCGCACTTGGAAACCGGATCAATTCGGGTGAAACGGAATTCTCATTAACACCGCGCTTTAGCGCGGTGCCGTGGGACTGAATTGATCGAGCCGTTTCCAACGGCTTTGTCCACGAGTCCAGCTACTCCGAAACGAGATGCCGCGCCTGCCGTTTGGGTAATGCACTCGTCGGTTTGCGAGCGAGTGGTTCTTCGTCCGCGAGCCATTCCTTCATGAAGCCCGGTTTGTCGAAACGTCCGCCGCGCTGATAATCGCGCCAGAGCGCCTGTGCCGCACGCTTCGGTTCCTGTTTGAGTTCCACGGTCAGAAATTCGAACAGGAGCTCCATCAAACGAACCAGCGCGATGCTGTCCGTCCGGCGGGTGCGCTGATACAGCCAGTCGCTCAACTGAAGGAATTGCTGGAATGGTGACGCGCCTTGGTTCCAGAGCAGTTTGACCGTTTCGACAAAGTTCCCACTGTTGCCGATCAGATCCCAGTATTTTGCAAACCGGCGCAGACGTTGCATGGTCGCGAAATCGATCAGTCGGTTCTGAAGAATTTCGTAGGTGGCGTGAGGCGAATACTTCATCTGCCATTCATCGTCGTGCCGCACAATGGGTGTGCCGCGCAGGCGCTTGAGAATTCCAACCTGAATTTCATGCGGTCCAAGTCCAATCAAACGATCGAATCCGCTCGCAAAGCTTTCGAGACTTTCCCCCGGCAGGCCAGCGATCAAATCCGCGTGAATATGAACACCGGTTTGCTGGCGAAGGAATCTGAAGTTCTCTTCGAGCCGATCGTAATTCTGCCGGCGTTTGATCAGCCCGCCGACTTCCGGATTGAACGTCTGGATGCCGACTTCGAATTGCAAAGATCCGGCGGGAAATTTTGCGATCACGTCCCTCAATGCTTCGGGAAGCCGGTCCGGCACCATTTCGAAGTGATAAAACTGTCCCGGTTTGTGGCGTTCCAGAAAGAATTCCAGGATGGCTCGACTGGTGTTCACGTTCAGGTTGAACGTCCGGTCCACGAACTTGAACTGTTTCACGCCGCGATCCAGCAGACGTTGCATCGCATCGAGAAAGGCCGGCAGCGGAACCTGCCGCACGGGAACGTCCAGTGACGACAGGCAAAACTCGCACGTGAACGGACAGCCGCGCGACGCTTCCACATAGATGATGCGATGCGCGATGTCGTCGTCGTTGTAGAGATCGTAGGGAAGGGCCAGTTGGGAAAACTCCGGCAGAGGCGCGGGAATGATCTTTGGCAGTGACTGTCCGGAACCGCTGAGCAAGGCGGCGCAAACTTCAGCGAACTTCAGGTCCGCTTCGCCGGTGATGACATGATCCGCGAGCTGAACGATCGGCTGAGTGTCGAGTTCGTAGGACACTTCAGGTCCACCCATAATAACGATGATCTGCGGCCGCACGCGTTTCAGAATCGCCACCACTTCGCGGGTTTGATTCACGTTCCAGATGTAAACCCCAAAGCCGAGAATCCTGGGCTCGCGGGCCAGCAACACTTCCGCGATGTCGATTGGCCGCTGGTTGATGTCGAACTCCGCGATGCAGGCGCGTGATTTCAATTCCCTCAGGTTCGCGAGCAGATAGCGCAGCCCGAACGAAGCGTGAATGTACTTCGCATTCAAGGTGGTGAGCACGATATCCGGCATTGGCAGAAGCTAATGGAAGCGAGCAGCTGTCGCAATTCGTGAGCGGTAAAACGGGGGTTCGAAGTTCTCATTAACACCGCGCTGAAGCGGGGTGTTAACGAGAGTTTGGATGTATCGTTCTTTGTGACCAATTCGGGACGGTGGCCCAAGGTCGTATTTGTTCCCCGATCATTCCTCATACGTAAGACCGAGGGCGTATTGTGAGTGTCGCGGGACCTGCTAGAACGATCTCGAGCATGAAACCAAACCTTCCACTCCGATCCGGATGCCATGGCCACGACCATTGATCATCTCCGCGTGGACCATCGCGTGACCGTGATTCGGAACTTCACCGACGCGAACGGAAAAACACTCCGTTCTGGCGACAGCGGGATCGTGCGCGCGCTTGAGCTGGATCTGCCGCGAATGGAAATCCACATCGTCATCGAGCGGAGCGGGGAGAAGGTCGATCTTGTGTTTCCGCTCAAAGCGACATCCGGTCCGCGCAACGGTCACATGCGGGAGTATTTCGAAATGGGTGATGACGTCACCCCGCCGCGAGTCATTCCCGCGTTCCACGATCGTTCATTGCGGAAGATGATCATTCCGCCGCCCGAGAAAACTCCCGCGCCTGCCAAGGCAAACATGTCCGCGTGGTCTCGTATCGCGCAAAGCACGGAAGGCCCCGACCGGCTCGAGGCGCTCGAAAAGGAAATGCAGGCATCCATCCAGCACATCGGCGTGGCGGCGTCGATTGCCGAAATGTATGCGCGACGGATGCGTGCCTTTCAACGCGCCGGGGACGAACCGCGCGCGATTGCCGCCTTCAAGCTGGCGGTGGACTGGATGGGAACTTACGCCAGTTGGGCGACGAGCGGTGGCGAAGGCGCGGCGCTTTCATACGAACGCGATCAGTTTCATGAGGCGCTTGTGCGCGAATTTGGATACGACCCGACTGAGAATCTGTCCTGAACCATTTATTACTTTCTGCCATGAAATTCATCCTTCCGATCCTTGCCATGGTTTTCACCTTTCTGGCCACGCTCATGGCTCTGGTGTTCTGCATGGGAATGGGCGCGAACGCCAAGCCGCCGGAGATTCGCGCGCTCAAACTCTGGATGCTCGGACTCACGCTGCTCGGCCTGCTCGGTATCTCCGTGGGCATTTATCTGCTGCGACTGGATCAGCCCGGTCTGGCGACGGGTGTGAGTGTTTCTCCAGCGGTCATCATGGGGTTGATCCTCACTGTGGCGTTGCTCAAATGAATTTCTCCGAACGCAACTATCCGAGGCGCGGTTCATCAGGAAGTCAGTTGTAACCCATCAAACGAAAGAACATGAGCTGGTTCATCTCCATTATCGCGGCTGTGTTAGCCGGACTGGTTGCACTGTTTCTAACCGGATTGATCTCAAACGCGTGTGTCAGCTGGTATCATATTTCCAGCCGGGAAGGTGCGTCCGGATACTTTGTCATTTTCAATTCACTGGCGGGAGGCATCGTCGGGATTGTCATCGGATTGATCACGGCCCGGATCATTGCGGGGAACTTTGGATCGGGATTCGGCAAAGAACTTGGCGCGGCGCTCGGCGTTGTTCTGGTGATTGCCTGGGTTTCTGCAGCGTTGTGCCGGATGCTGGCTGATGTTCCGCCGCGGATCGATGGCCGTTATCTCACGTTGGAGGTGGAATTTCGTTTCCCAGAGCCGTCCAACGCGGGCCGTCCCCCAACCGCAGAAGGAGAATGGAATTTTCAGCTCGGTTCGGTGGCCGGACATACTCGACGCGCTCACCTCGACGGCTCGGTCAAGACAGAACTGGCGCGCTTCGAGGCTGGACGATGGATCGTTCCCGCTGAAGTGGCACTGTTCACTGAACGCGGTCGTCGCACGATCGGTCTGCAACGCGATGGCCATGATGTTGGCGGTTTCCTTGTCCCGCTGCCGTCGCGGCCGGGAAAAAGTTTTGAGAATTGGAGCGACTGGTTGCCGCGACAGCAGGCAGACGGCTCGCCCTGGCCTTCGGATAAAATGTCCTATCGCTATCGCGTGCAGAAAGTGCCCTTGCCGCCGCCGCCCAAAAGCGCGGAGGAATGGCAGGCTGAGGAGATGGCGGCAAAGGATGCCGAGTTCGCTGCCATTCCAGCCGGTTCGCCGATTGAAGCCTGGTTTCCCTACATCGCTTACGACCAGCCCCAAACGAAACGCGCCCTGCAGCTGATTGCGCAGCGGCCCGATATGGTCAACGAACTCGGTCGTCTCGTAACTGGTGATGATCCGAAAAAGGCTCATGCTGCATTGCTCTGCATCAGCCAGCTTTCCGAACCGTCCAGGGAACTCATTCCGGCAGTGCAGGCAGCTGGACGCGAGATCGCGCGACGCATCACAAAATTCAACAACACGCCGAAGGAGGAGGATCCGAGTTTCGAAGCGGCAGTCGATCCTGCCACGCGTTTTTACGGCTGGATTCCCGCAGCCAAAACGTTGCGACAAAAGTGTGGTGCGGATTTGACTCCGGAGCTGAAGACCATTTTGGAGCTGTCACGCGTCCGTCCGGAAAGCCACTGCATGCGAAGTGATATTTGCCGCGTCGCCAGCTTTTACCTGCACCAATGGGCGGGCATTGCGCCGCTGCCGACCGATCCCAAACCGCTCTGACAATGAATCTCTCGACCATGCAACAGAAGGCACTCGCGCAGTGCCCTCCCGCATTGCGTGCCCTGGTCGAAGCCGAAGTGGCTGCGGGCAATTCTATCGTGGAAATTGGCCACAGTTTTCCGGCTCCACCGGCCGGCGCCTATTTTAAACTCGCGAACAAGGTCACCACCCGGCCACGCGCCTCGGTCGATGGATTGATTTTCTACGAACGCAACAGCTCGATCTATTCCGGCGAATTTACGGATGCAAAGCGGTTTTATTTCATCATTGAACCGCCGAATCCGCCTCCACCTGAGCCGGACATGGACGCCATCCGCAAAGCGCATGAGCCGAAGCCGGATTCTCTGACACAACTTGCGCAACGGACCGCCGGCGCCAGTGTGGGGTTCGTACTGGACGATTCGAAACCGTGCTCGTCTTTGACAAAACTCGAAGGGCAGGCAGAGCAACAATGCCGGCGAGGATCAATCGATGAAGAAATTTCCAAACCTCGTCGCTGTTTGAATTCAACTGAAAGCGCCACCGACTTTCAGCGCGTATTGCATTTCGAAGACCGGCGACCGCCTCATGAAGTTCAGTTCGCGCTGGAGTCGGAATTGATGACGTTGTTCTCCGCGAAGATGGAAGGTGACAAGCTCTGCATGATTGCCAATGCGAACGTCAATGGCGCTCGATATCGGTTTGAACTGCGGTTTGAAGCGGCTTTGTTCTTCAGGAATTGCTACACGCTCGTCGTCGAGGCGTCCTGGGCGGATCTGCCGGAAAACAGGCACGATTATTTCCGCAAGACGTCGGACAGCTGGTTCAGTCTCTGGACACGCAACCTGACCGCCACCAATCCACCGAAGGAAGATGCCGGTTCGAAGGAACGCTATCGCAAGCTGGCGGAGGCGGCGATGGATGCGCAGGGGAAATTGGATTCCGTTGCTGTGATTCAACAGACGATTGTGGCTGAGATGAAGCGCGGCGCAACCTACGGCACGTCTCACAAGGAAGGCGGCACAAACATTTTCTGGCAGAACGGCAATTTCATCCGCTCCGACTACGGTGATTATCCAGACCAGAAAGTGTTCTCCAACGAAACGGAGTTCCTCGCCATGTTGCGACAGTTCTGCCACTGGGACGTGTTGCGAGCCTCGTGCAAGGAACAACGCACCGATTTGGAGGTTTGGAAACTGATCCTCCGTCGTCTGCGCTCAAAATAAAACATCATGTACTACAGATCTCCTCTCGCTATCGGACTGGTCGTCGTCATTCTCATAATGCTCGGCGCGGGACTCGCCGCGTGGCGTTTCGTTTCCATCAAATCCACCGGTGTGCCGCTCGGAGCCGCCGTCCGAACCCCCACGCACATTCTTCAGCTCATTTCGACCACGGAACGATATCTTCCCACGCTGCATCGAGCTCCCGGGAAGGACCGTTATCGAATGGATTTGCTGGCGGTTTCGATTGCCGATCCGGCCCGGCAGCAAACATTCACGCTGATCCGGCAGCAACAGGCGAATGCGTTGACGCCGATGACGAAAATCCTCGGCGCCGACAGTGATGTAGTCTGGATTCAGGCACTCGACATCTTCGCGGTGAATCTGAAAACCGGACGCATCGCGCGGGACGCTGATCTGCGAAAGGAGAATCCGGAACTGGCCTTGTTCATGGCGTCTGCAAAGCCTGCCTTTACCGACCGTTTCATTGCAGTGTCGCGGGACTGGAATCAGGCCTATGCGTTCTCGGCCGAAACATTGAAGGCGACTGCGTGTCCGCCTCCGGCGCGTGGTTCATGGCTGGAGGAACGATCGAGCGGACGCATCGAAACGAGCCTGTGTTCCGGCGGGTTGATTTCGTCGAATGACTGGATCGCTGTGGCGACACCCGATGATGCCAAAGGTGATTTGAAACCCGGATTCTCGCTGCCTCGCGACTTTGCAGCCGGTGAGAAGGACCACAAACGGCAGCTCTATCGTGGCAAGGTAAACACTGAAGAAACGCGGCCACGCATCGAAAGCTGTGAACGTATGGACCCAGCGGAATATCGCGCTGCCACGTTTCTGCGCGACAAACCCGGCGGAAAACTATTTCGCGTGATTGATCCCGACAGCAGCTTTCTCCTGCACCGCATCGGAACGGAACTCTTTGCGCCGTTTACATTGACGCGGCTTTCTCCGGACGGCAGATCCATTTGGAACGCCAGCACCGGAATCGGACGTCTGCATCAGGTTCTGCCCGGTGATGATGTGATTGCGTTGATTGGCGAACGGCCGTCTGTGCCGAACAAAGTACCTGAACCGATTCTGATGTTCGTGAATGTGAAAGACGGGAGCACGAACACGGTCAGTTTGTGGCGCTGATATAGGACGCGATTGAGAAGGGCTTTGTATTCGGGGCGTGAGTTGCGGCGATGAGACGTGAGTTGACGCAATGATTGTTGCAATCAGTTCATAAGTGCTGGGCGCGAATGGACACCCTCGCCATAAAATGTTCCCTCTCCCCGCAGCGAAGCGTGGGGAGAGGGAGACGCGAGCATCCCGCTTCGCCGTGCCTCATCAATTCCGGTGTGTGCGTTTAGTGGGGCCATTTGATGCTGTCCGGCGGACTTGACTCTTGTGCGGTTATGCTATGTTGGCTACGGTTTCGCCGTACCCGAAAAAATCAAGGCAGTTACCGAACTGTTTATCAATTAACGACTGAAAATTATGGCACACGAACTTGCACCGCTTCCGTATCCGCACAACGCGCTCGAACCTCATATCGACGCGCAGACGATGGAAATTCACCACGGCCGGCATCACAAGGCCTACGTGGACAATCTGAACAAGGCGATTGCCGGCAATGCCGCGCTCGAAGCCAAGACGATCGACCAGATCGTGAAGGAAATCGGTTCGGTGCCGGATGCGATCAAGGGACCCGTGCGCAACAACGGCGGCGGTCATTGGAATCACACCTTTTTCTGGCGCATCCTCGGACCGAACGCCGGCGGCGCTCCTTCCGGCAAACTGGCCGAAGACATCAACGCCACATTTGGAAGCTTCGATGAATTCAAAACCAAATTCGAAGCAGCTGGTGTTGGACGCTTCGGCAGCGGCTGGGCCTGGCTGGTCGTGAACAATGGCAAACTGGAAATCGTTTCCACCGCGAACCAGGACAATCCGCTGATGGGCAAGGCCGTCGCCGGAGCCGAAGGCACGCCAATCCTGGGCGTCGATGTCTGGGAACACGCTTACTATCTCAAGTATCAGAACAAGCGCGCTGATTATTTGAAGGCGTTCTGGAATGTGGTGAACTGGAACGAAGTTTCCAAGAACTACGACGCCGCGAAGAAGTAGGCAGCTGAATCGGTTTCAAACAGCGCGCTTCGGCAACGGAGCGCGCTGTTTTGTTTTCGGAATAGGAGAAGCTGAAGACTGTGAGCGACGTTTGCGGTGAACTTATTTCCCCCCCGATTGCATCAGTCCCGCAACGGCCTTTGCCGCTCGAACAGTTGCACCCGGGCCACCCAAAGTCGAAACGATCTCACTCAAACGACGGCGGATCGCTGTGCGACGAATTTCGTCGGTGAGCAAATCCACCGCGGCGCGGGAAAGATTTTCGGGAGTCGCCGCCTCCTGAATGAATTCAGGGAAGATTTCCTCATCCGCCAGCAGGTTCGGCATCGTGAGCGACTTCACTGTGACGATGCGTTTTCCGATCTGATACGTGCTCCACGACGTTCGATACAACGTCACGGTGGGAACACCGAACAGAGCGCATTCCATGGTCACGGTCCCGGTCGAGGCAATCGCGACGGTGGCTGTCTTCAATGCTGATGAAAGGTCGCCGATTTGGATCGGAAGATCCTCAGGCGATCCCAATTCCTTTGCGAGCGTGAGCAAACGTTCACTGGGCAGAACCATTGTTGCCGGAACGGAAGGTTGTGCCGTTCGGATGCGAGTCAATGCGTCGAGCATGACCGGCAAATGACGATTCAACTCGCCTGGTCGGCTGCCAGGAAGAAGCAGAAGTTTGGGCGAAACGGGGTGGGACGCGACTTTGCCGACATCTCGGCCGACGCCGTAGCGATCCACCATCGGATGCCCGACGAATTCGACGCGCAGTTTTGGAACGCGTTTCGCATACCAGTCCTTCTCGAATGGAAAGATGCTGAGCAGAAGATCGTAATCCTGTTCCAATTGATACGCCCGGCCTGCGCGTGAAGCCCAGACCTGGGGCGAAACGAACTGCACGAGCTTCGGGCGCCAGTTGTTGAACGGAGCGTTGCGCGTGAGCTTCCGAATGGCGCGACCGAACCGCAGATTGAATCCGCCGTAATCGACTCCGATGATGAGGTCCGGCTGCCGTTCGCGTGCTAGATCCAGAAGTTGATGAAACAACCGGCGGAAATTCAGGTAGTTCTTCAGAACATCCGAGATGCCGATCACCGAATGCTGGGTCAGGTCAAAGGCCAGTTCGACACCGGCGGCTTTCATGCGGGGACCACCCGCTCCGAAGAAGCGTGGTTCCAGTCCGGTCTGAATCGGTTGTGTGTCCGTTGTGTATAGAATGGTTCGCGCCAGCAATTCCTTCCGAAGTTCCGTCACCAGTTCGGCAGCCAGCGTGTCGCCACTGGCTTCGCCGGCGATGATCATGATGGAAATCGGCTTCATGATGGGGACGGGGAACGAACTCAGATTTTCTGGCTTTGAATCTGGCGTGTGATTTCAAACGCAAGATCGAGTGCCTGTTTGGCGGACGCGCCGCTGACCAGCGGCGTCTGTTTCTCGCGAACGCAGCTGACGAAATGTTCGAGTTCGAGCTTGAGCGGCTCTTCCTTTGTGATCGGCACAGGTTCGCGGACAATCCGTTTGCCGCCAAATTCGCTGACGATCGCGGAGTCTTTTCCAACGCCGAGCTTGGCGGCGAGGACCTTTTTCAAAATCGAACTTTCCTCCTCGCCATCCCTTGCGATGCGGTAGATGAACCCTTCCTGCGCGCGATAATCCAGAGAGATGTAACTCGCCACATCGCCGCCGCTGAAGACGCGGATCTTTCGCATTCGTTCCGGACTGACGCGACTGACGGTGACATTCGCGACGCAACCGTTTGCAAACCGCAACCGCGCGTTGGCGATGTCTTCCGATTTGCTCAACACTGGAATACCGACCGCATCGACATGTGTGACGGGCGACTGGACAAATGCAAGCACGACATCGAGGTCGTGAATCATCAGGTCGAGCACCACACCGATGTCGGTCGAGCGGGCAGGGTAGGGAGACAATCGATGCGTTTCGATGAAGCGCGGCTGTGTGGCGACGGTTTGGAGATATTTGAAAACGGGATTGAATCGTTCGACATGGCCGACCTGGAGAACACAGTTTTTTTCCTGGGCGAGCTGGACCAGTTCAGCGGCCTGTTCCGTGTTGTCGGTCATCGGCTTTTCAACCAGCACGTGCTTGCCGCTGCTGAGAAGCTGCCGGGCGATTTCAAAATGAGTGGTCGTTGGAGTGACAATGTTCAGCGCATCACTCGCGGCGGCGGCCTCCGCGACGGAATTAAAAATGCGAGCATTGTGCTTTGCGGCGATCTTTCGGGCTGTTTCGGGGTTGGCATCGTAAAGGCCGGTGAATTCGACCTTCCCGGCGGCGGCGAGTTCAGAATAGATGCGGGCGTGCTCTTTTCCGAGCGACCCTGTGCCAAGGACAGCGACTTTGATCAGTGACATGTTTCGTGTGCGCCACAATTGGCGCGGGCGCAGTTTGCCAACTGGGCGCGAGGTTCACGACTGAAAAGTAAATGCCTGGGAAGGGCACCGGTTCGATGCCCTACTTGTCGCCTGCGAAGAATCCCTCAAAGTGAACGAAGCAAATCGAATGAAGACGCGAACCGTATCAACAAAAGGAATCAATGGAACCCCCGGCTCCGGCGACCCAAAGTCTTTGAATCACCGGCAGGTTCCGCTGGGTGCCTCCTACCTGGGTAATGGGCTCTGCGCATTCAATGTGTGGGCTCCAGGCGCAAAGTCGGTTCAGGTGATTCTCAACAGTGACGCACCGCGCAATGTGAGGTTGAAGGCGGATTCCGGCTATCACTTTGGGGTTGTGGAAGGCGTCATGCCGGGTGCGCGTTACATGTTTCAGATCGATGACCTGCCGCCACGGCCTGATCCGGCATCGCGATTCCAGCCTGTGGACGTTCATTCGGAATCGGAGGTGGTGCCGACTTTGTTTGACTGGACTGATCGCGACTGGTTCGGAATTCCGTTGCGCGATTACATCATTTACGAACTCCACATCGGCACGTTCACGGAAGAGGGAACCTTCGATGCGATCATTCCCAGGCTGGCTGAATTGCGTGAGCTGGGAATCACAGCCATCGAGCTGATGCCCATCGCGCAATTTCCCGGCGCACGCAACTGGGGCTACGACGGCGTTCTTCCGTTTGCGGTACAGAACTCCTACGGCGGGCCGCAGGCTTTGAAACGGCTGGTGAATGCGTGTCATCAGCAGCGTCTCGCGGTGATCCTTGATGTTGTTTACAACCATGTTGGCCCGGAAGGAAATTACCTGCGCGAGTTCGGTCCGTACTTCACCTCGACCTACAAAACGCCGTGGGGGGAAGCGATCAACTTTGACGGCGCCGGGAGTGATCACGTGCGGCGGTTCTTCATTGAGAATGCGCTGTATTGGCAGCGGGAATTTCACATTGATGCGCTGCGGCTGGATGCGGTGCATGCCATCCGCGATTTTTCGGCACGACCATTTCTGCAGGAACTCGTCGAAGCGACGCGTGTTGAAGCGGAACGGTTGAATCGCCGGTTTTATCTGATTGCGGAAAGCGACCTGAACGATGCGCGACTGATTCGTCCTGAGTGCAGCGGCGGCGTCGGCCTGGATGCGCAATGGTCGGATGATTTTCATCATTGCCTTCACGTGCTTCTGACCGATGAGCGGGATGGCTACTACGAGGATTTCGGCGGCCTGGAGCAGCTCGCGGCCATTCTTCGGCAGGGTTATGCATTCACAGGACAGTTTTCCCGTCACCGCCAGCGGCGTCATGGAAACGTCCCGGAGAACACCGGCCTTGGGCAGTTTGTCGTTTATTCGCAGAACCACGATCAGGTGGGAAATCGTTTCATGGGGGACCGGCTTTCGGATCTCGTGGGCTTCGACCGGCTGAAACTGGCGGCCGGAGCAGTGTTGTTGTCGCCATTCGTTCCAATGCTGTTCATGGGCGAGGAATATGGCGAGACGCGACCGTTCCAATATTTCGTCAGTCACAGCGATCCGGCGCTGGTTGAAGCGGTGCGGAATGGACGACGTGAGGAATTCGCGGCTTTTGAATCGAACGGAGACGCGCCTGATCCATTTTCAATGGAAACGTTCAAACGATGTATGCTCGATCGTCGGCGACTTGAGGAGAAACAGCATCTCGAACTTTGGAATTTCTATCGCGAACTGATTCGACTGCGGAAATCGCTTCCCGTGCTGAATCGCGCGGACCGGAAATCGATGAAGGTTGAGGTGATGGGTTCGGCGGGATTGTGGGTTCAATATTCTGGTGAACCGGCCGGCGTGCTGATCGTGTTCAATTTTTCCGATGAAACACTCACGGAAAATTTAAACATCCCGCCGGATTTGCCTCTCGTGTTGGATTCCACAGTGTTCGGGGAAACCCGCCCTGGCACCGTTGAAACTGTAGAGCCGTGGTCATTCAAGGTGTTTGCGCGTGCCGTTTCGAAAGTCGATGAAGTGAGCTTCGAACGCAGTTTCCGATCCTCATGAAACGGATCGCCTCCTCTCCCCATCCCTCTCCTCCATATATGCATTCGAATGGAGGAGAGGGAGCGCGTAGAGCGGTTACGGATACACCAGTCGGAAGAAGACGTTCGTCTTCGTTGCGTCGATCGTGATGTCCACGTTGGTCAGCGCGGCGGAACCCGGATACGGGAACCATGAGGCCGATGCATTGATGCCGACCGAGTTCGTCTGAAGCGTCCAGCCACGATGATCTTCGGGCCATGACAGCTTCAGTGTGTTGCCGGTGACGACAGCGGTGATGTTCGTCGGATTTGTCGCCACGGTTTGCGTGACGACGCGCAGGATGCCATTCGCCGGATTGAAACTGTAGGCGAGGCCTTCACCGGGCGAACCCTGGATGCTCGAGAAGTTGCCCGTATGGCTGCCTGCATTGAACAGCGCGAATTCATCGCCATCAGCCAGCGGTGTCGCATCCGAGGTGACGTTCGTGATCGTCAGCGTTCCGCCGTAGTTCACGGTGGTGATACCCGCGATGGAATCGCTGCTGGTGAATCCGCTGGTCTTGTCGATGCGGAAGCTGGCACCGCCCTGGATTGTGAGCGTGTTGTTGATGAAGAGAGAACCCACCAAGTCTTCCGTTCCAGCTCCGATTTTTCCAGCTGGTCCGACAACGACTGGAGAAACGATTGCTCCCACGCCGGCAAGAGTTCCGTTCGTTACGATCACAGGACCGGTGAGGTTGACCGACGAATCGATGTACAACGTGCCGGAACCTTTCTTGATCAGCCCGCCGCCGGGTGAAGCGAAGTCCTCCTGCAATCCCTGCGACCAAAGATGCACCGCATAGCCGCCGTCATCAATCACCGCGCCGCCGCTCTGCACCATGGCGGAGGACAGGATGAAGTCGGTGCTGTTTGTGGCGGCCTGGAGTGTGCCGCCGTTGAAGTTGATGATCGATGAGACAGGGGTGCCGTTCGGTTGAACGACAGAAGCCCGCACGAGGCCGCCATTCAGCTGCAGCGTGCCGCTGGCGGTCGCGCCGTCGCCGAGGAACAGAGGCAGGTCATTGAGCACCTGGCCGCCATTGACGATCAGGCGTCCAACCGCACCCTGCGCGCCGACGTCGATGCTGTTGGCAACCGCCGCAAACGAGCCGGGAGAATAACCGCTGTGATCGACAGTGCCGTCGTTCACGATCAGTGTGCCGTCGGCCGTGGAGGAACCGTAGCCGATCGAGAGCACGTTGTTGGTGACAGCGAGCAGGCCGCCTGCGACGACCACGGTGCCGGTTTGTCCGGCGCCATTTGCGATCTGAAGCTGGAGGTAGCCGGAGCGAATCACACCTCCGTTGGTGATGATCACGGTGCCCTGGTTGATCTGGTTCTGGAAGGCGAACGACTGGCCGTTGTCGAAGTAATTCTTTCCGCTGACGAGCCACGTCCCGGTGCCGACCTTGCGCAGTGCAACGCCTCCACCGCCGGTGTTGGTCACGGTTCCGTGCCAGTTGCCGCCCGTGCTGCTGCCAACGGTAAGCAATGTTTCAAGGCCGCTGTTGTTGTTCACCACGCCGCTGCCGGTGAGTTCGCGGGCCGTGAGGGAGAGGCCGGCAAGCTGAAGCGTGCCATTCGTGCCGACAACAAGGTTGCCCGAAGACGGCAGACCTGAGGCCACGCCGAACTGTAGCGAACCGCCGTTGATGATTGTGTCGCCGGTGTAGTTGTTGTTGGTCAGGTTCAACACGGCGGAACCGGTGCCGGCTTTCACCAGACTGGTTGGGCCCGAAATGTTGCCCGTGCCGCTGAACGTATAGGATTTGCTGTTGTTGCTGATGGTCAGGCTGGCCGGACCGACGTTGGCGTTCAGGAGAACCGTGCCGCTGCCGGTGTCGTTGAACGTCACGGCATCACCCGGAATGATGGTCTGCTGATAGGTGGTGATCGCGGAGTTCAACACCCAGTTCGTGGAGGCGTTGATGTCCCAGAGATTGTTGATTCCACCGGTCCAGACCAGGCCGGGGCCGGTGCTGGTGATCACGGCGCTGATCGTCGTGTGAGTGCCGTCGAAGCTGGAGGTGATCGTTCCCGTCGCACCCTGCGGGAGGATCAGGTTTGTCACGTTGCCGGAACCGGCGACAGCACCGAGCGCGCGGATCAGCTTGATCGTGCCCACCTGGACAGCACCGGCGAGGCTGATGGAATTGGTGCCGTTCAACGTGAGCGTGCCGCAGTTGATCACCGGCACTGTGGGATCGTTTGCCGGTGTCAGCGCCAGCCCCAGAGTGGCACCCGGTTTGGCAGCGCCGCCATTGAAGGTGAGGTTTCCAACCGTCTTCGTTCCACTTCCAATCTGGGTGATTGAGAGCGTTGCATTGTTGCTGATGCTGATATTGCCCGACAGCGTGGAGGCCATCGTGAGCAGCAGTGAACCGGCATCGACGGCTGTCGGACCGGTGTAAGTGTTGGCGCCGCTCAGCGTCAGCGAGCCTGTGCCGCGTTTGGTGAGGCCGCCATCGATCGCATTGTCACCCGCAATCGTGCTGTGCACGAGCGGTTGCGCGATGGTGATGTTGAATCCGCGGTCGTCGATGATCGCTCCGCCGTTGCGCACGTTGGCGACCGCGTTGCCCGTGCCGAGATTGAAGAAGGTGGCGCTGGAAGCAGTCGGCCTCAACACACCGCCGTTGAAGTTGAAGATGCGTGTGCCGCTGTTGGCGGAGGATCTTACCATCGGGACGGTCAGTGTGCCGCCGTTGAGGTTGTAGGTGTTCGTTGCCGTCGCGGTGCCGGTAAGCATGAGATCGAGATCGCCCGCGCCGCCGATGGTCGTTGCGAAGTCGGCGTAGAAGGTGACTGAGCCGCCGTCCTGGTTGAATGTCTTGGGACCGCTGCTGTTGTTCTGGTTGATCTTGATGGAGGTGCCCTGGTTGAGGTTCAGGTTGCCGCCGCTGATGGTGATTTCGCCGGACGTGGTATCCCATTGTCCGAATCGCAGCCATTTGGTCACGGTGGTGCCGACGTGGAGCGTGCCGGTGCCGCTGATTCGAAGCGTGCCTTTGCCGGTGCCTGCGAATCCGATGAGAAGGTCGTTTGTGCAGATGATGGTGCCGCCGCTCAGATTCACTTCGCCGGCGTTGGAATTCTGGTTGTTATTGCCGCGGGCAATGGTGAGTGCGCTCAGATAGGCGTTGCCACCGGTCATGTTGAAGGCGCCATACGCGTCATATTGCGCGCCGTTCTGATCGGAGCCGCCCACGCGTAATTCTCCGGCAGAGCTGATCGTGCCGCTTCCGCTGAGGTTGAGTGTTGCCGATCCAGTGAGATAACCGACATAGGACGGGTTGCCTGTGAATCGCAGTGCTCCGCTGTTCACGTTCAACGTTCCACCCCGGACGGACAGAGCGCCAGTAAGTGTATTGTTGGCGGTGAGAGTGAGCGCGCCGTTCGAAACCTTGGTGAGTCCCGAGCTGCTGGTGATCTGGCCGCTCAATTGAGCTGTCGCTCCTGAAGAGACGCCAATGGAAGATCCGGCCGCAGTGATCGTCACTGGCCGTGCGCTGGTTGTATTCGCCGAAAACTCAAGAGATCCGCCACCGAGCGTTACGCCCGTTCCCGGAGTGCCGAGAGCCGCGTCGCTATTGACGAGGAGCGAACCGCCATAAACGTAGGTGCTGCCGGAATAGGCATTCGCCGTGTTGAGCGTCAGTGAACCGGTGTTGGATTTCACTAACGATGTCGTGCCGGCAATGCCGCCCGAACCGCTGATGCGGTAGGGAAGTGTGGAATCGAACACGAGCGGGAACGGATACACGGTCGTGTTTAGCGTGATGTTGGTCGGCTGAGGATTGACGAAGTCATTGTACAGGTTGTCGTCGAACCGGGCGGCGTCCCCGGCCACAATCATGCCGTTGGTGTACTGCTGGTAGGCGACGTCCGCGAAGTTCGCATCCTTCCAGTTGATCGTGCTGAGATCCCATGCGGTTCCGTTGGCGCCGTACCATGTGAGGTTTTTGGCCGCCGCGGAAATGTTCACATCAATGGTGCCTGCGCCGGCATTGACCTGGAGCGTGGCGGAAAGCCCGGGCGGCATTTCAAGAACGATGTTCGCCAGGCTCGGGGCAGAGCCCGTGTAGTCGATCAGCGGAAACGTTCCGGTCTGCAGGCCGACTGCATTGATTTTGATAACGGCATTCGGACCGGTGGCGGTCACGTTGCCTGCGGTGATCGGTGCGATGCCGGGATTTGACAGCAGCGTGCCGAAATTAATGACGTTGGTGGAATTGGACTGGAGTGTCAGTGTGCCGGTGATGTTGAGGGACGTGTTACCGATGGCGGCCGCGAGGGTAATGGTGGAATTGGTTCCGACGGTAACATTGTTTGCCGGGAGGGGCGTTCCGAGGGACGCGTCGATGTTCACAACTGCAGCGTTGCTGACGACCAGGTCGCCGGGCACGAACGGCACAACGCCCGACACGGTCGAGAGGTTCAACGTTCCGCCAGCGACAAGTGTGCGGCCGCTATGGGAAAAGCTGCTGATGCTTTGAACGCCGGCTCCGATCTTGGTGAGGTTCAGTGTCCCTGCGCTGTTCAGAACAGAGCCGGTGAAGTTTCCGCCACCGCCGTTGGCGCCGATGGTCAGGGTGACTGTTCCCGCGGCCAGCGAATCGATCACTCCGTTGCCGTCCAATCCATTCACGGTGGTGTTGAAGCCGTTGAGATCGAGTGTTCCATTCACCGTGAGATTGCCGGCGGGCAGGCTTCCGGAAGCGCCGATCTGGAGCGTTCCTTCGGCAACGATCGTTCCGCCGGAGTAGGTGTTGGCACCGCTGATCTGAAGCGTGCCGAAGCCGGCCTTGGTCAGTGTGAAGCCGCCGCCGTTGTCAGTGATCGGCTGCGACATCAACGTGACGACGGCTGCGTTGATGGTGGCGTTGCCGGCGAGGGTGATGCCGCTGTTGGGATTATTGAAGTTGAGGCCGACGTTGTCCTGCAGTGTGCAACCCGCTTCCAGCAGAATCTGGTCGGGTGTGAAAACGGAAGGATTCCCAAGCTGGCTGTCCGGTGCATTCAAAATGACACGAGTCGCACCGCCACCATTGCCGAAGTTGATGGTCGAGAGGTAGAACTTGCCTTTGAATCCGGAGTTGTTGCCGTTGTAGGTGATGCCGGTTCCATTGCCGCCGGCGTTGGTCAGGATAACGCCTTCGGCTCCCACAAGCGGGTAATCGAGGATGAGCGGTCCCTGGTTTGCAACGACGGCGGAGTTTGCGGCGATGGTGAACAGATTGCCGGTGAAGGTGACGGTGGCGTTGCCGGAACCGCCGTTTTCAAGGATGCCGCCAAACGCATTGGTCAGGTTGTTGATGGTCAGCACATCATTATTACCACCCTTGAAGAGGATGCTTCTGACTCCCGCGATCGTTGGCTGCTCGATTGTGAGCGACCGTCCCGCAAAGGTGTAGTTGCCGGCGGTGGCCGGCGTGCGCATGAAGTACGGGCCGGTGAAGTAATCGTTGGCGGGACTGGGCGGCTGTCCGTCGCTCCATTTGCCAGCCGTGTCGAACGAACTGGTGTTGATAGGATCACTTGTGGTCAATGTGACATTGGCCGCGTGCGATACGGACGCCGCAACGAGCAGGGCGAGCCCGGCCGTGGACAGTATGGAGGAGCCGTTTTTCATAGGGGTTCAAGAACTGACGATTTTGTTAACCTTCACCGACACTGCAGAGTGCAATTCATTTTCGGATGCAGGACAAACGGACGTTACAGGGATAGTACCAGCCTCTCGTTTACCACTTCGGCTGGTTGCCGCCTATTACCCGAACGGGTGAAAATGTGCTCGCCAAAGGGAGATAGGCCGTGTCGATGTGGTGTTTCCGCCTCGGCCAGAGGATGGAATCAACCCCGGATGAACATTGATGAACACGAACCAGGATGATCCGTGACTTTAGATCCGAAAGGGGAGTCTCCGAAGAACTTGGGCATGGAACGGCATGGAGGATCATGCAGCTCCAGCTACGACAAATGGCATATAGGCACTCTGGCGATTTCGACTAACATCCGCCGACGAAATCATGTCGCTGTGCCGGTGCGGTGTTGCGCCGTCGAACGGTGATGTGGTGGAGATGCAAACAACAACATTCAAAGGTGACGATGAACGCATTGCGCATGGGAGCGATCGCTGCAGCTCTACTTCTCTTAACAGTCCGCAGCTTTGGGCAGGACACGAATTTCTTTGTCTTCCTCTGCTTCGGGCAATCCAACATGGAAGGCTTTCCGGGCATTGAAGAGCAGGACAAGGGCCCGGTGGATGAACGGTTCCGGATGCTCGCGGCGGTTGATTTCCCAAGACAAAACCGGACCAAGGGAAATTGGTATCCGGCTGTGCCGCCACTGTCGCGTCCGTCCGCCGGACTGGGACCGGCCGATTACTTTGGACGAACGCTTGTCTCGAATCTTCCGCCGCACATCAAGGTGGGCGTGCTGAATGTCGCCATCGGAGGCTGCAAAATCGAATTGTTCGAAAAGGAGACTTACGAATCGTATGTGGCCACGGCACCCGGATGGATGACGAACACCATTCGAATCTACAGTGGAAATCCGTATCAGCATCTGGTCGATATGGCGAAACTGGCGCAAAAGGATGGCGTGATAAAAGGAATCCTTCTGCATCAGGGCGAATCGAATACCAACGACCGCGAATGGCCGAACAAGGTCAAGGGCGTGTATGAAAATCTGCTGAAGGATCTGAATCTCGACGCGGCCAATGTGCCTTTGATCGCCGGAGAAGTGGTTGGCGCCGATCAGCGCGGCGCATGCGCGTCAATGAACCGGATCATTCGCGAGCTGCCAAAAACGATTCCAACCGCGCATGTGGTTTCCTCCGAAGGTTGTTTGGCAACGCCGGATCGACTGCATTTTACGCCGGCCGGATACCGCGAACTTGGCAAGCGTTACGCCGAGACAATGCTGCCTCTGCTGGGCGTAAAATCGCAGGAGTGAACGAACTGAATCTCCAGCAGCACTCACCTGAACCGGCGCACTCCTTTCAGACGAAGAAATCATGAAGAGCAAAGTGGGGCGTGCTGATATTTCGTCCGGAACCGGCGGATCGGTGCCATCCTGGAATCCCGTGAACAAAGAACCCAAACTTTTCAACCGCCGCCGTTTCATCACTGCAAGTGCCGCGGCGGTGGCATTGCCAGCCATCATTCCGAGTTCGATATTCGCGCAGAGCCGACCGTCGAATCAAATCACGATAGGTGTGATCGGCTGGGGAATGCAGGGGCCTGAGAACACGCAGGCGTTCATGGCGGAGAGCGATTGCCGCGTTGTCGCCGCCTGCGATGTGGACAAGAAACACCTTCAGGATGCCGTCGAGACCATCAACGCGCATTACGGCACCAAGGATTGCGCGGCGTACAGCGATTACCGTGAGTTGCTCAAGCGGGATGATATCGATGCCGTGATCATTTCCGTTCCGGACCACTGGCATGCCTTGATCGCAATCGAAGCAGCGAAACAGAAAAAGGACATCTACGGCGAGAAACCACTGGCCAGAACGATCGCTGAGCAACAGGCGATTGTCCGCGCTGTCCAGCAGAACAAGATCATCTGGCAGACCGGGTCGTGGCGGCGTTCGCGAAAAGTTTATCGGCGCGCTGCAGAGATTGTTCGAAACGGGCTCCTTGGAAAACTGAAGCGGGTGGAGGTCGGGCTTCTTTCGGGTCATTTTGATTTTCAGGGAGGATTCGGTGGATCGTATGGCGGACAGGAGTCTTCGTCACCTCCGCCCGAGCTGGACTATGAAATGTGGGTCGGCCCGGCTGAAAAGTTGCCTTATGTGCAGGCCCGCACGCACATGAACTGGCGCTGGCATTACAACACAGGCGGAGGAATGCTCATGGACTGGATCGGCCATCATTGCGACATCGCGCACTGGGGAATGGATTGCGACAGCTCCGGGCCGACGGAAGTTCAGGGACGCGGCGAGTTTCCGCCCAAGGATGCTGTGTTCAACACCGCCACGGAATATCGGATCGAGCTGAAATATCCTGACGGAATCGATATGACGATCGCCGGCGGCCATCCCGAGATTGAGGAGGGAACGAAATGGATCGGAGCGGATGGCTGGCTCTGGGTTGGAGAATGGGGCATCCAGTCGTCGAACCCCGAATGGCAGTCGCAGAAGGAACTTCCGGACGACTTCAGAAAAGTCCGATTGTATGAATCGCCGGGCCATCACCGGAACTTCCTCGATAGCGTCAAATCCAGAAAGCCGACTGTGGCTCCTGTGGAGACCGCGCATCATTCAGCGATTCCAGGACATCTCGGGCTGATCGCGATGCTCACAGGGCGAAAGATTCGCTGGAATCCAGAACGCGAAGAGATCATTGATGACGCGGAGGCCGGCAAGCTTCTGACGCGGGAATATCGCGCGCCATGGAAGCTGGGTTGATTTTTTTCAAACGCCTGTAACATCCGTGCAAATGAGCTCAGGTTTCTCAGACGAAAACGCGTTCATTCGGAATCCCATTCTGCGCGGGTTCAATCCGGATCCGTCCATCGTGCGGGTGGGAGACGATTTCTACATTGCGACCTCCACGTTCGAATGGTTTCCGGGGGTGCAGATTCATCACTCGCGCGATCTGGTGAACTGGCGGCTGCTGGGGCGTCCGCTGAATCGTGCGACGCAATTGAACATGCTCGGCGACGCCGATTCATGCGGCGTCTGGGCTCCGTGTCTCACGCATCACGACGGATTGTTCTGGCTGGTCTTTACCGATGTGAAGCGATTCGGCCGAAGCACGGTGGCCGGCGCCGGCGGCGCATCGCTCCGGGATTTTCACAACTACGTGGTCACGAGTCCGGCGATCGAAGGCCCCTGGTCCGATCCAATTTATCTGAACAGCAGCGGATTCGATCCTTCCCTGTTTCACGACGAGGATGGCCGGAAGTATCTCCTGAACATGCTTTGGGATCATCGGCCCGGACGGAACCGTTTTGCCGGGATCGTGCTTCAGGAATTTTCCGTGAAAGAGCGTCGGCTGATTGGAGAGCGGAAGATAATATTCTCCGGAACATCGCTTGGCTTCACGGAAGGAGCGCATCTCTACAAGCGAAATGGCTGGTATTATCTGCTCACGGCTGAAGGCGGAACCGGATGGAACCACGCCGTGACGCTCGCGCGGTCAAAAAACATCGAAGGTCCTTACGAGCTGCATCCGGACAAACACATTCTCAGCGCGCGCAATTATCCTGATGTAGAACTGCAACGGGCGGGTCATGCCGACCTGGTCGAAACGCAATCAGGCGAAACCTACATGGTGTATCTTTGCGGCAGGCCGCTGAAGAATCGGGGCCGCTGCACACTGGGGCGCGAGACGGCCATCCAGAAAATGATCTGGGGCGACGACGGCTGGTTGCGAACGCTGGACGGGCAGGGGATTCCCACCGTGGAAACACCGGCGCCTCAACTGCCGCGGGAAAAGTTCCCGGCGCAAAACACGCGGCACGATTTCGATGGTCCGGAGCTTCCCATTGATTTCCAATGGCTGCGCACACCCTGGCCGGAGGAGATTTTCAGCGTTGCTGCGCGGCCCGGATTTCTCCGGTTGTTTGGACGAGAAACCATTGGAAGCCATTTCAAACAAAGCCTCGTCGCACGCCGTCAGCAGGCGCATTGTTTCAGTTGTTCCACGGTAGTGGAGTTCGAGCCGGAACATTTCCAGCAGAGCGCCGGACTGGTCTGCTATTACAACTCCGCCAAGTTCCATTACCTTCACATCTCGCACGACGAACGCGTTGGAAAATATCTTCGAGTGATGTCGTGCATTCCCGACTCGCTTCAGGCCGACGCATTTTCCGAACCCGTTCCGATACCGGCAGGGCGACGGGTGCATTTGCGCGCGGAAGTTGATTTCGAGCGGCTCTATTTCGGATGGAAGGTTGAAGGCGTCGATGCCGAATGGCGATGGCTGCCGCAGCCGTTGGATGCCAGCATCCTGTCCGATGAAGCGAGCGCGCCGGGCATGCCGAATTTCACCGGGGCATTCGTGGGAATGGCCTGTCAGGACATGGCCGGCACGATGCGTCACGCGGATTTCGACCGGTTCGAATATCGGGAGAGAGAGTATCGCCGGAACCCGTTCGAATAAGACCGCTTTCGGCCGGCCTGATGGCGAACCGGTATCAGCCGGATTTGCGCTGCAACTGTTCAACGATTTTTTGTGGATCGTAAACGCAGCCGGCCCACGTTCCTCCACTGACGAGTTGCAGGGCAGCCCACAGGCGCGTGTCTTCGGGAAGCGCCGGATCGGGTGCCATGTCATTTCGAATTTCGCGTTGCGCCAGAATTCGCCCACCTTCGTCGGGATCAAACCTTGTCGAGCCTTCCCCCACGAAATCAACCCGTCCTTCAATGCGGTTTCGGTCAATGGTTATGCGGACAACGTCGCCGTCGCGAAGTTTTCCCAACGGACCACCCGCAAGTCCCTCCGGTCCGATGTGTCCGATGCATGGGCCGGTCGAGACGCCGGAGAACCGAGCATCGGTGAGCAGTGCGATCGATTTACCGTGAGGCAAATGTTTGAGTGCGCCCGTGACCTGATACGTTTCCTCCATTCCCGTGCCCATCGGACCAATGCCGACGAGCACGATCACGTCTCCCTCCCGAATGTGGCCGTTCTTGATGGCGGCAATGGCGTCCTTCTCCCGCACAAAAACCCGCACCGGTCCTTCGTGCCGAAAAACGCCATCCTTGTTGAACAGGGTGAGATCGATCGCGCCGGCCTTCACTACGGATCCTTGTGGCGCGAGATTGCCGGTTGGAAAAACCAGAGTGCCGTTCATTCCCTGGGCGCGAGCGCGATCGGGTGAAAGGATGACGTCATCCGGATTCACGCCGTCTTTCTTGAGAAGCAGTTCGCGGAAACGTGCGCGCCTTTCCGATTTTTCCCACCAGTCGAGATTTTCACCCAGTGTCTGTCCGGTGGCGGTCAGCACATCGGTTCGAAGCAGGCCGAGGCGTCGGAGATGGAGCATGACTTCCGGAACACCGCCCGCCAGGAAGACACGCACGGTGGGATGGTGGACGGGGCCATTGGGCAGAACGCTGACCAGCCGGGGCACGCTGCGATTCACCCGGATCCAATCCTCAACGGTGGGTGGGCGAAGTCCGGCAGCGTGGGCAATTGCAGGGACGTGGAGCAGCAGATTGGTTGAGCCTCCGAATGCCGCGTGAAGGGCCATCGCGTTTTCCAGACTGGCGTCGGTGAGGAGATCGCGGGTCTTCAGTCCACGCGCTTCCAATCGATGCAGTGCGCGCGCCGAGCGTATTGCGAGATCGACCCATACCGGCTGGCCTGATGGCGCGAGGGCGGAATGTGGAACGGACAATCCCAATGCCTCGCTGACCACCTGTGCCGTCGCCGCGGTTCCAAGGAACTGACAGCCACCGCCCGGTGATCCACACGCGCGACAGCCGAGTTCCGCGGCTTCAGACAGCGTGACGAGTTGATGTGCGAAACGGGTTCCGAGTGTTTGCACCGTGCCGGCATCCTCGCCGTTTTTTGGAGGAAGTGTTACGCCACCCGGAACGATCGCGCCAGGCAGGTCCGGCAACCCGGCGATCGCCAGCATCATGGCAGGAAGGCCTTTGTCGCATGTGGCGATTCCAAGAACGCCCGCGCGCTGTGGCAGCGATCGCGCCAATCGGCGAAACAAAATGGCTGCGTCGTTTCGATACGGAAGACTGTCGAACATTCCGGTCGTTCCCTGCGTTCGTCCGTCGCATGGATCGGAGCAGAATGCCGCAAAGGGAATTGTTTTCAGCCGGCGAAATTCCTCCGCAGCGGCCTGGACCAACAAGCCGATCTCCCAATGCCCGGTGTGATATCCGAGTGCGATGGGCGTTCCGTTCGGGGCGCGCAGACCACCCTGAGTGCTGAGAATGAGAAACTGTTTGCGGCCGAGCTCTGATGGATTCCAACCCATGCCGGCATTCTGCGTCATTCCGAACAGGTCGCCGCTGGGGCTTTGACGCAGCTGAGCCTCCGTCAATGGCAGGCTTCCGGCCGGACCCGGTCCGCTGGTCTGGACGCGATAGATGTCGTTGGAATCGGAATCGAAAGGATTCGAACTCAGGTTCATTGCAGCCATTGTATGCGGTTGGCGGCCCGGGTCGTGCGGATTTTTGTCCATTGCTGGACCTTTGTTTTGTTTGAGCGCCTGTGACAGCATTCCGGCCCATGAAGCTCTGCCGTTTTAAACATCACTCATCAGATGTCGCGCGAATTGGGCTGCTTTCCGATCCAACCACCATTCTCGATCTCACTCCTGGAGGCATCACCCGTTTGTCCACGTTGCTGGAGGAGGAAAATCCGTCTGCGACGATTCGCGGCATCAACCACGCGGATCTTCCGAGTCTTCCTGTATCGGAAGTGAAGTTACTCGCGCCGGTCGAGCAGCAGGAAGTGTGGGCTGCGGGTGTCACTTATCTACGGAGCCGGAAAGCCCGGATGGAGGAATCAGAATTCAGCGCGAACGCTTATGACCGTGTTTATTCTGCGGAACGGCCGGAGCTGTTTTTCAAGTCGCTTCCCGAAAAAGTTGTGGCGCACGGCGAATCGGTCGGAATTCGTCATGACTCGCGATGGAACGTTCCCGAACCGGAGCTCGCGTTGGTGTTGAATTCACAGGGAAAAATCGTGGGCTGCACCATCGGAAACGACATGAGTTCGCGCGATATCGAGGGCGAGAATCTGTTGTACCTTCCGCAGGCCAAAACCTACAGCCGTTCGTGTGCATTGGGACCTTGGATTGTCCTCAATGCTTCGGAAGAACAGGCGCGCGGATGGAAGGTCGCCTTGCAGGTGCGACGCGCGGGCGAAATCGTTTTTGAGGGCGAAACCGATGTGGGCAACATCGTCCGTTCGTTCGATGAGCTGGCGCAGTTTCTATTTCGCTGCCAGACCTTTCCAAATGGTGCTGTGCTTCTCACCGGCACGGGAATCGTTCCGCCCGACACCTTCACTCTTGCCGAAGACGACGAGGTTTCGATTCACGTCAGCGGCATTGGCACGTTGCAGAACGACGTCGTGATCATTCGTTGATTTGCGTTCAAATCATGAGCTCAGAGCAAACTGCCCCCGAACATCGGCTGAAGACCCGCGAGTATGTCGGTTACGCTCTGGGCGACACCGCTTCGAACTTCTTCTTCCAGACGTTCAACATTTTCCTGACCTACTATTATGTGGATGTCTGGGGAATTCCCGCGACGGTTCTGCTCTGGTTGGTGCCGGTTGTTCGCGCGTTCGGCGCGTTCGACGACGTCATCATGGGATTGATCGCGGACCGGACGAAAACCCGGTGGGGAAAGTTCAGGCCGTACCTCCTGTTCGGAGCGGTTCCTTATGGCATTTGCGGCTACCTGATGTTTGCGGGGCCGGATTTGAGTGAGGGTGGGAAGACCATTTACGCTTTTGTGACATATGCGTTGATGATGATGAGCTATACCGTCATCAACGTGCCGTATTCCGCAATGCTCGGAGTCATCAGCCCATCACCCCGGACGCGCACTGTGGCGTCCACCTTCCGCTTCATCGGTGCGTTCGGAGCGGCCTTTCTCATCTCCTTGTTTGTCCGGCCCCTTGTGGAATATCTCGGGGCGGGAAATGAAACGCGCGGGTTTCGACTGACCATGGCGATTTTCGCAGTGGTGTCCGTGGCGCTGATCCTGATCACGTTTGCGACGACCAAAGAGCGCGTTGCTCCGCCGCCTCAGCAGAAGACGAACGCGCGCGAGGAGCTCGGGGAGCTGTTCAGAAACTGGCCCTGGATGGTGTTGCTCATCACTTCGGTGTTCTCCAACGCCTTTTCCGCGCTTCGGTCCGGCAGCACGATTTTCTACTTCAAGTATGTTCAGGGTTACGACTCCACGCCGGTCATCTGGGGACTGGACCACACAACCCTTTTTCTGAGCAGTGGCGCGCTGGGACTCGTTCTGGGCACGGTCTGCCTGGGGCCGATCGCTCGGCGTGTGGATAAAAAGTACTACGCCGCAGCGTTGAGTCTGGTCACGGGGATTTGTTTCCTGGCATTCTTCTTCATCCCGAAAGGACATTTCTGGCTGATGGTCGGCGCGAACATGCTTGCCCAGTTCTGTGCCGGACCAACCTCGGCGTTGACTTGGGCGTTGTACGGCGATGTTGCCGATTATGGCGAATTGAAATACGGACGCAGATCCACGGGGCTGATTTATTCCGCATCTCTGTTCTCCATCAAGTCGGGCATCCTGATAGGCGGGTTTCTCGTTCCCTTGTTCCTTGCCCAGTTCGGGTATGTAAAAGGAGCTGCGACTCAGACGGCATCGGCGCTGCTGGGGATTACGATCGCCTTTTCCGTCGCACCGGCGCTGTTCGCGCTGCTGAAGGCCGGCGCGTTGATGATTTATCCGTTGAATCAAAAACGGGTGGACGAGATCGAGCGTGAGCTGGTGGCGCGCCGGGCGACGGCTTGATCACGCACGAATTCCCAATCCGCAATAGGAGTGTCAGGCCGGGCGTGACCCAGACAGAAATGGTCGCCTGACAAATGTCGTATTGTCGCCCGCAGAAAATCCGGGAAAGGTGGGGTAATTCACAGCACTTTGGTCGAAAGGAAAACCCATGGTTATTTCGCGAATAAGCCGTGCGGATGATGTTGTCGAGTGCAAGCCCTGTGTGCTCGTCCTGGGACAACCTCGCATTTCTCTTCGACCAATACCCAACCCAAAGAGAACCATGAACAAACCCAATGAATCCCTCAGTCTGCGTTCAGTCGGCAGAGCAGGCTTCACTCTGATTGAATTGCTTGTCGTCATTGCAATCATTGCAATCCTCGCATCGATGCTTCTGCCGGCGCTGAGCAAGGCGAAGATCAAGGCTCAAGGAATTCGCTGCGTGAACAACGGTAAACAGTTCGTTCTCGCGTGGCAGATGTATTCAAGCGATTCGTCCGATCGTCTCGTGCTCAATCCCATCAACGGGGCCAATAACAATGTCAACTTTGCATGGGCTACCGGCGACATGTCGGTCCCCGCCGACAGAACGAATCCGAATTACATCCAGAATGCGTTGCTTTTTCCATACACCAAAAGCATCGCCCTCTACAAATGCACCGGGAACGTGAAGAAGGACATGCTTCGAGGTGTTTCAATGAATTCTACAATGGGACTGGCCGACACGTCCGGTCGCTACCTTACGACTCCGCCCTGGACCGGCATCGGAGGCAATTTCAAGATATTTACCAAGCAAACGGCGGTATCCCATCCGTCGGAGTTTTTTGTGATCATCGATGAAGATGACAATAGCATCAATGATGCGCTGTTCCGTGTGGATTACGCCAATGTTGCGACAAGTCTCCGATTGAACGATATTCCCGCCACCTACCACAACCGTTCCAGCGGGGTCGCTTTTGCCGATGGACACGCGGAGATGCACAAGTGGAGGACACTCAAGTATCCTGTGCCAGGTTGGGGAGGTCCGGCGACCGGCGCCAACGGATGGGGCGCTCAGAATCAGGCGGATGCCCAATGGCTTCTCGATCATACCGGTACCCGATAGTCTAGCGAATCTGACTGCATGTTAAATTGACGATCTCGGTCGGTGAGTCTCCTCCTTTTCGAACAACGTGGCTGAATGACCTGTATTGAAACGCGGCCATCTGTCGGCCGGGCGTAAGCATTTCCCAATTGATATTCAGCAACGACGCGACCGATGTGACGGTGGCGATGACATTGCGGACAGTTTGAATCCTGTAATGAGAGCGGTTCGAGGGGCCGCCTTTCTTGCGGTGTCACCGGGCAGATCAAAACCAGCCACTTGTGGGCGGATTAAACCGGCCACCC
>CALBZA010000048.1 GCA_937890005.1 uncultured Verrucomicrobia subdivision 3 bacterium | reverse complement strand
CCGCCGCTGCCTGCAGCTCCTCGCCAACTTATGAATTCAAAACGAAAGACCCTGGGGTTTGGAAGCTGGCAAAGTGTTTCCAGGATTGATTCCCGGCTCATGATCGCCTCATCGACCTCCGCCCAGCTGTTGCTTGAATGACGATCCCACCAATACGGTTCCTTTGATTGAAGCCTGGCTTTTCCAGGCGCCACCATTACCAGAACGAGAGGGTTTGTGACGACGAGGTCGTCATGTGGAAACCGCTGCAACCGTTCCACAACGATCGAAAAAGCCGCGGCACTGTTGCTTTCAGCGGGAATCGGTTTCGGAATCAAGTCCTCAATGTCCAGCTTTTCCCCCGCCGCACGGAGTTGATCCTTGTATCGCTCGACTTCATTCTTCGCGCGAACCGACAAACCAAGGAAGCTGAGCGACACGAGCACGATCAGCGCCGTCACCACAACCAAAGCTTTTACCCACCAATGTTTCATCGTGCCAAATTTCCAAACCGCACTACTGCACTCCAATCAGGCTTCATGGACAGCTTTGACGAAGCATCATCACGAAATTTACTGGGTCGCTTTGAGGAAATAATTCCGCTGCTTTTCGCTGATCGGCATTTCCAGTTTTTCCATGACACCAAGCATGTCTTCCCAGACACGGCGCTTCTCGCTGAGCGCCTGGTTGCGCAACAGATACGCCGGATGATACGTCGGCATCAGCGGAATGCCGCGATACGAATGCCAGTTGCCGCGCAACCGGGTGATGCCGGCGGTTTTTCCAAGCAATCCCTCCACGGCCGTGGCGCCGAGAGCCACGAGCACCTTCGGTTGGATGAGATCGATCTGCTCGTGCAGGAACGGAATGCAGGTCTGCATCTCTTCTGAAGTTGGCTTCCGGTTGCCGGCACTTTGACCCGGCGTGTCCGGACGGCATTTCAGAATGTTCGCGATGTAAACCGTGTCGCGGCTCAGGCCCATGGTCTGAATGATCTTCGTCAGCAACTGACCGGCTTTTCCCACGAACGGTTCGCCCTGTTCATCTTCATCCGCACCGGGTGCTTCACCGACAAACATCAGCGCGGCATTGATGTTGCCAACGCCGAACACAACGTTCTTCCGCGCCGCAACCAGGTGCGCACATTTCGTGCAGGCGAGAACACGCTGACGCAGTTCTGCGAATGCAGCGAACCTGGCGTCTCCAATAAGGGACGTTGCTGTGCTGGCGGAAACCGGTTTTTCAGGCGCAGTCGAAAGTTCAACAATGGTCGGTTGAACTGCGACGGGCTTCGGCGGTGGCGGTGCCATTGGCCGGGCTGGTTGCGGACGCGGCGCCGCGGGCGAGGCCGGTGCAACGACGCGTGGAGCGGCTGGCTTCGGCGGTTCGGACAACGCGGTCAAAGTCTCGGGCGACACTGCCACGAAGCGGACGCCTCGCGCTTTCAGGCTTTCCAGGTGGGCGATTGTGGAATCGAGCAGCTGTTGGTAGTCGTCGGACATCGTGCCGATGTTAAACGGGCTGCATCAAAGCTCCACCTTTTTGTAGTCAGTCTTCCGCTTGACGGCACCCCGGTTTGAAGTCGAAATGCAGATCATGATTACCCGAAGAGACCTCGTCGTTGGGATTGTTTCCATCACGCTCGCGCTGGGCGCTGTCGCCTTCGCACAATCCGGTTCCCGGCCGCTGATGCGTTCGTCCGTGTTTCAATGGGCGGCAATGAAGGTATCGCCGACAAAAGCCGGTGAGCGGCGTGCGGTGTTCGATTCGCAGACGAAAACGCTCGAGCGTTTCACCTGTCACATCACAACGTTGGATCCCGGTGCAATCCCGCACGAAGGACACAAGCATCCCGAGGAGGAGATGATGATCGTGCGCGAAGGAACTGTGGAGGTGGTGCAGAACGGAGTGACGAATGTGGTGGAGGCGGGAGGAATCATCTTTTGCGCTTCGAACGAGATGCACGGCCTGCGAAACGCAGGAACCAACCGGGCCACGTACTTTGTTCTGAAGTGGACGCCTTACGATTTGAAGCAGAGAGCGGCGGAATAGCAGATTGCGGATGGCGGATGGCGGATGGGAACGGGCTTTTGAGAGGTGTTTGCGGTGAGTTTTAACGTCCTTCAGCCGCGGCTTTGTCGCGGTAGTTGTAAGTGGTCGCAATGGCGCTGAAGAGAACAGCCACAACCGATGTCACGCCGGCGTAGAGAAGGAATCGTGAGGTGCTGATCGAGGTGTCGTGGCTGCCGTCACCGAAAACTTTCGTGATCGTGGTTACGAAAAGGTTTCCCATTGCGACAGTGATGTACCAAAAGCTCATGATGGTGCTCTTCATTTCCGCCGCTGCTTCGCGGAAAGCGAACTCAAGGCCGGTGGTTGAAACGAGGACTTCCGCGGCGGTGAGGATCAGATAGGGAACAACCTGCCACAGCACGCTGAACTGATGTCCTGCCTCAAGCCGCGCCTGAATCAATGCCACAACGACGTACGAGAGCGAGGCGAGAAACATTCCGAACGACATGCGGCGAAGGGGCGTCGCGAACTTTCCGATTCGTGGGTAAACCAGCAAGGTGAGGATGGGGACGAGGATCATCACGATCGCCGGATTGGCCGACTGCATCTGTTCGGCGCCGATTGTGATTCCTATTCCGGGAATGACGAACTCCTTCAGTTTTAATCCCTGCAGCACCCAGGTCGAACTCGTCTGATCGAACAAGGACCAGAATACCGGCACGAGTGCGAAGATGATCAGAATCGGGCTGACCGAACGGGCCGCGGCGATGTCGTTCTCCGTGAAACGACTGCGCGCTGCATTCCAGAAACGATCCGGGAGGTTGACCCGGCCTGAGAAACTCAACGCCACCACGAGCAAATACCAGATACCGACTCCAACCAGGGTTGCTGCTCCCAGCTGCCATGCCCAGTTCGCGAGTTTGCCCGATTCATTTGGTTCGCAGAACGCGACCACGGTCATCGCAATCATCGTCAACGCCGGAAGTCCAAGCGTGGCCAGAACGTTCAAAAGAGGCACAAGTCCCGGCTGGTTTTTGTAGGCGGTCAGGAACACCGGGATGAAACCGCCCGACTTCGTTTCTCTGGATGGCGGAACACGAACGTAGTGTTTTGTGCCCAGCCAGAAGATGAGTGTGGCGATGCCCATCAGAATTCCGGGAATGCCAAATGCCCAGCTGTAGCCATGGTGGTTTTTCACCCAGGGAATGATGAGAAACGAGAAGAACGAACCGAAGTTAATCGACCAGTAGAATGCGCCGTAGGCCTTCTGCAGGAGATGTCCCTGGTCGGGCCGGAATTGATCGCCCATGAATGCGGATACGCACGGCTTGATTCCCCCCGAGCCAAATGCGATCAACGAGAGTCCCGCGTAAAGGCACCAGAGTTTTCCCTGAACTCCGGAAATCAGGTCGCTGCATGCCAGAACGCCGTGTCCGGCACAGTAGAAGAGCGATACCCAAAGAATCGTGTGATAGCGTCCGATGAGCTTGTCCGAAAGCCAGGCGCCCAAAAGGGGCATGAAATAGTTCGCGAAGACGAACGTGTGAATGATGGTCGTGGCCGCGTCGGACGTCTGGCCAAGGCCGCCTCTTGCGACTTCACCGGCGACATATCCCGCCAGAATGCTGCGCATTCCATAATAACTGAATCGCTCACAGGCTTCATTGCCGACGATGTATTTGATCTGCGCAGGCCACCGGTTCGCGCTGGAGGAAGTCGTCTCGTTCATAGCTCTGGCTGCTCCTCAGTAGCGGAAAGGAGCCTTCGACGCCAGCGCGCGTTTCCGGCTTGTTGTCATTTTATGAAAATAGAAAAGCGGAGCCGAAGCTCCGCTCGTCTGGAAGTGATATGTCTGACGGACTATTCAGCGGCCGTCTGCATGCCGATTTGTTTGAAGAACGGTTGCAAGGAACGCGGACGGCCGAGGAATTTCTCGATCGAAATGTTCACGTCTCGCGATTCGCCCGGTTCGTAAATTTCCTTCCGCAACCGCATTCCGATTTGCTTGTCGAAATAGCCGTTGGGCGCCTGCTCGAAGACCGTGGCCATGTCGGCTGAAATCGCATCAGCCCAGGCGTAGCCATAATAACCGGCGCTGTAGCCGATGATGTGGCCGAAATAGCCGATAAATGCGGTGTCGGGAACCATCGGCAGGAACACCTCGCTGAGTTTCTGATTCGAAAGTGCCAGCGCTTCCTTCGCGTTGGTTTCGTCGATCTGCGTGTGCAGCGTCAGGTCCATGAGACCGAATGCCAGTTGCCGACGGTAACGTGTTCCCTCGGTTGCGAGCCGCGCCTCCTTCAGCTTGTCGAGGACGTCCGCGGGAATTTTTTTCGACGGATCACGATAATCCGCGGCGAAACTGTCGAGCACCTTCTTGTCCCAGATCCAGTTCTCCAGCATCTGCGACGGCGCTTCGACGAAATCGCGCGGCACGCTGGTGCCGGAGAAGCGCGCGTATTTGGCGCGGGTCAGGATGGAATGCATGGCATGACCGAATTCATGGAACAGCGTTTCCACATCGCTGTGCGAAAGCAGTGACGGACGATCGGCTGTTGGTGCGGGGAAATTGCAGACCAGCGCGACCACGGGACGTTGATAGCGTCCGTCGGGGAGCTGCTTGCCGTCGATGATTCCGAACTGGGCGAAGTGATTGTATTTCCCTTCGCGCGGGAACATGTCGAGGTAGAACATTCCCATTGGTTCTCCGGATTCTGCGTCCGAAACCGCGTAGAGCTGCAGATCGCCGATCCATTTGTAGGGTGGCTCCACCGCCTCGAATTTCAGACCGAAGATGCTTTGATAAATGGCGAACATTCCTTCCAGCGCACGCTGGTAGGGAAAGTAAACACGCAGCTGCTCGGCATCGACGTTATAGCGGCGCTTCTTCAGCTCGTTGCTGTAATAGCGCCAGTCCCAGATGTTAATTTGCGCGTTCGCATCGCCCGTTTCGGCGACCTTCAGCTTCCGGAATTCCTCCAGTTCGGCGGCGAACTTCGGCTGCAGGCCTTTGATCAGCTGTTCTTCAAATGCGATGGCGGCGGCCGCGTTCTTCACCATCTTCACCTCGGTGCCGTAATCGGCCCAGCTCTTGTAGCCGAGGCGGCGGGCGATTTCATGCCGCAGCGGAAGAATCTTCTCCAGCAACGGAATGTTTCCTTCGCGCGCGAGGTTGTCGTGTTCGATCAGGAAACGTTTGCGGGTTTCCTCGCGTTTGGCGTTGTCCATGATCGTGATGTATTGCCACGTCACGTTCGCCAGCGCGGTGTATTCGTCATCGCCGGTCTTGATCTGATTGAGGAAATCTTCCGGAACACCCTCCAGTTCAGCCTTCGTGAACTTCACTTCTTTTTTGGCCTTGGTGACGTTGTTCTGGAAATCGGTCGAAAGGGCCGCGAGTTCCTTGCGCAGACGTTCCACTTCGTCGCGTTCAGCCTTTGGCAGGCTCAATCCCGCGCGTCGGTAATCGCGCATCGTGTATTCCAGCAGCCGCGCATCTTCGCCTTCCAGCTTCGGATTCGTGTCGGCGTAGGCTTTCACGGCGCGATAAACATCTTCGCGATAATCCAGTCCGACGGCCCAGGCTTCGAATTCCTTGGTCGCCTCCGTCGCGGCGTCACGCAGGGCGGCATTCGTGCTGGTCTGTTCGATGACGGAAAGGCGGTTGGCCACGAGCATCAGTTCGAAACCGAGATCATCCAGCGCGCGAACCGTGTTGGTGAAATTCACCTCGGAAGCGGTAAGTTTTCCGATGCGGTCCAGCGTGGTGTCGCCGTGTTTGATGGCGTCTTTGACGGCGGCCCGGATGGCTTCCGGCGTGGTTTCAAATTCCGGCAGCGTGACGACGGCATTGAATTTTCCGGCAAGCGCCTGGAACTGTTGCAGCCTTGGATCGACGTCAGGCTTTTCGGATTGCTTCGATTCGGAAGCGGGTTTGCAGGCGGCGAGAGTCATGGCAATGGCAACGATGAAACATTGGGTCCAGCGCATAAGTGTGCCGGAAACTAGAACAGAAATACGAAAAGCGGAATGGAAAAGATTTGGGGCGCGGATGCAGGGCAGCCTGAAAAGTCGAAAGTCTGCCCTGCATCCACCATCACGGCTTGAGAACGATCTTTCCCTTCAATGCCCCGGACTTCTTCACTGTGCTTTCCTCCTGCAGTTGATGGGCTTCAGCAGCTGCAGACAGCGGAAGAATGCGGTCGATCTGGGCCTTCAGTTTTCCGGACGCCATCCAGCGGTTGATGTCTTCCGCCGCGACTTTTTGTTCCTGGGCGGAGGCGTTGAACATGGCAAAGCCGTGAATGCTGCAGTCTTTCGTGTAGAACGGTCCCACAGGGAAAGCCGGCTTCGCATCGCGCCCGGCCATCACGATCATTCGACCGCGCATCGCCAGCAGCGAAACCGTGCGTTCGAAATCGGGTTCGCGAAGCGTTTCCCACCAGACATTCACGCCCGACGGCGCAAAGGCTTTGATCGCGGCGTTTACATCCTCGGTCCGATAGTTGATGGCAGCATCCGCACCGAGTTGTTTTGCAAGCGCGACTTTTTCATCTGAACCGGCGGTGGTGATCACGCGCGCACCGAGAATTTTTCCCATCTGAACAACGCAGGAGCCGACACCGCCCGTTCCACCGTTCACGAACAAAACTTCGCCTGCCTGCAGCCTTGCATGGGTGACGAGGCCGAGGTGCGCGGTGATTCCGACCAGCGAAACCGCAACCACATCTTCGTCCTTCACACCGTCGGGAATGGGATAAAGCGAAGCCTCATCCACCGCGGCGAATTCGGCGAAGGTTCCCTGGCGTCCGCCAAAACCCTGTCCACTCGTCCAAACGCGGTCGCCGGCCTTGAACTGTTTGACTGCGCTGCCTGTTTCAACAACCTCACCCGCGAGGTCGCGTCCAAGGATGTAGGGAAATGCGAGATTGCCGGGAACCATTCCGCTGCGGACGTAAATATCGATCGGGTTCACGTCAACGGCCTTCACCTTCACGAGACATTCATTGGGACCGGGTTTCGGCGCGGGAAGATCGCCAAACTGGATGACATCGGCGGGACCTGTTTTCTGGATGAACGCAGCTTTCATGGCGGGGAATCTACGGTGCGTTTGGAAAAGCGGCAAGGAGGGGTGCCAATCGTCCGGAGCAAAACACATCAATCCCGTTTCATTTAACTAATGCGTTCTCTGCTCGCTGCGGAGTCCTCCCATTGTTTGCAAAATGGCTTTCTTTCGCCTATTGCTGTGTCGCCCTATGCCTGAACCGGAAACCATCGTCGCCATTCGAAACCTTTCGAAGGTTTATTCCCAGGGAGAAATCCAGGTGACCGCGCTGAACAACATCTCGCTCGACATTGCGCGGGGGGAGTTCCTGACGCTCATGGGGCCGTCCGGCTCCGGGAAATCAACGCTGCTGCACATCATCGCGGGAATCGACCGACCGACGAGTGGTGAATGCCGGGTGCAGGGAGTGAACGTGACGCAGCTGAACGAATCGGAACTGGCGGACTGGCGGAATCAGAACGTCGGGTTCGTGTTCCAGACGTTCAATTTGATTCCGGTTCTCACCGCATTTGAAAATGTCGAACTGCCGCTGCTGCTCACCAAGTTGAGCCGCAAACAACGCCAGCAGCTCGTGAGCACGGCACTGGAAATCGTCGGGCTGGCCGATCGCTCGCATCATCTGCCGCGCCAGCTTTCGGGCGGACAGGAACAGCGCGTGGCAATTGCCCGGGCGCTTGTAACCGATCCCAGCCTCGTGGTCGCGGACGAACCGACCGGCAATCTCGATTCCCATTCCGCCCAGGAAGTTCTCACAGTGCTTCAATCGCTCAGTCGCACGGCGAACAAAACCGTGATCATGGTGACGCACGATCCCAAGGCTGCGGCGTATGGATCGCGCTCCATTCATCTGGAAAAGGGCGAGCTGAGCAATTGAACCGCAGCTCATGAGCATCGGCACCTTCATCATCAAGAACGCGCTCCGGAACAAGCGGCGCGCGACACTGTCGATCCTGAGCGTCGCGGTCAGCCTGTTTCTGCTCGTTTTCCTGCTGGTGACTTTGCGTGAGCTCACGTTGCCGCCCGAAGATGTCGGCGCGGCGCTGCGCGTCGCCGTTCGCAACAAGATTTCCATCGCAAATCTCCTTCCGGCGAAACAGCTGCCGGCGATCGAACGCGTGCCGGGGGTCGAGGCGGTGACGCCGTTTACCTGGTACGGCGGGAGGTATCAGAATGAGGAGGGCATGACGTTTGCGCAGTTTGCGATGGATGCCAGAAAGCTCCGGAGTGTGTTCGGCGAGGCCAAGATGTCGCAGCCCGAATATGAAGCGTTCGAGACGATCAAAGACTCCTGCATCATCGGAAAAGTCACCGCCGAGAAATACAAATTGAAGATCGGCGACCGCCTCACGCTGGACAGCACGGTGTATCCCTGCACGCTCACCTTCCGGATCGTCGGAATTTATGCCGGAACGACCGATGACCGGAACATGCTGTTTCATCAGGAATATCTGGACGACGCGTGCGACAATGCGGGCTGGGTTGGCATGTGGTGGCTGCGGGTTTCGACGCCGGACGACATGCCGCGCGTCATTGCGGCGGTCAACAAGGCGTTCGAGAACACATCGGCAGAAGTCCGCGCCGAGAGTGAACGTGCCTTTCAACTCAGCTTCATATCGATGCTCGGGAATGTCCGCGTCTTGATCGGTTCGATTTCAAGTGTGGTGGTGTTCACGTTGATTCTCGTTTCCGCAAGCACGATGAGCATGGCGGTCCGGGAACGGTTTCGAGAGCTGGCGATTCTGAAGGCGATCGGTTTCCGGAGACGCGAATTGTTTGCGTTCATTCTCGCGGAAAGTTTTGGGCTGGCGATGGCCGGACTTCTTCTTGGAGCCGGCGGCGCGTGGCTGCTGTTTACAAATGGAAAGATCTTCGCGGCGATATGTTTTGGAATCACAGCGATTATTGTCGGGTCATCGGTGATGACGATCGTTCGGCGGCATTACTCTTCGGGAGTGACCGGATTGCTTGTGGCAGCCCTTGTGGCGAGAATCGGTTTGTGGGCGTTTCAGAATCCGACCATTTCGAAGATGACGAACGGGTTCTTCATCACGTTTGAAGTGACGCCAAAAATCGTCGGGATCGCGGCGATCGTGGCCGCCGGGCTCGGGATAATCTCCAGTATTGCACCGGCGTTCTCTGTGGCACGGATGAGTGTGGTGAGTGGATTGAAGACCCTGGACTGACATGAAGCGCGCGAGCTTTTCATATGAGGAAGCGGGATCGATCCGGAGCGTTGAACATTTTCTAAGCGAGATCAAACGCGTCGGCGGCAAGGGCGATTTCCGGCTCTACTTCCGTGGGCATGGTCAGCCGACGAAAGGGCTGCGTCCATCGATCGGGCGCGAGCATTTTTATCTGGGCCGGCCGGTGACATTTACCGCGCAACAGGAGCGCAACCTTCTCGTCCAGTTCCGTCGCCACAGCTACGAACATTTCGGAAGGATTGCGAGCGAGTGGGAGAATCTTTTCCTCGCGCGGCATCATGGGTTGCCGACGCGCCTGCTCGACTGGAGTTTCAGTCCGCTCGTGGCGCTTTACTTCGCAGCCTTCTACGAAAGCGAACATGTGCTGCCCGCCGATCAGCGAATGCACCGGGGAAGCACGGAGAAGCTGAACGTGGACGGCATCATCTGGGCGATCCAATGCCGTCGCGACATCGCCGAACTGGATGTGCTTGAGGACCGTCGTTCGCCGCTGCGCGTTCCGGGCATCAAACTGGTCTTTCCATTCAACCCGACGCCGCGAATGACCGCGCAATCCGGCATCTTCACGCTGCACAGTGATCCTTGGAGCGACATGGTCGATTGCGCAGGAAAAGCATTTCCTTCAAAGGATCTCGACGTGAAGAAGCTGATCCGCTGGACCGTGAAGAGCCGCGACAAGATGGACATCGTTCTCGATCTCGAACGGCTGGCGATCAACAGCCGGACCCTTTTCCCGGATGTGGAAGGGTTGGCGCGCGGCCTCTGGCAGACGGAGATCATCCGGCAATGTTTTTCAGAGCCCATTGAATCATGAAGCTGCCGATTCGTTACAACATTCGAAACGTGATCGTCCGGTGGCGCTCGACGCTTGCCACCATCATCGGCGTCGCGCTCGTTGTCGCTGTTTACATCCTGATTCAATCGCTCGCAGCAGGTCTGGAGAAATCGGGGCGCAACACCGGCGATCCCCGAAATTTGATGATTGTCCGAAAAGGTTCGACGGCGGAATCGAGCAGCCAGGTGAACCGGATGCAGCTTCAGACGATTCAATACCTGCCGCAGATTGCCCGGGATGCGGATGGCAAACCGCTGATCTCCGCGGACCTCGTCGTGCTCGTCAGTCTTCCGCGGCGCGAGGGTGCGGGCGAAGCGAATGTGACGATGCGAGGCATTTCGCCGAAGGGAGCGGAGTTGCGTCCGCAGGTGCGGTTGGTGGAAGGCCGCTGGTTTACGCCGGGTAAACGCGAGGCGGTCGTCAGCACAAAGATGGCGCAACGTTTCGCCAACACGGAGGTGGGCGGAGTTTTCAAAACCGGCGGCCAGGAGCTTCGCGTGGTTGGATTGTTCGACGGCGGTGACACGGCGTTTGATTCCGAGATCTGGATGGATGCGGACGAAGCGCGATCGCTTTTCGATCGGGAAAATTATTCGAGCGCCCTGGTGCGAATGACGAGTCCGGAAGCCGCGGCGGAGTTTGTGAAGCGATTGGAATCGGACAAGCGCCTGCCGCTGCGCGTCGATCCGGAGATCGCTTATTACAGCGAGCAGACTCGAACTTCGAAAATGTTTCAGGTAATCGGGATGTTTCTCGCCGTGTCGATGTCGATCGGCGCGTTCTTTGCCGCGATGAACACGATGTATGCAAGTGTCGGCGCCCGGACGCGCGAGATCGGGACATTGCGCGTGCTGGGATTCCGTCGTCGGACGATTCTGCTCAGTTTCATCGTTGAAGGAGCCATCCTTGCCGGGATCGGCGGGGTGATTGGATGTGCTGTGTCTTTTGCGTTGCAGAGCCTGTCCGTGGCGCTTGGCTGGCAGTTCGGAACGATGAGTTTCAACACGTTCAGCGAAGTGGTGTTTCAGTTCCGCATCACACCGCAGCTGGCGGTGCAGGGATTGATCTTCGCGGTGCTGGTCGGTGTTGTGGGAAGCCTGTTTCCAGCCATTCGCGCATCGCGCCTTCCAGTGATCGCCGCATTGAAAGTGGTGTGAGCGGGTTTGGTGAAGATCTTCATTGGGAAAATCCCTGTGGACTTTGCGCCAATGCTCTCACTATTTTCGGCGCGCTATGCAAATCCTGACGCTCAAGTCGGGCGGATTCCAACTGTCCGCCTTCTCAAAGGGAAATGCTCGAATAGCTCTCGCAGGTGCGATTCTGTTCGCCGTATTCGCGTCATCATCCCAGGCAGCCCTGCAGTCTCCCAAAGGTGCCGAGGTCTTCGGCGTGCAGCCGGTCATACCTGTTCCGCCCAAAAAGACGGTGACCATTGGCTGGAGCTATCCTGTGCATATGGAAACTCCCGACCTGGTGTTCAAGGTTTATCACAGCACGGACTTGCGCCTGCCGCTGCGTGAATGGGTGCTGCTCACCAATGTTCCAGGCAATTGCCGCAGCACCATTGTGAATGCGAATCAGCCGCAGGAATTCTTTCTCATGACGGCGAGCAATTATCTCGGTGAATCGAACTTTGCCACTCGCGATTGATCTCGGAGTGGAGTCAAACGCAGAGGCACAGAGGACGCAAAGGGCCGCTGAGAGTCTTTCTGAAAATGAAGCGCAGCTGTGTCGCAGACCCGCCGCAGCAATCCGGAAAGTGAGAATCGCTGGAAAGTTTTCGAAGCACTGCGACCGGTCGCAAGTGATACACCCGCAATCCGAGATTCTTCAGAAACGCTCTAAGAAGTTTGTATCCCAGGTTTTTCTCTGCGGCCCTTTGCGTTCTCCGTGCCTCTGCGTTGAGAGCGCTTTGGTACAAATTGACGAAGTGCTTTTCCTGCTTTTCTGCCATTCCGTTTCACAGCATCTTCACGTCGCATGTCGGACAAACTGAAAAGCCTGCAAATCGATCCGGAGCAGAAGAAGCGTCCGCAGAGTTCGCTCTGGATCATTTTTCTCGGAGTCATTGTCGTCTGCGCCGTCGCTCTGTTTTTTGCGTGGCCGCGCGCGAAGGACAAGCAGCGTCTGGTCAATACCGGCGTCCGTCCGCCGACCAATTCGGCTTCCCCTGTTGCCGCTTCATCCGCATCTCCCGCCACCGTCGATGCCTCAAACGACTTCGTCCTCACCGTCAGCGGCTACATCATCAATCGTGAACGGATCGAGCTGAGTCCCAGATTTCTTGGCGTGGTGAAATGGATCGGCGTGAAAAAGGGTGATGCCGTCACCAACGGTCAGGTCGTGGTCCTGCTCGATGATTCTGAATACCGGGCCCGGCTGAAGGAGGTGGAGGGACGCCTTCAATCCGCGCGCGCCAATCTCGAAAAGGCGCAACTTGATCTTCGGCGCATCGAACGCCTGGCCGAAACGGACATCGAATCGAAACAGCGTTATGACGACGCACGCATTCAGCTGGAGGCCGCCCGCGCCTCGATCACGGAGATCGAAGGCGTCCGACAGCTTGCGCAGACTTACATCGACTGGTGCACGATTCGATCTCCGATCAACGGTGTGGTGTTGGAAAAGCTCGTCGATCCGGAGGAGCTGGTCGTTCCGCAAAGCTTTGGCGGCGGACGTGGCCCAAGCACGGCCTTGCTGGCGGTGGCCGATCCGAATGATCTTCAAATCGAAATCGATCTGAACGAAGCCGATCTCTCAAAAATTTCCCTCGGCCAGAAATGCCGCGTCACACCGGAGGCCTATCCTGACAAATACTACGACGGCGTCGTGGCGGAGGTGGCGCCCGAGGCGGATCGCGCCAAGGGAACACTGCAGATCAAGGTGCAGGTTTTGAATCCGGATCGTTACCTGACACCGCAGCTCAGCGCGCGTGTTGAGTTCATCGCCAGCGGGAAGTGAAGTCGCGGACTTCGAAGCGCGGCGTTCTGTCGCGAGGGAGTGAAATACAAATCCAGAACCGGTCAGGCAGATTTCTCGTCCGGTTTGATCCGGAAAAAACGCATGTGTTTATGCGCGGGCCTGGTGCCGCGGTAGATCACTATGCCAACGACTATGAAACAAATTCTCTGCACTCTGACCGTTGCCCTCGTCACAACCTTCACGACAGGAGCGGCGGAAAGCCGCGAGTTCCACAAATGGGCGCAGACGCCGCCGATGGGCTGGAACAGCTGGGACTGTTTCGGCGCGACGGTGAACGAGGAGCAGACGCGGGCCAATGTCGATTACATGGCTGAGAAGCTCGCGAAGCACGGCTGGCAATACATCATCGTCGATATCCAGTGGTACGAGCCGCAATCGACCGGATGGGAATATGCGCGGAATCCGAAACCGGTGATCGATGAGTTCGGACGCCTGTGGCCGGTGATTGCAAAGTTTCCTTCCTCCACCAACGGAAATGGTTTCAAGCCGCTGGCGGATTACGTGCATGGAAAGGGATTGAAGTTCGGGGTGCATCTCATGCGCGGCATTCCGCGCGAGGCGGTGAAGCGGAACACGAAGGTGATGGGAACCGAATTCACGGCGCTGCAAATCGCCAACACGAACAGCATCTGCCGTTGGAACCCCGACATGTACGGTGTCGATATGTCGAAGCCGGGCGCCCAGGAATATTACAACTCGGTGTTCGAGCTGCTCGCGTCGTGGGGGATCGATTACATCAAGGTGGACGATCTTTCGTCGCCATATCACAAGGCGGAGATCGAAGCGATCCGCAAGGCGATCGACCGGACCGGCCGGCCGATTCTGCTGAGCACGTCGCCGGGACCGACGCCGTTGCGAGATGGAGAGCATGTCGCGGAACACGCCAACCTCTGGCGGCTCACCGACGATTTCTGGGACGAATGGCACATGCTCCGGCATGCGTTCGACACCTGCCACAACTGGACGCCGTTTCGCGGAGCGGGACACTGGCCTGATCCCGACATGCTGCCGCTCGGCGCGATTCGTGTCGGCCCGAAGATGCAACGCAACTGGACGCGGTTCACGAAGGACGAACAGAGAACGCTCATGACACTCTGGTGCGTTTCACGCGCACCGCTGATGTTCGGCGGGCACATGCCGTGGAACGACGAATTCACGGAATCACTGATCACGAACGATGAAGTGCTGGCCGTGAATCAACACAGCAGCGGCAATCGCCAGCTGTTCCGTTCGGGAAACGCCGTCGCATGGGTTGCAGAGGCGCCGGATTCGAAGGATCGCTATCTCGCATTGTTCAATGTTCCAGAACGGGAAATACCATTCGATTTGTCCAGGGCGCTGTTCACCAGCCCGGTGGTTCGAGGTCCGGCCGGTCGTCAGGTCATCGACATCAAGGCCGATGTGAAAGGTGCGAAGAAATTGTTCCTCGTGGTCACGGATGCCGGCGATGGCATTTCGTTCGATCACGCGGATTGGATCGAACCCCGGTTGATCGGATCGAAAGGCGAGCTAAAGCTGACCGATCTGAAATGGAAATCGGCGAAGGCCGGCTGGAAGCAACCGTTGGTGAATAAGAATGTGAATGAGGGTGAAATCGTGCGCGATGGAAAGGCAGCCGCATTCGGCATCGGCACGCATTCCACGTCTGTCATCGAATACGAATTGCCGGAAGGCTACGACCGTTTCGAAGCGGTGGGCGTGCTCGATCCGGGAAGCAACGGTCGCGGCTCAGTGCGGTTTGAGGTTTATTCCGAGAGCGGATTGACGACAAGCACTACGGTGAATGTTTCCGTGGCTCTGCGCGATCTCGGCTTCGACGGCGCGGTTCGCCTGCGCGATCTCTGGCAGCGGAAGGACATCGGCGAGTTCAAGGAGACGTTCGCGCGTCCCATCGCCGAGCACGCCTCGGCGCTGTTCCGCATCAGTCCGGTGACTCAGTAATTGAGTAAAACGCTATTCAGCCGGAGCGAACCGGAAGTAATCGAAATCGGCGTGACCGCCTGGAGCTCCGTTTCGGCTGATGCAGTAGATGCCGATCTTCGCACCGATCCAGACTCCGACGACGGCCTGGAATTCATAAGGCACGACTGAAAAGTCCGAACCGTTCGTGGAGTATCGAAACCGAACCTTGCCGCCGTCATGAACGGTCGTCTGAATCCAGACGCGATCAGAATCAATCGCTGCGACGATGGTGTCGGAGTCATCCTTTCGAAAGATCAGCTGATGTTTTCCGGCAATCATTCGAATCGCCAGCGCGGCGGAACTTCTTCCCGCAATCACAACGCCCGCTTCATCGCCGTGATGCATCGGACTGAAGCGAAGGAGCGTTTTTGTCTGGAAGCTGCGGGCGGGAAATTTCTGCGTCAGCAGGTTCGGCGCTTTCTGAAGATTCGCTTCCGCGACGTGCTGTGCCTTCAGCCGCAGCCAGCCGGGATCGGCGGGAAGCGAAAACCAGTCCACGCGATGATTGGCGTGCCATTGCCACTGAAGCCCGAGGGCGGAGCTTTCGAATTCATCACTCGTCTGTGGTATCAATTTCGGTCCGCCGGATGAAAGCAGACGCAGGCTTTGCCGTGATACCGGTTCACCCACGCCGTTCCCATCAAGGTCTTCACCCATCAACGGCCAGCCGTCCTTCCAGTTGACCGGTTGCATGTGGACGACGCGTCCGTAGAGGCCGGCATCCTGAAAGTGCAGGAACCACCATTCGCCATTGGCGAGATCGACCATCGCGCCCTGGTGCGGCCCGTTGATCGCAGTGCTGCCGCGTTCGAGAACGATCTTGTCTTCGTAAGGCCCGTAAATGTTTTTCGAACGCAGCACGACCTGCCAGCCGGATTCGACGCCGCCGGCGGGCGCGAGAATGTAATACCATCCGTCCTTCTTCAGGAACTTCGGGCCTTCCATTGTCGGATGCCTTTCCGGCGCGTGAAAAACGATCTGTCCTTCACCGAGAAGCTTGGAGCCATCCGGCGCCATCGGCCGGACGCGGAGCATGTGCCTGATGCCGGAACGCGACTGGGCGTAGGCATGCACGAGATAGGCTTTTCCATCGTCGTCCCAGAGCGGACATGGATCGATCAGACCTTTGCCCGCTTCGAGGAGATGCGGTTCGGACCATGGACCGGCGGGATTCTGCGCGGTGGTGACGTAAATGCCTTCATCCGGCATTGGGAAAAATATCCAGAACCTGCCCGCGTGAAACCGGATTGATGGCGCCCAGATACCGCAGCCGGGTTGAACTTCAGCGTAGCGCGGGTGCGGCAGATTCTTCACCGCGTGGCCGATGAGCTTCCAGTTCACCAGGTCACGCGAATGCAGGATTGGCAGGCCCGGCGTGCAGTTGAAGCTCGACGCCGTCATGAAGAAATCGTCGCCATGACGGATCGCGTCAGGATCGGAGTAATCCGCATAAAGGATCGGATTGCGATACATTCCATCGCCCTGATCTGGAACCCAGGGATAGGCAAAATCGGCGTTTGCGACCCGAACTTCAGTGTCGTGGCTGCTGACGTTCATTTCTTCTCCTCCCGCCGGATTCTCGGCACGAGCAGCTGAATTGCGAGCAGTGACACGAGATAAGTTCCGGAAAAATAGAGGAAGACGAGAATGTAGCTGCCGGTCTTCTCCACAATGAAGCCGGTCAGGCCGTTCACGAAACCGCCAGTGAAGTAACCGACAAATCCGCCCAATCCGACGACCGAGCTGATCGCCTGTTTCGGCATTGTGTCTGAGACGAAGCTGAACAGGTTGGCCGACCAGCCCTGATGTGCCGAGCCGGCGATGCCGATGATGAGCACGGCGAGAAAGGCAGTGGGCGCGTAGGGCGCGAGGCAGACTGGGACGACAGCGAGCGCGCAGATAAGAAACGAAATTTTGCGCGCGGCATTCACCGTCCAGCCACGATTCATCAGCGTGCCGGAAAGCCAGCCGCCGACCACGCCACCGATGGCCGCGAGGGCGAAGAAGGCGCCCGTCCAGAATCCGATCGCCTGAAGGTTCAACATCCGTTTCATCTCCTCCGGGTAAGCGTCCTCCAGCAGCATGCGGTTGATTCGGGCGATGTTGTTTGTGGATTCAGGCTTGGAAAGAAGCTCCTCCGTTTCGAAGCGCAGTTGAACCTGACTGAAGAGGTCGCGATCGAATGGCACCTGATTCGTAATCAGACCGGTGAAGTCCGCGGCAATGGCGCTGCTCAATATGTCCGCATCGGAACCCACGCCCGGATGGTTCGTCAGCAAAGTCATTGTTTCAGGCGATAACCTTTCACGGAGAAAAGTGGAAACCGGATCGGTTCCCTGGCTCAACTTGCCGGCCAGCGCGGTGGCGTTTGAAATATCAGCCTGCTTGACGACCGGTGAGGAAAAACGTTTGGCGAGGAAGTCCGGCAGGAACGATTGGTAAAAACCCCACGCCGGCGCAGCGAGAATGCCTGCGATGACATACGCCCACACGGCGCGATAGCTGAGCAGCGTGATCCATGGCACCTTCACCTTTTTTTCCACGGTGACCGGTTGATCCGATTGGATGTAGGCCAGTTCCTCTTTCGAAACTTTTCGATGCGCTTCGGGCGGCGCGTAGAGGAACCACCAGAACACGACCCAGATGAAACCGGTTGCGCCCGTGACGTAGAAGGTCGCCTCCCATCCGATGTGTGAATAGATCCAAGGGACCGCAATCGGACAGACGATCGCGCCAACATTGGTGCCGGCATTGAACAGCCCGGTTGCCAGCGCGCGTTCTTTTACGGGAAACCATTCGGCCACGATCTTGATTGCGGCCGGGAAGTTCGCGCCTTCGGACAAACCGAGTACAATCCGCGCGAACATGAATCCCGCGGCGGTCAGCGGCATGACAAGCGTGGTGATGGCGAATCCGGATTCAGCCCGCGAGAACCAGGGATAGCTGATTCGGAACTGCGCGTTCAGGTCGAAGTAGCCGCAAATGCCATGTGCCATGGCAGCGGCGCTCCAGACAATGACGAAGATGGGCAACCCGCGCCGCACTCCGATCTTTTCAATCGCCCAGCCGCCGAACAGATAGCCGAAGGCATAGGCGAAGGAAAACGCCGCGGCGATGTAACCGTAATCGAGATCGCTCCAGCCGAGCCGTTCGCTCAGCGGTCCCTTCAGGATGCCGAGCGTCATCCGGTCGATGTAATTGACCGCGACCGAGAAAAACAGGAGTGAACAGATGACCCAGCGAAAGTTCCCTTTTGGCTTCATTTGATAACGACTTCTTCAGGTTTGATTCCGGCTCCAACGGCGGATTTCGTTTCAGCGGCGGTGAGATCGCAACCTTCCAGGATTACGTTTTCGGAATCTTTCCCGTCCAACTGCAGGAACACCTTTGTCCCTTCCGGCGCGACGGATTTGCGGATTGTGATATTGCTGGCGCTGGTGAGTTTGAACACCGGTCCGTTCTCCGGCGTCACCTGCACGTTGTCGAAGACGAGTCCTTTCGCGAACGAAGCGACGACACCTTTCTTCGACTGGATTTTCATGTTTTCAAAACGGATGTTCTCGATGGCCGAATCTTCCATTCCAGTAATGAGGATGGCGGTGGGTGCGCCCTCGGCGATGATGTCGCTGAATACCATGTTTCGGTAAACGGGCGGGTTGTTCTTGATCGTTTTGTTGCGGTCGGAGGTGTAGTCCATGTTCAGAATGACAACCTCCCGCTGCATGTTGCGGACCTTCAGGTTCCGGGCAAAAACATTCTCAACAACGCCGCCGCGATCGCCGCGGGACTTGATGCGAATGGCGCGATCGGTTCCGTCGAATTCGCAGTCATACATGAAAACGTTGCGGACGCTGCCGGACATTTCGCTGCCAATCACCAGTCCGCCATGGCCGCGTTTACTGAAGCAACGGCGCATCACCACGTTTTCCGTCGGACGATTCACGCGCCAGCCGTCCTCGTTGTAGCCGGATTTGAGAACCACGCAGTCGTCGCCGGTGCTGAACGTGCAGTCTTCAATCAACATGTCCACGCACGAATCGGGATCAATGCCGTCATTGTTCGGACCGTCGGTGATGACGCTCACCCGGCGGATCGTGGTGTTCAGGCAATAGATCGGATGAATCGTCCAATTCGGTCCGCTGCCGATCGTGAAATCCTCCAGAAGAACATTCGTGCAGCTGACGAAGCTGAGAAAGCTGGGCCGAATCGCCGCTTCGGGTGTTCCGAAAACGCGTTGTTCAACTGGAACCCCTTTCGCGCCCATCTCAAAGCCTGCGCGCGTTTCGCGGCTTTTCCAGCTCCACCAGACTTTGGCGTTGCCGTTCAATTTTCCGGGACCGGTCACGGCAATGTTCGTGCAGTCGCGGGCGTAGATCAGCGGCGAGTAATTGTAGAGTTCGATGCCGCCGACGCGCACGAGCACATTCGGCAGGTAATCTTCGATGCGATCGCTGAAAATGATTTCCGCGCCTTTGGAGAGATGCAGTTCAACGTTGCTCTTGAGGTGAATCGGTCCGGTCAGGAATCTGCCTTCCGGCACGACAACGCGTCCGCCGCCGCTTTTCGCGCAGGCTGCGATCGCCGCTGCAAAAGCGGTGGAACAGTTCGTCGATGCGCCTTCGATCGCGCCGAAGTCTGTGATCACAAACTGTCGGTCAGGAAAGCTCGGAGGATTGATGCGTGAGAGAATGCGCGTCAGCGTGTCCCAACCTGTGGCTGGCGGAACAGCGGTTGATGCGCACGAGGCGGTCGCAGCGCAGGCGACCGACAGTGCAGCTGCAAGGACGCGGAATGGAGACAGCATGGATTGAGCTTATCGGTGACCGATGCGGCGGCGATATTGGCAGTTCTGCAAAACGCATTGAAAAAACGGCGCGGCTGCGGAGCACACTTGAAACTTCAAGGCGTTTCATTTCATTCTCCGGCGATGCGAAAAAGCGCGCCACGTGTCCTTCTTGCGCTCGGCTGGTACGATTACCGTCTTCACCGCGGCATTGAGAAGTATGCGCAGGAACATGGCTGGCACCTTTGTTCGGATGTCACCAAGGAGAAGGTGATTCCGTGGGGTTGGGAAGGCGATGGCATTCTGGCCTGGCTCGGTGCCGGGGAGGATCTGGCCGAGTTCGTGATCAAGGAGAACAAGCCGACGGTGGACTTCAGTTATCGCCGTCCGCAGCTGAAATTTCCAAGGGTGCTCGTAGATCACGCCGCCGCGGCAAGACTTGCGGCCGAGCATTTCCTTTCGCTTGGTCACACTCATTTCCTCTTCTTCAGTGGCGCGGACAACTGGGCGTTTGAAGAAACCGGTCGTGGATTTGTCGAAACCGTTACCGCAGCAGGGCACGAATGCGAATGGCTTCGATGGCACAAATCGCCCGCCTACACCAACGCGCGGCTCCAGTGGAAGGCGAAGCGCAAATGGCTGCTCAATGAAATCAAAAAGGCTCCGAAGCCGCTGGCTGTGTTTGGCGCCACCGACGATCACGCCCTGGAAGTGCTCGAATGTTGCGAAGCCGCGGAGTTCAATGTTCCCGAGCAGGTGAGCATCATCGGGATGGATAACTCGCTGCTGGCAGTCGATGCCATGAAGACGCCGATTTCGAGCGTCGATCCCAACATGGAGATGGTTGGCTATCGCGGGGCGGAAATGCTCGACCGTCTGATGCACAACAAGCCGGTTTCGCTCGAGCCGCTGCGGATTCAACCGGCCGGACTGATCGCGCGGAAGAGCAGTGACCTGATCGCAGTGAATCATCCCGGAGTGGCGAAGGGACTGCGATTTTTGCAGGAACATTACCACGAAGCGATCGGCGTGGACGACCTTGCCAAAGCTGCTGCGATGTCGCGCCGTGCACTGCATCGTGCATTCCTGAATGCGATCGGCCGTCCGCCGGGCCATGAACTTCAGCGCGTTCGGATCGAACAGGCCAAGCGCCTGCTCGCGGAATCCAGGGAGAAAATGGAGGTGGTTGCGAATCTCTGTGGATATCAGAATGGCAACAGCTTCTGGAGCGCGTTCAAGCAATCGACCGGTGTTTCGCCCAAGCAATATCGCGAACAGTTTTTGAAGTGATCCTCTTGGCCGGCCCGCAATCCGACGCCTTCGCAAAGAGATAGGGTGGAAGCGACCGGGCGAATGGAAACAGGGAACGGAAACCGGTTTGATTCTTCCAAGCCGATTCTTCATTCTGCCCCCGCTGTGAATATTCCCGAACACCGGAAAGCCATCGACCATCTCGACGCCCAGATCGTCAAGCTCCTGAACGAGCGCACCCAGCACGTGCTCGCGATCGGCGAAATCAAAATTAAGGCGGGCGAGGAGATTTACGCCCCGCATCGCGAGAGAGCGGTGCTGCAGCGGGTCTGCAAGATGAATGAAGGCCCGATCACGAACGATTCGTTGCGCGCCATTTACCGCGAGATCATGTCGAGTGCGCTGTCGCTCGAGAAATCATTGAGCATCGCCTATCTCGGACCCGAAGCCACGTTCACACATCAGGCCGCCATCCGGCGCTTCGGTTCGAGCCTCAAGTATTCCCCGCAGAAAACGATCGCAGACGTGTTCTCCGAAGTGAGCAAGAATCGCGCGGATTACGGTGTCGTGCCGGTGGAGAATTCCACGGAAGGCGTCGTCACGCACACGCTCGACATGTTCGTGGACAGCGATCTCAAGATCGTCGCGCAGATCATTCTTCCGGTGCAGCAATGCCTCCTGAGCAACACGCCGCGATCGCAGATCAAAAAACTTTATTCGCATCCGCAATCGCTGGCGCAATGCCGCGGCTGGATTCAGAACAATCTGCCGCACGTGGAAATCATCGAAGCCTCCTCCAATGCGCGCGCCGGCGAACTGGCGGCGAAGGAGAAGGGCGCGGCCGCCATCGCAGGAGTTTTGGTTTCGGAGAAATACGGGCTCAGCATTCTGGAACAGGACATCCAGGATAACGCGGCGAATGCAACGCGATTTCTTGTCCTCGGACGCCAGTGCAGCCCGGCCACGGGCCACGATCGCACCAGCATCATGGTCAGCATCACGGACAAGGTTGGCGCGCTGCATCACGCGCTGGCGGCGTTCCGGAAGAACAGGATCAACCTGACCAAGATCGAATCGCGGCCGAGCAAGCGGAAGGCGTGGGAATACTTCTTCTTCATCGACTGCGACGGGCATCAGCAGGATCGCAAGGTGGCCAAAGCGCTGGAGATGCTTGGAGAAGAATGCAGCTTTGTGAAGGTGCTGGGATCGTATCCGAATTCGGATTGAATCCAATCATTGCGCAGGAGACCGTCAATGCCAGGTTCGAACCATGAAAACCGTTGACGAAATAAAGGCAGCGGCGGCGAAACTGAGTTCCGAGGAGCAACACGAATTGTTCCTGTGGTGGACTGAAACTCCCCGCAGATTGCATGGTGCCCGTGATCTTCCACCGCTTTTCTTCTGATCGGCATTTCATTTGAATTTGCCCATTCATCCCCGCATCTTCGCACCCATGAGCCATCTCGCTCACGCACGCAAAGTATTCGACATCGAGATCGCCGCGGTGAAAGCCGTCCGCGCGCAGCTCGATGCGTCCTTCGATAAGGCGGTCGAAATCATCGTCAATGCACTGGCCCGACGTGGAAAAATCGTCATCGTCGGCATCGGGAAATCCGGCAACGTCGGGCGCAAGATCGCCGCCACGCTCACCAGCACCGGTTCCACCAGCGTTGTGCTGAACAGCGTCGATGCCCTGCACGGCGACGTCGGTATTGTGAACGACGGCGACATCATCCTGGCCTTGAGTTATTCGGGCGAATCGGAGGAACTGCTCAACCTCATGCCCGCGCTCAAACGATTCTCCGTTCAGATCATTTCGATGACGGGCGTCATGAAGTCAGCGCTTGCACGGCACAGCGACATCGTCCTGAACGTGCGCGTTCCGAAAGAAGCGTGCCCCTTCAATCTCGCGCCCACCTCCAGCACAACGGCGATGCTGGTGATGGGCGACGCGCTCGCGATGGCGGTGTTGCAGGCCCGCGGGTTCAAACAAAGCGATTTCGCAAAGTATCATCCCAGCGGCGCAATCGGCCGCGCCATGTTGCTTAAAATCGGCGACATCATGCGATCGGGTGAACGAAACGCCGTCGCTCGCGAAGATCTTTCGGTGAAGGAATCGCTGCTCGTCATGACGAAAGCCAGGTCGGGCAGCCTCGCGGTGGTGGACAAACGCGGCAAGCTGGTCGGCGTGTTCACCGACGGCGATTTTCGCCGGAAAATGTCCGACGACGACGATCTCCTGTCGCGCCCGTTGAAGAGTGTGATGACGCCCAATCCGATCAGCATCCGCGACGATGCGCTGGCGGCTGAAGCGTTGAAGGTGTTCAACGAACGCAACATTGACGATCTGATCGTGGTGAATGCCAGACGCGAACCGGTCGGGCTGATCGACTCGCAGGATCTGCCGAAGTTGAAGATCGTTTGACGGGTTACAGAAGGGAATGAAGAACTGAGTTTTGCGTCCAGGATCGGCTATCTTCCGACCAATGCGCCATCAGGAGCGTTCTTTCGCCTTGTCTGGCAGGATTGAATCCGTGCTGTAGGAGTTTCTACAAAAGGGAACGAAGGGAACGAAGAGCCGAGATCAGCGCTTGGTTCTTTCAGGTTTCCGGTGGCGCGTTCTCGACAATCAACGTGTGACAACGGCCGCAGCGAAATGATTTTCGGATCTGACCGACTTCCAGAATGGGTATCCATCTTTCCTGGTTTTTCCTGAAACACAAATCGCCGAATCCGAGCCCGAACAGCAACCGGTCCCAAAAGGGCTTCTTCAGCACAATTGAGCCTTCATCCATTTCCGGTGTCTGACATTTTGGACATTGCATAACTCTGGATCGATCACTCCTCGCTCAATCTCAATTGTTCGACAGCCTGCTCCTCTTGGGTCCGGTTTTCAAATTCTTATATGCGGTCGTCCCTGGTCACGCGAGCCGGACACTCGTCCTCACTTCAACCTCCCCGACAGGTGATGTAACTCTTCGGGAAACCTCTGCAAAAGCCGCAAGTGCCGGCGCGATAGGTCAAGAAGACTTGCGAAGCAATGCTCCGCACGCCGCTGCGGATCAGCCGGAAATTTTGTTCTCGTCCAACGGCGTCACATCCACCGCCACACTCAGCTGATGTTTTCCGCCCCCGACGATCACTCCGCGAATCGGACTGACATCGTCGAAATCCCGTCCCCACGCGACGGTGATATGTCGTTCACCCGGGATCACATTGTTTGTCGGATCGAAATCCATCCATCCAATCGGCGGAATAAAAACCTGAACCCAGGCATGGGATGCATCGGAGCCGACGAGCTTCGCTTTGCCCGGCGGCGGGACGGTTTCGAGATAGCCGCTGACGTAACGGGCCGGGATGCCGAGCGATCTCAAACAGCCAATCTGCACATGCGCGAAATCCTGGCAAACGCCGCGGCGATTCTTCATCACCTGCTCCAGCGGTGTCGCGACGGTGGTTGCCTTCGGATCGAACTTGAAGTCGGTGAAAATTCGCCGCGTGAAATCAAGTGCAGCTTCGAGAATCGGGCGACCTTCAGTGAAACTGGGCCGCGCATAGTCAGCCAGTTCGTTGTGACATGCCACGAACCGTGAGGAAAAGGCGAACTCGGAAACTTCAACCGGCAGGGGAACTTTGTCCTCGCTGACGAAACCGGATTTAACCAGTTCCCACGGGATGGATTCGGCTTCGCCACTTCCCGGTCGATTGATGCGAACCTTGCTTCGTGCGGTCACAGTCAGAGTTTTGTGCGGCCGCGTGACGCTGAAGAAGGTGGTGCGGTTGCCGAAATAATCGTCGTGATGCGTGGTGATCGCGGCGTGCGGTTCGAAGTCGATCCGATGTTCGAGGCAATCCTGAAAGGGCAGTTTGCGCGGGCTCAATCGCGCCACGTGATGGGAGACCGGCACATCGACGCTGTATTCGTAAGTGGTGCGATGGATGATCTGGTAGAGCACGTGATCTCAGCTGACTTGCGTGGTGGCGTGAGTGAAATACTGCTGGCTGATCGCATCCGACAATCCGCGCAGTTCGGCAGCCATCCGCGACAACAGGACGGTCACATCGTCGTTGTGGCCGGCGAGCTGGTCTTCGGCGAGCTTCGGCCAGTCCGCGTCTTCGAGCAGTCCGCGCACGGCATCGATGTTCCGCGATTCCAATCCTCGTCCGGAATTCGTTTCGCGCGGCAGATGCGCGGAATGATCCGCGAGGGCGTTGAGCTGGAACGCGAGCGACCGCGGATTGCTGCTGTTGGCGAGCAAGAGGTCCATCGCAGGCGCCCACTGCGGCTGGGAAAAATAATGGCGGCGATAGGTCATCGAACTGTCTGCAATTTCAAGAATGGTTTCCAGCGGATGCAGTCCGCGCGCTTCCACCGCAAGGCCGCCCTGCACCAGCGTGGTGATGTTTGCGGCGCGTTCGACACGCCGGCCAATTTCGAGGAATCGCCAGCCATGGCCGCGTGTCATGTTTTCCATTTCCATTCCGGAAAACGCGGCAAGATCGACGACCAGCGTGTTCAGCAATGCGAGTGTTTCGGAAATTGGAAGCCGGCCCGGACGCGGACGGGCATCGACCTGAAGCTTGTTCAGAATGCGCCACGTGTCGGCGGAAAACCGGTCGCGCAATGCAAACGCAATGTTGTTCAACCGTCCGATCACTTCGCGAAGCGCGCCGAGTCGTTGCGTCTGGTAGATGAGCGCGCACGCTTCGCGTTCGACCGCGGCCAGCGTGTAGCGCTCGCGGAATCGGGCCGGGAACAGATCCAGATCGACCATCAGCTGAACGAGCGCCGCAACTTCCGGGGTTTCCTCCACACCGGATTCACCGGACAGTCGCACGAGCAAGCAGCGAAGAATCCGGACCGTATCCTCCAGCCGTTCGGCGTATCGTCCGAGCCAGAACAGGTTGTCGGCGACGCGGCTTGGAAGCTCTGTTGCTGAACGTTCAAGTCGAACGATATGTGTGTTCGGCAGCAACAGTGTGAGCTGGCTCACGGGGCCGTCGGAAATCACCCAGGTGTCCTTGCTGCCGCCGCCGCTTTGCATCGATACCACCAGCCGTTCCGGCGCGGTGGAGAAGCGCGCCAGTCCGCCGGGCATGACGACAAACCCATCCGGTGTGGCGCAAACATAAGCGCGCAGCACCATCGGACGCGGCTCCATTCGACCGCGTTCCAGCACGGGCGCCGTGCTGAGCGCCACTTGCTCCTGTGCGAGGAAATCGTGCGGTGCGGCTTCCATCGCCCGGAAAAGGCGTTCACGTTCCTTGGCGCTGAGCATCGCGCCGAACAGCGGTTCGCCATTGCCTCCAAAGGCGCGTTTCACGACCAGTTCGCTCAGATGTTCGCGAACGTATTCCCGTTCCTTGTCCTGACCGCACCACCATGTCGCGACGGAGGGAAGCTTGAGTTCTTCTCCCAGCAACCTGCGGCAAAGCCCTGGAAGAAACGCGGCCAGCGCGGGCGTTTCCACCGCGCCGCTGCCAAGCGCATTTGCAACCGCAACATTTCCGGCGCGCACGGCTTCAGTCAGCCCGGCAATGCCCAGGATCGAATCGGCGCGCAGTTCGAGTGGATCGCAAAAGGTGTCATCGGCGCGCCGCAGGATCACATCGACGGGCTGGAGTCCTTCCAGCGTCTTCAGAAAAACGCGCCGGTCGCGAACCGTCAGATCGGCGCCTTCCACCAATGGGAATCCGAGATACCGCGCGAGATAAACGTGTTCGAAATAGGTTTCATTGTAAGGCCCGGGCGTGAGCAGAACGACATTCGATTGATTCGCCCGCTTTGAAAACGACCGCAGCGTGTCGCGCATCACCTGGAAAAACGACGCGAGCCGCTCGACTTTGCATTCGCGGAATTCATCCGGCGAAACGCGCGACAGCACGATGCGATTCTCCAATGCATAACCTGCGCCCGACGGCGCCTGCGTGCGATCCGACAGCACCCACCATTGGCCATCCGGCGACCGCGCCAGATCGACGGCGTGAAGAAAGAGAAAGATGTTTCGAGGCGGCACGATTCCGTGACACGGTCGAAGAAACGCCGGGTTCGCGTAAAGCAATGCCGGCGGCAGCGCTCCTCCCTGGACCAATGTTTGCGGACCGTAGATGTCTGCGAGAATGGAATTCAGCAGATGCGATCTTTGAATCAGCCCGGCCTCGATCTCACGCCATTCGTCAGGCGGAATCACGAGCGGAATCAGATCGAGCGCCCACGGACGTCCAAGCCCCTGCGTGTCGCCGTAGACGTTGTAGGTGACGCCATTCTCGCGAAGGATTCGAGCGGCGGTGTCGCGCCGATTGATGCGATCCTGCGGTCCGAGCTGGTCGTACGACTGGATGAGCTTCCGCCAATGCGGACGCGGCTGTCCATCCGCCATCATCTCGTCATACACATCGCCTGAGGGGCGATAACTGCCGAGAAGCGACGTTGTCGTATGTTCCGTGTCAGCCATGGTCATGGGAAATCGGGCGATCGGGCTTGAAAGAACTTTGTCAGGAGATGCCGTGCGAAGCAATGGCATGGCAGCGGGGCGAGTCGATGAAATCGCAGAGTGTCCATTTGCGACGGTCAGTTCGCCGTGGCCGAGAATGATTGGTCACACGGATTCGAGGAGATGAATTGCATTGCAACACGTTCATGGGATCACATCGCTCTCAGGTCGAGGGTGAAAGGAAAGTCCGGGTTCAACACCGTTTCCGGCACATCGATCCGGCCGGGTGTATGAACGTTCCAGAAGAAGCGCGCGAGCCGGCGGCTTTCGGCTTCGTAACTGTTCACCGGGAACGTGTCGTAGTTGCGTCCGCCCGGATGTGCGACGTGATAAACGCAACCGCCGAGCGAACGCCGGTTCCAGGTGTCGATCAGATCGAATTGCAGCGGCGCGTGAACGCCGATGGTGGGTTGAAGGCATTGCGGCGGCTGCCACGCGCGGTAACGAACGCCCGCCACCGCTTCGCCGTTTGTGCCGGTGGGATGGAGTGGAACACGATGGCCGTTGCACGTGAGGGCGAATCGATCTCCGATCAGTCCACGCGCCTTCACCTGCAAACGTTCAAGCGAGCTGTCCACGTAACGCACCGTTCCACCGCCGCCCGGTTCCTCACCCAGCACATGCCACGGTTCCAGCGCCATTCGCAGTTCCAATTGAATGTCGCGCTGTTCGAAATCGCCGATGCGCGGGAAACGAAATTCAAAGTGCGGCGCGAACCATTCGAATTCGAACGGATAACCCGCCTCGCCCAGGTCGCGAATGACATCCCTGAAATCCGTTTCGCAAAAGTGCGGCAGCATCCATCTGTCGTGAATGTCCGTGCCCCAGCGCACCAGTTTTTTCGTGTACGGTTCCTTCCAGAATCTGGCGATCAGACCGCGCAGCAGGAGATGTTGCGCAAGGCTCATTTGCGAATGCGGCGGCATTTCAAAGGCGCGCATCTCCACAAGCCCGAGGCGCCCGCTGCTGCTCTCCGGCGCGAACAGCTTGTCGATGGAGAATTCCGAACGATGCGTGTTGCCGCTGGAATCGATCAGCAGATTGCGGAACAGACGATCCACCAGCCACGGCGGAATCCAATCGGAACGTTTTGCCCTATCCTCGTTTGAATCGCGCCAGAGATTTCGGTCCAGTTCCTTGAAAGCGAGTTCCAGTTCGTAAAGCGAATCGTTTCTCGCTTCATCGACTCGCGGCGCCTGGGAAGTTGGACCGATGAACAGGCCGCTGAACAGCCAGCTGAGCGAAGGATGATTCTGCCAATACGCCAGCAGCGACCGCAGCAGATCGGGACGCCGCAGGATCGGCGAGTCCTGGGGTGTGTCGCCGCCGATGATGATGTGATTGCCGCCACCGGTGCCGGTATGGCGTCCGTCCAGCATGAACTTTTCCGTGCCGAGCCGGGTCTGGCGCGCTTCCTCGTAGAGAACCGTCGTGCGTTCGACCAGTTCGTCCCACGACTTGCTGGGATGCAGATTCACTTCGATCACGCCGGGATCGGGAGTGACGGCAAGTTTGTTGAGGCGCGGATCGCGCGGCGGCGGTTCGCCTTCAATGATCACCGGCTCGCCCATTTCGGAAACTGCGGTTTCGATTCCTGCGATGAGATCGAGATAATCTTCCGTGGTGGCAACCGGCGGAATGAAGATGTGCAGGCGTCCGTTTCTCGGTTCCACACACAGCGCCGTTCGAATGATCCACGGCGCCGATTCGCCTTCCAGCGGGCGGCGTGAAGGATCGATGTTGCGAAGACGTTCGGGCGAGTCTTTCCCGGGGCCGAATGCTTCCAATGTTTGCGCTCGCTGGCCGGGACCATGTCCGGGCATCAATGGCGACGGAGCGCCCGCGAGGAAACGCTGACCGGACTTTTCCAACTTCGCTGTCGGGTAGGGAAACGATTTCGGCAGATCGGGAAGCGCCGGCGTGGCGGGATCCTGTTGCCAAACCCAGGGAAATTCCTTTTCAGCCACCCAGGGAATGGAGTCGAGCGGCAGACGCAGTCCCATCGGTGAATCGCCCGGAATCAGCCAGAGCGTTTCGTCATCGCGCAGAAACCACGCGCCGGACATCCATCCCGGTTCTCCTGCGCGCAGACAGCGCCGGATCGGCAGCGCGTAGCCAACCACAGAGCCGAGTCCCTGTTGAAACAGCCGCGCAATGCGATCGCGTTCCTGTTTGTCTTTCAGATTGGATTTCTCCGGCGTGACGTTGGAAGGCAGGCGTCGTTCCTTCCAGGTGTAATAGAAAACGTCTTCGTAGCCCGGGAGAATGTGGGTCGGGTTGGCGTCGATGGTATCAGCGATGCGCCTGAGCAGTTCCTTCGCTTCTCTCGGACCATGGCCGTAATTCTTCGATTCATCGGCAATGAGCGAGTCGTCCTTCCAGATCGGCACGCCGTCCTTGCGCCAGTAGGCGGCCAGTGCCCAGCGCGGAAGCGGTTCGCCCGGATACCATTTGCCCTGTCCGTAATGCAGCAGCGAGCCGGGCGCGAACCGGTTTCTCAACCGTTTGATCAATTCGCCGGAGAGAATCCGTTTCCGGTGGGACACCGCAGTGAAATTCCATTCCGGACCGTTGGGATCGTCGATGGACACGAACGTCGGTTCGCCGCCCATTGTGAGGCGCACGTCGTTCGCGTTCAGATCGGCGTCAATTTTGTGGCCGAGCGATTCAATTCGGTTCCACTGTTCCTCCGTGTAGGGTTTGGTGACACGCGGCGATTCGTGAATGCGCGTGATGTTCATCTCGAAGCTGAACTCGCACTTGCATTCGTCCACCGCGCCGGTGATTGGGGCGGCACTGCTCGGATCGGGCGCGCACGCCAGCGGAATATGACCTTCGCCGGCGAGAAGTCCGGAAGTGGGATCGAGTCCGATCCAGCCCGCCCCGGGCAGATAAACTTCGCACCACGCGTGCAGATCGGTGAAGTCCTTGTCCGTACCGCTCGGGCCGTCGAGCGACTTCACGTCGGGCTTGAGTTGAATCAGATAACCGCTGACGAATCGCGCCGCCAGACCGCAGTGACGCAGAAGCTGGCAGAGCAGCCAGGCCGAATCGCGGCAGGAACCGCTAAGCTGTGTGAGTGTTTCCTCCGGTGTTTGAACACCCGGCTCCATTCGGATCGTGTAACGAATTTCCCTCCAGAGACGTTGATTGAGCGTCACGAGGAAATCGATCGTTCGGATCTGGGATTGCGGATTGCGGATTGCGGATTGTTCGCCGAGGAGGTCGCGCTGAAGGGTGTTCAGGAATTTTTCGAACTGAGGAGTCAACTCGCAGCGGCGTTGAAACGGTTCGAGTTCGTGATCGAGCGCGGTGTCGTAGGTGAAGGGGAAATGTTCCGCACCGGGTTCGAGGAAGAAATCGAACGGATTGAACACCGCCATTTCGGCGACGAGATCGACTTCCACGAGCAGTTCCCGTGTCTGTTCGGGAAAGACGAGCCGGGCGAGGTAGTTGGATTGTGGGTCCTGCTGCCAGTTGATGAAGTGTTTGATCGGTTGAACGCGGAGCGAATAGCTGAGAATGCGCGTGCGCGAGTGTGGCGCAGGCCGCAGGCGGATCACCTGCGGCCCGAGATTCACCAGGCGATCGTATTTGTAGTGCGTTCTATGATGAAGGGCGATGTGAATGGACATCAGGTTTCCGGGTTTCGAGTTCCTTCGTGATCCGAATGAACTGGAATGCCGGGGTTCTGAGTCCTGCACTGGCATGAACCCGCGCGGCGGAAGCCGTTGGCCGGGTGATTCGCGGGTTCATGGCCTTCATTCGTCACAAATACTTCTCGATCGGCTCGACGCCGAGCGTGCCGCGGAGCGTCTCCGGATAACCGGCCGCCTGCACCTGGGCGAGCATCGCCCTGGCATGTTCGAGCCGGTTCGCAATGCCGAGCCGCGTTGCTTCTTCCGCATGACTGGTGCGCCGGGAGAAACGCTCAAGGTATTCCACATGACGTGTCCACAGTCGGACATCGACCGATTGCTTCGCCTTGAGGCGCGCCTGATACCAGTCGCTCGCCAGCAGATAGTCGCGGGTGAAAAGCTTGCGCACATCCGGATGATCGAGGCCTTTGCCTTCCCATTCGTCGTGCAACATGATCGTGAGCAGCGCCTGCAACGGCGGGCACGCCTGAGCGAAACTGCCGTCGTCGAAGTAGGCTTTCGCAACGCGTTTCTGCGTCGCGACGATGTTTTCCATGCCGTCCACGAACACGTCGATGCCCTGAAGTTCGGGCTTCAACATTTCCTCGGTGAAGACGGCGTGCGGGTGATTGAACACGCGGCCAAAAAAGGAGCGGACGAACTTCGCGTTGATGCGATAGCCGAGGCGGCTGGCGAGGATCTTCTTTCCGTTGTGTTCAAAATCCTGGCATTTCTCCAGAAACCCGCCTTCGATCAGGAACTTCGGATTGCGTTCCTCTGGACGCAGCCGGCACCAGACTTCCGGGACGAGCAGGCTGATGTCGTGATCCACACGGCATTTCGGACCGACATAACCGGCCGCGGTCACGAAACCGCCATGGCCGGTGAGCAGCCAGGAGACGAGCGCGTTGTTCAGGTCGATGATTGGCGGCAATGCGTTGAACGGACCTTTCGTCAACGCGCCTTCCGATCCGGCGCCGGTGGTCGAAGGCGACTTGCCGGTCATGCTGCAGATGAACTCCATGAAGAGTTCCGGCAGCTCGAAGTAATGAATCGGATTGTAGCACGCCAGCGGACGGATGCCGGGCTCGGGTGGATTGTTCCGGCGTCCGGGCAGCACGGCGGTGACGTGCGTGTGCAGCGGCTTGCTCGCGGGAATGCGGCGGCGCATGCGTCCCGAGACTTCCGCGAGATAACTGTCGAGCGGCTTCGTCAAATCAGGCCGGACCTGGAGATAACGCGGATTCTTGCTCGGTTTGCCATCGACGAGGCGCGGATTGGCCGTGCAGACGAAGTAACCGGTTTTTCCAGATTCAGCGACTTCGCGAATCAGCCGTTGCATCGGTTCGGTGAACTGATAGAAACCGACCGTGTCGTTGATCAGATCCTGGGCAACGTCGGTCGTGAGCGGTTCGTAGTTCGAAAAGAAGTTCGCCGGTTGCGAGAAGTCCAGTTCGGTCTGTTTGTCGTAACCGCGATGGATCGCGTCGTCGGGACGTTGGAACAAGCGCAGTTCGCAGTTCGTGACGAACTTGAGCGAACCGGCCGGATCCGTTTCAGGAACGTTTTCCAAAGCGCGGGTCGGGACGACGATCGATGCAGTGATGTCGTCTTCCGCCTGAATTTTAAGCGATGGATGAAAATCCTTTCGCAGGCCGAACGTGCGCCAGGAGCCGTCCGAATCGAACCCGACGCGCAGGTGCGTGGTGACCAGTTTGCGGTTGTCGCATTTGAGTTCGTTGGCAGGCGTGCCGTTGATGATGTCCACGCTGAAGTGTTCGCGCCAGTTGTTGCCCCATTCCGGTTTGTAATAGCGCTTCACCACGAACACGAGCTCCTTGAGATACTGCGGAATTTTCTCGAGCCAGTCGTTGTATTCCGGCTTGTAGCTCTGATCGTCAGGCGTGAGCAGCTTGATCACCGAGCCGAGCGAACGTTCGATGCTGAGGATTGGCCGTTTGTCCACGCGGGTGCTGTCCTTGAAACGTCCGCTGTAGTCGCGATTGATGAGTTCCTGGACCTTGTCGAAATCATTCTTGAAGTCGGCGACGAAGACAGGTCCGGTCAGGATGGCGTCGGTGATTGCCTTTGAGATTTCCGATTTGCCGCCGCCGGAAACGGTGCATGGCTTGTGGCAGAGCACGCCTTCACCCACGACTCCCACCAGCCGCCAGGCGCGGTTTTCTCCCGGCCGTTCCATGCGGACCTTGTAGCCGGAAGGCCGGACGTAGATTTTTTTGGGCGAGAGCGGAATCGACCGCTCGGTTTTCGCCTTCTGCCAGAGAACCTTCTGCTGGTGAAGATCGAATCGCGCATCCTCGGGAACGTAGATGACTTCCGGATATTTTTTGTCGATCGCGTAACCCTCGGGCTTGAGATCGATGTGATCCTTGTAGAGCGAGCTGAATTCCTTGAAGGAATGACCCTTCTGCTTCACGTGAAGGTCGCCGGCGAACTCCTCGCCGAGATCGTAGCTCTGGAACACGAGCGCGCCGCCGGCGTGTTCCTCCTCGCACAGACCGAAAAGGTTGGCCGAGTAGCTGATCTGCGTCTTCACCTCTTTCTTGCAGTAGCCGAAATAGTTGTCGGCAATGAGGGTCACGATCACGCCCGACTGGTCGCGGCAGGTGAGCTTGAAGGCGGTGCCGTTGTTGTAGAGTTCGTTCTCGTCCTTCCAGCACATGCCGTCGCGGCGCTGACGTTCGGTGGCGTGATCCCAGTGCGGCAGGCCCGCGGCTTTCTTGGTCACCTTGATCAGGTGCGGCGCGAGAATGACGCAGCCGGTGTGGCCGGTCCAATGTTCGGGATCGAGACCGGCGTCGTTTTGTGGCAGATCAGGATCGCCACCGTTGCCGAAGATGCTTTCGACGAAATCGAGATTGCTGACCAGGTTGCCCGGCGCGAAGAAGCGGATTTCCATCGTCTTCTGCGGTGTGAAGCCTGGCACCTCGGGGCAAACGATCGGACGCAGCAAAAGCGAAACGAAACATTCGGCCGGTCTGGGCTGATTCGCTGTGAACGGCAGCTGCATGATTTCGCCCGGCGGATTCAATGCAAACTGCAGCATTTTCCCAAAGACCGCTTTCGGCACCGCGAGCTTGTCATCGGGAATCGGCAGGCCGCCTTCGGCCACGTGGAAGATGCCCTGTGTGGTGCGACGGTCGGCTTTGGGGTTGTGCAGAACGCCCTGCTTCACGCGGTACGAGCTGAGAATGCTCGAGACGAATTCATCCCCTTCCGCTGGCAGCGACAGCACGCGCGCCATTCCCGGGCGATCCAGCACCAGCGTGCGCAGCGGCAGTTTCGCCACGGGGACTTCCTGGAGGTAATCGTAGAGGAAGGTCTGGATGCGTTGATCGGCCGGGCAAAGATGGTTCGCGAGAAGCCGTTCTTTCTCCCGGTATTGAGCGATCAGGGAAGAAATGATGTCGTTGAGGCCTTCGTTCCGGTTGGCCGAAACGGGTGTGAAACCGAGCAATGACAGCTTGAGATTGATGTAATCAATCAGACGGCTGACATCTGTTCCGCTTGTGAATGTATTCGCAAGAGTCATTGCCAAGCAACGTGTCCCATTGAGTCCGCTTTTTTCAAGCTCCATCAGCCGCGCCTGAACAAATATTGCCCAAGCGAAAGCAGGCGATTGCCAAAATCGGGTTGGCGCCATGAGCTCAAGCTGGTTAAACGAGGTGACAAAAGCTCTGCATGCAGGGTGGGCATCATTGGGACTGGGCCATCTGGCGTGTGGCCTTTCGTTGCGGCTCCGGCGTTTTAAGCGCAAAGAACATTTCGTGAATGCCGGCGCCGATCTGGTTCACTTTCGTCTGCAATTCATCGAGATACTGGTGCAATCCGTAGGCGATGATTTCGTCAACGCCCGCGAATGTCAGATCGGAACAGAGGTGGCCGGTCAGTTTTTCGGCAGGGGAACGGAACGTGCCAGGCGGTGTTCCGGAAATGCAATGGAGCGAATCGCGCGCAGCCAGCAGACAGAAGTGAATGGCGCGCGGAAACTCCCGGTCGAGCATCAGAAATTCCACCACGCCCTTTGGCGTGATGCGCCCGTGCCGCTTGCGATACATCTCGAAGGCCGATGCCGACCGCAGCACGGCCGCCCATTGAATGTCATCGATCGGCGTTCCCACATCCTCAACCGAACGGAGCAGGATGTAATATTTCACGTCCAGGATGCGTGAGGTTTTGTCCGCGCGCTCCAGCATCCGGCCCATCCTGCAGAAATGCCACGCTTCGTTGTGCGTCATGGTGGCGTCCGTGATCCCATTGAAGAGGTGGCTGGCCATCTTTACTTCATTCAGTAGAACCTGCGGTGATTCCAGCGTGCGCGGATCGTGCGCCGCGGTGTTGATCATGAGGTAGAACGTGTTCAGCTGGAGCCACATTTCCGACGAAATGATCTCGCGGACAGTGCGGGCGTTTTCGCGCGCGGCGCGAACGCAGGAAAGGATGGAATTGGGATTCTGCGGATCGGCGATCAGGAACTTGAGGACATTCTCCTGAGTGGCGGCGCCGTAGCGTTTCGCGAAATCTCCGTGATCACCGCTGGTGCTCACGAGTGGTTCCCACTGCTGTTCTTCAATGAACGGGGAATCGAGCGTGAGCTGGTAGTTCACTTCGATGAACCGCGCCACATTTTCGGCGCGCTCGACATAACGGCTCATCCAATAAACGGAATCGGCAACACGACTGAGCATAGAAGATTGTCAGGCTGCGGCGAACGCCTGGGTTGTTGTCTCCACCTGATCCCGTTCCATCTCATGCGAATCAGCGAGGACCCAGGTATCCTTGCTGCCGCCGCCCTGAGATGAATTCACCACGAGAGAACCCTTTTTCAACGCCACACGCGTGAGGCCGCCCGGGAGAACGAAGGTGTCCTTGCCGCAAAGAATATAAGGCCGCAGATCGACATGCCGGCCTTCGCAGCGATCGCCGATTATGGTCGGCACGCGCGAAAGGGACAGTGTCGGCTGTGCGATGTAATTGCGCGGATTGGCCTTCACCTTCTCAGCGAAGTCTTCGCATTGCGCCTTGCTGGCGTGCGGGCCGACGAGCATTCCGTAACCGCCGGATTCATTCGCCGCCTTCACGACAAGTTTCCCGATGTTTTCGAGAACGTATTTCAAATCCTTTTCTTCCGCGCAGATGTAGGTGGGAACGTTTGGAATGATGATTTCCTCGCCGAGATAATATTTCACGATGCGCGGCACATATGCGTAAACCACCTTGTCGTCCGCCACTCCGGTGCCCGGGGCATTGGCAAGGGCGACGTTTCCTGCCTTGTAGGCTTCCATCAGACCCGGCACGCCCAGGAGCGAATCCGGACGGAAACATTGCGGATCGAGAAAATCATCGTCGAGCCGGCGGTAGATCACATCCACTTTCTCAAAGCCCTTCGTCGTTCGCATCAGCACATAACCGTCGTCCACCACGAGATCGCGTCCTTCCACCAGTTCCACGCCCATCTGCTGCGCGAGGAAGGAATGTTCGAAATAGGCGGAGTTGTAGATGCCCGGTGTGAGCAGCACGACGCGCGGGCTCGTGACATGATCCGGCGCGAGGTATTCGAGCATGTCGCGCAGTTTCAAAGGATAATTCGCCACCGGACGGATGCGTGTGTTGGCAAACACGGATGGAAACAGACTCTTCATCACCTGCCGGTTTTCCAGCACGTAGGAAACGCCGGACGGACATCGCAGGTTGTCCTCAAGCACATAAATCTGTCCGTCGCTGTGCCGGACGAGGTCGGTGCCGGTCACATGACACCAGATGCCGCGCGGGGGATTCCATCCAATGCATTGTTCTCGATATGACTTTGCCGAGAACAGAATCTCCTTCGGAATGACGCCGTCCTTGATGATTTTCTGGTCGTGATAAATGTCGTCGATGAACAGGTTGAGCGCGTTGATCCGTTGTTTCAGGCCTTTTTCGATGCGGCTCCATTCCGTGGCGGAAACGATCCGGGGGAGGATGTCGAACGGGAAGATTTTTTCCACGCCGGCCTGTTCGCCATAGACGTTGAACGTGATCCCCATCTGAAGCAGCGATTGTTCGGCGGCTTTCTGACAGCTCAGGATGCGTTCGTCCGGAAGGTTTTGGAGCGCGTCCAGCAGGCGTTTGGCGCAGGAACGCGGCCTGGCATGTGACGCGAACATTTCGTCGTAGAAATCTCCGACCTCGTAGTTGTCAAAGCGCATAGGTTGTTTCGGCGCCGTTGGGTGCGGCGCCAACTCTTAGCAGAGTCGAAGCCAGCTCGCGTGAGCGGCATCGATGAAAACGTTGAACAACGTTTGTTGCGGAAAAATGGGGTTTTTTTTCGCAATTCGAGGTGTTTTTCGGAAATGTCCGGGGAAAATCAGGTGTCAGCGCGCTGGCGTTATTTGGTCGCGCTGTGAAAAACCAGCCGCGGGTCAGGCTCGGAGCGGGTTTTGGTCGGACGGTTTGAAAACCGGATTCTCACAGAAGTTAACGAAGGGAACAAAGAATGGGTCGTTGGACAGGTCGAATTCGTGAATGGCGACAAGGTCTTCTTCGTTCCCTTCGTTTTCTTTTGTGAGAAATAACCTCGTTGATCCGCATTCAGCCAACCGGCGCTTTACATCAGCAGGACCGAAACTAGAATCACAGACATGTCTTCAGATTTTGATCCAGCGGACTTCGTGGATAACGATTTCCAGGCGCGGAAAGCAGCCGGGAGCGTATCCAGCGGCGCAGCTTCAGGCGCGCGCGCGCCGAGCCGGGAAGAGGTCGATTCGAAGGTTCTCGAAGCGCAACAGCGTCTGGCGGAATTGAAGCGCGCACAGGAGGAACTGGAACGCGAACGCGCCCAGCTCGAGGAAACCCGCCGGCGCCGCATTGAATTCCAGACCGGCCGTCAGGAGATGCTGGAAAATCTCACCCGCGGCATCGGTTTGCTGGAGGAAGCGGAACTCAAGGCGAGGCAGGAAGCCGAACAGATGGCGCGCACGCTGGCTGATTTCCAGGATTCCCTCGCCAAGGTGGCGGCGACGAACGAGGAAAGCTGGACCAAGGACAATTACACCGTCGAACTCACCCGTGCGCTGACAGCCATCGAAAACGCCCGCATGGAATGGAACAGCGCGCGACTGAAGTTTCCAGTGTTGTCCGTTCAGGCGCCTTCAGGAAAAGCTCCGGCCGCAACGCCAGCCGGTCCGAAAGCGACTTTTGCCGGAGGGCAAAGCTTTCTGGAGCTTTGCAAGATGGGGCTCGCATTCACCTGGCCGATCGGACTGATTTTGCTGATCGGTTTCGGTCTTTTGATTTTCTTCCTTTCACCCGGCAAATGAGGAGCGTGCGGCATGGGGCTCTTCAAAAAGAAACCTGATCCCATCAGCGATCGCGCCAAGGCGTTGAGCGACGAGATCGCCGCGCTGGAGGCCAAGATCAAGCAGCTCGATTCGCAGCTGCAAAATCCTGCCCGCAAAGTTTCCGGACTGCGATCCACCGCGCTTCCCGACGGACGCACCATCAGCCACAACGAACCCACGACCTCGGCTCCCAAGGCGGCGGAACCGATCTTCGAACAGATCGACCGCAATGCGTTGACGGCAAAGGGCGAACTGGAGAGCACCCCGGAACATTACAACGAACTGGGTGTCCGGAAATATGATCTTCCGGCGCTGTTGAAGCGGATCCGCAATCAGTTCAGCGGACCCTCGGCGACGAATCCGAAGCTGGTGAACTATCTCGCAGCCGGAGGCATTCAGGGATTGCGTCCGATGCGTTACGAAAAGCGAGTTGCGCGAAACCGGTTGATTGCTCTCGTCATCTTTCTTTTCGTGATGCTGCTGGGAATCATCGTGGTTTTCTTCCGGCCCGGTTAAGGTCCAAACTCCAATCTTCAAGTTCCAAGTTCCAAAGAAGCCTCAAGCATCAACGTTCCAGTGGCCGTTTGGATTTTGAGTTTTGAGATTTCTTTGGAGCTTGAAGTTTGAACTTTGAGACTTCCTTAAAGCTTGGAACTTGGATTTTCACCATGCGATCTTTTCCGCATGAACAACTGGGCTCTCATCACCGGCGCGTCATCGGGTATTGGACTTGAACTTGCCCGGTTGTTTGCCGCGGATCGATTCAACCTGATTCTCGTTGCACGCAATCAGCAACGGCTTGGTCAGCTCAGCGCCGAACTCATCGCCGCGCACGGGGTTCAATGTCGCGTTCTCACAGCGGACCTTTCCCAACCAGGTGCAGCACATCAGATTTTCGATTCGGTTAAGGAGCTTCCCGTCTCCGTGCTCGTGAACAACGCCGGGCTCGGTTACTACGGCGATTTCGCGGACCAGCCGCTCGCCCGGCATTCCGAGGTGATGCAGGTGAACATGACGGCGCTGGTGGAGTTGACGCACCTGTTCTTGCAACCGATGCGATCCCGCCGCAGCGGAAAAATCCTGAACGTTGCCTCAACCGCCGCCTTTCAACCCGGCCCGTGCATCAATGTCTATTACGCCAGCAAAGCGTTCGTGCATTCCTTCTCGTACGCATTGGCGCAGGAGCTGGAAGATTCAGGCATCGTGGTGACGGCGTTGTGTCCGGGAACCACGCACACGGAATTTTTCTCGCGCGGTAATTTTGGATCGAAACGCGCGCCGTTCACGATGGATGCGAAAACCGTTGCGATGGCGGGCTATCGCGGATTGATGAAAGGCAAACGCGTCGTCATTCCCGGCTGGCAGAACAGGATTTCGTCCATGCTGGCGAAACGGTTGCCGCTGACGATCACTTCGGCAATCGTCCGCCGCATTCATCGGAAGGAAACTTGATTCTCAACGCGGAGACGCAAAGGTCGTAGAGGTCAACAGTGACAAAGAATCAAAGTAGAATGCTCTACGTCCTTTGCGTCTTTGCGTCTCTGCGTTAAATGCAAAGTCGGAAAAAAGTCATGAAGCAAAGCTTGCCCGTGCCGCGGTGACCGGCTATTCCAACGCGCATGGATTCCAGGGAAGCGATGGTGGCGCTTAACATGATCGAACACGTGGGGCCGGTGCGCGTTCGACAACTGCTCAATCATTTCGGAGATCCGGTCAGCATCCTCAAAGCCTCAAAACAACAGCTCCTGCACGTTCACGGCATTGGTGAGGAAACCGCCGACGCAATCTGCGGCTGGGAGAAAACAGTGGACCTCGCCGGCGAATTGAAACGCATCAACGACTTCGGCTGCCACGTGCTGGTTCAGGAGGACGCCGATTATCCCGAACTGCTGCGGCAGATTTACGATCCGCCGATCGTGCTTTACGTGAAGGGTTCGCTTACGTCGAAGGACAAGAACGGTGTCGCCATGGTCGGCTCGCGAATGACCACGCATTACGGAATCGAAGTCGCCCGCAAGCTGGCGTATCAACTCGCGTACATCGGCGTGACTGTTGTGAGTGGCGGCGCGCGAGGTATAGATACCGCGGCGCATCAGGGCGCATTGTCCGCGAAAGGGCGCACCATCGCCGTTCTCGGCACCGGCATCAACATCGTCTTCCCGCCCGAAAACAGAGAGTTGTTTGAACGCATCGCTGCAAACGGCGCGGTGATGAGCCAGTATCCGTTCAATCGCAAGGCGGATAAACAATCCTTCGCGATTCGAAATCGCATCGTTGCGGGAATGACGCTCGGAACCGTTGTCGTGGAAGCGAATCTCTCCAGCGGCGCGTTGATCACGGCCAACTTCGCCACCGAATACGGACGCCAGATATTCGCCGTGCCCGGCCGCATCGATTCGCCGCGAAGCAAAGGCTGTCATGAGCTGATCAAGAAAGGCGCGAAACTCTGTGAGGGAGCTGAGGACATTCTGAGCGAGTTCGAATATTTGTTTCCGCAAACCAACCGTCTTCCTGCTCCCAACGAAACCGGTGTCCTGCCCGCGATCGAACTTTCTGAAACTGAGCAGAAGGTTTTTGGCGCCCTCGATGGCGAACGATCCGCAATCGACGAAATCATTCGCAAATCCGGTTTGCCCAGTTCGACCGTATCTGTGGCGCTTCTGAGCCTTGAGATGAAGCGTCTGGTGAAGCAGCTGCCTGGAAAGCTGTTTCTGCGGAACAATTGATCCGGCAGCTTTGCCGCGCGGGATTTGACCGAAATCAATTCCTTGCAAAACTCGGCTTGGCGAATTCGTCGGCCGGAGCTAGGTTGCCCGCGCTGTGGTTAAACGTTCCACACTGACCGGTATTGTTCTGGGTGCGACGATGGGGCTGGCCCTGGGCGTCGGAGCTTACACATTCATTTACGCAAAGGGCTCCTCCTACCTCACGAACGATCCCAAAGCCTGCACCAATTGCCACATCATGCAGGATCAATACGATGCCTGGCTGAAGGGAAGTCATCGCAAAGTGGCGACATGTAACGACTGCCACACTCCCGCGAACATGATCGGCAAGTATTACACGAAGGCGCAGAATGGTTTCTGGCATTCGTTCTATTTCACCACCGGAAATTATCCCGATCCGATTCAGATCACGGAACGCAACCGCGAAGTCACCGAAGGCGCGTGCAGGAAATGTCACGCGGACATTGTCCAGACGATCGAAGGCCACGGAAACATTTCGAAGGACGACCGGACCTCATGCATTCGCTGCCACGCGAACGTGGGGCATCAGCACTGATCAACTCCTATGAAGACGAACAACCCTGTATCCGCAAAGAACAGGTCCCATGGCGGACAAATCCTGAAGTTCGCCGTCGCAACCACCGTTGCCGCGCTCATCGCCATCGGCGGTCTCGCGCTGCTGGTGAACATCATGGAACACAAACAGGAGGCGAAGAATCCGTTCTTCCGCGTCGTCGAGCTGAACGACACGATCGACGACGCCGAAACGTGGGGTAAAAATTTTCCGTTCCAGTACGATCAATACAAACGGACGGTCGATCAGGTCCGCACGCGTTATGGCGGCAGTGAAGCCCTGCCGCGCACGCCCACAGATGTCGATCCCAGATCGGTCGTTGCCCAATCCAAACTGGAGGAGGATCCGCGCCTGAAAAAAATGTGGAGCGGTTACGCGTTCGCCATCGATTTCCGCGAGGAGCGCGGCCATGCGTACATGCTCGATGACCAGACCTTCAGCGGCCGCCAGCAACGTCCCCAGCCGGGCACATGCCTGAATTGTCATGCCTCCACTTACACGGCATTCAAAAAAGCTGGTGACGGCGACCTGGTGAAAGGTTTTGAAAAGTTCAACCAGATGTCCTTCGCTGATGCCCGCCAGATGGTGGAACATCCGGTCTCCTGCATCGACTGCCATAACCCGACCAACATGCAATTGCGCGTGACGCGGCCTGCCTTCATGGAGGGAATCGCCGCGCTAAAGGCGAGTCAGGGGATCAAGGATTATGACGTGAATCGCGACGCCACCCGGCAGGAAATGCGAAGTTTCGTCTGCGGACAGTGCCACGTCGAATATCATTTCAAGGGACCTGAGAAACGCCTCGTTTATCCGTGGTCGAAAGGTTTGAAAGTCGAGGATGCCCTCGCGTATTACGACGAAACCGGTTTCAAGGATTGGGTGCATGCCGACACCGATGCACCCGTGCTCAAGGCGCAACATCCCGAGTTTGAGATGTTCAACCAGGGCATTCATGCCCGGTCCGGCGTTGCCTGCGCCGATTGCCACATGCCTTACACACGCATCGGCGCGCAGAAGGTGAGCGATCATCACGTGCGCAGTCCGCTGCTGAACATCAACAAGGCGTGTCAGACGTGCCATCGCTGGCCCGAATCGGAATTGAAAGCCCGCGTCGAAACGATTCAGGCCCGGACGTTCAGTCTCCGGAATCTCGCCATGGATGCGCTGATGGATTTAATCGATGACATCAAGGCCGCGAAGGAATCCGGCGTTTCGCCGGATGCTCTTGCAAAGGCCCAGGATTTCCAGCGCAAGGCACAGTTCTACCTGGACTACGTGGAGGCTGAGAATTCGACCGGTTTCCATGCGCCGCAGGAGGCCGCCCGCATCCTGGGTGAATCGATCGACTTCTCGCGCAAAGGACAGAATGCATTGCGGCAACCCAGGCCCATTGCAACGAAGTAGCTTTCGCCCAGTCAGCGACCCTCCCTCGACAAACTCCACCCGGTTGAGTCGCCAGCCTTCCAAAAAGGCGCGGCCACTTGCCACTTGAAAGCATTGGAAGCCGTTCCTATTGTCGCCTCATGAAACGAGTCCTTACTTTCCTGGCTGTCGCGCTGTTGGCCATTCCTGCGATCGTGCGCGCGCAGGACGCGGCCACAGAAGAGCGGTTGAACAAACTTGCCGCACAGATCGACGTCCTGATCGAAGCCAAGGACGCCCAGAATCGAAAGATCGAGGAACTCGCCCGCGCCATCGACGCCCTGCAACAAAAGATCAACCGACCCAACGCGAACTACGCTTCGCAGGAGGAACTCAAGCTCCTCGCCGACAAACTCACCGAAGTGGATCGCAAGCGAAAGGAAGACGACGAGAAGATTCTGGAACTCGTCCGCGACCGGTTGAAATCCATCGTGAGTTCCACCTCCAGCGGTTCCCGTTCGACATCCTCCTCCGCCAACACACAGCAGGTTTCGGACAAAGGCTATGAATACGAAATCCAGCCCGGCGACACGCTCTCCGTGATCATCGCCGCCTATCGGGAAAAAGGAGTCAAGGTCACCCTGGATCAGATCAAGAAGGCGAATCCCGGCCTCAACGAGAACCGGCTCAAGATCGGTCAGAAGATTTTCATCCCGGCAGAATAATTTCTGCAAAAGTGGGAGATAAAGCGGAGGCAAAGGAACATGCGGCGTTGGAAAAATGGCGCGTCCGACAGGACTTGAACCTGTAACCTTCTGATCCGAAGTTAATTCAGACGGTATTGCAGCAGGTTTTACTCAGGTTGCAGGATCAAGCGAAAATCCCCTGATTCTTGAGGGAAATCCACTTTCTTCCGCTGCATCAAAGAGTTGCCAGAAATCACCTCACCAGCACAACCAGCAGCACAAAACGCCGGCAGGAGAAGCCTGATTGGCGACGTCAGAATTCGTTGAGCCTTGCTGAATCGCGGGATTAGACTTGCTCGGCTTACCCTCTCATTTACCATCCCGCCGGAGTCTGGCATGGCAAATACTCTCCTGTCTGGCATGGCAAATACTCTCCTTTTTCATTGCAGCGCGTTCCGCCGTTCCGGCTTTTTCTCCTAGATGCACTGGATTGCTCCCTCAGCCAAAGATGTCCTCACTGAGACGCTGGAAAAGCGTCTGTGGGCTTCCGCCGATCAGTTCCGCGCCAACTCCGGCTTCAAGGCCCAAGAATATTCCGGCCCAATCCTCGGCATCATTTTCCTCCGCTTCGCGGAAGTTCGCTTCACGCAACAGCGCGCGAAGCTGGAAAGGGCCAGCGCATCGTCCCGCCGTGGCAGTTGTGTCGATGAACCCGCTGCGTATCACGCCGAGGGGATTCTCTACCTCGCGTCCGACGCGCGGTTCGACTTCCTGTTGAATCTTCCAGAAGCAAAGGACATCGGCCTGTGCCGCGCCGCCACGCTCAAGGAAATCGAAGCGCAGGGCTGGTCGCTCAATCCCGGCCGCTACGTGGGTGTCGCGCGGGGTGAAGCCGTGAGCGACGAAGACTTCAAGGAACAACTCGAAACGCTGAACGAGGAACTCGAAACTCTCAACGCCGCCGCGCGCGAACTGGAAACAACGATTGCCAGCAACGTCACCGAATCCTCGAATCATGAACACCGAAGCGATCCATACTCTGACTTCAACATTCGAAGCCAGCGCCCAGCAGACCGAAACAGGCGTCGAATACTGGCTGGCCCGCGATCTCCAGCACCTGCTTGGCTATGACGAATGGCGCAATTTCACAGCAGTCATCTCCAAGGCGAAAACGGCCTGCGAGGTGTCCGGCCACCGCGTCGCCGACCATTTTGTTGACGTCAACAAAATGGTCGAACTCGGCTCGGGCAGCCAGCGCCAGATTGACGACATCATGCTGACGCGCTACGCCTGCTATCTCATTGCCCAGAATGGCGATCCACGAAAGCAGGAGATTGCCTTTGCCCAGACCTACTTCGCGGTCCAGACCCGGCGGGCCGAGATCATCGAGCAGCGGATGCTTGAAGCCGAGCGCGTTCTCGCCCGGCGCAAGTTGAGCGCCACCGAGAAGGAGCTTTCCGCCGTCATCTACGAACAGACCGGCGGCAATGAGGACTTCGCCCTCATCCGCAGCAAGGGCGACCAGGCCCTGTTCGGCAAAAGCACGCAGGCCATGAAAGCCCAGTGGAAAGTGCCGGACAATCGGCCGCTGGCCGACTTCGCGCCGACCATCGTTCTGAAGGCCAAAGATTTCGCCACCGAGATCACGATTTTCAATGCCCGTGAACATGGAATGCAGACTGAATCCGCCATCTCGCGTGAGCACATCACCAACAATCAGGCCGTGCGAAAAACCCTGCTCGAACGCGGCATTCGTCCCGAATCGCTGCCGCCCGCCGAGGACGTGAAGAAGGTTGAGCGTCGCCTCGCATCTGAGGAAAAGAAATCCCTCAAAAATCCGGACTGCTTGGGCGAAGACCCGAAATTATGAATGCCATGCAATTGGACGCCCAGGCGCATGACCTCGAACAAACCATTGTCCGCAACGTGAGCGAGATGTTGGAGGCGTGACGATGGCGAACGAATGGCGAACCGGGAAGCTGGGTGAGTTGGTTGCTTTCAAAACAGGCAAACTCGACTCAAACGCTGCCGTTCCCGATGGCGACTATCTGTTCTTTACCTGCTCGCAGGAAACGCTCCGGACAAATACTTTCAGCTTTGACACCGAGTGCGTGTTGCTGGCGGGCAACAACGCCAATGGCATTTATCCGTTGAAGTATTTTCACGGGAAATTCGATGCATATCAGCGCACGTATGTCGTCACCACCCGTGACACCGAACGGCTGACAACCAGATTTCTTTACTACGCACTCCGGCCAAAACTTTCCGAGTTCCGCAGCATCTCGACCGGAGCAGCCACGAAGTTTCTGACGTTGGCGATTCTCAACGAAACGGAAATTCAAGTCCCCGCGCTGCCGGTGCAACGGCGGATTGCGGGCATCCTGTCGGCCTACGACAAGCTGATGGAGAACAGTCAGCAGCGCATCCGGATTTTGGAGGCGATGGCCCGCGCCCTCTACCGCGAGTGGTTCGTCCACTTCCGCTTCCCCGGCCACGAAAAAATCCCGCGCGTTTCCTCCCCCCTCGGCGACATCCCAAAGGGCTGGGAGGTGAAGAAGCTCGGCGAAATCGCGGAGGACATGCGCCGCAACGTGCCGAAAGGCCAACTCGCAGAGCCGAAGCCATACGTCGGTCTCGAACATATTCCGCGTCGCTCGCTCGCGCTCGACGCTTGGGAAAGGTGCGCTACACGCAGAGACTGTTCCTTCTGGCGGGAACATCGGCTGAAATGGGGAAGACATTGACCGCGAAAATACGCTGTGCAGGAGACCACGACTTCTTCCCCTTCTTCCTGCCTGCTGTAAAGCAGAGCTCGAAAATTGAAGTCCTCAAGTGTGCCGACGCGATTCGTCCTTTTTTCAAGAGCTTGGCGCAGGGTTACAAAGTGAATCTGCCGAAAAGTTACAAAGTTGAATTATTGGCCGACCAAACGGCCGACCAAGTCCGTGTCATGTTGTGGCGCGTCGATAGCAGCCAGAAAAGGAAAGACTTCGACGCGTTGGCTAAATGGCAAGACGTTCAAGTTCCCGAGTCCGACGAAGAAGATTAAGCCATGCCCCACGCCTACACCGAAGACCAGCTTGTCGAGCAGCCCGCCATCGGGTTGTTCGCGGAGCTTGGTTGGCAAACGGTGTCGGCAATGGAGGAGGTTTTCGGCGCACCCTCACCCGGCCTGTCGGCCACCCTCTCCCATCCGATGGGCGAGGGCGCTTCATTGGGACGCGAAACGCCCGGCGAGGTGGTGCTCGTCCCCAGATTGGACGCGGCGTTGGAGAAGTTGAATCCGACGTTGCCGCCCGAAGCCATCGCCGCCGCCATTAATGAATTAACCCGCGACGCGTTCGGCCATGTTGCTAGAACAGGCGAACCGCGAGGTCTATCGGTTGTTGAAAGAGGGCATCCCGGTTTCGGTCGCTGATACAGATATTTCGACACCTCACCCCGACCCTCTCCCCGGTCGAGGCGGAGAGGGTGGTGCGAGCCGCACGGGCAATCATCAGACCGGAGAAGGAAAGGGAGGACGACGACTGTCCGCGTCCGCGTCATTGATTGGGAGCAGCCGGCGAACAATGTTTCCTGCTGGTCAGTCAGTTCAGCGTCACGGGCGCGCTCTACACGTGTCGCCCGGATTTGGTCGGCTTCGTCAACGGTCTGCCGCTGGTGGTCATCGAATCGAAGAAGCCTGGCGTGCCCGCGCGCGCGGCGTTCGATGAGAATCTGACGCATTACAAGGCCGAGATTCCGCAGCTCTTCTGGTTCAACGCGCTGCTCATCGCCTCGAACGGCACGGACAGCCGCGTCGGCTCGCTCACGGCGGATTGGGAACGATTCTTCGAGTGGAAACGCATCGAGCGCGAGGACGAGCCCCGAAAGGTTGCCTTGGAAACCGTCATTCGGGGCACGTGCGACCAGACGCGCCTGCTCGACCTGGTCGAGAACTTCACGTTGTTCTCGGAGCACACATCCAACGTAAACTCCAAAGACAGTCGAGGGCTGGTGGCGCTCGACTATGCGATTGGCCAGACAAATCTCAACCTCCTCGATGCGCTCTGGCCCGACTTCCGCTATTCGACTGCGAAAGTGACGATTTTTCGGTTCTTTTGGATTG
>CALBZA010000047.1 GCA_937890005.1 uncultured Verrucomicrobia subdivision 3 bacterium | reverse complement strand
CGGGCCTGCATTGGACTTTAACCAACCAGTCAGTGCGCCCTGCCGGGCGCACCAAAAAAAGGCGGGCGCATTGTTGCGCCCGCCACGTTTTCATGGTGCGATTTCAGGGATAGACAAGCCGGAAGAACACGGCGCCATTGTCCAACCCGATTGGCAGGTCAACGCGGTTTGTCGCTGCTGAGTTCGGAACATCCACCCAGTTGTTGCTCAAGCCAACGTTGAGGGAGTTGGTCTGGGACTGCAGACGCCATCCGATATGACTCTCCGGCCAGGTCAGCGTCATGACGCCACCCGAAACGGAGGTGACAATGTTTGTCGGTGTCGTGTCCACTCCGGGAGGACCTGTGACCGTGATGGTTCCGTTGACGTTCAGGTTGCTCGTATCCCAGGTGACATCCGGAATGCTCGGAGTGACGACACTCGTGAAGGTTCCCGCCAGCGTGCCGCTGAACAGCTGGAATGTGTTCGTGCCGGTGATGGATCCGACATTGGTAATGACCAGTGTGCCGCCGTAGGTAATGCTGGCGGCAGTCAGGCGATCTGACGCAGGCGTTCCGGTCGTAGTCACTTCGAACAGGTGTGAACCGTTCAACGTGATCGAACCGCTGACGGTCAGGTTCCCTGTTGCGCCGGGCGCAACACCCGGTGCGACATGGCCCAACGCGCCCAGAACGACATTTCCTTGAACGGTGCCGTTGCCCTGCAACCACTGGTTCGTCGTGCCGTCCCCGAGCGGCAGAGTTCCGCCTGCCAGACCGGTGACGTTCAGAATGCCGGGGCTGGCCACGAGGAAATTCGTGCTGAGCGCCGGCAATGAGGTTCCCACAAGAGCAAGCGTGCCGTTGCTCACCACGGTTGAGAGCCTGTAGGTCAGCGTTGCATTGTCGAGCGTGAGTGTTCCCGTGCCCACCTTGGTGAGACCGGTCCAGCGATTCAAGGCAGGATCGTCCGCAATGACTCCCCCGAACGTTGTGCTCGTGTTCAATGCACCCACCGACCAGGTGACGCTTCCATTGCCACTTTGAACGCTTGAAAGAGTTCCAACGCCGCTCAAAGCGCCGAGATGATTCACGGTCGCATTCCGCGGCTGCACAAACCCACCCTCGGTTTCAAGAACCCACAGCGCGTTGGCGCTGCCGGTGTTGTTGTTGCCGCCGCCCGAATTGAATCGGAGCAGGCCGGTTCCCAGGTTTGTGATTACACCGCTGATGCCCGACATGTCGCGGTTGACGGTGATCAGGGCGGTCTTGTTGAAAGTAACCGCCACATTCGTGCCGCGGATGGCGACGTCGATCACGCGGTTCCCACCCGTGTTCTGGAACACCGCGTTTGTGAGGACGATGGTGTCGCCGACGTTGTTGAAGACGTCCGCGACGAGAACAACAGTCGCACTGTTGACCGTGATTCCACCGCCAATGCCTGCTGCGTTGCCGCTGGCGTTGCCGTAGATCGCACCCGGCATGACAGTCAGGCCGCCTGTATAGGTATTGGCTCCCGACAGATTGACCTGTCCCGGACCGGTGACAACGACACCTCCCGTCCCATGGATCGCATTGGCCATCGTGAATGGGCCCGTGGCGCGGTTGAGAACCAGCGTTCCAAAATTCGTAACAACACCGGAACCGATCGCACCATCCAGCATTCCATCTCCGAGTTGCAACGTTCCCGCTTCGATTCTTGTCTGACCGGTATAATCGTTGGCGGTCAGCAGTGTGAGTGAGTTGGTTCCATCCTTGGTCAGGGTCGCCGAGCCGGTGATGAATCCGCCTCCACCAAACGTGTAAGCCTTGGTCGTATTGTTCACGGTGATGGCGGCCGGGGAGACCACCGCAGCAACGTCAACCACGTTCGCCGAGCTGCTGTCATCAAACAGCACCTTCGCGCCATCATAGTAGTTGGTAACCTGACCCGAACCGACCACGACCCAGACGTTGTTTGCGGGATTATCCACATCCCAGACAGCGCCCGGATTACCCACCCAGCGCAGCGTATCGTCGAACGTCTCGGTCACGTTGAGAATGACGCGATTGTTCGCCGTGTCGTGCGTAATGGACGCTCCGGTGACATGTGGCGGCAACGTTCCGAGGACGAAGTTTCCACTGCCCGTGCGTGCGGCATATTGCAACAGCGTGATCGAGCCGACGGTAATCCCGTCGCCATCGACGTTGACCGTGATATCGCCGTTCATTGCAAGCGTGCCGGTATTCGTAACCAGTGCGCCGGTCGGATTCGGAAAGTTGCCGAAACGCGCTTCGAAGGTTCCGGGGCCGGAATAAGAGAGGCCGCCGATCGAGAGCGAAGCGCCGGCAGCGTGACGCTGCACACCGAAGCCTTCGGCGAAGTCAATCAGGGTATAGGGACTGGTCACGCGTGAAGCGGTTCCAACGATCAACTTGCCAGCCGTCACAACGGTGGGAGCCGTGTATGTGTTCGTGCCGAGCAAAATGAGAGTTCCCGACATTCCGGAGTTGGTGATTGGGCCGGCACCAGCGATCGGCGCCGTGACGGTGAGCGTTCCGTTCCCACGCGCAAACACCAGACCGGTATGATTGGTGATGGGACCGGATCCGATTGAACCCATGTCACTGAATCCATCGCCGATCTGAACCAACCCGTTGCTGATCGTTGTCGGCCCGGTGTAGGAATTTTCACCCGTAAGGATGAGCGTTCCGGCACCACGCTTCAGCAACCCGGCGGGACCGGAGCCATTCACGATGTTGCCCGCGAAGAGGGACACATCCGTCGGATCCGTGTGCCGCGCACCCACGTCATAGATCAGCGTAAATGCCGCACTGGAACTTCCAGCCATGAACACCTGGCTGTTGTCACCGCTGAGAGACCCGATCGGGAAGTTTGTCGTGCTGGTGATCGCAGGATAGTAACGGAATGTGAACGCGTTGAGGCCGCCGAGGTTTACCGCTGCCAGCGGCAATCCAAGGATGCTTCCAAAACGGAATTCATCGGTGGCATTCGGGGTCGTATTCGCGGTGATGTTGATCTGCCCGGAGAATGCGGACCAGTCTCCGACCACGTTTCCACGGACGTATTTGGTTTCGACATTCAATGTGCCGGAGCCTGTCAGGCTGCCGCCCAACCCCTGGCCCGGAGTCGCCGCGTTGTCACCGGATGAACCGCTCCAGCGAACGGGCAGGATGAGGGTTCCAAAGCTGTCCTGCGGCACGATCAGGTTGGCGTTCACCACGCCATAGTCCGGAGTTGTGTTCGGAGCGGGGCGCAGGTTGAGCGTACCGTTGATGAAGGTGAAGGAGCTGACGCTGCCAACGGCAAGCGTGTTGGCCGAATTGACCGCCCCTTCATTGATGCCCTGAACCTGTAGGGTTCCGTTGTTCAGCACGATATCGCCGCTGATCGTATTTGCCGCATTCGTGTTCTCCTTGAACAGATTCAGTATGCCACCGCCTTCCAGGGTGAAGCCGTCGGTACCGGCGAGGACCGTTGCCCGGATGGTGGCTGTGCCGCCTCCAGTATCGATGACCGGTTTTGCCGGACCAGCCATTGTCAGTGTGTTGGCGTCCACTGCATTGTTGGTGATGGTGAATACTCCGAGACCGAACGTGAGATTTCCAATGGTTCTGGGTGAATCGAGGTCAACCTCAACCGTCGAGCCGAATTCGGTTTCAAATGTGGCCGTGTTGCCGGCACCATTTGCCACGACTCCGTTCAACCAGTTGGTGCTGTCACTCCAGACACTGGACAGGTCATTCGTCCACGTGCCGCTCTGGCCGAAGGAATTGACTGCCAAAGAACCGACCGCCACTGCCAGTAATGCAATGGAGGGATGTTTGATGGGGTATGTTTTGGTTTTCATGGCTGTTGAACTGCTGAGACGCGCAGCGCCTCTGATCGTTTACCGCCTCGGAACGCCCTCTTCTCCCGGATCGAACGGAACGCGTTCTGAAGCTGTAGAACGGATCCCGGACAATTCCAGAACAGCGCGACACCAGATTGTTTGTGCAGCGCTGAAGTGGATTGGGTGATTCTCCACCAGTCAGATGGAAGGGGGTATCCCCAGTTCTGTTGATGTAATGGGTATCAGGCGAATCGACACGCCGATGCACACCACGCAACAAGACTGCGAAACGTCGGAAGTCCCAGCTCCCCGATTTTCATGTTTAAAACATCAGCGAGTTTCCGTCCTCCGCGTCTCTATTGATGGTGCAACAGGCGGAAAACACTTCCGCGTCGGTGAAGATCTCAAATCGATTGCGAATCAATCGTAAATTCCAGGACATCCCGCCCTGGTGTGCTTGCCACAATCGCACGCGTTCAGCTCGGGACAGATGATCCAGGTTTCTCAAGACCGAACTTCTTGATCCGTGAATATAACGTGGTTGGTTTCACGCCCAGCAACTCCGCGGCGCCGCCTTCGCCCATGATTCTCCAGTTCGCCGCCTCAAGCACGGCCACCAGATTCTCACGTTCCCGCTGCTGCATTTCTGTTTCGGTCAGGAAATTGGCAGCGCCATTTTCCAAGGCAGTTGCCCGGCGAGATGAAACGGTGGAGCGACTTTCTGTTCCGGGCAGATCAAATTGAAGCGTCCCGCCACGCGCCAGAATCACCGCGCGCTGAATGATGTTGCGCAGCTCCCGCACATTGCCCGGCCACGAATACGCCTGCAATTGCGCCACACCCGCACGGGTCAGCCGCGGTCGCGGACAACGCAACTCCCGCACGGACAGCTCAATGAAGTGTGCGGCGAGCAACGGCACATCCTCCAGCCGCTCGCGCAGCGTCGCCACCTGGATGGGAAACACGTTGAGCCGATAATACAAATCCTGTCGAAACCGTCCTGCCGCCACCTCGGCCTTGAGATCGCGATTGGTCGCGCCGATGATGCGAACATCGGCAAACCGGGTGCGATCGTCGCCCACGCGTTCATAGCGCTTCTCCTGAAGCACACGCAGCAGCTTGCCCTGAAGTTCCATCGGAATCTCACCCACTTCATCGAGAAACAACGTTCCGCCTTCCGCCGTCTCAAAACGTCCCGCGCGATCCTTTACGGCACCCGTGAACGCGCCTTTGACGTGGCCGAAAAATTCGCTTTCGTACAACTCCCGCGGAATCGACGCGCAATTCACGCGCACCATCGGCTTGTCCTTGCGCGCGCTGCGCCGATGAATCTCCCGCGCCACAAGTTCCTTGCCCGTTCCGGTTTCGCCAAGGATCAATACGGACGCATCCGTCGGAGCGACCAGATCGATCTGCCGGATGATGTGTTCGAGCACGGGACTTTTTCCCACGAGTTCACCGAATGCCTTGGCTTCCTCCACCTCCTCCTGCAGATAGGAATTCTGCAACTCGAGCTGTGCTTTCAAATGCTCGATCTGTTGAAAGGCCCGCACGTTGGCGATGGCCGCGCCGATGTGATCCGCAAAAATCTGTCCCCAGATGTGAGCGTCTTCGCGCACTGGCCGGCGAGTAAATCCAACAATCACCCCCAACACCTCTCCTTTGAATTGAATCGGTGTGGCACCGAAACTTCGAACTTGTTCACGTTCGATCCATTCGAAGTCGGCATTGATTTGCGGGTCGTCGGAGACCTCGCGCACCTTGATCTGCCGGGCTTCCGCCGCCGCGAGGCCGATGAGTCCCTGCCCCCAGGCCCTTCGCTGACTCAGATCATTGAACGGCGGACCATCCACAATCCCCCCTGTCAGGGATTGCCCCAGGCCCGCCACCAAGCGCAAGGTCCTTCCGGTCGAACCTTTTTCGGGAACCAGATTCATTTCCGCCGCAGACGCCACTTCATCCAGCAACCAGATTTGCACGCAGGCAACATCCGGCCGTTCGATCAGCCGATGAATCAGCTTGTGCAAAAGCGCGTCCAGTGACCGCTCCTGCGCCATCTCCACCAGAAGATGGCTCGCATAATTCACATCCATCCGCCGCTCTGACTCCGAATCCATAACGAAAGCACTGTAAGAGCAACTACGAGATTTTCAACTTCACCAACGATTTTTCGTATTCCACGAAAAATCGAAGCCAGCCCAACACCGCTGAATCTTTCTTAAATGGTTCAATCCAAGACGTTTCCGAAACAGGTCGTCTTTGGCCCGAAAACTGTAAATGGAAAGAAGCGAATGAAAACCAAATCGCACGGCGCAGAATTGATCCCCGTGGACGCGAACTCGTTTGAGAGCGCGGTCTTGCATGCCGAGCTGCCCGCGTTGGTGGCGTTTGGTTGCGATTGGAGCAAGCCCTGCAAACGGGTTCGGTCTGCTCTCAAGACCGTCGCAGCACAGTGTCACGGCACTGTCCGGACGTGCATCGTCAATGTCGATGAGAACCCCGAACTGGGGGTCTGGTATGGCATCGAGCGCGTTCCCACATTGCTTTGTTTCGTCCAGGGTCAGGAACAACTTCGACTTGTGGGCACGGTCAGCCCCACCGCAGTCCTGACGCGTCTCCAACCTTTCATGACCAAAACCGCCGGTGCGACCTCACCTTCATCCACATCCAATCCGCCTTTGAACTGAATTTATATATGCCGATCTACACGCACTCACCGTCATCGCCTTTCGGATTCGCCCGGCGAAGTCTGCATCACGCCACTTTCTACTGTGATGCACCCGAGGCGAAGCACGTCACGCTGGTCGGGGATTTCAACCAATGGAATCCCGACGCCACCCCGATGCATCGCATGGCAGACGGCAAATGGATGGCGAGCCTCGAGCTGCACCACGGCCATCATCGTTATGCGTTTCTGGTCGATGGGCGGCTGACACTGGACCCGCGTGCTTCGGGAAAAACCCAAAATGACAAAGGCGAACCCGTTTCTCTGATCGCTTTGAGCTGAACCGAATTTCTAACTGAAGATTTATGTCACTTAACACATCGTTCCCTGCTGCACCCGTTCGTTGGAAAGCGTTGACCCTCTCACTTGTCGCCGGTGGTTTGCTCCTGGCCGGCTGCCAGAAGCAACAGCAAGCCGTCACCGCCACACCGCCGCCGGAGGTCACCACATTCACTGTGGCGACTGAAAGCGTGCTGCTTACTTCCGATCTGCCCGGACGCACTTCACCCTATCGCATCGCGGAAATCCGTCCGCAG
>CALBZA010000046.1 GCA_937890005.1 uncultured Verrucomicrobia subdivision 3 bacterium | reverse complement strand
CCCTCTCCTCCGGCTTCGCTCGGAAGAGAGGGAGATGGATGGATCACGCTTTGGTGAAGGGTTCAATCGATTCGGAGACGACTTACGCCCGCGGATGCGCCTGATCGTAAGCCCTCTTCAATCGTTCTGTGCTGACGTGTGTGTAAACCTGCGTCGTCACGAGGTGCGCGTGGCCCAACAATTCCTGAACGCTCCTGAGATCGGCGCCAGCATCCAGCAGGTGCGTCGCGTAGCTGTGGCGCAGCTTGTGAGGTGTCAGCGCGGGATCGAGTCCAGCGGTGGCGAGATGTTTCTTCAGGCGCGTTTGTAGAACGTAAGGCGCCACCGGTGTCGGTTCCGGTTTCTCTGCGAGGAACACCGGGTCCTCGCCAACCGGCTTGTGCGGCAGCAGAGTCCAGTAGTTCGCGATTGCTTTCAGGGCCGGTTCTCCGATTGGCACCACGCGTTCCTTTTTTCCCTTGCCGCGAACCCGCACGAGCTGCTCGTTCCAATCGATGTCCTCGGCGCGCAATCCGCACAGTTCACTCACGCGCAATCCGCACGAGTAAATCGTTTCGATGATTGCGACATCGCGAAAGCAGACGCTTGCCGCGACGGGTCTTCCACGCCGCTTCTCCTTTTTCTCCTGCAACGGCTGCATCGGGGCGACGAGCAGCGCCTCCATCTGATCACGTGTGAGATATTTCGGCAGGCGACGTGGGAGTTTCGGAAGCGCGATGTTTTTGATTGGCGAACTTTCGGCAATGCCGCGGCGAATCAGGAATTTGTAGAACGTTCGAAAGGCGGAGAATCGCAGCTGGGTCGCGGCGCGACCGAGATTGTTGCGTCCGAGAAAACGCAGGTAGGCGCGAAAGTCATCACGCTGAAGGTGTAGCCAGTCGGGCGGGGACTTGCGCTCGTCCTGGTGCCAACCGACGAATTCGGCGAGCGCCGCGCTGTAGTTGCGCTGGGTGTAAATCGACGCGCCTCGGTCGGTCGCGAGATGTTCAAGGAATTGCGCGACCAGCGGGTCCTTGAACGTCGCATTCGAAGCAGGCGGATTCGATTTCGAATCACTCATCGCGATGATCGTCACTCAGGTGGCAATGCAAGGCAACTCCGCGAACGCTTTATCAGGGACAAAGTCGTTTAAACTGGAAGCAAAACCTGTCGCGTTGGAGCTTTGCTCCCATTCTTCCAGCCGGAGGAAGGAGGAGAGGGCAGGGGGAGAGGCGGCAACGTCATTCCGTCCGCGTCTGAGTTTCCTCATCGCGCGGCGGGAAGTCGAAGGTCACCTTGCCGGAATCCTCCAACAAGAGATACGCGGAGAACGGTTTTCCGGCTTTGGAGATGAACTTGTCGAGAAGATCGGTCTTCCGGTTGGTCAGAAGTTTCTGCGCCTGATCGCGGTCGATCGGACGTTGGAGGATTTCTTTTCCGAGCTTGAACTTGCACGGCTTGCGGTCGGCCTGTGAGTTCTCGCAGAGATAGCCTTTTTCCGTGTCGAAAACTTTTCCGCTGCACCTGGGGCACTGGCCGATGGGTGTCAGGCCGGTGAAATCGATCTTAGGCTCGGGCTCTTTCGGCGCGCCATTCTTTGCCTTGCCCTTGCGTTCGCGCGGAGCGAATTCGAAGGCGACCTTGCCTTCCTTGAGCGTCAGGAACGCTTCGAACTTCCGGTTCGTTTTCTTGGAAACGAAGTTCTTCAGGAGATCGGTTTTTCCTTCCGCCAGAAGCTTTGTTACCTGGGCCGGCTCGATGTTCTGCTGGAGAATGATTTTGCCGGTCTTGAAATCGCACGTCTTGTCAGGGCCGACCGATTTCTCGCAGACGTAATTCATTCCGGCGTCGAACACCCGCGCACCGCACTTGGGACATTTTCCGAGCGGCTCCTTGCCGGTGAAATCGACTGGCGCCGCGGCCTCGCCGTTTTCTTTCTGATCCTGACCGAAATCGAATTCGACCTTTGCCTCCGGCGTAAGCTTCAGCACGGCGGCGAATGGGAAACCCTGTTTGCTGCGGAAACCCTGGATCGGTCCGATCTGTTTTTCGGTGATCAGCTTTTCGACTTCCGCAGGTTCAAACATCCTGCTGCACAGAATTTTCCAGACCGCGAAGTCGCACTTCGCGCACTGAAACTGCTTGTAGCGTTCGTGAACTTCCCCGCCGCATTTCGGGCACGGTGTTTTCAGCTTTCCGAAATCGCCCGGGATCGTGTCGTGTTCATACTGCTTCGCACGATCGACGATGTGCCGCGTCATCTCGGCGATTTCAGCCATGAACTCATCGCGGCTCTTCTGGCGCTTCTGAATCTGGTGCAGCTTGAATTCCCAGTTGCCGGTCAACTCGGGCCGGGTGAGTTCGGGAATGCCCAGGCCGTTCAACAGTTCCATCAGCGAAAACGCCTTGGCAGTCGCCTGAAGCTCGCGGCCGTTGCGATGAATGTATTGCTCCAGAATCAAACCTTCGATGATCGAAGCGCGCGTGGCCGGCGTGCCGAGTCCCTTCTCGCGCATCGCTTCGCGAAGTTCGTCATCTTCAACCAGCTTGCCGGCGCCTTCCATCGCACTGAGAAGCGTCGCTTCCGTGTAGCGGGGTGGCGGCTTGGTCTGGCTCTGCTTCACTTCGACCGCGCTGGTCTTCACGGTTTCGTTCGGCTTCACCGGGACAAGGTTCGCCGCTGCGTCATCGGTTTGTGCTTCCTTGCCGTAAACCGTCAGCCAGCCGGGTGTCACGAGGACTTTACCGGTCGATTTGAAAGGTTCGCCTTCGACGCGTGTGATGCGCGTGGTTTCCAGAAACTCCGCCGCGGGATAGAAGATCGCGAGGAAGCGCTTCGTCACCATGTCGTAGAGTTTCTGTTCCGGTTCGCTCAATCCCTTTGGCGCCTGCGTGGTGGGAATGATTGCGAAGTGATCGGAAACCTTCGCGTTGTTGAAAATGCGCTTGTTCGGTTTCACCCAGTCGCTCGACAGCACTTTTTCGGCAAGCGAACCGTAGGAGGTTTCCGACAGCATCCCGAGCACGCTTTTCACGGTGCCGATGTAATCCTCCGGCAGCGCGCGCGAGTCGGTTCGCGGATAGGTGAGAACCTTGTGCTTTTCGTAAAGCGCCTGCGCGAGGCCGAGCGTGTTCTTTGCGCTGAAACCGAACCGGGAGTTCGCCTCGCGTTGGAGCGTGGTAAGATCGTAGAGCAGGGGAGACAACGACGTGCTCGGCTTGCTTTCCTCAGTGACGACGCCCGGTTTGCCGAGACATTTGTCGCGGATTGCTTCGGCGCGTTGTGCATCCCAAAGGCGTTCGGGCTTCAATTCCGCGTCGCCATCCTTGTCAGCACGAACGAATTTTTCGTCGAACCAGCGGCCGGTGTACTGGCCGGCTTCGGCGTCGAACGTTCCGATCACTTCCCAGTAATCGCGTGGGACGAAATTCTTAATCTTCTGCTCGCGCTCGACCACGATGGCGAGCGTCGGGGTCTGGACGCGACCGACGGTGGTTTTGAAAAAGCCGCCTGACTTCGAATTGAAGGCGGTCATTGCGCGCGTGCCGTTGATTCCCACGAGCCAGTCGGCTTCGGACCGGCTGAACGCGGCGTCCGCGAGCGGCAGCATCGTTTCATCCTCGCGCAGCCGTGCGAAACCTTCGCGGATCGCAGCGGGAGTCATCGACTGCAGCCAGAGGCGTTTCACCGGCTGTTTGGCGCGGGTGTATTTAATGATGTTGCGGAAGATCAGTTCACCCTCGCGGCCGGCGTCGCACGCATTGATGATGGTGTCGATGTCCTTGCGCTTGATGAGCTTGGCGAGCAGCTTGAGGCGGCTTTCGCTTTTCTCGATCGGGCGGAGGTCGAAGTGGGGAGGAATGACCGGCAGACACTTGAACGTCCATTTGCCGCGCGTGGCCTCGACGCCTTCGGGGGCGACGAGTTCGAGCAGATGGCCGACAGCGGACGAGACGACGTATTCGTCGCTTTCGAAATAATCGTCCTGTCGTTTGAAACCTCCGAGAGCCTTGGCGATATCGCCCGCCACGGAGGGCTTTTCTGCAATGACTAAGGCCTTGCCCATTCGATTCTCCGGCAACAATTCACCTGCGGATGATCGCAGGTCTTTTGTGCAAGTGTGGCGGAAATTGGCGCAAAGGCGCGCTCATGTCAAAAGCGAAAACCGGCGGAACGGGAAACGGAGCCGGAGGAGATGGCTGGGGGAGGGGCACGCACCGGTCGGTGCGGATATGGGGCAAAGCGGCGGCTTTGCCATACCGGTTGTTGGCGGGGCGGTGCTGCCAGTCCGCCTGAAAACGTTCGGGTAAGACAAGCGGGTTTTGTCACGCTTCAAGGTCGATCTCATTAGCACCGTGCTTCAGCACGGTGTCGGCGTCATCGCGGGGTCAGCCGTTTACAACGGCTTTCGTCGCTCGTCCGAAAACCTCCTCTCCCCGGCCCTCTCCTCCGGCTTCGCTCGGAAGAGAGGGAGATGTGGGTATTACGTTTTGATGAAGGGTTCAACCGATTCTGGTGCGTTTGTCGTTGATGAACGGAACGCACCAGTCGGTGCGAAAATGGGGCAAAGCGGCAGCTTTGCCCTACCGGTTGTTGGTGGGGCGGTGCTGCCGGTCCGCCTTGAAAATCGGTCGGGTAAAGCAAGTGGGTTTTGTCGTGTTTCGGGGCCACTCTCATTAGCACCGTGCTTCAGCATGGTGTCGGCGTCATCGCGGTCAGTCGTTTGCAGCGGGTTTCGTCACTCGTTCGAAAACCTCCTCTCCCCGACCCTCTCCTCCGGCTTCGCTCGGAAGAGAGGGAGATGTGGGTATTACGGTTCGGTGAAGGGTTCAATCGATTCTGGTGCGTTTGTCGTTGATGAACGGAACGCACCAGTCGGTGCGGAGATATGGGGCAAAGCGGCAGCTTTGCCCTACCTGTTGTTGGTAGTGTGGAGCTGCGTTCCGCCTGGTCAGGCCGAGGCGGCCTTCATCTTCTTCAAATCTTCGGCGAGAAATGCTGCGACATCCTTGAAGCGGGCCACGTTTTCCGGCTTGAGATCCATGAGTGTGCGATGAGCTTCCAGGCAGTTTGCTGTAACCTCTTCGCGCGTGGCGGAAACGGGGTTGTGATCGTGCGGGGCGGTGGCTTCTGGAAGGCACAGTTCGCCCTGTTGCACCTTGAAGAGATGCAGCACGCCGAGATTTTCCAGCAGGTCGGCGATGCGCGCGTTGGGATTGAAGAGTTCGATCACGCGCTCCTGTTTGTCGGTCTGCGGTGCGTTCACCTTGAGACCGAACCCGGCCAGGACGCCGAGAAATGTGCTGTCCATCAGCGTGCATTCCTGGAGGTCGAGGACGAAGTAGGTGATCCCTTTGTTCATCAGCTCGTTGACGAGCGTTTTGAAATCGATGCTGGAGGTAAAGTTGGCTCGGCCGGAGATTTTGACACAGGCGCACTTTTCACCAACGGACACCAACATTTTCGCAGACGTGCTCATGACTCAGATTTCTATTTCAGGACGATCTTCTGGTTGGGGTGGCCGAACGGGCATCAGCGCGGCCCACGATCTGAATCAACGCCTGTTGAAGGACGAGCGCCTCATCGAGGCGGCTGGTCACGAGACGTTGATTACACTGCAACAACAGGTCCATGGCCCGGACAAGTTCGGATTGGCTGTACTGTTTCACCTGCGGCAGGGCTTTGTAAAGCACGTAGGGATTCAGCGCGAGCGGATTGAAGCGCCGGTCCCTGGGAAGTTTGTCGGCCGGCACGCGTTCGAGCTGGGCTTTGAACCGGTTGTAATCTCCCTCCGCCCGAATCCAGCCTTCGCGCAACATTTCCTTGAGCAACAACAGCGCGCGGACCTTTGAAATCAGGCCATACAACATGCCGATCTCGGATTTCTGGGAATCGAATTTCATTTCCCAGAACTCTTCATCGAGGCAGCGAAGGAGCCGGGGCAGGTCGCGATCGCCCAGCGCATCGCCGAGGGCAAAGGCGCGCGCGGTTTTGTTGCGGCTGCAGATGGCGTTCACATCGTCGATGCCGATCTGCGCGCGATCGCCGACGTACAACGAGAGTTTTTCAATTTCGCTGTCGAGTTGCCGGGGATTCGGTCCGATGCGACTGACGAGTTCAGCCAGTGCTTCCTCTGATATTTCCTTCTTTCGCTCGCGCAGCGCTTTTCTCGCTGTGGTTTCGGCTTTGTCAGCCCAGTCGCGATCGTCTGCCGACCAGCCGGCGAAGGTTTCCACCGTGCCGAGTTTATCCAGCGCCTTGTAGAACGCCTTGCGTTTGTCCACTTTGCCGGCGCTGATGATCAATCGGACGTTCTGCCATTGAAATTCCTTAAGCTCCTGGGTGAGCGAGGCGAGATTCTCCGTCACCGCAGCGGAGCTGGCGGTTCGTTCGTCGCCGAGGAAATTGCAGTCCTTGAACCAGACCACCTTTCCGCCTCCGAAGAACGGGAGGGTCTGGAGTGCTTCGCGGAGTCGTCCGAGCGCCTGGAGTGCTTCGCTGCTGTTTCCAGCAGTGGCGTCGATCGTTTCGTGATCCATGCCGCCGAGTTCGGCGGTCCATTGCTGGTAGATTTGGCGGGCGCGTTGTTTGACGGCGAAGTCATCCTCGCCGAAGACCAGCAGGAGCGGAGCGGCGGCTGTCTTGGCGGCGGCGGGCATTACTTACTCGGATTCAGCTTCGCTGCCGGTTTCATTGATCCGGTCCAGCACTTCGCTCATGTCCTCCACCTGGTCGAACAGGGTGGATGCGACATAGATCGGCCGCTTCTGGGCTGTTGCCAGAGCGAGGCAATCGCTCGGGCGCGCGTCGATCTCGACGAGCTTTTTGGCGATTTCGTTCTGCTGTTTGAGGATGAGGCGGGCGAAATAGGTCGAGTTCTTCAACTCGGTGATGACGATGCGTTCGACGGAGATGTCGAAGCCCTTGAAAATACTTTGAATGAGGTCGTGGGTGAGGGGGCGTTCCTTGGGGGTGTCGCGGAGAAAATTGCTGATCACCATTCCCATCTGCGGCTCAACATTGATGACGAACACTTTTTCGTCATTTCCGACGAACAGCGCACAGCCACTGTTGGCCGGCAGTATCCCCCGGATCTGAACCGGAACGACATCATTCTTCATATCCAGAGTCTATTGCCCAAAAACCAAAAAACAAGTCCGCGGCCGATACGGAGAAGCACCTAGCGTCAGTGCGCGCGAATGAATGTTCGCCGCGACATTCGCCGGAATTTTCGACTTTGAACCGCGGAGCACCCGTTCATACAGTATGCGCCGTGGCAGTTCTGGCTTACATCATCGTGGTAATCGCGGCTTATCTTCTCGGATCGATTCCGACGGGTTACCTCGTGGCGAAAGCGAAGGGAATCGACATTCGAAACGTTGGGAGCGGGAACATCGGCGCGACGAATGCCTTTCGTGTCCTTGGGAAACCGGCGGGAACATTCGTGCTGCTGGTGGACGCGCTCAAAGGTTACGCCGCGGCGGCGTGGATGGTCTGGTTGCTTCAACAGGTGATGGACCTGACGGCGGTGGATGTCGGAACGTTGCGAATCATTGCGGGCATCTGCGCCGTGCTGGGGCACAATTACACCTGCTGGCTTCGGTTCAAGGGCGGCAAGGGAATCGCAACGACCGGTGGCGTTTATCTCGCGCTGGCGCCGCTCGCGGTGGGAATTGCGCTGGCCGCATGGATCGTTTTCGCTCTGATCAGCAGGTATGTATCGGTTGCCTCCATTGCCGCTGCGATTGCGTTGCCGGCGGCGGTCTGGTTTACAAGGGACAGTCTGCTGCTGGGAATTGTCACCACTGCACTCGGAGCGCTTGCGATTTACAAACACAAGAAGAACATCGAACGCCTGATGAATGGAACTGAAAATCGGATCGGAAAAAGAGTGGCCGTGGAGGGAGCGAAATGAGAATCGCCGTGCTGGGCGCAGGTGCATGGGGAACGGCACTGGCCAAGGTCCTTCAGGAGAACGGCAACTCAGTCACGCTGTGGGACATCAATGCCGCTGCGCTTGAGGAGATCAAGCAGGGCCGCAACGAAAAATATCTTCCCGGCGTGCCGCTGCCCACGGATTGGAAAGTCGAGCCTGACTTCCAGAAGGCAGTTGGCGGCCGCGAAGTGATTGTCCTCGCGATTCCGTCCCAGGCGTTCCGCGATGTCGCTTCGCGGCTGAAGCAGTATCCCGCTGTTTTTGTCAGCGTGACCAAGGGGATCGAATTTGAAACGGGAGTGACGATGAGCCGGATTCTTCGAGAATACGCTCCAGCAGATCGCGTGGTGGCATTGTCCGGTCCGAGTTTTGCCCGCGAAGTGGCACTCGGCATTCCCACAACGGTTGTGTGCGCGTGCGAAAGCGATGGCACGGCGAAGACTGTGCAGGGATTGTTTCATCGACCCGAATTTCGGATCTATCGCAGTACGGATGTTGTGGGCGTGGAATACGGCGGCGCGTTGAAGAACGTGATCGCGATTGCAGCGGGAGTGAGCGATGGCCTGGGTTATGGCGACAACACCAAGGCCGGCCTGGTGACACGGGCGTTGTCGGAGATGCGGCGTTTGGGAATCGCATGCGGCGCACAGCCGGAGACATTTGCCGGGCTTAGTGGATTGGGCGATTTGATGCTGACCTGCTTCTCGCGTCAGAGCCGCAATCGTGACCTGGGCGAACGCCTTGGCCGCGGTGAAACGATGCAGGCCATCCTGGCTTCGCATCCGAAGCTCGCGGAAGGTTATCCAACCGCGCGTTCCGCTCACCGACTTGCCCGCGAAAAAAGTGTGCCCACGCCGATCATCGATGAGGTTTATGCGGTTCTTTATGAAGGCAAGGAACCGAAACAGGCTGTGCGGGAACTGATTTCGCGTTCGTTCAAGGCGGAGGACTGAGCCGCTTCAGAAAAGAAAAAAGGCAAAGCTGATTCAGCTTTGCCTTTTGAGTGAAAGGGGATCGGATTACTTCGCCTGCATCTTGCGGCGGAAGACAAACGCCAGTCCGCCAAGTCCCAACAACGCCAGGGAGCTCGGTTCAGGAACAGGGCTGAGGAATCCACGAATTTCACCACCGCTGAAAAGCGAGGTGTGAATGTTCAGATAAGCCTTTCCGTCGTTGAAGGCTTGAATCAGAGCCGCTTCGGCTGTCTCTGCGGTACCGCCATTCGCCGCAACGAAGCTCGCGTTGTAACTGGACAGCGAAGTAAGGTCCAGCGTTCCATCATAAGACCCGAACGTCACCCCGGCAGGAAATCCCGGGAAGGTTGGGACGACAGTCGCCGGACTTGCGGTGCCTTCGAATGGAAGGGCCGTTGCGGCGTGAATATGCGCAATGGTGGTCGCGCCTTGCAGCCGGCCGAACAACACCTGAATCCGCAGCGTGCTGGCGACATCATCATACGTCACCAGGGCATAGCCGGTTCCGGGAGAGTTGTTGGCAGGAGATTCGTTCGGACCAGAAAGGACGGCATCGTAGGTATAAATGGCCGCCTGCGAGGAGAATGTTAAGGCGATCCCCAGCGCCAGAAGTGTCTTCTTCATATGTCTCCATTCTGAATTTGCAGATCAGTGGATTGGTTCCGGTCCACCCTTTCTGCTGGTCGTTGGTCTTCTGCGCGACCGGTTGTATGATGCGCCGATTCCGAATTTGTTCCAGAAAAATCGTATGGATTTAATTCAACGGATTACTCGGGACGATAAATCTTTCTTAAGTGTCTGACAAAATGATGGTTGCGTCAGACTCGCTCTGGAAGGCATTGGTCCGAAAACGTCAGATCTTCCACTTCAAGGGTTGTGAATCGGGAAAAATTCAACAGCCTTCGGGTTCGCTCTCGTCGTTGCGGATCAAAAAGCCGCTTCAAACGTTCAGCGCTTCCTTGATCGACTTCAGAAGATCGGCATGAGATTCCACTGCACGGAACTGGGGAAATTCTCGTTTTACATTTTCCGGCGCATGAATCAGAAAACCAACATCGGCTTCTCCCAGCATCGCGGTGTCGTTGTAGGAATCGCCGGCAGAAATCACGAAGTAGTTCAGCGACTTGAGCGCGGCGACGGATTTCTGTTTTTGGTTCGGCTGACGCAGCTGGTAGCCGGTGATGCGATCGTTTTCGACTATCAACCGATGACAGAACAACGTCGGCCAGTTCAACTGGCGCATCAGCGGCTGGGCGAATTGTTCGAAGGTGTCTGAAAGGATGATGACCTGGACCATGGAGCGCAGTTCATCGAGAAATTCCTTTCCACCCGGAAGCGGTTTCAGCGTACCGATCACGTTCTGAATGTCGGACAGCTTGATTCCGTGCCTGTCGAGGATGTCGATGCGATAGCGCATCAACTTGTCGTAATCGGGTTCGTCGCGGGTGGTTCGGCGCAGATCGGGAATGCCGGTTTTTTCGGCAACGGCGATCCAGATTTCCGGCGTCAACACGCCTTCCATGTCGAGAGTGACGATCGATTGTTTCACGGGCGCGGAGTGTTCCAGAAGCAGAGAGGCGTGTCGATATTGAAGGAATCGTATTTGGCGCGGGAAACGTAAACCTGTAGTGTTCGTGCCGGCCTGTTTCCTGCGCCCACTGATTCTATGAGATTGTTGCCTCATTTTTTCTTCCTGGTCCTGTTCGTCACGCAATTTTCAACTTTCTCAAGTTTCGCAATTGAACGGGATCGGCTGTTTGACGGTGACTGGCGTTTTCAACGCGGAGACATTGCCGGAGCCGAAGCGCCGGAGTTCAACGATTCCACGTGGCGAACACTCGATCTACCTCATGATTGGAGCATCCAGAAAACGTTTCAGGGGCGATGTCTCGCGATTCTGCGTCCATCGGGCGTTCCTGGGAAAATCACATTGACCGCGGAAGCGGATGGATTCGAACCGGACAGCGTGTCGATCAAGGTCGGGAGGTAACGCGGACAACTTTCGAAACGCACGTTCGGTGCGGAAATAGGGGCTGCGCGGCAGCACAGCCCCACCCGGAGGATTGAAGTCGAAATTTTTCGAACCGATTTTCAGATCATTCACCGATGGGCCTTGGGTCTTTTTCACACATTCCATCCTTCTCCATTTTGCATTCTGTATTCTGCGCGGCTCCAGTGGGATGTCTGTTTTTCCCAATGAATTAAGGAGAATGCGGGCTGATTCAACCGGTTCTTCTTGCTGGTCGTACGAAGTTTTACGTCAGGAATAGCCACAATTGACGGTTCATCCGGTGGTCAGCAAAGATCGGCGCACATTAATTCAGAAGGAAGTTATGCAGTTCAAAAGACTCTTCGCGCTTCTCGGCGCTCTTGCCGTTGTTTCCACTTCATCAACTGTTCGCGCTGCCGAATCCGGACCGGGCAATCCCATCGTGATTGAGGAAGAGATTTTGGATGAAGGGGGAGAATCCACACCTGATGGGGGCAGTGCCTGGCAGACGACGGACGATCTGCTTTTCAACTGTTTTCAACTCCGGCTTTTCGCGACCAACAAGGTTTCGGCTCTGGACAAAGCGATCGCCAGTCTGCGCACCGCCACAGCGACGAATTACTGGATCGATGAAAGCCATCTGAGATATCCGTCTGGAGCAAAGGCATTCACATCGGCGAGCAAAGCGCTCACCGGTCTCAAGAACGTTGTAAAGAAACGCTCCGATCTTCTTAACAACGCGCAGTTGAACGAATGGAGCGCTGATCTTGCGGAGCAGTATCGACGGCTGGCCTACAACCGAATTGTTGAAGCAGCTCGCGCGGGTGTTTCAGTTCAGAAATTATACGGAGCGTGGAAGCAATATCTGAGGGGTGAGGCTGATTTGAGCGCGGGAAAGTATTCCACTGCAATCAATCGATACGGAACTTCCTGGAAACAGGCAGGCAAACTCCACGCGAAACTTCTTCAGAGCAGCCGGCGTTGATCTTCATCAGCCTCGCCGGCTGATCCTTCGGACCGGATTCAAATCGAATCGAAGCCCTCACGCCGATTCGCGGTGAGCACACGGATCATGCTCACTAAACATTTCGAATTGAACAGGGATCGTTGTCAGAACGAACGATTCCAACCCTTTCTCCAGTGCTCTGAATTCTCGCCGGTCAACGGAATCATTACCGATCCGCCGCAGGTGGGAGGATTTCCGGAAGTGCGGTTCACGCCTGATCAGGTTAGTGCCGATTGAGACGGGGACGGAATGCAGAACGAACGTGGACGAGTTTTTGAATGGAACGAACCCGCACGAGTTCATCGATTACCGGAACTTGGACAACAACGTCGATACGATCAGCTGATCGATCGGGTTGGCTTGTAACCCTTGCCTTCCGCACAAAGCGACGCGTTTGAGAATGCGGACGTCATTCGTTTCGAAGGCGGCATTGTTCGTGAATTGAAACGAACGGCAACCGTTCGGCGGTCCGAGGCGACTAGGCAGGGATACGCCTGGGCGTATCGGACCCCAATGCGACGTGTCGTTTAACCCGACTTCCGCTATTCGAGGTGGGGTGAGGATATAAGTGGCTGTTAATCAATGC
>CALBZA010000045.1 GCA_937890005.1 uncultured Verrucomicrobia subdivision 3 bacterium | reverse complement strand
GGCAATCCCAGCAACGTGGACGCGAGCACTCCACCCAGCGCGCCGAGTGGCAGCGCGAGCAGAATGGAAACTGGAATCGGCCAGCTTTCATACAGCGCGGCGAGACAGAGGAAGATCACGAGGATCGAGAACGCATAGAGCAAACCGGTTTGCGAGCTGGCCATGCGTTCCTGATAGGAAAGACCGGTCCAGTCGTAACCGATGCCTTGCGGCAACTGACTGACGAAGCGTTCCATTTCCTGCATGGCTTCGCCGGAACTGCGGCCCGGTGCGGCTTCGCCGATGATGTTCAGCGATGGGAATCCGTTGAACCGTTCGAGCTTGGGCGAACCGCTGCTCCAATGACCGGAAGCAAACGACGAGAACGGTACCATCTTCCCATCGCGATTGCGTTCGTAGAGTTTCTCCAGATGTTCCGGCAACATGCGATGCGGCGCGTCGGCCTGAGCATAGACGCGTTTCACTCGGCCGCCCTGGATGAAGTCGTTGACATACGCGCCACCGAATGCGGCGGAGATGGTGTTTTGGATGCTGGTGATCGGAACGCCGAGCGCGCCCGCTTTTTCCCAGTCAATGTCGATGCGATATTCCGGCACGTCTTCAAGTCCGTTCGGACGAACTTTGGTGAGCATGTGGCTTTGCGCGGCCATGCCGAGCAACTGATTGCGCGCTTCCATGAGTTTCTCGTGTCCGAGACCACCGCGATCAAGCAGTTGGAAGTCGAAACCTTTGGCCTGACCGAGTTCAACCACGGCGGGTGGCGCAAACGCGAAGACCATCGCGTTGCGAATCTGCGAGAACGCGGCCATGGCGCGACCGGCGACGGCTGTCACTTTGAGATCGGACGAGTGGCGCAGTTCCCAGTCTTTGAGTTTCACGAACGCGAGACCGGAGTTCTGGCCGCGACCGGAGAAGCTCGTGCCGGAGACGGTCATGATGGCTTCGACGGCGCTGCTTTCTTTTTCGAGAAAGTATTTCTGCACGTCCTGCATGACCGCTTCGGTTTGTTCGAGCGTGGAATTTGCCGGAAGCAACGCCTGCACCATCATCATGCCCTGATCTTCGTCCGGCAGATAACCGGTCGGCATGCGATGGAACAGGAACGCCATGCCTGCGACGATCAGCGCGAACGAAGCGATGTAGCGCAAACGCTTGTGCAACGATTGGCCGACGAGTTTCAGGTAGCGGTCGCGCGCGCTGAAGAACACGCGATCGAACCAGCGGAAGAACGGGCGCATGAACCAGATGCCGCCTTCAGCCGGCTGATGTCCCTTCGGAACCGGCTTGAGGAATGAGGCGCACAACACTGGTGTGAGCACCAACGCCACCAGCACCGAGAGCAGCATCGAGGCAATGATCGTGATTGAGAACTGACGATAAATGACGCCGGTTGAACCTCCGAAGAACGCCATCGGTCCGAACACCGCCGACAACACCAATCCGATACCGATCAACGCGCTGGTGATTTCGTTCATCGACTTGCGGGTGGCTTCGAAGGGCGAGAGACCTTCTTCGCTCATGATGCGTTCCACGTTTTCCACCACCACGATGGCGTCGTCCACCAGCAACCCGATGGCGAGTACCATGGCGAACATGGTGAGCATGTTGATGGAGAAGCCGAACAGCGCGAGCACCGCGAATGTCCCGAGAATCACGACCGGCACGGCAATCGTCGGAATGAGCGTCGCGCGCATGTTCCCCATGAAGAGATACATGACGAGGAACACGAGAATGATGGCTTCGATCAGCGTCTTGACCACTTCATTGATCGCGACCGTGATGAACGGTGTCGTGTCGTACGGATAAACCACCTTCATGCCGGCGGGGAAAAATTCGCTCAGCTCCTTCATCTTCGCTTTTACCGCGTCGGCGGTATCGAGCGCGTTCGCACCGGCGGCCTGGCGGATGGCCAGCGCGGCGGAAGGTTTGCCGTTGTAATAGGAATTGATGTCGTAGGCTTCCGTGCCGAGTTCGGCGCGGCCGACGTCGCTGACGCGGACAATTGAACCGTCGGGATTCGTGCGCAGCGGAATGGCGGCGAATTCCTCGGGCGTTTTAAGCAGGCTTTGAACGATGATGGCTGCGTTCAGCCGCTGACCTTCCACCGCTGGAGCGCCACCGAATTGACCCGCGGAAACTTCCACATTGTAAGCACGCAGCGAAGCAACGACGTCCTGCACGGTCATCTGATAATCCGTGAGTTTCTCGGGATTGAGCCAGATGCGCATGGCGTATTGGCTGCCGAACACTTCGACTTCACCAACACCAGGAACGCGCGACAGGACTTTTTCGAGGTTCGACTGCGCATAGTTGCGCAGGTCGTTGCCGTCCATGCTGTCGTCCTCGGAAACCAGGCCGACGACCATGAGGAAATTGCGTGTGCTCTTGCTGACCTTGACGCCCTGGCGTTGCACGACTTCAGGCAGGCTGGCCATGGCGAGCTGAAGTTTGTTCTGCACCTGCGCCCACGCGAGGTCGGGATCGGTACCGGGAGCGAACGTGAGCTCGACGCGCGAGGAACCGGAGGAATCACTCGTGGCGGAAAGATAGAGCATCTTGTCGAACCCGGTCATCTTCTGCTCGATGATCTGGGTGACGCTGTTTTCCACTGTCTCTGCCGATGCGCCCGGATAGAAGGCCGTAATCGCGATCGAGGGCGGCGCGATGGGCGGATACTGCGAAATCGGCAGGTTATGAATCGCCAGGCCGCCCGCGACCATCAAGATGATCGCAACAACCCAGGCGAAGACGGGTCGATTGAGAAAGAATCGTGATAACATTTGAAACCTTTCAGTTTGCAGCGGCGTGTTGAGTCGCCGACTTCGTCTGTGCCGTCGTGCTGCCCGTGGATGTATCGTTCGGCGCAATCACGGTGACTTGCATGCCGGCGCGAACACGTTGAATGCCTTCCAAAATTACGCGGTCGCCGACAGCGAGACCTTCAGACACGAGCCAGCGATCGCCGATGCTGCGGTCGAGTGTGAGCCGGCGTTGTTGCACTTTGCCCTCGGCGTCCACGAGCATAACCATCGGATTACCTTTGGGATCGCGGGCGACAGATTGTTGCGGAATGAGAATCGCATCTTTGTTCACGCCTTCCTTGATCGAGGCGCGGACGAACATGCCGGGCAGCAACACGCCATCAGGATTCGGAAATACCATGCGCAGCGTGACTGTGCCGGTTGTCGGATCGACGGAAACATCGCGGAATTGCAACGTGCCTTCATGTGAATAGGTGCTGCCGTCGGGAAGTGTGAGGCGAACCGTGTTGAAGTTCGTGCCGTCGATGCGAATCTGGCCTTTTTCGAGGCGTTCGCGCAGACGCAGCAATTCGGTCGCTGACTGCGGAACATCGACATAGATCGGATCGAGCTGCTGAATCGTCGCCAGCGGCACTGGCTGATATGCGGTGACAATTGCGCCGACGGTGACGCTGGATGTGCCAATGCGGCCATCAATCGGAGAAATGACTTTGGCGTAACCGAGATTGATTTTCGCGGTTTCGAGTGTGGCTTTGTAGAACGCGATGTCTGCGAGCGCCTGCTGCAATGCGGCGTTGGCGTCGTCGTAATCCTGCTGGCTCACTGCGCGGTCGTTGAGCGCTTCGGTGTAACGATTGGCGCGCGATTGGATCGCGGGAAGATTCGCTTCCGCACGACGCAATGCCGCGAGCGCATTGTCCGCGGCAGCCTGAAACGGGGCGGGATCGATTTGATAGAGGGGTTGACCGGCTTTGACGTCGCTGCCTTCGACGAACAGGCGTTCCTGAATCAGACCATTCACCTGCGGACGGATTTCCGCGATGCGATAGGGTGAAGTGCGTCCGGGCAGATCGGAA
>CALBZA010000044.1 GCA_937890005.1 uncultured Verrucomicrobia subdivision 3 bacterium | reverse complement strand
TCGGCCGCCTTCCGGAACCCGAATCAACCCACAGATTCTGCTGACGAGGCCAAAATATGTCTGGGTTTCAACAACTCCGGATGCGTCCAGCGTTCCGTTCCTTTCAATTTCGGGATTACTTTTCGTTTCTGCTGTGGTTGTATTGCGCCGCGCGACATTGACTTCTGTTGTGAATGCGAACGCAAATATTGGAATCATGAATCGACGAGACTTCATTCGAAACAGCACCATGGCTGCGTCTGCCTTGATGATGGCGCCGGGGGCACTGGCCATTGAATCCGGTTTCATCACCGTGCGTATTCCGCCGTCGCAACGCCGCTTTCAAAGCCCTGCGGTTGAGAAGACGATCGCGGAAATCAAATCGAAGATCCGCAACAAGGAGCTGGCATGGATGTTCGAGAACTGTTTTCCGAACACGCTGGATACCACGGTCGAGTTCGCGATGGTCGATGGCCGGCCTGATACTTACGTGATCACCGGCGACATCGATGCCATGTGGCTGCGCGACAGTTCTGCGCAGGTCTGGCCGTATCTGCCGTTGATGAAGAACGATCCCAAACTCCAGCAACTGATCGCCGGGGTGATCAATCGCCAGACCTATTGCATTCTCAAGGATCCGTACGCGAACGCATTCTACAAGGACGAGAACAAGCGCGGCGAATGGGCGAGCGACATCACGGACATGAAACCCGGTGTGCACGAGCGAAAATGGGAGATCGATTCGCTCTGTTACCCGATTCGACTTGCGTATGGCTATTGGAAGGAAAGCGGCGACGCCGCGCCATTTGATGAGCGCTGGCACAAGTCGATTGCGCTGATTCTTCAGACGTTCGGCGAACAGCAGCGCAAGAGCGGGAAAGGTCCCTACAGTTTCATGCGCCGCACCGAGATTGCAACCGACACGGTGCCGGGCCGCGGCTGGGGGAATCCTGCAAAACCATGCGGTCTGATCTATTCGATCTTCCGTCCAAGCGACGACGCAACGATCTTTCCATATCTGATCCCTGCAAACTTCTTTGCCATGGTGAGTTTGCGTCAGGCCGCGGAAATGGTTGAAACCTTGAAGAAGGATTCAACACTGGCGAAACAATGCCGCGCGATGGCCGATGAAGTGGAGGCTGCGCTGGCCGAACATGGCGTGGTCAATCACCCGAAGGCCGGGCGCGTGTATGCGTTCGAAGTGGATGCGTATGGCAATTATTACTGCACTGACGACGGCAACATTCCGAGCCTGCTGTCATTGCCGTATCTCGGCGCGGTGAAACAGAACGACCCGATTTACCAGAGCACGCGCCGGTTGCTGCTTTCCGAGGACAATCCGTATTACTGCGTTGGAAAAGCGGCGCGCGGTCTCGGCGGGCCGCACGTGGGTGTGGACATGATCTGGCCGCTGGGTGTGATCATGGAAGGCCTCACCGCCAGCGATGACAAGGAGATCAAGGCATGCCTGATGACATTGCAGAAGACGCATGCGGGAACCGGATTCATTCACGAGGCATTTCACAAGGACGATCCGAAGAAGTTCACGCGTTCCTGGTTTGCGTGGGCGAACACGATCTTTGGCGAGTTCGTGCTGAAGACGTATCGCGAACGTCCGCGTCTGCTGGACTGATCATCCGACTCATTCGTGCACACGGCGGGTCGGGTTCGTGGGAAGGCGATTCTCACGAGCCGGTGCAGCTCCCCGTTTGATTCCAACAACGTTTATGCGAGGATGAGCTCGGAATGAATTCTGAAAACACAACAAAGGAAGCCGTGCTGGAAACACGGGACATCGCGGTGTCGGGAATTACATGCGACAAGTGCGTGGCGCGCGTGGAGAAAACCCTGCGATCGATTCGCGGCGTGCGTGACGTTCAAGTCACGCGCGAACCGGGCCGCGCGACCGTGACATTCGACACGACCGTGACGAAGGTTCCCGAGTTGCACGACGCGCTGTTGAAGAGCGGTTACACGCCGGGGGATTCTCCCCTGCGCTGACCGGAGGCTGGATGCGTTGGTCCTGGAAGATTGCACGGTTTGCGGGGATCGGAGTTTACGTCCACGCGACATTTGTCCTGCTTCTGCTGGTTGTCGCCTGGTCCGGTTTTGTGGTTCGAGGAACCTGGATTGGTGCGCTGCACGAGGTGCTCGTCATCGTCTGCCTGTTCGGACTCGTGGTGCTGCATGAATTTGGCCACGCATTGATGGCCCGGCGGTTTGGGATTGCCACGAAGGACATCACGTTGCTTCCGATCGGCGGAGTGGCGCGGCTTGAACGCATGCCGGAGGAACCGTGGCGGGAGATTGCAGTTGCGCTCGCGGGACCCGCGGTGAATGTGGTGCTCGCCATCCTATTCGGCGCAATCCTTTGGGCGTTGCATCCAGGCGAATCGCTGGCCCAGATGGAGGCGACCGGCGGACTGCTGTTTCAACTGACCGTGCTGAACATTGTCCTGTTCACATTCAATCTTCTGCCGGCATTTCCCATGGATGGCGGGCGTGTTCTTCGCGCATTACTTGCGTTGCGCCTCAATTACGCGCGCGCCACTGCGATCGCCGCAAGAATCGGTCAAGGCCTCGCGGTTCTTATCGGAATGGCGGGACTGATGGGCTGGTTGGGATCGTTCAATCCTTTGCTCGTTCTCCTGGCGTTGTTCGTCTGGATGGGCGCGGCGCAGGAATCGAACATGGTTCAACTGAAACATGCTCTCGGCGGCACCCGTGTCTCGCAGATCATGATCACGGATTTTCGCACCCTTTCGCCGGAAGACCCGTTGTCGCGCGCAGTGGAACATCTGCTTTCCGGTTATCAGGATGATTTCCCTGTGGTGGTGGAGGGGCGCGTCGTTGGATTGCTCACGCGAGGAACGCTGGTGGAAAGCTTGTCGAAAATGGGATCGTCACATCCCGTGGCTGCGGCGATGCGGCACACCTTTCCGACGGTGGGACCGGATGAACCCGCGGAATCGGTGTTCATGCGATTTCAAAGCTCAACCTGCCGGTCGATTCCCGTGGTGTTGGACGGGCGGTTGATTGGAATGATCACAGCGGAGAACGTGAGCGAATTTCTGATGGTCCAATCTGCTTTGCGCGCGGAGCCGTCGGTGCGGGATGCGCGCGCTGTTCCACAAGCCGTGCCGCCGAGAATTTCCGGAAGCTGACACAAGCCGAATTGACGCGTTGCCCGTCGCAACCAGAAGCGACCCGTTCTCCTTGCTCCTGGATTCCCTCCTCCTTGCTCCTTTCTTCCGTTTGCAGGACTTCACCCTATTCATGAAATCCGCTCACTCGTTAAGGTGGCAGGGCTCGATGTCTGTGAGCCTCCGATACCAGAATGAAGAAGGAACTTCGGGTCTTGATGATCGAAGATGCCGCGCCGGACGTGGTGCTTATCAACCATGAATTGCGCAAGGCAGGGCTGCGTTTCCGGTCGCGGCGGGTGGAGTCCCGCGAATCTTTCCTCCACGAACTCGAACATCATTCTCCCGATGTGATCCTGTCGGATCATGGCGTCCCCGGTTTCGACGGCTTTGCCGCACTGGCCGAAGCGAGAAAGCATTGTCCGGATGTGCCATTCATTTTCGTGACCGGCGGTCCCGATTCGCGCGCGGCCGAGGAGACACTCAAGAGCGGGGCTGACGACTATGTATTGAAGGAGAACCTGCATTTGCTGGCGCCGGCGGTGGAGCGTGCGCTTCGGGATGCGGACACGCGCGCGCGGCATCGTCAGCTTGAATCGGCGCTGCTGGATGCCGAGGAACATGTGCGGCTGATTTCTGCGGAGTTGAAGGAATACGCCGTGTTCATGCTGGATCCTGAAGGTCGCGTGGCCACATGGAATCCGGGCGCGGAACAGATGCTCGGCTACGAGCCGACCGAGATTCTGGGCAACGATTATGAAAAACTCTTTGCGCCTGAAGCGATCAATCATGCCTGGCCGGCTCAGATGCTGGAGTCAGCTCGGCGGAAAGGACGTGAAGAGGAAAATGGCTGGCGTCTGCGCAAGGGCGGGGAAAAGTTTCGCGCCAGTCATGCGGTTGTTGCGCTCAAGAACGACGAGGGACGGACACGCGGATACCTCTGCATTCTGCGTGATCTTGCCCGGCGCGCGCCGGATGAAGTTCAACTGGCCGATCGCGAGCGACTGACGCAGGTGGAGTCGGCGCATCGCGAACTGGAGGAATTCACGCGAACCATCGCGCTCGACATGCGCATGCCGCTCCGGCACATCGAAAGCTTTTCCGAAGTTCTCCTGAAAACGACTGTGGAACGGCTGGATCCAAAAAATCGCGCCTACCTGAAGACCATCGCGGAATCGGCGCAGCAGATGAGCCGGCTGATCGATGATCTTTTCACGTTTTCCCGGATCGGCCAGAGCGACATGTACCGACTGCATCTCAGCCTGGCGGAGATTGCGAAAGAGGTGATCCACGATTTGCGTCCGACGTTTGAGAAGCGGGACGTTGAGTGGAAGCTGGGGAATCTGCCGGAGGTGGAGGGCGATCCAGTGATGCTCTGGCTGGTGCTGACGAATCTGGTGTCCAATGCGCTCAAGTTCACGCGCGATCGCGAGAAGGCGGTGATCGAAATCGATTCGCGGACAGAGGCTGGCAGCATTGTTGTTTCGGTGAAGGACAACGGCGTTGGCTTTCCAGCGCATCAGGCGGACAAGCTGTTCCGAATTTTTCAACGGCTGCATCGGGACGGTTTTGACGGCACCGGAATTGGGCTTGCGAACGTGCGCAGAATCATCGAGCGGCATGGCGGAAGCGTTTGGGCCGAGGGAGAGGAAGGCGCAGGTGCGACGTTCTATTTTTCGCTGCCGGTGCGTTGAGCTCCGGACCGGGGGCATCACCTATGTTTTCAGGTGGAAGATTACCCCGTACCTTAGGACTGAATTTCATTGAAGAAGACGCAAAAGAAACTCCGGATACTGATGCTGGAGGAAAAAGCCCGGGACGCCGAGCTGGTGCAGGAAATCCTGAAAGACGGCGGGTTTGAGTTCAGTTTCCGGCGGGTGCAAACCGAGGCCGAATTCATTAAGGCGCTTGAGGATTTCAGGCCCGCATTGGTGCTGTCAGACCATTGCCCGCCGGCTTTCGATGCATTCTCCGCACTTTCAATCGTCCGGAAGCGCAGCCCGCATGTTCCGTTCATCTTTGTCACGGGATCGCTCGGCGAGGAGATGGCCATCAAGGCATTGAAAAGCGGCGCGGCGGATTTTGTGTTGAAGCATCATATGTCCACGCTGCCACCGGCCGTTCAACGAGCGCTTCATCATGCGGAATCACGCGTGGAGCGGCGACGATCGCAGGAACAATTGCATTCGAGCGAGGAACGGTATCGCAGCCTTGTCGAGCTGTCGCCGGACGCGCTCTTCGTCCAGACCGACGGTCAGATTGTTTTCATCAACAGCGCCGGATTGAAACTGTTTGACGGCAGCGATCCCGATCTCGTCCTTGGGAAGTCGGCCCTGGAGTTTGTCCATCCGGACGACCGGAACCGGGTGCAGCGCGCAATGAACCGGCTGTTGAGAGAGCAGAAATCGATTCCCTTCACGGAGGTCCGGGTCCTGCGCGTCGATGGCCGGATTGTCGATGTCGAAATGGCGGCGTCGCCGATGAAGTTTGAAGGCAGACCGGCGGCGCAGGTGATCGTGCACGACATCAGCGAGCGCAAGGCAGCTGAGGAAGAAATCCGGCGGTTGAACAGTGAACTGGAGCAGCGTGTGGTGGCGCGGACGGCGGAACTGGAAGCAGCGAACAAGGAACTGGAGGCGTTCAGCTATTCGGTGTCGCATGACCTACGTGCGCCGCTGCGGCACATCGAGGGCTTTGTGGAAATTTTTCGTACGACCAAGGAATCGTTGCTTGATGAGGAGGCGAAAGGCTACCTTCAGACCATCGCCGATGCCGCAAGACAGATGGGACGTCTCATTGATGACCTGCTGATGTTCTCGCGGACGGCGCGCGCGGAATTCAGGAAGTCCACGATCAATCTGAATGATATTGTGCAGAACGTGCTTCGTGAGCTGACGCTGGACACGGCGTCGCGAGAGATTGAATGGAAGATTGGAAAGCTTCCCGCTGCGGAAGGGGATGCCAATCTCGTCCATCAGGTTTTCTCCAATCTGATCTGCAACGCGCTCAAATACACGCGTCCAAGAAAGCCGGCGCGAATCGAAATCGGCGGAAAAACGAGCGGCGACGAAGTTGTCATTTTCGTGAAGGACAACGGCGTCGGTTTCGACATGCGCTACGTTCACAAATTGTTCGGCGTGTTCCAACGGTTGCATCGTGCCGTGGAATTCGAGGGAACGGGCATCGGGCTGGCGAACGTGCGGCGAATCATTCATCGCCATGGCGGCCGGACCTGGGCGAGGGGCGAGATCGATGCCGGCGCCACGTTCTATTTCACACTTCCCAAGGCGGCAACGCGCAAACGGGAGGAATCGGAGTCAACACACGTTCTCACCGAGTGAAAAAGGAAATTCACATTCTCATGCTGGAGGACAGCGTCGCAGACGCCGAACTGGCGCGGCACGCGTTGCGTCGGAGCGGACTGCATTTCTCGTCGATCCGCGTCGAGCATGAGGAGGATTTCGTCCGCGAGATCAAAACCAATCCACCCGACCTCATTCTCTCCGACTATGCGCTGCCGGGCTTCGATGGTTACACGGCGCTGGAGATCGCAAAAAAGCTGTGTCCCGAAACCCCGTTCATCTTCGTGACTGGAACGATGGGTGAAGAGGTGGCGATTGAAACGTTGAAGAACGGCGCGACGGACTACGTGCTCAAGCATCGTTTGGGAAGATTGCTGCCATCGGTGCATCGGGCCTTGCGCGAAGCGCAGGAGCGGAGCGAGCGGCGTCGCGCGGAGAAGCAGCTGCGTGAATCGCACGAGCAGCTCCGGGCGCTTTCGGTTTATCTCCAGCGCGTGCGCGAGGAGGAGCGGACCCGGATTGCCCGGGAGGTTCACGACGAACTGGGGCAGGCGCTCACCATTTGCAAACTCGACCTTTCCAGGATCGTCGCGCGGCTGCCCAAGAAGATGAACCCGGTGATCGAGAAGGCGAAGGCGTTGATGGCGCAGATGGACAACACGATCAAAACGGTGCGCCGCATTTCGACCGAGCTTCGGCCCGGCGTGCTCGATCATCTGGGACTTGTCGCCGCATTGGAATGGCAAGCGAACGAATTTCAGAATCGCACCGGAATCAAATGCGACGTTCATTCCAGCCTGCAGGATTCGGCGCTGGATTCGAACCTCGCGACGACGTTCTTCCGGATTTTTCAGGAGACTTTGACGAACGTGATTCGTCACGCGGGCGCGACCCATGTGGCGGTCTATTTGAAACAGGAGTCGGGACGTATTATCATGGACGTCAAAGACAACGGGCGCGGCATTGAGCCGGCGGAGATCACGAACACGCGTTCACTTGGGCTGTTGGGAATGAAGGAGCGGGCGGCCTTGCTGGGCGGGGAGTTCAAGATCGGTCCGGTGCGGGCCGGGAAAGGCACGCGCGTCACAGTCACATTGCCGCTCCGCGAAGCGAACCGCGAACCAGTTCGGGAAGCATCACATGAAGATTCTGCTGACAGACGACCACGCCGTCGTTCGCCACGGCTTGAAGCAAATTCTCGCCGATGAATTTAAAAAGGCGACGTTTGGAGAGGCCCGCAACGCGCAGGAAGCTCTGAACAAGATCTGGAAGGAAAACTGGGATGTCGTGATTCTCGACATCACCATGCCGGGCCGCAGCGGCCTGGAGGTGCTGCGCGAAATCAAGAAGTTCAAACCCAAGCTCCCGGTGCTCGTCCTCAGCATGCATCCGGAGGGACAGTTTGCAGTGCGTGTTTTGAAGCGCGGTGCATCCGGTTACATGACCAAGGAAAGCGCGCCGGACGAACTGGTCGGCGCAATCAAGAAGGTTCTCGCCGGTGGACGTTACGTGAGCAATTCGCTCGCGGAAAAACTGGCGACTTATTTGTCCGGTGGCGATGCCCAGAAGCCGCCGCAGGAGAAGCTTTCCGACCGTGAATTCCAGGTTCTGCGATTGATCGCTTCCGGCAAGATTGTCAGTGAGATCGCGAAGGAACTTTCGTTGAGCGTGAAGACCATCAGTACCTACCGCTCGCGCATTCTTGAAAAGATGGGCATGAAGAACAACGCCGAGCTGATGCATTATGCGATGCAGCATCAGCTGGTGGAGTAGCGGTCAGCCGAGATGCACGATCTCGACGTCGTGCCAGTGTTGCTGGAGATATTCGGCGATCATCCGGCGATGGCAATGATGCGGCTTGTCCTCGCTGCACAGCAGACAGGCGCCTGACATCAGTTCCTTCGGAATTTTGCGTTCGATCTTCCGCTCGCGGAGCAGTTGAAGAAATTCGCGTTCGAAACGGCGCCATTCCTTTTTGTCCTTCCGATACTTATCAAGAACTGTTGGCGTGGGGGCAAGGTCCAGACGATGGACGTAATCGATCCCGCAAAGTTCCTTCAGGAAGAACGCGAGATCGTCGCGTTTTGCAAAGCCGGCAAGCTGGGAAACGTTGTTCAGCCGGACGTCGATCACGCGTTTCGCGCCTGAATTCTGAATGCTCTGGAAGAAGTCCGCGGCAGATTTTTGCGTAAAGCCGATGGTGAAGATTTTCATGGTTCAATCGTTTCCACTCTGGAATGACCAAAGTTAACATCGGTTTCCGGCAATGCGAATGAGTTCAGGGGTTCAGTTTCCGAGCGAAGCGATGATTTACTGGAAAATGGAGAAAGCTTTGGAGCGTTCTCCTCCGCGCGTTCCATGCTGCGAGCAAACAGGCGTGATTTTGAATCAGTTTCAAGATATGGACGACAGGCCAATGGAACTCGATATGGCAAGGCTTCTCAACGATTGCAAAGCGAGTTGTGTCTCCGGCGCAGACAGCAGAGCCGCAATGGGCAGATTTGAACTGTCGATTTCGCGCACGCGTGCCGGTTTCGGTTCGGAAGGCATTCTTTCAAGACCGGCATGATCACAACGTTCGACTACGTCATCATCGGGTTCTACCTCGTGTTCATGCTCGCCATCGGCGTGGTGTTCCGGCGAATGAGCAGGGACACATCCGACTATTTCCGTGCGGGTGGTGCAATGCCCTGGTGGCTGACGGGTGCGTCGGCGTGGGTTTTCAGTTTTAGTGCGTGGACGTTCACAGGCGCCGCGGGAAAGGTCTATGAGGCCGGCCTGCTGGTGCTCTGCGTTTTCTACGCGACTGTCCTTGCGTTGCTGTTCGCCATGGCGTTCACAGCGCTTCGGTTTCGGCGCATGAGGGTGGTCACCTGGATGGAGGCGGTGCGCCTGCGATACGGTCCGTTCACCGAGCAGTTGTACACCTGGATCAAGCTGCCGCTGCTGCTGCTGTTTGCCGGCGTTGGATTGAATGCCCTTGGTGTTTTCATGTCGGCAGTGTTCGACGTTCCGATGAACTCGATGCTGGTCATTCTCGGAATCGTTGTGACGGTGGTGGCATTTGCGGGCGGTTCGTGGGCTGTGCTCGCCAGCGACTTCGTTCAGGCCTTCCTGATCGTTACGATCACGATCTGCACCGCAGCGATGACTCTGGCGCACGACAAGGTCGGCGGGATCAGCGGGCTTCTGGAGAAAGTGCCGTCCGCACATCTGAACTGGGGCGAGCTGGCCCGGCCGGAGCTGATTCTTCTGTGGATCGCAGCGACGCTGTGGTTGAAGTTTTCCGACGAAAACAACATGGAGCGATCGACCATGTACCTGATGACGTGCAGCGATGGAGACGCGCGGAAGATGGTGTTGATACCGCTGTTTGGGATGTTGATCGGGCCGTTGCTGTGGTTCATCCCTTCAATGGCGGCGACCATTCTTCATCCGGACCTGGCAGCTGAGTTTCCGCGGCTCAAGCAACCGCATGAGGCGGCCTTTGTGTCGGTGGCGATGGATGTGATGCCGCGCGGGCTGCTTGGCCTTCTGCTTTCTGCGATGCTTGGCGCAACCATTGCGAACATGGATTCCGGGTTGAACAAAAACGTCGGGATTGCGATCCGCAGCCTTTACAAACCGGTGTTCCGTCCGAACGCATCAGAGCAACACCTGCTGATCGCCGGCAAGATTTGCACGCTGATCTTTGGCGCCATCATCATCGCGCTGGCGCTCTACGTGAACAACATTCGCGAGACGAACCTGTTCGATTTCGTCAATCAACTGGCGTCGTATCTTCTGATGCCGCTCGCGTTGCCGCTGATCTACGGATTGTTCTACAAACGAACGCCGGGCTGGTCCGCGTGGAGCACGACGCTGATTGCCGCCGCTGCTTCATGGCTTCTGGGAAGGTTCATTACGCCCGAAATGGTGCAGAACTGTATGGCCTGGACGACGCCGCTGAATGCAGATGAGAGAACGTATCTGAAACTCGCCGTTACCACGCTCGGGGGAACAGTCGGTGTGGGATCCGCGTGGTATTTCCTGACGACGTTCTTCTACAAGAACGTCCCGGTGGAGGAGCGCGAGCGTGTGGAAAACTTTTTCAGAAACCTCGAGACGCCCGTGAAGAATCCGGCCGTGGAGGTGGTTCAAACTCAAACCGCTGTTTACTGGATGCTGGGCGCGCTCTGCATGGTGTATGGCGGATTCATTCTCCTCTTGATGGCGATTCCCAATGCCATCAGCGGACGCATGGCGTTTCTGTTCTGCGGTGGCGTCATGTTCGGGGCTGGAATGATCCTGCACCGGTGGAGCCGCCAACCGCGGGGCAAACAGAGTGTTTCCAAACAACCGTGAGAGAACGTTCTTCTCCTGGCTTGAGATCGAATTCACTCGAACGGCCTGAATTTACCTCCCGACATTCTTCCGCATCAGGTAGAGGATTGCGGCGATGACGGTGATTCCGAAAATGACTGCGATGACGGTGGCGATGTTCTTCAACGTTTTTGCCTGTTGAAAGGCGCGGTTGGTTCGTTGCTTTTCGGATTCCATGAACAGTTGAAGTTCCTTTTCCAGCGAAATGATGGAGTCCTCATCTTTGAGGCTGAGCGTCAGCCACTCGGCGTTTTCCGCGTGCCATTCGGCTGGGAGTCGTTTCAGAACTTCAGTTGCAGCGGGCTGAAAACCATTCTGTTTCCAGAACGGCGTGTTCTCCGATGTCCACAGTCGGGCAATGCCGTGATTGAGAGCGAGCGCCTGAATTCGTTCCCAGAACAGAGGCCGAACAGAATCGGCAAGCGCGAAATCTGAAAAACCTTCGCTGTGAATGTTTCCGTGCCGTTGAAAAATCTGGAAACCGAACCCGCCAACAACGCTGCCCGATGCGTCCTCAGCAACCTGGAATTCCGTGAGCCGTGGTTCGAGTTTCTGCGGATCGAACTGCATGCTGATCCAGATCGGACGTAGAGCCGGAAGATCATCCAGCGTCGCACGGCGGACACGGAAGGTCGGTGAACTCATGGGCGGGCATCATAAAAAGCTTGGTGCGGATTTCCAGTGTGAAGTCGGGCAGCTTTTCAAAGTTGTCGGCATGCGGCGCTTTCGAGGGGGGCGAAATGTAACGGATCGGAAACACGCGAATCGAAAACCCGCGAACCGGCCAGGCTGAAAATCCCGAGCTGCATTGCGGCGGATGGGAGAAATTCTTCGCGCCGATCTGGATTCCCGGTTTAACATCTGCGCATGGCGAACAAGCTCTTCCTTCTGGATGGCATGGCGTTGGTTTATCGGGCGCATTTTGCCCTGATCGCCCGGCCGATATTCACGTCCAAGGGCGTGAATACTTCCGCGCTGTACGGCTTCACGCAAACCATCCTCGACATCCTGAGCAAACAGCAGCCGACGCATCTCGCCGTTGCGCTCGATACCGAGGCGCCGACACCGCGTCACAAGGCCTATCCGGAATACAAAGCCACCCGCCAATCGATGCCCGAAGATCTTTCGGCGGCCCTGCCGCACGTGCGACGAATGCTGGAGGCGTTCCGAATCCCGCTGCTCGAATGCGATGGCTACGAAGCGGACGACATCATCGGGACGCTCGCCAGAAAGGCGGAGAAACGCGGCTTCACGACCTACATGGTGACGCCTGACAAGGATTTCGGGCAACTCGTCGATGCCAACACGTTTCTCTACAAGCCCGGGCGCATGGGGAGTGATGTGGAGATTCTGGGCGTGCCGGAGATTCAGGCACGCTGGGGAATTCAGAAGCCGGAACAGGTCATCGACATTCTTGCATTGATGGGTGACGCGTCGGACAACGTGCCGGGCGTTCCGGGTGTTGGCGAGAAAACCGCGATCAAACTCATCAGCGAATTTGGCACTGTGGAGAATCTCCTCGCGCGCACATCGGAGCTGAAAGGCCGCATTCGCGAGTCGCTGGAGAAGAATCGCGATATCGCGCTTCTTTCAAAACAGCTGGTAACGATCCTTTGCGACGCCCCGTGCGCGTATGAGCTGGATGAACTCAAGCTGCGTCCGCCCGACGAAGAGGCGGTAAAATCGTTGTTGATCGAATTTGAATTCAATTCGATCGGACGGCGTTTGTTTGGCGATGACTTCAAGGCGGGCAGGGGATTTCAGCCGGCGGAAGAATCTGCTGCAGCGCGGAAGTCAGCTGTTTCCTCAACGAAAGCGTCATCGAATGTCAGGGAAAGTGCCACCGCCGCTGTGGCTGCAGAAGTTCCTCGCGCCAATTTAAAGACTATCGACGACATCGCGCATACGTATCGCCGGATCCCAGCGGCGGAGATCGCAATGCTGTTGAATGCGTTGAAGGCCGCGAAGGCATTTTGTTTCAAAGCACAGGTAAGTGGCAGCGATCCCAAGGAGGCGCGGCTCGAAGGTTTCGCGTTTTCACTCAAGCCGCATGAGGCGGCTTATGTCGCGATCGAGTGCGATGCCGACCTGGAGCAGTTGCGCCCGGTGCTGGAAGATGAACGGATCGCGAAGGTGGGACACAACCTGAAGTTCGATCTCACCGTTCTGAAGTGGCGTGGCATCGATGTTCGTGGAACGCTGTTCGACACAATGGTGGCGCACAGTCTGATCGAGCCGGACATGCGTCACACACTCGAATACCTGTCCGAAGCGTTTCTCGGTTACACGCCGGGAAAGGCTGCGAGCGAAAGCGGCGAGGAACAGTTGAGCCTTGGTGATGTGGCGTCGGAGAAGCTGGCGGAACGAGCGATGGAATCGGCGGACATTGCGTTGCAACTGCGCGAAAAACTGGAACCGATGCTGAAAGAAAAGGGACAGGAACGGGTGTTTTACGAAATCGAAGCACCGTTGATTCCTGTGCTGGTCGATATGGAGTTCGAAGGTATTCGAGTGGATTCCGCGGCATTGGCCGATTTCGCCGCGCAGCTTTCCAAGGAGATGACCGAGCTGCAATCGTCGATCTGCCGTGCTGCCGGCCGGGAGTTCAATCTGAATTCCGCGCGGCAACTGGGCGAAGTGCTGTTCGAGGTGCTGAAGATTTGCGAGAAGCCGAAGAAAACCAAAACCGGCCAGTACGCCACGGACGAGCAAACACTTCTCGCACTCGCGCCGGATCATGAAGTGGTTCAAAAACTCCTTGAGTATCGTGCCGCGTCGAAACTCAAGTCCACCTACGCCGATGCTCTACCACTGGCGATCTGGCCGAAGACGGGGCGGATTCACACGACCTACAATCAGGTCGCAACGAGCACCGGCCGGTTGAATTCACAGAATCCAAATCTTCAGAATATCCCGATCCGCACCGAGCGCGGGCAGGAAATCCGCAAGGCCTTCGTGCCGCGCGGACCGGAGTATCTGCTGCTTTCGGCCGATTACTCGCAAATCGAACTCCGCATCATTGCTGCTCTCAGCCGCGAGGCAGGATTGCTTGAAGCATTTCGAACGGGAATCGATGTGCATACGGCCACTGCGGCGAAAGTTTATGGCGTGCCGCTGGATCAGGTGACATCAGAAATGCGGCGCAAAGCCAAAATGGTGAACTACGGCATCGCCTATGGCATTTCAGCATTCGGCCTGGCACAGCGGCTGAATATTCCACGACGCGAAGGAGCGGAGATCATTGAACAATATTTCGCGCAGTTCGCAGGAATTCGGGAATTCATGGATCGAACGATCGAGTTCGCCCGTGCGAACGGCTACGTCGAGACGGTCACTGGCCGTCGCCGCTATATTCGCGACATCAATTCCTCGAACGCCACCGTGCGCGGTGCTGCCGAGCGGAATGCGATCAATGCGCCGATTCAGGGGACTGCGGCGGACATGATCAAGATCGCAATGATCAACATTCAGGCCGAGCTGACGCGTCGGAAGTTGAAAACGCGGATGCTGCTGCAGGTGCATGATGAACTTGTTTTCGATCTCTTCCGACCGGAACGGGAGGAAGTTCTGACGCTGGTTCAGGACAGGATGAAGTCGGCAATCGAACTCGACGTTCCGATCGAAGTTGAAGCAGGCGTGGGCGGGACATGGCTTGAAGCGCACTGAACGTTTCGACGTGGCGAACAACGAGGTTAACTTCTGCGCGATGAAGGCGCGGTTTCCAAACCTTTGTACATGAGCTTCTTTCCAAGCGTGTGCTGTTCAGGATTGTGCAATTTTGTTGGTGCCTGAACAAAAAAGAGCAGGTGCTGATCAAACTGCGACAAAGAGAAACGATTTCATCTCCCGCTTCGGAAGTCGTTTTCCTTCCAGTCTTTCTGAAAATTCCTCTCAGGGGGCTTTAGGATCACATTTCTTGTCAGCGCGGCATCTTCATCGCGCGCTCATTCTTCAGCGATGAAACCGCGTAAACGAAAAGCGTTCATGAAGAGCGCGCACAGAATTCGTGCAGCGTTGGCATCCTGTTGAGGTGCCGAGGCATATCCGGTGCTTGGAGCGTGGCACTGTGAACACCTTTTCAAGACGCCCGCTAACCATTGTCAAATCCGAATGAAACCGAACTCAACCCTTCAGCTCAAACGACTCCTCTTCCAGCGAGCATCCGTGTTCTGCGCCCTGGCAGGTGCCACGCGCCTGATCGCTGCGGATGCTCCCTACAACACGAATCCTAATATGCCATTTCCGGACGATGACCTGAGTGTCATTCCGACCGGAAACGTGACCTGGCAGTCACATACGAACACGAATCCGGTGTTGCATGGCCGGGTGGGGCCGCTCCTCCCGACGCATGCCATGTCCGTGCATAACACGATGGTTTGGAGGACGAATGACGATACTCCAAAGATGCTGATGTTCCATCGCCACTCGGCATACACGGCCGACGAAATGGCGAACCCGGACATCATCAACTTCATGATTGCGAATCCCAATCCGGGTCCTGGGGCTCTTGCCGGTCAGACCGCGCTTTCGAATCCGGGCAATCAGTTCAACTCCGCGCTGCGCCGTTCCTTCAACCAGCTGTGCTACGGCGGCTACAACATCGTTCACGACGTCAGCCAGTCGGTGCCACAACGCATCCGCGTCGATCAATATCTGGATCTCTGCCAGCTTTATGATTGGGGGCATCCGGATGCTTACAAGTATGACACCGAAGATCCGAAGTATGCACCTGCTGCGCTTCAGAACCACGACGCAGAGTTGAACTTCGGCGCGACCAAGAACATGGGCGTGTCGCGCGGTCTTTACTACGACATGTATTGCCCCGGCTTTGCGACGCTGGAGGATGGCCGCCCGATCTTCCCTGGCGGTCACGACATGAACAGCCAGAACGGCAACTACCGCATCCAGGTGTTCAACCCGGACACGGAAAGCTGGCTGGAACGTCCGATCTCCTGCATGCGCGCGCAGTACAATGCCGATCCGAACGATCCATATTCGGAGAAGTTCTTCCAGGAGCAGAAGGACCTCGGTATTCCCGAGCGGTTCATCTACTTCCCGATCGGCAATTCCATCAGCAACGACTGTAATCCTCACGCGCTGTCCTCCTATCCCGGTTTGGACTACTCGACGAATTACCTGTCGATCCGCCTGATGAATCCGACGAACGGAACGGTGACGCATCCCACCCCGCTTCAGAGCGACATGCGGTATGCGCGGTGGTATCCCACCGCCGTCGCGTTGCCTGGAAACAAGGCTTACATCTTCGCAGGATGGGATCGTGATGAACGCGCGACACCTACCGGTGGCACACCTTCATCCACCACCACATGGCTGAACAACTTCTTCAGCAACAGCACGTGGTCGAATCAGATGCCGTCGAGCTGGCAGCTCTCGGGACAATTGTCCTCAAGCGCCGGAACGCCCTCCACGCAGATCACCCAGCCGGTTCCGGAAGTTTATGACGGCACACTGGATCGCTGCGTTGCGCTGGAAAATGCGCGTCTGCTGCATCCTGCTTGGTATCCGAACGGATGCGTGGTTCAGACCGGTCCGGGCGAGAACGACTGGAAGGTTCTGGTGAACTCCGGCCTGCTGTTTGAGAACGCGGCAGAAGCGGCCAACGGTGGTGAGAACGGCAGTTCCTCATCCGAAACCGCTGCGCGCCACACCTACCTGGTCGATGTGCAGGGAGCGCTGGCTGATCCCGACCGCGAAGTCCCGAGCGTGCGTGAAGGCAAGTGGCTGAAGTATGTCGATACCGCCACGAACACCTTCGCTCCGTTCTCGGCCAATGCGGACCTGATGGAGATCGACACCGAAGGCAACGTTGTTTCGCATCGGCTCTACCACATGGGCGGACGTAATTCCTCCGGCACTGTGACAGCGAGCGCGATGTATCTCGAAATGGCGCCGTTGAGCAAGGTGCGCATGCCGGGTGAACCGCCCGTCGAAATGCCGAAGTGGACCACAACTGAAGGTTCGCTCCGCGTTCGGGCTCGCCAGAACTACGCGACACCGATGCCGGATGGAAAGATCTGCATCATCGGCGGCAACGGCACGGGCCAGTCGGGCATGGAAGCCTGGAGCATGCACGTTCAGATTCTTGATCCGGCAACAGGCCTGTTCTCGACGATGGACAAGAGCCAGGTGCCGCGCGACGAACACGGCATCATTCACCTCTGGCCCGACGGCCGGATTTTCATGGGTGGCCAGAACCGTAACGGCCTCGTTCCCGCCGGCAATCCGTTCGCTCCGGCTGGCGATCCCGATCTCGGTGTTCCCTGCGCCCAGTTCTTCACTCCGCCGTATCTGTTCGACGCGAACACGAACGAAGCGGTTCGCCCGGTGATCACCAGCTATCCGGCGCAGATCGATTACGGTGTCGATTTCAACCTCACTGTGGATGACGCGGACAGCATCAGCTCGGTTTGCATCGTCCGCACCGGTTCGATGTCGCACAGCCTCTGCACCGACCGCCGCTACGTCAAACTGCCGTTCTCGAAGGTCGGTGGAAACGTGCTGCGCGTCACAGCGCCGGTGCTGCCGGGAACCGCAGTCGGCGGCTACTACATGCTGTTCGTGGTGAAAGACACCGGCACTCCCTGCCACGCAAAGAAGGTTGTCCTCGGAACGCAGGTCGCGTCGAGAGCAGCCATGTAACCTGAACAAAGCCCGTGTGAACCGGGCTCTTCAATGGAGCCCGGTTCAAAGGCAAACGCAGTCAGAGACTTGAAAGAACGATTCACCAGGGGATTCACCTTGATCGAGCTGTTGGTAGTCATCGCCATCATCGCAGTGCTAGCCGCTCTCCTGCTGCCGGCACTCTCCAGGGCAAAGGCCCGCGCCCAATCGATCAAATGTGTGAGTCAGCTTAAACAGATGGGTTTGGCCACTGAGATGTATGCCAGCGACAACAACGAACGTCTGCCCGGGGATCAGCACAATCTGCCGTCCTGGCTTTCCTCTCTGGCGGCTTACAACGGCACCGCGATCTACAAGTGCCCGACTGAAAAGACCCGAATCTACACATACGCGGTGAATGACCTTCTCACACCACGGCCGGCCGGCGCTCCGACGCTGAACTTTTCGAAGCGGAACTCGGTCCCGAGTCATTCGGAAACCATGTGGATGAGTGAGCTGGTGGAGGAGATCATCGGGCAGGATCACTTCCATTTTGCCGATTACCGAAACTCGCCCGAACCTTCCAATCCGGCGGGTGCCTATTCACCCAAAGGCTTTATCGGCCAGGTGGACGCCACGCGCCATCATCTCTCTGCGAACTATCTCTATCTCGACGGTCATGTGAGCACGCTCAAGTGGGCACACGTGCCGCCGCTCCTAACAAATTCCGGAAGCCGGTTCATCATGCCGGTCGGACACCCTTAAACTTTGACACTTATTCCCATGCGCCAATCCAGTCTGCGAACCCTATCAAACAGAAATGACAACAAACCCATGAAAACCCACTTCAATTCCCACGGCCTGCTCGCCGCCCTGTGCATCGGAGCCGGCGTTTGCCAGACGCACGCTCAGTTGCTGCCCATTCAATGCGGCGCGGTGAGCACCAACGCCGGGGCCAAGCTGAAGTTCGCCAATGGCGAGCTTTATGACGAAAGCTCCGGTTTCGTTCAGCCGCTGATGTATCAGCGCGTCCAGAACCGCTACGGCACGAACAATTACTACAGCTCCACAAACCTGCACTTCATCGCGCTGTCGGTGAAGACGAACTCGACTGCGAGTGCCGCGTTCGGATCCTACATCGCGTGCGAAGTGGTATCCGTTTCCGGACCTCCCGGCGGCACGTTCTATTTCTGGGAGCAGGGGAATGGAAGGCCGACCTATTCATTTCCTGTTGGAGGACCTTATCCGGCAGGAAAGAACAGGATCATTCTCAGCAACTGCGAACAGGGAGCGGGACGGCCTGATGGCGATCCATTCGGAGCGATCCGCGGACGCCGCTTCTCGGTGGACAAGGCCGGTGAATACACTGTGACGTTCCAGTTGTATGACACTTCGGAGAATCATCCGACGACGGTCGGCGCACCGATCCATGCCCCGTCCGATCCGTTGACGATCAAATTCTCCACGGCTGTGGACATCGGGATCACGCGATTCTCACTCAACAACAACACGGCCCAGCTGGTTTACAAGCAGGGTTTGCTGACCAACATGTTTGTGGAGGTGAGCACGAACCTGATGACCTGGGAACCGGTCGCAGGACCGTTCACCAACGCTCCGGCGCTGACCACCAATCTGTTCGCAGTTGATCCCGCCGTACCTTCGGTCTTCTTCCGCTTGCGCGGAGAGCTTCCGTGACGATGGCGTTTTCGCACGTGAGACAAGCACTCGCCTCAATCATCGGAGTAGCTGCCCTCGGTCTTGCCGGGGGCAGCTTTAACGCGTCCGCACAACACATTCATCTCGTGGCCGGTCTCACGACTTCATACGAGCCCGGCAAGACCAACGTCACGTTGGTGAATGCCGCGTCGTATGATGTGAACTCCTACGACGGGATTGCGCCGGCCTGTTTCTTCATGCCGGACGATGATCCTGTGTTGTATCCCGGACTGTATCATTCAGACGTCACCTTCGCGGCATTGCCGGCCACGCTCTGGACGGGCGGACCGGCGCCCAATGCAGCGGCGCTGGGCGCGTTCATCGTGGCCCGGGTGGTTTCCGTGGCGGGACCACCTGGAGGCGAGTTCAGCCTCTGGCAGGAAAATGAAGAGGCGTCGCACACGCAGAAGGTTTTCACAATTCCCGCCGGCACAACGAACACGGGTCATTACTTCAATGTCAGCGAAGGAATCACGTTTCCGGAACCGGATCCTTTCGGACACATCCACGGACGTCGTTTTACGGCGACGAAACCCGGGCTTTACACCGTGGGTTTCCAAATGCTCGACATTTCGTCCAGTCACGCCGACGGCACGCCCGTTCACAATCCTGGCCCGACGAATTATTTCTATTTCCAGGCGGGAATTTTCATCAGCGACTTCGTGAGAACGAACGACACCGTCGCCTTCCGTTTCGGTGCCCAGTTCTTCCGCGATTATCACGTCGAGTACAGCACAAATCTCAGCTCCACCAACTGGACCATGCTCGCTGAGATCATAGGCGGCAATCACAGCGACATTCACACGATCATTGATACCAACGCCGCGGGCCCGGCCCGCTTCTACCGTCTTCGCCAGACGGACCAATGATTTCCCAACAACCCTGAACAACCTGAAACACAATGAACCTGATAGGAACAATGAAGAGTCTGAAACGTAACAACACGAACAATCTGCATCCCTTGAAACTGCTGTCCATCGCCAGTGCGGCCTTGCTTTGGAGTGCCGCGGCGCAGGCGCAACACGGTCACCTGGATGCGGGAGCTGAATCGCCGGATGCGGGTGCGCCGCTCATTTGGGTGAATGGCGCGTTGTATTCCACGAACTCCGGATACGTTCAGACCATGAATTTCGCGACGTCCGGAACGTATGCCGGTTACTTCAACAGCGGTCCGACGATGACATCGCTGGCCAACAGTGGATTTGAACAATCGCCTTACGCTGCCCTTGGAGGTGCGTTTCTGAATGTTCAGATCACATTGCTCAGCGCTCCAGACGGAGGAACCTTTGGCTTCTGGGAATCCGGCGCCGTGTCGCCCACCTACATTCTGGGCATTGGAGATTCAACTCCGTTGATCGCATTGAGCGATGAAATGCTTGGCGCAGGAAATCCGGGGGGCGATCCCTTCGGACACATCCATGGCCGCCGTTTCACCGGGACGACCGCTGGGGATTACGTGGTGGCGCTGCAGTTGTTCGATACTTCCGATTATGGTCCTGGTGCGACGCCGCTGCACACGCCATCCGACGTCCTTTACATGAAGTTCTCCGGTGCTGTGCCGGAACCTTCTTCGTTTGCCATCCTGGGACTCGGAGTCGTCGGCCTGGCGTTGAGACGGTTCCGTTCCGGGTCGGTGCAGAGACACAATTGATATTGATGCATTGAAATCACGCGCGGTGATCAGGACGGTCACCGCGCCGTCCAAATCCGAAGTCGATAGTCCGAATCCAGTTTTCGAGTCAGACAACCAGAAAGTTTAACCATGAAAACCCAACGAATTAAGACACTCGCGAAAGCGATTCATCAAAACAGTTTTGCCGCACTTTGCCTTGCATCAGTCCTCTGGCTGGGCGCGGGCTGCAGCAAATCCGACGAGAAGGAAACGGTCTCCGCTCCGGAACAGGAGATGGAACTGGAAATGCCTTCCGAAACGGCGGCGCCGGCAATGAAGTTTGCCACCGTAACGACCATCCCCACGCAGCAGATCTCCGAACTTCCGCCGCTCAGTCCGGAAATGATCGCTCTGATCGAAACCAATCGGTCAGCTCTGCTGGAGCATCAGATTTATTACATCGTGAACTCGGATTTTCAGCCGCTGGAAAAAGCGCAGGCGCTCTTCACGATTTATTCGTCCGCGGATCATGGCGGCCAGCGCAAGGTGGCACATGCGGCGGTCAAATTTGTTGACGATGCCCACTTCGCGGTCGTCCGGGAACAGTTGTTCGACTCGAACCTGCATCGGCAGGTTCTCAGCGTGTTCATGACTGACACATTGAAGCGGAGTGACGCGGTCAGGATTCCGGTTCTTTACGATCTGGCGCGACTTGACGGCCATCCAATGCAAGGAGAGGCGAAGCAACTGCTCGGGGCTTTCGTCGGCCGCGACTACGGATCGAACTGGGACAAATGGCATCAGGCGATGCTCGCCTACCTCGGCTCCAGCCGGAAATAGCACGGTTCTTAAAATGGCATCGGCGGCGAGGCGAACGTCTGTCTGCAAAACCATGTCATCGGGATCTGGGACGTCTGCAGTTCGCTGGAAATGGGCTTGTCATTTCGTCGTTGAAATGGGAGAAGTTTTTTGCGCGACGAACAGCCTCTATCCAAATACCGGCTTTGAGATCATTGTGCCGGGGCTGGGATTGCTCCCAGGAGCAGAATCCGCTTTGCGGATAGGCCAATCTCCTTAGGCGTTCGTCGCGCATCTGTTTTGTACCAGTTAGAATGCGATCCTTCGGATTTTGACCTCGCCCGATTTCGACTTCGTTCAGACGCAGTTCGTCCACAATTTCCGCAAGAGAACCGTCTTGCGGGAATGTTGGTCTTGACGAATTCACATCCCGTCGGATTATCTGTCCGGGCGCAAATTGATCCAATCCGCTGCAACTGCTCTGAGCGGCCGGAAAGCTGGATAGATCGGCGCAGCGGGCCAGCTTAGCTCAGTGGTAGAGCAACGGTTTTGTAAACCGTCGGTCGTCGGTTCAAATCCGACAGCTGGCTCCATTCTCCTCCTTCGGGAATCTCACAACGAGGCATTCAAAGGATCGGCTGTTTTCGAGAAGTTCGCGGTTCAATGGAGAGTGGCGTGGAGTTGCTCAATCAGTTTTTTCCGGGGCGAATCAACTTTGTTGAAAGATTGGCTCCCGGTTTTCCGTATTACCCAATAAGCCCTCGTCATACTGAACCACCCGGTTTGGCGTGAGGCGGAAATGATATGAGGATTTTGCTGAGAGACGACGTGACGGGATTGTTTTATTTCGGACAGGGGCATTGGACGCCTTCGCGGACACAGGCTTATGACTTTCACTCTGGAGATCACGCGATGAGCGTTGCCGAGCGATATGCGATGGCGCGCGGAGAGATGATTTTTGACTTCGACGATCCGAACGTCACATTCGGCATTCCTCTGGTCGTTTCGTCCGTGCGAGAAGTCGCCGAGGTGTGACGGGGACTTCCGCCAGGCAGCACTGCCAGTATTGTTGGCCAGCAGATCTTCGACAGGTTCCCTCAGGAAACGATCTCGTAGTCGCTCATCATGCCAAGGTCTTCGTGCTCGAGATTGTGGCAGTGAAAAAGGTAGCGCCCGGTGTAGCCTGAAAAGCGAGCCACAACGGTCATGTGGCCGTTGGGCGGAGCAACGAGCACATCTCTCCAGCCATGCTGAGACGGATCCTGCGGAACACCGTTGATGTCGATCACCTGGAACTGGATCAGGTGAATGTGGACGGGATGCTGGTGGCCGGTGAGGTTGATGAATTTCCATTTTTCGACGGCGCCATGCTTGATCTTTACCTCCGGCGGCGCGCTCATGTCGTAAGTCCGGCCGTTGATCATCCAAACGGTTCCATCAGGCGTGCTCTTTCGGGTGAGCTTGAATTCGCGTGTGACCGTTTCCGCGGTGATCGGCAGGTTTTGCCAGGGAGCCAGCGCCGGCGGAACGACCGATTCGTCCGGTGCGTCGCGATCGACATCGAATCTCATGACGAAGGTGGACGGGCCGGAACAGTTCGGGGACCACAGGAAATCGTTGCAATTGCGCAGGACCACTTTCGTTCCCTTTTCGTAACCGCTGAAATCGATCACCACATCTGCGCGTTGGAAGGGTGACAGTTCGACCATCTGTTTGCGCATCGGTTTTGGCAGCAGTCCGCCATCCGTGCCGACCTGTGTGAATTCCGCCTGAGTGCCGAGCCTGAGATAAAGCACCCGCGCGTTTGAACCATTCACGATTCGAAAGCGATACTTTCTTCGGGCCACTTTGAAATAGGGCTGCACCACGCCGTTGACGAGAATTCGGTCGCCGAGCATTCCGGTTTCACGCGTGTGATCGTCGAGCACGTAGTTGAGGGATCCGTCCTTGTTGAACAGCCGGTCCTGAATCAGCAGCGGAACGTCGTAATCGCCGCTGGGCAGCCCAAGTTCCTGTTCTTCGGGATCATCGAGCAGATACAACCCTGCGAGTCCGAGATAAACGTGCATTCCGGTCTGGCCATGGGTGTGGTCGTGATACAGGAGCGTGGCGGCGCGTTGATTGTTCGGATAGTGATACTGGCGCACCGAAACGCCTGGAACCGCTTCCAATGGATGCGCATCGTCCTGCGGTGCAACATGCGCTCCGTGCAGATGCACCGACGGATACATGAGCGCCAGTCCATCGGAGCCGGAACTCATTCCGTGCGTGTCCGGCAGTTCACTTACAAACCGCACAACGACCGGCAGCCCTTTTGTTGCCTTGATCGTCGGACCGGGGAAAAGCCCGTCAAATCCCCAAACGGACGTGGCTGGCAACCGGGAATGCATTTTCGCCGAACCCTGTTTCAACGTGATCGTGTAGAGATGAGTTTTGCCGCGAACCTCCGGTTTCAATACCGGCGGGAGGCGCAGCGGATCGGTAAACAGATCGAGCCACGGACTTTTGCCTGGCGCGTCCATCGTCATCTTCATGTCTGCACTGCCGAGCAGTCTGAGAGGATTCGACGCAAGCGTCATCAAACTCAGGAAGCTGTTTCGAAGCATGCGGCGGCGGTTCAACATAAGTTCAAGGCTGCGGTGGAAACAGGCGTAACATCGGAACGATTTCGGGCGGCAGGCTGGGACTCATCCATCGCAAAGTCGCGGCGCCAGCCCCGGGATGCGGAATATAGTCGATTCGCAAGGGAATCAGTTGCCCCGCCGTCAGCGGCACGTTGGCGCGTCGTGCCAGAATGAACGGGTTCGGAGTCCAGTCGTCGATCACGAGTTCTTCATTGATCCACACGCGCGCACGGCCGCGAAATTCGAATTCAATTTGATACAGTTCTGAAAATCTCGGCAGCAGCATGCCTTCCCAACGCACTGCGAACTCATCCGCGGTGATGCGCCGGTGCGGACGCGTTTTTCCCCAATCAAAGTCGATCGTGGTGTTGGTCAGGATCAGGGTTGGCGCGGTAAAATTTGTGTCGTTGTAGAAACTGCCCCGCAAACCGATTCCCGGTTCATTGAACAAAACCATCGTCGTGAATTTTGTTGGAGACGAATACTCGCTCCAGCCGCGGCGGCCATCACAATAACGCACCTGCCATTTATAGGTTGTTCCCTCGATCAACCCCGCCGGACTGAAGTTGGTCAGTTGATTGCCCCGCACCACGCCGCTGTCCACGGCGATGGCATCGTTTTGCGCGTAACGGATGATCCACTGGCTGGCAGCGTGAAAGTCGTCCGGATCGGGATCGAAAAACGCGCCGGAGGCCAGTTGAACGGCCAGCGGTTGATTGGTGGCGCCGTCCGCCGGGAAAACATTTGTCGGTGCGTGCGGAGATTCATTGTCGGTTGGCTCGGCGACAATGATCGTTCCCGACATCGCTCCCGCGCCGTGAAACACGCAGTAGTAGGGGAAAGTCCCGAGGTGATCGAACGTGAAGCTGAACTCGTCGCCAAGTTCCAGAGCGCCTGAATTCAGGTAACTGTCCTGAGACGTCACCGTGTGTTCGGTGTTGTTGTCATCCTGGGTCCAAACGACGGTGTCTCCGGGATAGATGACAAGCCGATCCGGAATAAACATCGATTCCTTGATGCTGACATGATTCGTCAATGCCGCGAAACTCGACAATCCGCTCCAGACAAATGCGATCAACATCGCCGCCATTTGCCGGCGAAAACAGTGAAACAGAATGTGACGAAAAAAAGTTATGTTCGAACGCATCAGATAAAGCCCCGTCAGCTTCAGAATCACGACTTCATCTGACGGTTCACGGAGCGTGCTCCGCGTCTTCCGGCTCTAAGCAGCGGAGGTGCCAGTATTTCGGGGTGACGAGAACTTCGGGAAGACCATGATCAAGAGAGGGAGATTTTCGCGTGAGTTGATTTCGGAAATAGATGAATTCGCGTAATGCATCTGCTGAGAAATTAAACGTTCATCGTTTCAATGAAGAAAGTTCGTCAGCTTCTTTTTGAAAGACGGATTGGCAGCAGGTTGGAGAAGCGTCGGAATAATCAAACTGCGCAATTGACGACACTCCCGGCGCGAAAAGCTGAGTTTGATGTGATGGTGTCACGAGCAGGGGGAAATCCAATTCCCAACCCGCCGAGTGTCGAATCGGTCTCCGTTTATGCGCCGGCAGCCGGGTGTGAATTGAGAAACCCGAGGGATATCAAAGCAGCGCGCGTTTTTTCGGGCGATTCGTGGAGGATGGCATTCCAGTTTCGCTTCAAACCTGTTTGCACGTTTTCCAGCCGGTCATCGATGTAGGCGATTTCACGGCCCCTGCAGCCAGTCATGCGCTCGACGGCCTGATAAATCTCCTCCTTCGGCTTCATGCAGCCGCATTCGTAGGAGAGGACGTAGCCGTCGAAATTTTTGAAGAAAGAATAACGTTCGCGGATATGGGTGACCGCGAGTGGATTGGTGTTGGAAAAGATGAATGTGGGAATCTTCACCGCCCGCAATTCCTCGTGCAGGCAGATCATTTCATCTATTGGCGAGAAGATGTCGCTGAAGAACGATGCGAATTCGGCTTCAGTTCCGCTGAAACCTGAAAACCCGCGGATTTCATCAAAGAACTGTTCCGTGGTCAGCAACCCCGTTTCATAACGATGGAGCAGGGGGGATTGATCGAGAAACAGTCGGGATTCATCGACATCAGGCCGCGACCGGGTCGCGATCTTGTGCGCTGCGATCGAATAGTCAAAATCGACAAGCACCTTGCCGAGGTCGAAAACAACGACTTTGGCCAAGGAGGAAGGAGTAGGCATCAAGGATGAAGTCACGTATTCACTCATCACGCATTCACGCATCACGTTTCACTCGTCACGCCTCACATCCCCATCTCCCGACGTCCTTCCAACGCGCGGCTGAGGGTCAGTTCGTCGGCGAATTCCAGCCCGCTTCCGGCGGGCAGGCCGTGTGCGATGCGCGTGATCTTGAGACCGTTTCGCGCGAGTCGTTTTGCGAGATAAAATCCCGTGGCGTCACCTTCCACATCCGTGCCGAGCGCAATCACGATTTCCTGGATTGGCTCCGTTTTCAGGCGCTGTTCCAGTTCGCTGATTCGCAGGTCCTCGGGCTCGACGCCATCGAGCGGCGAAATCTTTCCGCCGAGAACATGATATTTGCCGCGATACGTTCCGGATTTTTCGAGGCTGAGGATGTCCACCGGCTGTTCCACGACGCAAACGAGTGAAGCATCACGCCGGGCATCCGTGCAGATGTCGCAGGGCAATTTCTCTGTGAGTGCGCCGCAGACGTTGCAGAAATGAATGCGTTCGCGAGCCTGAAGAATCGCATCCGCGAGCGACTTCACTGCAGCCGGATCGGCTTGAACCAGGTGAAGCGCAATCCGCTCGGCGGAACGCGGTCCAATGCCGGGCAGCTTGTTCAAGGCAGCAGTCAATGCCGTGATGGGATCGGGCAGGGGCATTTAAATCGTCGTGTCTCTCGCAGCTTCCGCAGCGTTCATCCGGTCAACAGCGTGACGTTGAACCGGAGAACGCAAAACAAATCTGCAAACCGTGCGGATTCAAGGCTCAGCCGAATCCGGGCAGATTGAATCCGGCGGTGACCTTGCCCATTTCCGCGTTCGAAATCTCCTTTGCCTGGCCAAGCGCCTGATTGACTGCCGTCAGGATCATGTCTTCGAGCAGCTGCGCGTCGGATGGATTCACCGCGGCGGGATCGATCTTGACCGAGGCGATGGTGCCGTCGCATTTGGCGACGACCTTGACCGCACCGCCGCCGCTGGTGGCTTCGACAGTTTTCTGCGCGAGCTGGTTTTGAATCTGTTCCATCTGCTGCTGCATGCGAGCAGCCTGCTTCATGAGTTTTCCGATGCTGGACATAGTAGCGATTGAATGGGGAGTTTGTGCCGATCAGGTTCAGGTCCGGACATCAACAATGGTGCCCTTGAAAATTTCGAGGGCTTTCCGGATCAACGGGTCGTTTTTGAATTCTTCTTTGTCGAAGGGTATTGGCGCCGCGGCTTTTGGCGCGGGTGCGGCTGCCGGGGCGACGTCCGACTTTTCAGCGGCCGAAGGTTTTGAACCGGGTTTTGTCTCCGGTGTCGCCTGTGCCGGCGTTGGAGTGGCCGGAGGCGGCGTAACACGTTTTCGATCGGCTGGCGGTTCGGCCTTGATGAACTTTACCTGACAGTTCGCGAAACCGAATTCGGACAGCTTGGTCTGAAACAGCTGATGGTTTTTCGAATTGTCCACCAGCGCGATGTGTTCCTCGAATTCCTGAGGAAACCCGATCGTAAGCAATCCCTTCGCGAAGGAAACCGGATGCGCTTCGAGAAAATAGGTTCGCGCAAACGGACTCGCACGGCCAATCGCTTCGAGCAGCTGTGCCCAAAGTTGTTCGAGATCGACCTCGCCGGGGGACGCTGAAATGGCTGGTGCGGGTGCTGGCGCGGGAGACGGTGTTTGGATGGAATCCGTCGATGCAACCGGTGTTGTCGCGCGTGGCGCTGGTCGAGGTGAAACGGCTGACGCGGGAGATGACGGTGCTGAGGCCGGCCCGGCGGATCGCACCGTTGCAGACGCTGGTGCAGATGCCGGAGGTGTTCCAGCTGAACCGCCGTTGGAACGCAAATCCTGCAAGCGCTGAAGAACGGAATCGAGACTGATCGCTTTGCGGGCTTCGATGGCTTTCAGCAAGGCGACTTCCAGCAAAATTTTCTTCGAGGCCGCATCGCGAAGGCGAAGTTCCGCGTCGGCGAGAACTTCCATCACGCGGGTCAGTCCATCCGTTCCGGCGGCGTTTGCCTGTTCCTTCAGCGCGGCGGCTTCGCTTTCAGAAACCTCCACCAGATTCAAATCGCCGCGGGACACCTGAAAGATCAGCAGGTTGCGGAAATGATTCAGCAGATCGGAAAGCAGACGCCCGAGATCCTTGCCGCCTCTGGCCAGATCGTTGAGCTGGCGCAACGCGGATTCAATCTCGCCGTTCAGAACCGCGCGGGAAAGTTCGAGCAATTGATTTTGCGCGGTGAGGCCGAACATCGAGAGAACATCCGACTCCTCGATCTTGTTTCCGCAGAAGCTGATGAGCTGGTCGAGCGTCGATTCGGCGTCGCGCATTCCTCCGTCGGCACCGCGTGCAATCGCATACAGCGCTTCCGGCGTGATCTCCACATTCTCCTGCTTCGCGATCATCGAAAGCTGTTGAACGATCAACGATGCGGGAATGCGGCGAAGATCAAATCGCTGGCAGCGCGAAAGAATCGTCGGCAACACCTTTTCCGGATCGGTGGTCGCGAACATGAACTTCACGTGCTCCGGCGGTTCCTCCAGCGTTTTGAGCAACGCGTTGAAGGCTGCGGTCGAGAGCATGTGAACTTCGTCGATGATGTAGATTTTGAACTTCGACGAGGCCGGAGCGTACTTGCAGGTTTCGCGCAATTCGCGGACCTGCTCGACGCCGTTGTTGCTCGCACCGTCGATTTCGAGAACGTCCATTGAACGGCCTTCGGCGATCTCAATGCATTTGGGATCGTTGACGTCGAAGTCAGCCTTCGGGCCGCCGGTGCAGTTCAGAGCCTTGGCGAAGATGCGTGCGAGGGTTGTCTTGCCGGTGCCGCGCGGGCCGCAGAACAGGTAGGCGTGGGCAATGCGGTTCTGCTCGATCGCCTGGGCAAGCGTTCGGGAAACGTGTTCCTGTCCGACAACGTCGGCAAAGCGCTGCGGGCGGTATTTCCGGGCTATGACCTGGTAGGACATTTATGATTTACGATTTGATGATTCATGATTTCGAACCGGATCGCTCAACATCCGATCCGCATCGTAAATCACAAACCATAAATAAAAAAGTGCCAGGGTGACCACGGCAGATGTCGAGCAAACTACCGTTGCTGCCTTCCGGCCCTGGCGGGGTTCGTAAGTCCACATTCCATGGGCCCTGGCGGGTGGGAATGTGCGTCAGTGACGTCATGGCTTCAAGGAGAATTACCGCGCGAAGAGAAATTGCACGATTCGTCACAACGATGAGGCGCAATCGCCCCTGAAATTTTGTGAAACTTGCGCGATTGCGGACCGCGTAAAGCGTGTCAAAATCTTCGCCCATGCAAACCTTCCCCTTCCTCGGCGGAGTCGTGCCCTGTCTTTGTCTGGCGGCGTTCACGCTTTGTTCGCGAGCGGATACGGTCGTGCAGCCTGCCCGCAAGTTTGGACTGGGCGACTTGTTGAATGTGGCCATCTCGCCGGACCGGCAATGGATGGCGACGGCGGGTTCGGGCGGTGCGTTTCTCTGGGATTTCGAGGATGGAAATGTCGTGCATCGATTGGAGGCACATCGCGCGCAACTCTCGGCGATTTGCTTTTCTCCCGATGGCGAAGTGTTGCTGACCGGAGGATTCGACCGCGTGATTCGCGCGTGGAATGTGGAAACGGGCGAGGAAATCCGCTCGTTCGTCGGACATGCGGGATCGATCTCCGACCTCGTTTTTGCGGCCGATGGAAAATCATTCGTTTCCGCCGGTGACAACACTGCGCGGATATGGTCGATGGAAACAGGAGATATGTTGCAAACGCTGACTGTTCCTGGAATGCCTGTCACGCGAGCGAGGTTTGCGCCTGACACAAACCTGCTCGTGACGGTGGATGTTTCGGCCACGAACAACGTTCGGGTCTGGAATTTGACCACGGGCCAGACACTTCTCAGCTTTGGCAGTTTGGTTCAGGAAATAGCATTCGTTGACGGCGGCTTTCTCGTAACGGGCGGCAGCGATTCCGCGGTGCAGGTTCGGAATATCGAAACCGGTGAACTGATCCGTCCATTGATCGGTGCGAGTCAGATCGTCATCGATCTTGAAACCGCCACCAACAGTGCGCTGGTCATCGCCGGCTGTCACGACGGACGCGTGATTACGTGGGATACCGTTTCGGGTGAAATCGAACACAGCTTCATGGGCGAGTCGCTGATTCGCATCGCGGCCATTCCTGGAACCAAGCAGATTATAACGGCGCATCCGAACAATCTGGTTCGAGTGAAGGAGTACGAACTCGGTACGAACCTGCGCGTGTTTGGAGGACATACGACGAGCACGACGATGGGAGTGGGATTTTCGCCGGACGGCCGCTACATCGTGTCGGGCGGCGTTGAAGCGTTCACCCGCCTGTGGACTCGCAGCAATGGTGTTCCTTATACCGTCGTGCCCGGACATGGCGCAGGCACGCAGACTGCGGTGTTCTCGCCAGATGGCAATTACGTCCTCACTACGTTTGGCGCGCCCATTTATTCGGCGCACCTGTCGAATCCCCAGACCGGATTGGTTGAGCGCGAATTTGTGGGTCACACCAGATGGCTTTACACCGCTGTTTTTTCTCCGGATGGACAGCGAATTGCCACGGGCGCTCAGGATGGAACGGCCCGCCTTTGGGATGTCGCCACCGGTGCACACATTCGAACGTTCAACAGTCTTGGGACATTGATCCGGTCCGTGGCGGTGTCATCTAATGGAATGTATCTGGCAAGCGGCGATACAGGGGGAACGGTCCGTTTGTGGAACGCAGAAAATGGGCAATTGTTGCGAACCTTTGACCTCAATGCGGGCGCTGTCACAGGCCTGGCGTTTTCACCCGCGACCGGCGACCTGCTCGTCGCGTGGGCGGATGGCTTTCTGCGGACATTTGATCCGGCTACTGGAGACGTGAAGCTCGATTCCATTTCGCCGGCCGCATTTCTGGAATGCGTCACGTTTTCACCAGACGGACGATTTGTTCTGGGCGGTGAAGGCTGGCCATTCTTCACTGCGCGATTGTGGGATGCGCGAGACGGTAAAGAACTTCGCGTCTTTGACGGTCACGCCGCACCCGTGAATTCGATCGCCTTCAGTGCCACGGGGACGAGCATCCTCACTGGCGCCGACATTGTCCGGCTCTGGAGCATTGCAGACATTGCCGCGCGGCTGGAGTTCGAGCAGAACGAAAACGATCTCGAATTGCGTTGGAACGTCGGCACACTGCAGCATGCGGAAGACGTTACCGGCCCCTGGGAGGATGTAACCGGCGCCATCAGCCCGCACCTCATATTCACTTCGACCAATCCACCCGCGAGATTCTTTCGTGTAAGAACGGTGCCGGAGGATTGAGCCGGTAACCGCGAGTACGGGACGGGAGGAATCGTCAACGCATTCAGGAACTGGAAAAGCTTTTCACGATCGCCGCGGTGCATCCCAAGCACCGGGCGTTTTTGATGACGGTTTATGGAGCAGGATTGCGGCTCCGTGAAGCGTGTCATCTGAAGTTTGAGCATGTGGATCGGGCGCGGATGCAGTTGCGGGTGGAACTGGGCAAGGGACGGAAGGATCGTTACACGGTCTTGTCTCCGGGATTGCTGGCGGAGTTGGATCGTTACTGGCGGGTGTGTCGTCCCGAGCACTGGTTGTTTCCGTCCAACTCCGATCCGCAACGGCCGCTGCCCGACGGCACCGCGCAAAGGATTTATTACGCGGCGGTGAAGCGGGCGGGTCTGCGGCGCAAGGGCGGGATTCATACGTTGAGACATTCCTTTGCGACGCATCTGCTGGAGGCGGGTGTGGAGTTGCCGGTGTTGCAACGCCTGCTCGGGCACAAGAGTGTCGCGACGACGATGATTTATCTGCATGTGCGGCAGGAACGATTGTCGCAGATCAAGGGACCGCTGGAACTGCTGGATTTGAACTCCGTTGTGCCCCGGCTGTGAATGCCGACAAAGCCCTGACGGTGGGGCGGGTGTTGAGGAAGGCATTGGAAGGCGGGAAGCTCAAGCTGCCCCGGGCGCATTGGGGGATCTTGAACCTGCTGGCGGTGTGTCACACGCCTGAGCTGGGAGGACATCGCTATCGTTGCGGCCAATGCGGGAAGGAACACTTCGTGCCGCATGCCTGCGGCAATCGCCATTGTCCGCAATGCCAGGGCGCGCAAGCCATCGACTGGCTGGAGCGACAGGAGTCGGCGCTGTTGCCGATCCCGTATTTTCATGTGGTGTTCACCCTGCCGCATCTGCTCAACCGGCTGATCCGGCAAAACCGGCGGATGCTGTTCAACCTGTTGTTTGAGTCAGCCGCACAGACATTGCTGCTGTTCGGACGCAACGAACTCAAAGCACAGCTCGGCATCACCATTGTGCTGCATACGTGGGGACAGACACTCTGCGAACATTACCATGTGCATTGCATCGTGACGGGCGGCGGACTGGCATTGGACGGAACGGGCTGGGTGAAAGCAGGACCGCATTATCTGTTTGCCGTGCGGGCGTTGAGCGCGGTCTTCGGCGGGAAGTTCCGGGCGGGATTGCAGAAGGTCAAAACGGAGGGAAAGCTGGAGTTCCATGGGAAGCTGCAGGCGCTGGAAGAGCCGGCCGGATTTGGCAGGCTGCTGCACAAACTCAAGACGCAGAAGTTCGTGGTGTACGCCAAGCGCCCCTTTGCGGGACCGGAAACGGTGCTGAAGTATCTGAGCCGCTACACGCACCGGGTGGCGATCGGCAACCGGAGATTGCTGTCGCTGGACGAACGGAGCGTGACGTTTGGCTACAAGGATTACGCCGATGAGAGCCGGCGCAAGACCATGACGCTCTCGATCGAAGAGTTCACGCGGCGGTTCTGTCTGCACCTGTTGCCGGAACGGTTTGTGAAAATCCGGCATTACGGATTATTGGGCAATCGAAACCGACAGGAACGAATCGAGCGGGCGCGGGAAAGTCTGGGAGCAAAAGCGGAGGTGGTTGAAACCGAGCCGGCCCAAAACCCCCAATCTTCAACCGGCCACTCGGAGCAGCGGTTGCGTTGCCCGCATTGCGGCGCAATGGCATTGATTCAGGTGGAGGAAGTGCCGCGGAGATTGAAGTGGATCAAACCAATTTTCGATTGCGACACGTCATGAAGCACGGCAAAGTCAGGCCATGCGAGGACGGAATCCAAAAAACAGCACACCTGTTGAAGCGGGAGTGTTGTCGTCCGGAGAAAGAACCGTGGCGGACAAGGCGCCTGGAGCCGAATCTCATCGCAATGGCCAATGGCGAAACGATCCACACCGTGAAGGCGGACGATCGGATGAACCCGGATCGGGGTGCAAACCATGCGTTTGGGGTGGCATGGAATTACTTTCCTCTGTAGCTCGGACGTCGCGGGCTCAGCGGTTCAGTTCAACCACAGTGTATCCCACAATCCGCGGTCCACACCTCCCGTGCCTTTCAACCCCGCCTGCCCGCGGCTTGCGGGATACACTGCTTAAACGTTGTGCTAAACAAGGTTTTATGAACAAAAAATTTCCAATTCTGGAATATGACTCAACCCGCATTGCTTTTATCGAGCCTTCAAAGGTCATCGCGCCCCTGGATATGCCTGAGTTTTGTGTAATCTGTTTTTTCAAGGATGCGATCGATAAGGTAGTAACCGAACACAATGCAAAGGTGTTGGTCACAGACTATTGGGAGGATGGGCCTCATCCAATTTATGAAATACAGTACTGTGATAAGAGATTGGCATTTTTTCACCCAGGTGTTGGTGCGCCACTGGCTGCAGGCCTGCTCGAAAAGGTCATCGCTTATGGTTGTCGGAAATTTATGGTCTGTGGCGGCTGCGGTGTTCTTGATAAACATATGACAGTTGGTAGCTTCCTGGTTGTATCCAGCGCAGTCCGCGACGAAGGCGTTTCATATCATTACCTGCCACCCAGTCGAGAAGTGTTTGCACAAGATTTGGCGGTAGAGGCTCTTACAAACACCTTGAGTAATATGAGTATTCCGCATCATATTGGAAAAACCTGGACGACCGATGCGCCTTTCCGAGAGACACCGGGTAGGATAGCCATGAGAAAAAACGAAGGCTGTCTAGCCGTAGAAATGGAAAGTGCAAGCATGCTGGCCGTTGCGCAATTTCGTGGTGTAACTTTAGGGCAGATATTATATGGCGGGGACGATTTGAGCTGCGTGGAATGGGATGAGCGTTCATGGCAATTAAGAGCCGCCATACGCGAGAAGCTTTTCTGGCTGTGCGCGGATGCTGTCTTGACTGTTTAATCAGCGGAAGAGAAGTAATTCGGAGGATTCAATGCTTCAGAAAGAAATGATCGGCCGCTTCAGGGAAGCTTGCAATGAGGAGGGACGAATTGTCGCGGCATTGATGTTCGGCTCCTTTGTTATCGGGGAGGGTGATACGTTCTCTGATATCGAATTCGCGGTGTTCATCCATGATGATTGTTTCCAGAGCTTCGAGCAGCGCTCGTGGCTTGATACAGTCAGTCCTGTTGCTGCTTATTTCCCGGATGACTTCGGCCACCACACAGCACTGTTTGCAAATGGCATTCGCGGTGAATTCCACTTCATGCGGGAGTCCGACATACCGATCATTTCCACCTGGCAAGGCTATGGGTGGTTCCCCTCGCTTGATGCGGCAGTTTTGTTGGATCGGTCTGGCGAACTGTCTAATTACGCGAGCGCCCTTGTCGGTGGCCCTCCGATGCGTGAAGGCGCGCCGCTTGTAGAAGGGCTCGCATTGAATCTCATCAGTCTGATGCTTTTTGGCGCCAATCTTCTAAATCGAGGAGAATATGCTCGTGCATGGGCTTTGCTCAGCAAAGCCCATGAAAACCTGCTCAAGTTGGTTCGCCTCCAGGAAGGGGCGACAGATCATTGGCCGACACCTTCGCGTGCCCTGGAGACGGACCTTTCCGAATCAGTCTATAAGCGCTATATGGCCTGTACAGCCAGCGCTGAGCCTGTGGAGCTATGCACTGCGTATCAAGAATCATGGAAATGGAGCCTCGAATTGTTCAAGAGTGTTGCCGAACCTCTGAAAATCGAGCTTCCGATAACTGTGTTTGGACAGATAAAAAAATTGCTCAATGATGCCGTGGCACCGCACAACAAGTAAATCCAGCGGACGCCGTACCGGCGCCGCTGATTTCTGACGTTAGCCGTCATTCGCGCGTCATGGGTATTCGAGCGAACACTTTGGCCGATTACAGCGTGCCCGATTATCACGACCAGACCGCAGTCGTGTCTCTTCTTGCGCCGACATTGCCCGCGACCCGTGCTGTCGCGGACTATTGGCGTGCGGCTGATTCCGACTACACCGCTTGTGACACTTGGACTGCTGAGCTTGCGCACAATCCGCCAGAGGATGATTTGTTGCGGTATCATGGACCGGGAGGATTTTCCGTTGCCTTTGGTAAGCATGTCACACGAGTCCACGCGGCTTGCCGCTGGAGTGGCTTCGCCACCATTGCGCCGTTACAGCAGGTTCACGCCGCCGCGTTCCGAAGCATCGCACGAGCGCTTGGTGGTTCGCGCATTATCCTTATTCCTGATTATGATCCGGTTGAAGAGATCGCGCTTTACGACGGAGTTTCGCTGGATGAGTGCATTGCGTTGCTTCAGCAGCGTTGGGGTGCGCCGCATCCCACGACGGAGATTGTCACGGAGGATGTCGAGGCTTATTATCGTCGCAAGACACCAGTTTGGTTTGTGGAGAGTTTGAACCGTGACGGCTAACAATAAAGGGTGTGTTGCCACGGAGCGAAGCGGAGCTGGCAAACACGCCGTTGGTTGAACAAGCCCCGTAAAGACCTGCGGTCCACGGGGCAAGCCCGGGAGAAG
>CALBZA010000043.1 GCA_937890005.1 uncultured Verrucomicrobia subdivision 3 bacterium | reverse complement strand
CATTCTCCGCAAAGGCGGCAACTTCGGGTGGCGGATCATGGAGGGACTGCACGCGTTCGATCCCGGCCTGGCCACCACGTTGAATGTTTCGATTCCGGAACTGGATGCACCGTTCTTCGAATATCCTCACGGCCCGCTCGGCATTTCGATCATCGGCGGCTACGTCTATCGCGGCAGCGCGTATCCCGGCCTCGTCGGAAAGTATGTATTCGGAGACTTCAGCACCGCGTTCGGAACGCCGGATGGTGCGATCTATTATCTTGAGGAAACGCGTCCCGGGATCTGGGAACGTTTCAGCTTTCAACTTCATCCGAACGGTGGACGCCTGGGCCGTTTCGTCAAAGGCTTTGGCGAGGATGAAGCCGGAGAAATCTACGTGCTCACATCAACTGCTCTCGGACCGAACGGGCGCACCGGAGATGTTCGCAAGCTGGTCCGTCCATGATTGAACCAGCAGCAGACAGTTGCACTGGTTGCGGCGCCCATCGGTGCTGACCGCTTGATGACTCAACACGCTGCGATGCGCCCTGGCGACATGGAGGTCCATGCACCGGTTTCTGGACGCTGCGGAATTGCGACACCGGACGGCTGGATCACAGGGAAAAATTCCTTCCCCTGCCGGGACTCATCTGTTAAGGAAACCGGGCTGTGCGAAAACTTCATTTCATTTGCATCGGTTTGTTGCTGTGTGGATTACTTGCCGGAATTGCCCGCGCGGAAACGTTTCAACTGACGGATGGAGAACCTATCACCGGTGAAGTCGTTTCTTTCAACGAAAGCGGACTCATTCTGCGCCTGCCGGATGGCACCTATTCCGAGCGGCTTGCATGGACGAAATTCAGCCAGCCCGATCTGAAGAAGCTGTCCGAAAATCAGAAGATCGCGCCGTTTGTCGAACCGTTCATTGAAATTTCGCAGGAGGAACGTCTTCAGAAGACCGCGGTGGACGTGAAGCCGGTTCCGCGCCTCGACCGTCCGGCTCCGCAATCTCTCCTGGGCGCACTCTTCTCCTCCAGCGTCGGCATCTTCCTCGTCCTCGTGGTTTATGGCGCGAACATCTATGCCGGCTATGAAGTCGCTGTGTTCCGCGCCCAGTCCCGCCCGCTCGTCTGCGGAATAGCGGCTGTTCTCCCGATCCTTGGGCCGATCATTTTCCTTTGCATGCCGACGAAGATTGAAAAGCCGGAGGAAGAACTCAGTCCTGAAGCCGCTGCTGCAGCACAGATGCCGGCCTTCTCCGTTCCGACCTCCCCTGACGCTGCTGAAGCCGAGGCGCAGACGCACGCTCCCGGACATCCGGCGGGACTCCCTGCGACGGAAACCTACCAGCGCGGTGCTTATACCTTCAACCGCCGGTTCATTGAAACGAAGTTCGCCAAATTCTTTGGAGTGGTCCGCCGCGATGCCGACAAGGACATGGTTCTCGTCGTAAAAGCCGCGCGCGGCTCTTACATCGCGACGCGCATCAGCCGCATCACCGGCAACGACATGCACGTGGAGGTTCACAAAGGCGCTGCGTCCGAGGAAGTGATGGTCCCGTTCTCGGAAATCCAGGAAATCCAGATCAAGCACAAGGATGCCTGACCGCGCGCTGCTTCCCGGCTGACAAATCACTGAAATGAAATACCGAACGGTCCTCCTTTTCGGCGCGCCCGGCTCGGGCAAAGGCACACAGGGAAAGATTCTCGGAACCGTTCCCAATTTCTTTCACTGCGCCTGCGGTGACATCTTCCGCAATCTTCGCATCGACAGTCCCATCGGGCGCGTTTTCATCGAATATTCCAGCCGTGGCGAACTCGTTCCCGACGAACAGACCATCGCGCTCTGGCGGCAGACGATTGAGGGAAACACTCGGACCGGCATCTTCCATCCCGAACAGGACACGCTTGTCCTCGACGGCATCCCGCGCAACGTGCGACAGGCCGAGATGCTGAAAGACACGCTGGATGTGATCGGCATTTTCTATCTCAGCTGCACCAATTTCGAAAACCTCGTGAAACGTCTGCAGCGGCGGGCATTGAGGGAAAACCGGCTCGATGACGCCAGCTTGGATGTAATCCGCAAGCGCCTGGAAACGTACGAACGGGAAACCAAGCCGGTGTTGAACTATTACGGCAAGGACCTCGTCCATCACATCGATGCCGACCAGCCCCCGGCAAAGGTGCTGATCGACATCCTTGGTCACATCGTTCGGTGAAGTCTGGTCAGCGACGCGAAGTCTTCGTGACTCCCTGGAACCGGCGTTTCGAACGCGCGCCCGATTCGAATTCCTCCTCGTAAGACACGCCACCGAGTTTTTTCGAGAAATATTGAATCATCTCCGGATCAACACCCGGCGATGACAGCTGCGGTTCTTCCTCCAGTTCCGGCCACGGCGCGCCTTCGGGAATCTTGTCCTCGACGATTAATTCCTGGCCGTCCTCCGGATGCGGTCCGTTCCACACTTCGCCGACGCGCGTATAATCCTCCGGACTGAAGCGATATAGAATTCTGTGCAGCCCCTTCTCCTCGTGTTTGCGCGCTTCGGGGAACTTTTTGTTGCTGACGTCTGGAATCGGCAGGAGTTTGCCGACGTCGGCGCCAGTCAGCTTCTCCAACGCACGCGCATACGCCACGATGTGCACGCCGCCGCGGACGAGAAGAAATCCCACCATTGCACGCGCGGTGGGATCGGTTGTCATTTCGTAAACGCGCATCTTGTTGGCTCGCGCGCCGCATTCGAGGAAGAAATTGTGCAGCAGGTCGAGCTTGAGATTGCCGCTTGAGAACACATTCGCGCCGGTCCAGAAATTGCCCATTGAGTCCACTGGAAGCGCCGACTGTCCCGAAGCGATGAAATGATACGTGTTGCGGAAGTCAGTTGCGTTTTCCAACGGCGCATCATGTTCCTTCGCCCCCGACGCCTTCCGTCGATCCGAGCGTTTGGTGGTTCCGGAACAGAGAAGATTGATGGTCGCAGCGACGAGTTCGATATGTGAATACTCCTCCGCCGCAATGTTTGCGATCAGGTCGTAGAACGGCCGCAGTTTGCTTTTGCCGCGGAAGTTGAACGACTGATACGTGTAGTTCATCAAGGTGGACATTTCTCCGAACTTGCCGCCGAGAAGCTCCTGCACGGCGGCAGCGGCATTCGCGTTCGGCGCTTTCGGCCGGGGAAGTTCTGTTGCGAGTCGATCGATTCGTAGGATCATAAACGAGATAATTTTTTAAAGTTGATGTGACAGGCTGGAAACTCGGAGCGAACCATCTGTCGCGCTAATGGGGTGGAACACCCATAAATCACAGCGAACGATGAACGCGCGCAGTCGTTCAATCCGCCTTTTTCACACGATAAAACCGCAGCGACGAACTGCCTGTCGATGCGTCCACGAACTCGAAAACTCCCTCGGAAGACAGCTGATTGGTGCTGATGCTCGTCCAATCGGTCAGGTTGGTTGAAGTCTGGATGACGTAAACATTGTTGGGCGTGCCACTGAGTTCGAAGGAGAAAGTTCCTTCGGCGATGGAAGCCAGTGCTGAAATCTCCGGCGGCGCATTGCTGCTCACGAGAATCGTTCCCACCGCAAAGGCCCTGCGTCCATCCGGCCATTGCACTTCCGCTTCAATCCACTGCGGTTCTTCCTGCGGTAATGGCGTGAAGGTAAAACCGGTTCCACCAAAGGAAGGTTGCTGTCCTTGCGCCTCCCAGGTGATCCGCGCGCCGATCAGATTTGTGTCCGCAATCTCCAGACTGACGGTGACTGGCCGTCCGTAGGGTTTTGGAGTTTGTGGAGCTGAAATCGTTGCCGGCGTGAACTGCCAAGCCTGATTGGTCAAAGAGGTTTTCCCGGCAAGCCACAGCGCAACCGCAAAACTTCGAACCGTGTTCGCCGTGGAAGCTTCAGTGGTCACATTCCAGAAATCGGACCACCGATCGTACAACGCGTAGGGCGCGATTTCTTCCCAGTCGTGAGGAAACGTCAGGTCGGTAAGTTCGCCTCCATACAGCCACGTCGGAACGAATCCTTCCTGAATGTTTCCGATGGGCACACCCATCTTCGGAAGCGCTCTCCGATCGTTCGCCGAATATTGATCGACGACAATGTTCTGACGCTTCCAACCGAGTCCGGTGAGATAGCTCACATTCACTGGATTGCAGCCGGATTCGAAATTGAGATTCGCCATGATTGCTTCGAGATATTCCGGTTTCGGCGTGAATTCCTGCGCGACGACAAGATCGAAAGCCTGTTCCGTGGAATAAAACCAGCCGGCCTTTGCAATGCGTTTGCTCGGTTCGGGATAACTCGCGCCATAAGCGTTCTCCTGCGACCAGAGCAACATGTCATTTGCGCCGTCCTCAATCGCCTTCAGACACCGCGCCAGATAATTCGTATCGATCTGATCCATCTCCAGCCGTCCACTCCGTACCGCGCCGGCGTAACTGCGAATCATGTTTCCGTACGACGCATACATCTTCCACCAGCCCCAGCGCATGGTTGAAGGATCGTCCGGATCGGGACACCACGTTTTCAGAAGCGTGTGAAATTGTTCGTCGCCGGTCGCGAGAAACAGTTCGCAAGCCGCCCAGGCCAGATCGTCATCATGCGTGAACGCATCGTCGAAATGCATGATTCGCTGATACGCTCCAGCTTTTCCATGCTGCGCGATGGCGTTGGTCAGGAACTGCCAGCCAAGCATCGCCTTCGCCATGTAGTTGCTCGCCGCCTGAGGATATGCCTCCTGAAAACGGGGCGATGAAGCACATTGCAGCAACGCAGCCACACACGCAGCGGTCGTGGCGGTGTTTTTCGGCCAGATGATTTGCGGATCGCCGTCTTCGGGAAGCACATCGAATTCATACTCCCGCTCAACCGGATGAATCATGTAGTAGAAACCGCCGTCGGCGTCCTGACATTTCAAAAGAAAATCCGCTTCCCACCTGGCCTCCTGCAATGCGTCGCTGATGCCATCGCCGCTTTCTGGAATACCCAGATTGTCGAGCTCGGCAACGCCGGGAAGTGAATCCACGGCAAACATCAGCACATGCACAAGCGATGCTCCGTTCCAGGTCGGCTTGCTGTAGTTCGCCGCCTCGAAGTGGCCGCCGGAAACATCCACCGGTCCGGCATTCACAAACGGATACAGCTGAGCGACAGGATTCGTGAGGAGCGGCGCGATTTGTGGCGGATTGTCGAAGTTCACCACACTGGCGTAGTTCGACACTGTCCGCCACGTGAACGTATTCTGTCCCTCGTCCGTGATTGGAACAATCGAGGGCGCGAGATGATCCGCGGCGTGCGTGAATCGCGTGAACGGCATCGCGACATCGAATCCACTCCGCTGATGAAACATTCCAAGCGCATACGTGCGTGCAAACAGCATTGCCGTCTGTTCGCCGATCCAGAATGGAAACGATGCGCCCATTCCGGGAATCAGGATCCGATATTGTCCCGGCGTGTTGAATGAACTGAAGTCCGCCTCCCAGACGTTCTGATACGGAAGCGGCTCGATTTGAAATCCCACGTCATTGCGTTGTGTGAGCGTTCCCTGAAATACGATTGCGCCGGTTCGTGCATCGACGAGAGAGAACGCCTGGTTCGAAATCGAAAGTTCCCCGAGATTTCCAGCGTAGTAGCCGACCATCGCTTTCTTGGGAAATCCGGGAAGGTAACCTTCCTGATTCACATGAATCGCCGGATTGAAACGAGTTGGATTCGCCGTCGCCGAAAAGCTCATGTTCGTCGGCCAAAGTGAACCGCTTTGAATCACTTGCACCAACGCATCGTCGGGCACAGGTGAGTTGAGCTGCACATAAAGATGATTCGCCACGCGCAGATCCCAACCTTCCAACGGCGCGTAAATCGGTCGTCGCTTGAAACCGAACCCCGTCGGGACATTTGTCTCCCCGTTCACCACCACGCGAATCTCAGAAAGATCGGGCGGCACGAATTCCGCCGCCCCGTTTACCCAGTCCCAGCCGTCCACAGGTGCGGGATTCGGTTGTTTGCTGTTGATGCGAACCAGCTCAAGCAGCGCTGGTGTGAGGATGTTCAAACGATGCGAACCAACAGCCGGCGTCGCAAGTGAAGCACCTTCGGGAACAACCACACTTGCCGATCCGGAGAGTTGGGTAAAAAGAACAAGCAACAGGGCGGGAAAGAACAGAAGTGATCGACAACATGGTTGGCGGCGGTTCGCGCGGTTCGCTTTCATCCACCTTTTTTGAAGAGGATGTCCTCAGTCAACAATCAGTTGTCCGCCTCAACATCGACGGGTGAAACACCGTAGTGATCGCCACCTCTCGGGTGTCCACCCTATGGCACGCCGACACAGCTGCATGTATCTCCAATCACCAGCAATGAACTACCAGGCTGTTGAGGAAACCATTCGCGCGGAATATCGGGACGTCACCGCACGCTACCGTCGCGACGATGAAACCGAGGTCAACACAGAGAACCACAGACGAATCAGCGCGACGTTACGGAAACTTTGCGATTCGTTCCCCCACCCCGTCACCGCGCTCGATGTCGGATGCGGCACCGGACGCTACTTTCACTGTCTGACGAACGTGAAGGAACTGGTGGGGATCGACATCACCGATGAAATGCTTCGGGCGGCGGAAAATCCTGTGCGAAAGGAGCGCATCGCCATCGAGAGAATCCGGCTCGTGTGCGCGAACTTCTATCTCATCAACTTCCCGCCGCAGTCATTCGATTTCATTTATTCGCTCGGCATGTTTGGAAACGGCTGTCCTGTCACCGTGGAAGCATGCAACAAATTTCACAACTGGCTGCGACCGGGTGGAAAGCTCTACTTCAACACGGTGGACCTTGCGGGAACTCCATTTTCGTATCGCACGCGTCAGCACATCAAACATTTCATTTACCCCGTCCTTCCGCGCCGCACCCGCCAATTGCTGGATGAACGCCAGGAACGTCATCCGTTTTATGGCATGAGCCGGCGTCAGCTGGAGGAGGTCCTGAAGAAGAGCCGCTTCCAAAACTTTGAAGTGAAATCACACGTCTGCCAGTCGCCGCTCTGGAATGGCCGGCACCTGGAATGCATCGCTTCGAAGGAGGCGTGACACACTTTGATTTGCCGCGGACAAGCCGCCGCAGGTTCAAGGAAATTGCTTTTGTCTCGAACCGGGAATCCTGAAACTGCCACGCATGGCATTTCTGGAACGCATCTTCCGGCTGGCAGACAACAAAACATCCGTCAAACAGGAGATCACCGCCGGTTTCACCACGTTCGCCGCAATGGCGTACATCCTTGCGGTCAATCCGAGCATTCTTTCCGCGTCCGGGATGGACAAGGGCGCGATCATCACCGCCACCGCGCTGGCCTCCGCAATCATGACCGCCGTGATGGCGCTGGCGACGAACTATCCCATCGCACTCGCTCCAGGCATGGGCATGAACGCCTTCTTCGCCTACACAATCTGCATCAGCATGAAGGTGCCGTGGCAGGCGGCACTGGCGATGACGTTCCTGAGCGGACTGCTCTTTCTGTTTCTTTCGATCAGCGGCATCCGGCAGAAAATCATTGAAGCGATTCCGTTGGAACTGAAGCTGGCAATCTCCGCGGGCATCGGATTGTTCATCGCGTTCATCGGCTTGAAGAACGGAGGAATTATCGTCAGCGATCCCGTGACGTTCGTGCGCATCGGAGATCTTTCATCGCCGTCGTGTCTGCTGGTGCTCGGTGGCATTGTGGTGTCGTCGATTCTCGTCTGGCACCGTGTTCATGGCGCGATCATCCTCACGGTTCTCGGCATAACGGCGGTTGCGCTGTTCGTTCCGGGCAAGGAACCGGGCGAGACTTTGGCAACCCGGCCCGAAACCTTGATCGCGATGCCAGCTTCGCTCGCTCCGACTTTCCTGAAGTTCGATTTCGCCTACGTGTTTTCCAATCTGGCGAAGTGCGTTCCACTCATTCTTGCGATCCTGTTTGTCGATGTTTTCGACAACATGGGAACGTTGATCGGCGTTTCGTCGCGCGCGGGATTGCTCGACAAGGACGGAAACCTGCCGCGAGTGGGACGTGTGCTGGTTGCGGATGCCAGCGCGGCGATGGTCGGTTCGTGTCTGGGAACGTCAACTGTCACGAGCTATGTCGAGTCCGCCGCCGGTGTGGAAGAAGGTGGACGCACAGGGCTGACCGCGCTGGTGGTGGCCGGCTGCTTTTTGCTGGCGCTGTTCTTTCACCCGTTGTTTCTCGCCATTCCGGGAATCGCAACCGCTCCGGCGCTTGTAATTGTCGGAATTTTCATGATGCAAAGCGTGGCGAAACTCGATCTCACCAACTTCGCCATGGCAGTCCCGGCGATTATCACGATGATTCTGATGCCGCTGAGTTTCAGCATCAGCGAAGGGCTTTCGATCGGGTTTCTGGCTTACGTGGCGATGATGGTGGGAATAGGACGGATGCGTCAGGTCACAATTGTGGGATACATCCTGGCCGCTGTGTTTGCGCTGCACATGCTGTTCCGGTGAACTTCATCCGGAACTGACGATTCAATTGAATTGAATGGGCAGGAAAAAGGCTCGTCTCAGACAGCGACCTGCGACGCCATTTCAAAGCGTTTCGAGCGCAGCAGTTCCTTCAGCCGTTGATGCGCGGCGGATTCGCTTTCGGCGAGATCGAGCATCATGCGCGTGGGCATGCGTTGACTTTTCCAACTCTCCCGGTCCTGCCGCAGCCATTCGGAGCCGGGCATGACATTGTAGGCGCATTCGGACGCATCGTAAAAAATCACCCAGGAGGAGTTGAAGGTCTCGATTGTCATAACGTCGTAATGGTCAACGATCATACTGCTGAAACAGTCCGTCACAAGAAACAGATGCTCACATTCTGTTCGCCGGTTGTTCGCATGCCCGGTGAATAAAAAAGAGTTGCGTTGAACAGGTTGATTGTGATGAGCACGCGCACCCCGTCCGCAAACTTCATGAATTTGTTCGACTCGCCAATCCTTCGAATCGAAACTGTCCCCATGATTTTGCCGCCCGATCTGCACATGCACACGCCGCTCTGCCGCCACGCAACCGGCGAACCGGTGGATTATGCCCGCAGGGCAATCGAATTGGGGCTGAAAGAAATCGGATTCTCCGATCATTCACCGATGCGTCAGGACGACTTCGACGACTGGCGGATGCGCTTCGATCAGTTGAGTGAATACGTGGAAAATGTGCGTCGTGCGCAGAAGGAATTTCCGCAGCTGACGATCCGGCTCGCGCTGGAAGTCGATTATCTGCCGGGACACGAGGATTGGATTCGAGAATTGTCCGGCTTGCACGACTGGGATTACCTCATCGGTTCCGTGCATTACGTCTCCGATTCCTGGGCCATCGACAATCCGCACATGATCTCCGAGTGGAGCAAACGCAATCCTGCTGAAGTCTGGTCGGTCTATTTCGAACGCCTGACCATGGCTGCTGAAACGGGATTGTTCCAGATCATCGGCCACGTCGATCTGCCGAAGAAGTTTGGCCACCGGATTCCTTCATCCGCGGAAAATCTCGTTGGCCCATTCCTTCAGGCTGCCAGAAGACGTCATTGCGCCATCGAACTGAACACCGCCGGGCTCCGGAAAGATTGCCGGGAAATTTACCCGCACGGCGATATCCTCCGGGCCGCTCTCAGGGAGGGCGTGCCGATCACGTTCGGATCGGACGCCCATGCCGCGACCGAAGTCGGCATGGATTTCGGGAAGGCACTTTCCCTGGCAAAAGAAGTGGGCTTCACCCACGGACTGTCGTTTGAGCAGCGACAGGCGCGATCGTTCAAGTTGTGATGGCGGTGGAATCCTTGTGAGGGTTCAAAGCCTGGAGCAGTTTGAAAGACTGTGGCCGGCGACATGGGCAGGCGGACGATTCCCCGCGGATAAAGATCTCCACCTTTTTATTTCGATCCTCGCTCCGGCTGAGAACAAAAAAACCACCCTGTTCGGGTGGTTAAAAGAACGGGTCCGAAAAATTCTGGTTACGCCTTCTTTTTGATCTTCGCCTTGATCGCTTCGCCCTTGCGTTTGTTATAGCTTTCGCGGCGCTTCCGTTTTTCGACTTTGTTGTATTGTTTACCCATAAGAGTCTTTACATTCGCAATCTGTTGGATTTTGTTAGCGGTCACTATGATTACTGGCCGCGCGCGATTCAACATCTATTTCCTTTGCGCAATCGCGCTCTGTTTCTGCGGCTGTCAGAGTCCTGAGAAGAAGCGGGAAAAGCAGATTTCAAGACTGGCGCTCCACATTGAAGTGGTTCCGGACATGAGCGAATTCAGCCAGAGCATCACACTCTTCCGGACGAAGCCGGTGGTGGTTCACATCGACCGGTCAGCATTCCTCACAGAAGCCCACGTGGCCGAAGCGGAGATCGTTGATGACATGGAAGGCTGGGCGCTTGCGATCAAGTTCGATCAGCGCGGCACATGGTTGCTGGAACAATACACAACCACCAGTCCCGGCAAACACATTGCCATCTTTTCAACCTGGGGACTGGATAAAAAAGAGGGCCGGTGGCTCGCCGCGCCCGTCATCACACGCCGGATTTCGAACGGTTCTCTGCGATTCACTCCCGACTGCTCGCGGGAGGAAGCTGAGGAAATCGTCCACGGCCTCAAAAACCTTGCCCGTCAGGTGGCGAAAAAATCGAAATGGTGATGTCGCTTCTCCTCCGCAGTCTCGCCCTTGGCGGAACTTTGTTGCTTGCCGCCAGCCTTTCGGCACAGCAGCCCTTCCGGCTTCCGACAGCGAACCGTGCCCTGTTCGAACCCGGAAACGAAGCGAAGTTCTTTGTTGAAACCGTCGGTAAAACCTGGACGAGCGGCTGCTTCGGCTGCGTCCGAAGCGACGGATGGCAGATGCACGAAGGGCTCGACATCCGCTGTCTTCAGCGTGACAAACGCAATGAACCGACCGATCCCGTGTTCGCGTCCGCCGACGGCACCGTTGTCTATATCAACCGCAAGCCCGCGCTTTCGAATTACGGCAATTACATCGTATTGAAACACCGGATCGACGGCCTGGATGTTTATTCCCTCTACGCTCACATCCAGAACACGGTGGAGGGCCTCAAGGTCGGACAAACCGTCCGGGCCGGTGAAACGATTGCAATCATGGGCCGCACCACCAACACCCGCGAGGGAATCTCGAAGGAACGCGCCCACGTTCATTTTGAAATCAATCTTCTCGTCAGCCCCGATTTCGTTTCCTGGTTCAAAAAGAACTCCCCCGGCGAACGAAACGATCATGGGATTTACAATGGCCAGAACCTGCTCGGACTCGATCCCACGCAGATCTTGCGCGCCGAACAGAAAGGCAACTTCAACCTCGTCAACTTCCTTCGCGACCAGCCGGAACTCTTCCGCGTGACGGTCAGAAAGACCAACTTCACCTGGCTTCGACGCTATCCGGAACTGGTTCGTCCGAATCCAAAGGCAACGCAGGAGGGCATTGCCGGCTATGAGCTTGTCGTGAATTACAACGGCGTGCCATTTCAAATCATTCCGCGTTCGGCTTCGCAACTGAAAGGCACCGCAAAGTATCGGCTCATTTCTGTAAACGCCGCCGAATATAAGAAAAGCCCCTGCCGCCGCCTTGTCGTGCAAAAAGGCGGACGTTGGGAACTCGGCCCAAGAGGCATCCGTCTGCTTGATTTGCTCTCCTCTTGAGCAACCGCCGACATCGGGATTTCACTCCATTTTGCCACTCACGATCCAAAGCTATGGCTGTTGAAATCCGTGATCTCAGATTCAAAATCGCTCCGCTCTTCCGCGCGGTTCAACCGTTGCGGACATGAGGACTCGGCAGGATTTACGCTGGTCGAATTGCTCGTCGTCATCGCCTTGATCGCGATCCTCGCGGCGCTTCTCCTCCCAACCCTTTCGCGCGGCAAGGAAAAAGCCCGGTCAGCGGCCTGCATGAGCAATCTGAAACAGCTGCAGGTGTGCTGGCAGATGTACACCTCGGACAACAACGATTCCGTGCCGCCGAACAATTCCGTCGTCAGCATTCCCGGCTCCGGAGATCCTCTTCCCACCGGCGTATCCTGGTGCGCCGGTTCCCCGCGATACGACACCAACACCGCCCACATCGAAGCCGGCCTGCTGTTCTCCTACAATCAATCCGTCGGCATCTATCGCTGCCCTTCCGACGAATCCAACGTCGAGGACGCGACTGGTAAGAAGCTGCCGCAATTGCGCAATCGCAGTTACAACATGAGCCAGTCCATCAATGGATATCCGGAATACGATGCGGTCATGCGCGATTACATTCCTTCCTTCCGCAAACTCACCCGGATTTCCAACCCCGACCCTTCGACCTGCCTTGTGTTCATCGATGAACATGCGGACACCATGTACGACGCCCTGTTTGGAATGCCGACCGAGCATTACGACAACAGCAAGACCTGGTGGGATCTGCCCGCCAACCGCCATACACAGGGCGGCAATCTGTCATTCGCCGACGGACACATCGAGCATTGGCGATGGAAGGCACCGAAGGTTTTCCGCATGTGGGTGCAGGCCGTGCAGCCGGAAGAGATGGCAGACTGGGAGCGACTCAGGGCGTGCATGAAACAACGGATGCAGTGATGCCTGCGGAATCCAACCCATTTCATCGGATTCGCATGCTGAATACGGTTCCTCAGTTTGAACGCCTTGAAACACAGACTCGCCACGCGCCGCATCGGTCTCTGGATTTCCATTCTCATCTTCACCGCCGGAATCACGGCGCGGTGCGACGAAACATGGCTTTTCGCCGTCCAACTCACCGCATCTGTCGAAACCAACCCTTCGCGGATTACACTCAACTGGCTGCCGGATCCCTACGGTGCGTTGAACCACGTGGTTTATCGCAAAGGTCGTGACGACCAGTCCTGGGGCTGGGGAACCATCCTGAGCGGAAATGAAACCAACTACACCGACACCGACGTTCAGCCCGGCGTCGCGTACGAATACAAGGTCGTCAGACGATCCGCCCTCGGACATTACGCCTACGGTTACATCTGCAGTGGAATTCAGGTTCCTGAAACGCATTTCCGCGGCGGCATCATCCTCCTCGTTGCAGAAAATCTCTCCGTCCCGCTCGCGTCGGAGATTCAGCGCCTGGAAAGCGATCTGACGGGCGATGGCTGGCAGGTGTTTCGACGGGAAGTTCCGACCAATGCAACACCGGAAGCGGCAAAGAGCGTCATCGTTTCAACCTGCTACCAAAATCCAGATGTGCAGGCGTTGTTTCTCCTTGGACACATTCCCGTTTTCCATTCAGGCAATGTGGACTATGACGGCCATCAGTTTCGGCCAATGCCTTCAGATGCGTTCTACGGCGACATCGATGGCGACTGGAGCAACAGCCCCGATTTCATTCCGTCAGACGTCGAACTGATGGTCGGTCGCGTCGATCTGTTCAACATGCCCGGAAATGGTTCATCCAGTCCCTGGCCGTCCGAGATCGAATTGATCCGGAATTACCTGAACAAAAACCACGCCTGGCGTCAGGGGGACATGAATGTGCCGCGACGCGCTCTCATGGGAGATCGTCGTGGAATTGATGATGGCTATGCGCCGGCAGCGTCCGGTTATCGTGCATTTGACACCTTGCTCGGACATGGCCGGACTGAAATTGCCGATACGTCCGACACTGCGCCACCGTCTCAACGCTGGATTTCCCGGCTCGCGCAGGAACGCTATCTCTGGGCATACGGTTGTGGCGGCGGAATGCAGACCGGCATCAGCCATCTCGGTGTTCGCGGAACGTTTTTTGAAGTCTGGAGTGCAGATGTCGTCGATCTCGACGCGGGCGCTGTGTTCGTCCTCCTGTTCGGCAGCTGGTTTGGCAACTGGGACGGACAGGACAACTTCATGCGTTCGTTCCTCGCGACACCGACATACGGTCTTGCCTGCGCGATGTCCGGCCTGCCCGACTGGTATCTCCATCACATGGCCCTGGGCGAGCCGATCGGTTACAGCGCCCGGCTTTCGATCAACAACGACACACTTTATTCGAGCAACACCAATGAGTTTAATCGCGCCAACTACGTCGCGTTGATGGGCGATCCCACGCTGCGAATGCACCCATTTCTCCCGCCATCGAATCTGACCGCCGAGTGGCGGAATGGAATGCAATTGAACTGGTCGCCGTCTCCGGCGGAAGGGGTTCTCGGTTATCACGTCTATCGAAGAACCGATTCTGGAGAACGCTTCGAACAACTCACGGCCGTGCCTGTCACGGAAACACAGTTCCTTGATACGACACCATCCGCAGAAGCCACCTACATGGTGCGCGCAATCCGTGAAGAACAGACGCCAAGCGGAACGTTCATGAATCTCAGCCAGGGCAGCTTCACCTCTTCAGCTGGCGCCCCTCCGAGCGAGCCGATTCAGCTGCACTGTGAACCGACACCGATCGGAATTCTTCTGAACTGGAATGCGCAGCCGGGCCAGACCTACAGGTTGCTCGTCTCGGAAGATCTTCAAGGCTGGTTCGATTTCACCGGTTCCATTCACGCAAACAGTTCCACCGTGTGGTGGCTGGATACTGAAATGGATTCAGACCGCAGGTTTTATCGCGTGAGCAGTCCGTGACGCGTCGGCGACCGCTGATCATCGCTCGACCGGGTCAGGCGTTCCGTCGCCTGCGTTCAATCCGATGTGTTCTCGAAACTGCTGGATATTTGGCACCGTTCCAAGAACCAGCAAACGATCACCGGCCACGAGGCGTTCGGACGACGCTGGCACAAGGATGCGTCGGCCTTCGCGCTGAATGCCGCAAATCTGAAGACCAAATCGCGAAACGAGATTCAACTCCGACAAGGTGGCATTCAATCCGCCGTAGGCACTCGGCACATCCACTGAATCCATCGTCATGTCATTAAATTCATCCGAGCGGACCGTTGCCGAAACGCCGCGCAAATACTGTTCGGCCTCGGGAAGTTTGTCGCCGGCACCGAGAATCAAAAGCTTGTCGCCGGAAAAAAGCCGTTCGCCCGCGCCCGGATTCGCGATGAGAAATCCCTGCCGATCGATTGCCATGATGGAGCAGCCAAACCGGTTTCGTAGTCCGATCTCGCCAATCGTTTTCCCGGCGTGATCCGTAGCCGACGGCAGAACCACTTCATCGATCTGGAGATTCCAATCCTGCGGCCGTTCAAGGACCGACACCGGCAGGCCGGAGGTTGCGCCCAGCGTGGACGCAGCGCGTACGCGTTCGCGGAAGTCCTGTTCGAGCCGGCTGTGAAACCGGACCATGCGTTTCCAGACAAATGGCAGAAACACCAGAGTTCCCGCAGCGGTGGTAAGAAGAATCCAGAAAAGCCATGAACCCGGTGGGGCCAGCAGGAAAAACCACCCAAACAAAACCAGCGCACCGACTGTCCTCAACGCAATCTGCAACAACGACCGAATCGTGCCTCGCCCCGAACGTCCTCGCACTGCCCCGTCCGCCAGAATCAACACGATTGCCTCCATGTCCCGCCAGATCACGATGCACGGTCCCAGCACCAGAAGACTGAAAGCCAGCCAGAAGAAGAAAGTCGTTCCGTGATCGAAAAACAGATGGTCTCCGAACTGATCGAGCATGAGTCGCAGCAGCGGTTTCGAAAATACAATCAGTGCCGAAACGAACAGGACCTGAAAAATCAGCTGCATGATTTTGCGGCTCGTCAACCGCCACAAAAGACTCCGGTTCGTCCGTCCATGCAGCCTGGCCAGCATGCCCTGGTAAAACCGAACCAGATCCCGCCACCGCCGCGGCTCGTGTTTCTCCACCCAGGAACAGATTGCTTCGGAACGCCGCGTCAGCACCGGACCGATCGCGGCCGTCGTCAGCGACACACCGATTGCCAGCGCATAAAATGTTTCCGGAAGCACGTTCGCCGACCGCCCGACCTGAATCATCACAAACGCAAACTCCCCAATCGGCGTCAGTGCGATTCCTGCCTTAAGACCGTTTCTCGGCGTGTGGCCGGCGACGACAAGCCCGATTGCACACGCCATCGGCCGCACCACTACAGTGATTGCGGTGATAACGATCACCAGTCCCCAGACATCCGCGAGCAGCCGGAAATCGAACATCATTCCCACCGCCACAAAGAACACCGAGCCGAATATGTGATGCAGTGCTTCAAACGATCGTTCCACCTCGTCCTTGTGCCTTGTTCCCGCAACGACAACGCCGAGAACGAATGCGCCGAGCGCGACTGAATAACCGCTTTCCACGGCCCACACCGCCGCGAGCAGCAACAGTCCCGTTACAGCGAGAATCCGCAGTTCCGGACTCGCCTCGCGGTTCAAAGCCTGAAGCAGTCGCGGCAACAGCAGCATGGCCGTCACGACGAGAAACGATACGAACACCGCCAGGGAACCGAGCGTGCTCCAGATCGACGATTCTTCACCGCCGCCCAGTTTGATCAGCGACAGGAACAATGTGAGCATCACCACCGCGACGATGTCCTCAAGCACCGTGATTCCCAATGCAAGCTGTCCTGCCCTTTGATGCGCGATGTTCAGATTGTCCAGCACCTTGATGATGATCGCAGAGCTGGAGATCATCAGCGTTCCCGCGATGAAAAACGTCTGAAAGCTGTTCCATCCCATCGCCGCTCCGAACAGTCTGCAGACGTTGAACAGCAGCAGCGCACTCACGATCACCGCCACCACGACCGACAGCCCCATTCGTTGCAGCCGGGCGAAACTCAGGCCGAGCCCGACGGAAAACATCAGGAAGACCAGTCCGATCTGCGCGAGGAACTGGACGTGGTCGAGGTCGGAAACGAGTTTCACCGCCGGAGAAAATGGCCCGATGATGATTCCGCCCAGGATGTATCCGACCACTGCGGAAAATCCCAGCCGCTGCAACAGCCATCCCGAGGCCATCGCACACGTGAGCACAAGGCCCAGGTCACGGAGAAAAAGGATTTCCTGCATGGCGCTCATTAGGATTCAGGCGCGCACCATGCAGCAAGTAGAAATCCTTCCGGATTCTCGAATCACCTCACGTCTGAACCCCCAAGCCCCATGCCTGTCGTGGCGCAACTGCCCACTCGCTCCCTAAAATGTTCCCTCTCCCCGCAGCGAAGCGCGGGGAGAGGGTTAGGGAGAGGGGTACAGATTTCCGCTTTTCTCCCCCGAGCTTTCGCTTACTTTTGGCGACATGACTCTCAACGAGCAAATGTCCGAACTGGCCCGCCAGGCCAAGGACGCATCGCGCGAGCTCGCGAAGCTGACTTCGGAAGAAAAGAATCGTTGCCTGCTGACGATGGCCGACGCGCTCGAATCCGCCGGTGCCGCCCTCAAGGAAGCCAACGCAATCGACATGCAGGCCGGCGCCAATCTGGGCCTCTCTTCCGCGATGCTCGACCGTCTCAAACTCGACGACAAACGAATCGCCGGCATGGCCAAAGGTTTGCGCGAAGTTGCCGCCCTGCCCGATCCGGTTGGACGAATCCTGGACGAACGCACCCGTCCAAACGGACTCAAGCTCCAGAAGATCAGCACCCCAATCGGCGTTGTGGTCATCATTTACGAATCGCGCCCGAACGTGACCGCCGACGCCGCCAGCCTTTGCTTCAAATCCGGCAACGCAACGATACTTCGCGGCGGCAAGGAAGCGCTGAATTCAAATCAGTTGATCGCGAAGGTGATGATCGAAGCCGGTCGCAAGACACTCGGCTCGTTTCCGGAACACGCCATTCAGGTGGTGCCGACGACCGATCGGGAAGCGATCCCGGTTCTGCTTTCGCTCACACAATATGTCGATCTCTGCATGCCCCGCGGCGGCGAGAGCCTCATCCGCGCTGTGACCGATTGCTCGAAGGTTCCGGTGATCAAACATTACAAGGGCGTCTGCCACGTCTATGTCGATGCCGAGGCCGACCTGAAAATGGCGGAAGAGATTGTGATGAACGCGAAGGTTCAACGGCCCGGCGTCTGTAACGCCGCGGAAACACTGCTGGTCGATGCAACCATTGCGAATCGTTTTCTGCCGAAGATGGCCGCAAGCCTCTGGGACAAGCACGTGGAACTTCGCGGAGACGAACGCGCATTTCGCCTGCTGGAGCCTTCGCAACAATCGCACCTCGGCGCAAAGCTCAAGGCGGCGACCGAACAGGATTTCTACACCGAGTTCAACGATTACATTTTGAACGTTCGGATCGTGGATGGGGTCCGCACTGCCATCGATCACATCAATCACTACGGATCCGCTCATTCGGACAGCATCGTCACCGGAAACGAAAACACCGCACGACAGTTCCTGAACGAAGTCGATTCCGCGGCGGTTTACTGGAACGCTTCGACCCGGTTCACCGATGGTGGGGAGTTCGGCATGGGCGCTGAGATCGGCATCAGCACCGACAAAATCGGCGCACGCGGCCCGATGGGGCTCGATGAGCTGACGAGCTACAAATGGATCGGGCTCGGCAGTGGACAAATTCGAACTTAGAGGCAAAGTGCGCCTGTGAATTCAGAATCCGCTGCCCAAAGCAGTTCCACAGACGCTGCAAAAGCCCAGTTCGTTCGCGATCAGATTCCGCCCGGCGGCCTTTTCGCCGGACTTGGCTGGAACATCTCCCCCACCCCGTTTTCACTCGGCCCGGAAAAGGCGAAGGAAATCGAATCGCTCGGACGCGTGCTGCTGCAGTTCTATCGCGCAGTCAATCTTCTCTACCGAAAAAGCGTCGAAGGCAAACAACCGGAATGGATCGCGCGCTGGCTCGATGCCGGCAAGCCGCAGCATCTCATCGAGCTTCAACGCGCCGCCGCGTTCAAAAATGAAATGCCCCGCGTCATCCGGCCCGACCTCCTGATCACTGAAAACGGATTCAGCGTGACCGAGCTTGATTCCGTTCCAGGCGGCATCGGACTCACCGCATGGCTGAATCAAACGTATTCGAAACCGGAACTTGCAAACGGCGCTTCCGAGCTGCTCGGCGGCGCGGAAGGCATGCTGCGCGGATTTGAATCGATTTTTGGAAATGCGGAACGGGTGCGAATCATCGTGTCCAAGGAAGCCTCGACGTATCGTCCGGAAATGGACTGGATCGCCGCACAACTCGGCCCGCGGTTTTCAGTCCATGATGCGAACTTCACCGACTTCAACGATGGCGACGCGGTTTACCGTTTTTTTGAATTGTTCGACTTGAAGAACGTCGCCGGCGCGGAAACGATTTTTGAACTTGCGACATCGAAACGCATTCGCCTTACACCGCCGCCGAAGCCGGTGTTTGAGGAAAAAATGCTCTTCGCGCTTCTCTGGAATCGCAACCTGCACGGATTCTGGCGTCAGGAATTGGGCGAAGGCTTTCTGAAGCGGATGCAACAGATGACGCCCTACACCTGGCTGGTCGATCCGTCGCCAATTCCTCCGCATGCGGCCATTCCCGAACTGAACCTCACGGACTGGCAGCAGCTCAAGACCCTTTCGCAAAAGGAACGCGAACTCATCCTGAAAGTTTCAGGATTCTCGGAAGAAGCGTGGGGAGCGCGCGGCGTCTATCTCGGAAGCGATCTTTCCCACGCTGACTGGAGCATGGCGGTGGACAAGGCTCTGGATGCATTCGAACGGTCGCCCTTTGTGCTGCAGCGGTTTCATCGCCCCACACTCGTCGATGCGCAGTGGTTTGATTTCAATTCCCGCCAAACGGTCGGGATGAAGGGACGCGCACGCATTTGTCCCTATTACTTCGTTTCCGGCGACGGCGACAGTGGACGCGCTCAACTCGGCGGTGTTCTGGCGACGGTCTGTCCTGCGGACAAAAAGATCATTCATGGAATGACGGACGCCGTGCTGGCGCCGTGTTCGAAATGAGCCTGTTTGAATACATGCTGCTTGCGTTCGGATCGCTGTTCGTGATTGCCGATCCCATCGCCGCGGTGCCGGCTTTTCTCGCAATGACACCGTCGGATTCGCCGGAGGCGCGTTCACGGATGGCGGCTCTTGCCTGCTGTGTGATGGCCGGCGTTCTTCTGGCGTTCGCCATTTTCGGGAAATGGATTTTCGGAATTCTCGGCGTCACGATGCCCGCGTTTCAAATTGCAGCCAGCATCGTTCTCCTGCTCGTCGCACTGGACATGTTGCGCGCTCAACGTTCGCGCGTGCAGGAAACGATGGAAGAAACGGAAGCGGGCGCGCACAAGGAGGACATCGCAATTACGCCACTCGCGATTCCAATGCTCGCCGGGCCCGGCGCGATTTCGACCGCGATTCTTCTTCAGAGCAAGGCGCAATCGATCGGGCACAGCATCGGACTTTACATCTGCATCGTGGCCGTGGCGTTCGTGAGCTACCTGGTGTTTCGAATCTCCGCACAGGGCGCGCGCTGGCTGAACCCGATCGCCATGAAAATCATCACGCGCATCATGGGACTTCTGCTCGCCGCGGTGGCGATTCAATTCATGCTCAACGCGCTTCGGGATGTTCGCGGGCAGATTTTCTGATACGGACGTAGGGCGCATCCGAACAGCCACACCATCAAATATTCCTTCGCCCCGCAGCGAAGCGCGGGTGAGGGTTAGGGAGAGGGGCTCTGCACCGGCACTCGTTACTTCAATCCGGAAAAATTGCTGAGGCGTTCCGGGAACAAACGCATTCGTAACGCTGAAATTTCCCAAGGCATCGAACTGATTCGTCAGCAGGCGCGTCCAGCTTGAGAGTGGAAGCGACAGGTTCGTGGTCGTGAGAACGACATAATCCCATCCAGGAGTTCCACCGGTTCCATTGAACACGATTCCCGTTGAAGAAATGTCGGTCGATTGGAACAACGGCGGAGTGCCGCTGAGTACCCAAAGCATTCCGTCCAGACCGAGACGATCTGTATTCCAATGCAAATTTTCTCCCAACGCTGGCAGAGACAGGGTCTGAAAAGTTCCGCTGAGGTCCGGAGCTTCGAACAGCTGGAAATGATCGCCAGCCTGCAACGAACTCCCGCCCGCGTTTATCACAATCAACTGCCCGCCGAATGTCAGCGGAACGCCGGACCGAAGAATGTCGTTGGTCAACGGCACACCGCCAATCTCCATCAACAGAACGCTGCCGGGCATGAGCATCACACCGTTGTTTGCGGTCAACGTTCCGATGCCATTTCCCGGACTGATCGTTGCTCCCGATTGAGCGACGATGGTTCCTGTCACAGTTCCACTCCCCGCGAGTGTTGCATTCCAGACTGTGGCGCCGGAAGCCAGGCTGCCATCAACTGTCAGCGTTCCATTACTCACGATGGTTCCACCTGAGAAGCTGTTGGTTCCCGCCAACGTGAGTGTTCCCGTGCCGAGCTTGGTCAACCTGTTCGTTCCCGTAATGGAACCGGCAAACGTGTCATTTGAACCTGCTGTTCCAACAACGAGCTCTCCAGCGGTTAAGCGAACTTCCGATCCAGCACCTCCGTTCAGTCGTCCTGCAACCATGACCCGACCGGAAGCGTTCTGAAGAACCGATGAACTGCCCGTGATTGATATTGGCGTTCCAACTGGAAGATTGCCGCTCAGAACCGCGTCCGGGCCGATCGAATGAAGCAGCTGCAGATCAGCAGCCGACAACGCACGATGCCAGATTCGCACTTCGTTGTAAGTCGCCGAGGCGGTGTTGTCGGAGGTGTATTGCGACCGTCCGAGCCAGCAGACGCTGTCATTGAACGCGGCCAGTGTGTTGGTGCTGTTAAAGCTTCCTCGCGCCGCTCCCAGCGTTGGCGATGATGATGGCGCGCGATACCACGTGACGCGCGTTGTTCCGTTTGGCCCCGCGTTCGGTTCGATCACCATCGCAATGTGAAACTCCGTTCCGAGCGTGTAAGGCTGATTCGAATTGTCCACTGTCGAAGTCACCGCGTCTTTCCATTCAACACGATCGGATGCAAGCGTGGTTCCCTGCGACCAGCTCATCATCAGGTTTTCCGTCGTGGACGAACCGAAATCGAAAATGCGCGACCAATTCTGAATCGCGTCCTGTCTCGCCCACAGTTCGATCGTCACAGCGGTGGTTCCCTTCGGAAGAAGATTCGAACCGAGATTGATGTAATCCGAACTCGCGCGCGCACCGCCGGTCAGTGTAACGGCGGTCGAACCAATGAAGGCATCGTTGATACCGCCATCCACGATCGAAGCGTTCTTGCCCCCGACGGAATCCAGCAGGTTGCCGTTGAAACTCCAGCGATGCTTCAATCCAGCTGCGACAGAATCGATTCGAAGGGTTCCGCCGCTGATGATCGTTTCCCCTGTGAACGTGTTGCTGTTGAGAAGCGTGAGCGTTCCGGACCCCGATTTTACGAGGTTGTTCGTTCCAGCAATCACCCCGCTGCCTGCGAAGGTGTAATTCTTCGTGGCGTTTACATTCAATGCAGCCGGATTCAACACGCCGCTGACAATCACCGGAACATTGTTCGATCCGGCGTCATTGAACGTGACGACGTCATGCTGTTTGAAAAATGTCGCCGCACCGTTCGTGGCCAGCCAGTTTGCGCTGGTGGTGACATCCCAAAGGTTCGCAGCACCGTCCCCCTTCCACACAAGTTCACGAGGACCACCTGACGACGGATCTTCAATCACCGAAATCGTCCCGCTCGCGTTCAACTGGGTGGTGTCCCAAACGAGACCCGCCGGCAAGGGCGGAAGTTGAATGGACGCAAACGCGCCGGACAACATCGCAGCATCGAAAAGATCGAATGAATCTCCAGGCAGAAACGTTCCGGAAAGATTCGTTACAAGCAGTGTTCCTCCGAATGAAATGGTCCCTCCCGCCACCACGCGATCCCGCGAACCGATTGCTCTGTTGATTTCCATCAGCGTCAAGCTTCCGCCATTGAGCGTTACGTTGTTGCTGAAGGTGATCGTTCCGATTCCGTTCGAACCGGGAGAAAGTCGTCCATTCACCACGGTGACGCCGCGAATGAATCCAGTGCCGCCCAGCGTCCCCTGAGCGCCAACCGTGACGTTTCCCGTCGCGCCGCCGGCGTTTCCGTTGATCACCAGCGTGCCTCCGTTGACGGTGGTCTGGCCGGTATGATTCAGATTGCCCGTCAGTGTCCACGTCCCGGTGCCGACTTTGATCAGCCCGACGTTGTTGTAGGTGCTGCCAGCGAACGTCGCCGATGTATTCAAACCGCCGACACTCCAGTTCACGCCAATGCCGCCATTGCCGCCGGGAGCGGAAATGTTCGATGCAGCATCGCCGGAAAGTTCGCCGATCGGAATCGTTGGTATGCCGCCAACGCGGTTCTGCAAACTGACGTTCGCGAGATTCATTCGCGCGTTCGGATAACCCGCACTGTTGTTGCAGCGGAAATCGCCGCCATCGTTGTCGCTGATGATCAGAAGCTGGCCGGTGAATGCGGACCAATTGCCGCTGAAGTCGGTCCTCACGTAAGGCGTGAATATTGTCAAAGTTCCTGAACCGGTGAGCGGACCGGACATCGTCGATCGTCCATCGCAATCAATGCGTCCGGTCGAAAGCACACGGATCGGCCAGGCGCAGACCTCACTCGCCTGAATGTTGATGAGGTTCAACCGGCCGCCGTCGAGAATCACTCCACCCGGACCAACGCCATATTGATTTCCCGCAACACTGCCGAGCGCAATGGTGCCGCTCTTGATGATCGTTCCTCCTGCATGACTGTTCGAAACGGTGATCGCCAATGTGCCAGGCCCCGCTTTCTGCAACGCGCCCGTTCCCACGATCTGTCCGGCGATGGTCACCTGATTCCCACCGTTCGAAATCTCGATGGTATTCGTTCCGGTGCCGACAGTGAGTCCGCGGTCGGTGTAGGATTCGCCGGTGATTCGAAGTGTGCTGTTGCCCGCAAGAATCAGATTCGTGGAGCCGGCAGGCGGATTTCCAATCGGGCTCGGATAACCCACTGCATCCAGTTCCGGAACCACCACGGTTCCACCGGCGATAATGGTTCGTCCGGTGTAGCTGTTGTTCAGCGTGTTGATCGTGAGCGTTCCCGAATTTGATTTGCTGAGTCCGCCCGATCCAATGAGCGCGCCGGCGCCGTTGAAAACGTAATTCGCCGTGCTGTCGATGATCACGTTGGATGCGATCAGCGATTCATTGATGTTCACCGTCAGATTGCTGGTTCCAATGTTGTTGAAACGAACGGTATCGCCGGAAACGAACACATCCTTCACCGCCCCATTCAACCAGTTGCTGCTCGTCGCAAGATTCCAGGCGTTGCCATTCTGGCCACCGGTCCACGTCAGAAGCGTTGGCGGTCGCGTGCTTTTCACGACAAGTGCGATCTGTCCCGGCGAATTCGTGAGCAGCGCCGGAATGCCATCCAGTCCGCGCAATACGAGATTGTTCATGCTGCCGGAGAGCGTGCCGGAGTATTCGATCAGCGGATAAATTCCGGCCGCCAGCGAACCGCTGAGGAGATTGATCTGAACGAAGTTTGTTCCGGTCAACGTGAGGTTGCCGGCAATCCGGAGAAAATCGTTCGTCTTGCTGACGCCAGTGGGATCGTCCGAAAGATCGAGCCGAAGCACCGCGCCATTCACCAGCGTCACTCCATTTGAAATGGTGAGCGTGCCTGCCGGATGGATTCCATCGCCGGGCGAAATGCTTCCACCGCGATGGACCGTGACACCGCCGCCGATTGAGCCGATGCCGCCGACCGCACCATCGAGCCATGTGCCGCCGCGAACCGTCACCGGACTTGCAGCAAGAAGTCCATTCACAACCAGCGGACCTTCCCAAACCGTCGTCCTGCCTGTGAAATCGTTCGTGCCGGTCAGCGTCAGCTTTCCTTTTCCAACTTTCACGAGCTTCATCGCACCCGACAATCTTCCCGATCCACTGAACGTGTAATCTTTCGGGGAATGCACAGTGACATTCTCAGGTGTCAGGATGCCGGAAAGCGTGATCGGGCTTGCGTTCGAACCGGTGAGATCGAACAGGACTGAATCGCCTTCGCTGTAAGCGACAGCGGTGTTGTTGGCAAACCACAGGTTGTTGGTGAACCAGTTCGCGGTGACGGAATCCCAAACGCTTCCGTTGCTTCCACGCCAGACGAGCTTCGCGTTCATGTTCGGCGGCGGCGCCGGCGGCTCCATCTGTTCACCGAGATAAAAATCCGGGTAGCTCGCCTGATAATAACCCTTCGCCGTGCACTGGATGCGATACGCCGGATTCTGCATCAGGCAATACAGCCGGTTCGTCGCCTGAATGCGTGTCGTGTAAATCCGGATCTCCGAATAGTTGTTCGCAACGACGACAAATTCCTCGCGCCAGTCACCGATCAGATCGCCAAACATCGCCGGACGCCCGCCGTAAGCGGTATGGACGCCTTCGCTGTAAACCGAATACAGGCGGTCCGATCTGTTTGCTGTGGCGTTCCATTTGTTGATGATCGGACTGAAGCCATTGCCATCCGATGCGCCAAGAATCTCGCGCTGATTGTCGGCATCCCACCAGATTCCCAGATACGGGAACGGCTGCGTCGCGCCCGGAATCTGATTCCCTTTGCAGTCAAAGATTCCCGGCTGCGTCGAGAATACTTCCACGCCGCGATAACGCGGATCCATGTCGAGCGCATCGCCACGGCCGACATCGACAATTCCACCGGCATACCATTTTTTGAAAAGTGTCCCATTGCCCGCATCAACCAAAGCAGTGGCAAGCAGCGTCGGATTGTTCTGTTGAATCACGTAGGTCTCCAGGCCTGGCCGGTCCGGATCGAGATCCGTGACGTGATAACGGTCGCCGTGAACAATCTCCGTGTCATACAGCGGCAACCCGGTCGCACCATCGAACGCCGAGCCGATCTGAATGAGATCATCGATTCCATCGTGGTTCACATCCGCCATTCTCACCTGATGTCCGCGCGATTCATTCGCGCCGGGCGGAACGGCGCGCGACCAGCGTTGAGTCAACTGGCCATTCTGATAACTCCATGCGGTGACAATGCGCTGAAATGCACCATCGCCAACACGATTCTCGCCGCTCAGAAAAACGTAGGGATGAACACCATCGCCGTAGAGAATCCCGGCGTTTGAATTCAGCGGACCATCCGCAATGAACGGATTGGGAACGGTGGCGCGCGTGATCTCCGCGCCTGTTAACCCATCGACGACGGACAGAAACTGAACGTTGTTGTTCGCGCCGGCTGTCAACGTGACTCCATTTCCAAAGACCACGCCATTGGCTGTGCGCAACAGCACTTCAGCGCGGCCATCGCCGTCCATGTCGTAAACGGTGACGTTGTCCTTGTCACCGACGCTGATGGCTGACGAACTCGGCTCGTAAACGATCGTGCTGTTGCCGGAGGTCAACGTGCTGTTCGGGCCCATGTCGATCTGCCAGAGAAAGGTGCCATCGAGTTTGTATGCCTGGAGATATTGATTCACGTTCGCCGTGGTCGTGGAATGCCGGTCCACGACGTAATCGTATTCGCCGTCTCCATCGAGATCGCCCACCCAGCAGAACTTCACGTCATACGGCGGATATGCGCCGCCAATGACCGGCTGCAGCGGAATCGGAATGTATTGGCGCGCCGGGCTGTTCGCCGCGATGCCGAACGGAGCGCTCAACGGTCCGGCCACTCCGCCAACAATAATGGGCTGCACGAACCACGCATTCGAAACGGACTGGGAGGCATTTGAATCGGCGAAATCCGTGGTGTTGGTGATTGGCTGTGAATTGATTTTGATCGGAGCGCCGCCATTAACGGAACGAAACACATTGAAGGCGACGTCGTCCGGATCGCTGGTCAGCAGACGCCAGCTGATATACGCCGAGGATGATCCTGTCCGAACCGCGACGACTCCGCGGCCGAGCGGTTCCATCTGACGCTGCGCCATTGCGAATGAAGGCAGCAGGGCTGTGATGAACAAAAGGAATCGGACCACTGAACGTTTGCGAATTGAACTCATCGAGAATTTCTTTTTGAACGACCGACCATGAGAAGAATCCCGGCTCCTATCAAAACAACGCCTGTCACAAACAGGCCATTGCCAAAGGACGATTCTGCGGTTTTGTGGTTCGGAACGCCTTCGGCATCCCTGTGAACGGACGCTTCTGCGGAGTTCTCGACCAGCGTCGAAGTTTCTCTGGTTGCAACCTCCGTTCCAGCGACGGTTCCCGGCAGTGATACTGAAATCGGATCGCCGCCACTTGATATTACACCCGCACCGAGCCGGTTTCCGTTCTCGTCTGTTACTTCGAGGACACCCGGCTGCAGCTTCGACAGGAGGGACAGATATTTCGGACGAAATTCGAGGCGGGCGGAGTTCGGGCGTTCGAAGAGAATCGAGATTCCCGCTTCGATCGCATCAGCATGAATGTGAATCGATCGCGGGTTCAACGCGTTTTCACCATCAACCAGTTCGCCGATCCGATCCGCAACTTCCGGCGGTAGAGGAAACTGGCTTCCCGGCCCGCGTTGCAACAAGGCATCGGGATGATCTTTCAACAGCGAACGCGCGGCTTCGATTCCGAGAATGACGTTCAGTTCGATCTGGTTCTCCTGAACGATCAGCCGGGCCGAATGATCGAACGGACCATGTGCCCTGGCATTGAATCCGGAAAACAGCAGCACACTCGTGAAGAGCACGAGAGTCAGACAATCTGTAAAACGGTTCCGAAACAACATCGGTCACAACGGGCGGGAAATTCTTGAGGCCCACCAGGCTGAATTCGGTTCCCAGCCTAGCCGACGCTGAAACACATCCCAATTCCCCAGAACTGCTGATGGCGTCGCGACTGAAAGGCAGTTCGTCGGAAATCGCCTGAACTTTCGTTCGATTGCAGGAACCGGATGCGCGGGATGAATCATGTGCTACGTTTCTCCGAGGTTCATTATGAAACCAACAAGGGCACGAAACACAAAGGCGCGTCCGGACGTGCCGTCGCATCACGGTCATGCGGCGCCGATACGCCGCGTGGGCTGCATTGAGGCCGCAAACAGATTCGGCGACTGGAATACCACCCACCCCGCCGCAACCGGCAGACCGGTCGCCGTTCAAAAGCAAACACCCTGAACTGGAGGCAATATGTTCTTCTACGAATGGCTCGTTCCCATCCTGGCGCTGATGGTCGTCGCCGCAGTCGTATTTTATCTCAGCGTGCGGAATCGTGTCGGCGCAGGAATTCGAACCGACGGCGAGGTTCTGTTCCACAGAGCTGAAGAAGAGGAAGTGCATTCTGACGATCGAAACCAGTGACGCCGCAATCTGCGCGGATCAACATGCAATTCAAAGGGCGAACTCGTTCGCCTGAACTCGTGTTCATCCGCGCTTTCCTTTTGTTCCGGCCCTGCCGAGTTGAATTTCGAGGCTGATTCTGCCGGAAGAACTGGGTGTTGAATTGAGCATCTGCTCGATACGGGTTTTTTCGTCTTGTTGTCCGCCGATCTTTCCGCACATTCCTCCCCCAATGATTCTCGCGGGCGATATCGGCGGAACCAAAGTCAACCTTGCCAGCTTTGTCGTGGACGATGGCCGGCTCACAATGGTCAGCAGCGCAACCTTTCCCAGTCGCGATCACGCCAGCCTGGCTGAGATCGTCCGGCAGTTTATTCACCCCCTCGATCATCCCGTTGAAACAGCATGTTTCGGTGTCGCCGGGCCGATCCGAAACGGGCGCGTTCATCTCACGAATCTCTCCTGGATTATTGACGAGGAGGAATTGGGACGAGCGCTCGGTTTCAAGCGTGTGTTCCTGATGAACGATCTTCAGGCGAACGCGTATGGCATTGCCGCGCTGCAGCCCGAGGATTTGATCGAACTCAATCGCGGAAGCGATGCGTCGGGCGGAAACATTGCGATCATTTCGGCGGGAACAGGCCTCGGCGAAGCCGGACTGCATTGCTGCGGGCACCGGTTCATTTCAATCGCGTCGGAAGGCGGTCACTCAGACTTTGCACCCCGCACCGATCTCGACATCGAACTGCTTCGCTATCTGCGCGATCGCTTCGGGCAGGTGAGTTGGGAACATGTTTTATCCGGTCCCGGTTTCTATCACATATACCAGTTCCTGCGCGACACCGGTCGTGGTGAGGAACCTGCATGGCTGACCGAGGAATTCAAAACCATCGATCCGCCCATTGCGATCACACGCGCCGGCCTCGCCGAAAGATGTGATTTGTGCGTCCAAACGCTGGATTTGTTTGTGAACTATTACGGCGCTGAGGCGGCAAATCTCGCGCTCAAATTTCTTTCGACCGGCGGACTCTACGTCGGCGGCGGCATCGCACCGAAGATCATCAGCCGGATCGCAGACGGACGTTTCATGCGAAGCTTCATTGGACAGGGTCGAATGAAGGATCTCCTCGCGTCGATTCGTGTCCGCGTCATTATGAACGACAAAACCGCGCTGCTCGGCGCCGCACGTTATGCGGCGATTGAAACCGATCTGATGAGTTGAGACCAATCGCCTAGTTCTTCGCCCAGGACAACAGCCGGTTGTCCGTATCAAATGTGAGCCGGAGAACACGAACATGACGGCTGGGACTCACCGATTGTCCGACTCCCACACCAACGCCGCCCGAGGAGAAGCCGGTTCCGATTCCGAAACTCACTCCGCCTCCCCTGCTCCGCTCGATCCAGTCAGCGACTTTGCGCCCATCGGTCAATGTCGCCGTCTTGTCAGGCGGACCGAGTTCCGCCACCGCCTGGTCGAACGTAAATGTTCCGACGCGGCTGTCCCAATCCACCTTCGGCGTGGATTTGCATCCTGAAACAATCAATGCCGCGAGCAGAAACAGCAACGAAAGCAGAGTTCCAGTTCGTGATTTCATGTGTGAAACGTAATCATGCAGCCCCACAAAGCAAATCGACGTGATGCGTCCAGTTCGAAAGACGTCGCAATCGGGGATCCCATCCCGGCAAAAACGGTTTGAATATTTCGCCGCTTCAGCCGTATCGCCTCTGTTCCAAGCAAGCAGGGCTGGGAACAGGAGGAATTTTGCGGGACGAGTTTTGTTCCCTTGCACGTGAATTCAGTTTCGTTAGCGTGGCACCAACACCTGCCGTTCGGGACAAAACCATTCGAAAGGGAAACATCATGGAACACGGGAAAGTCACAAAAGAAACCGCGCGAGGCCTGCTTGCTCTTCAAAAGCGAATCGATGCCGCGAAGATTCCACCGTCGAAACTCGACGAAACGCTGAACATCGCGACGTGGAACATCCGCGAGTTCGGCAAGAAACGGCGAACGGAGGCCGCCATCCATTACATCGCCGAAATTCTCGGGCAGTTCGATGTCATCGGAATCGTGGAATTGCGCGATGATCTGACCGATCTCGGCCGTGTGTTGAAGATTCTCGGGCCGTATTGGAAATGTGTTTATTCCGACATGATCCCTGATGCCGGCGGCAATCGTGAACGACTGGCATTTCTTTATGACAATCGCGCTACGACTTTCACAGGCTTTGCCGCAGAGGCAAGTCCGCCGCGCGTCAAGAAAGGCGAAGAATACATCACCGACATCTCGTTCTGGCGGAGTCCCTACATGGCTTCGTTTCGTGCCGGCAACTTTGATTTCGTCCTGCTGACAGCGCACATCCGCTGGGGCAACACCACGGAGGCGCGGCGAAAAGAGATTGAGAATCTGGCCGACTGGATTGAAGCCAAGCGGCAGGAGAAATCGAAGGAAGACAAGGACCTGATCGTTATGGGCGACTTCAACATCGGCTCGCGCAACGACAGTCTGTTCAAGGCGATTACAAAGCACGGCCTGCAGATTCCGAAGGCTTTGCTCGGAACGCACGGCACCGATCTGGCCAGAGGCAAACGCTACGACCAGATTCTGCATTATCCGATCTACCCGGAGAACTTCACCAATGCCGGCGGTGAGCTCGATTTCTTCCTCGACAACGCGCACATCAAGGAACTGTTTCCCGGATCGATGACGAAGGACCAGTTCACATATCAGATATCCGATCACCTTCCGCTCTGGATGCAGATCAACACGAACATCGACGGTCAGGAACTTGAGGCGATCATTCGCGGCTGAAGTTCACCGGTCCGGAGTTGCACCGGGCGACTCTCTCGACGACTGTAGCGCACCTGAAATGACCACTCGCATTCCAGCCCGCTCCAAACGCCAGGCAATGGACTGGAGCCTCGTTTTGATCAGCCAGGGAATCGAGAGCACCATCGAGCAGTCGGAGGATCTTGGCTGGGCCATTCAGGTCGAGCCACATCAATACGCCGCGGCCGAGCAAACGATCCAACAATACCAGGCCGAAAACCATCACTGGCGCTGGCGGCGTCCTGTCGTCGCGGAAATGTTTTTCGACTGGACGGCGCTGGGCTGGGTTTCCCTGATGATCGTTTTCTTTTGGCTGCAATCCACGCATGCCGCGCTGAAAACCCAGGGCCTGATGAAAAGTTCCGCCGTCTCTGCAGGCGAATGGTGGCGACTGTTCACCGCAACCTGTCTGCATGGCGATGCCGCTCATCTGGCATCCAATCTCAGCATCGGTCTTCTGCTCATCGGATTGACCATGGGAAGATTCGGGTCCGGTATCGGATTACTGGCGTCCCTGCTGGCCGGTGTCGGCGGAAACGTCGCCACGTGGCTGATGTTTCCGGAGCATCGAAGTCTCGGCGCTTCAGGCGTGGTGATGGGATGTGTGGGTCTGCTCGCCGCCCAGTTGTTCGCGTTTCGTTCGGGCGCGGCCGGTGTTCGATACGCTGCGACGGGAATCGCCGCAGGCTGCATGCTGTTCGTTCTGCTGGGGCTTAATCCGAACACCGACGTTCTCGCGCACTTCGGAGGTTTTGTTTCAGGCCTTGTTCTCGGCACCCTGCTCCTTCCGTTTCGTCGAATTCTCGCCGGCAACAAAACCAACCTGATCGCGGCAATCGGTTATGCCTTGCTGATCATCATTCCCTGGTGGCTCGCACTCGCCGCTCCAGTCTAGTCCGCGAAATGTTTACTGTTCCCGCACTCGAAAGAATCCGGCAGAACCGGTCAACGGAATCGTGACACTGTGAACGGTTGTCGTGGCCGCATTCATCCAGTCGCCCGTCAACGAATCGCTTTGCTCGACCACGAACGGTGGCGTTCCCCCGCTCCAGTTCAGCTCCAACTCCGAACCGCTTTGATGAAGCGAAAGCCGAATCTGCTGTCCCACATCGACGACTGCCGCGTCGTAAGCTGTCGCATGGATACCGTCGTCCGCGCTCAGCATCAGGATGTATTCTCCCGGCGCATTGAATGTGACCGTTGTGTTCGTTTGACTGGAATTTCCAAACACTACGGGCGCCGGCCCCGAATACAGCTTCCACAGGTTCGTTGGCGCAGCTCCGGTGAAGTTGACAACCCCAGTCAGCTCGATGGTTTCTCCAACCGCGGCAGTTCGATCCGAACCGGCAAATGCCACCGGGGCTCCGGGCGAACGCGGTCCTTCGTTGGGACCGGTTGTCTGGATCACTTCAAAGTTCGTAATGCTGATGCTGGTTAAACGATTGAAACAGCCGGCCGGCCAGCGGTTGTCCGGCGTGACGGAGATCGAAAAGAAATTCCCATTGTCGGCCACAATGGCGCCGTATTTTTTGAGAGCGTTCAAAACGGCCTTCTCCTGCTTTGTCCAGTGGTCTGGAATGACAAAGCTCGATTTCAGGCGCAGTCGCTGTCCCATCGCAGGCAGATTGGGATCGGTATTCGACGAAGGCGCCGCGTAATGTGTCGCCGGATAAAGGTAGGTTCCGTATCGCGAGCGCCTCACCACGATCCGACAGGCGTGCTCAACCACACCGCGCTCACATTCATCGAAACGCACCAGCGCAGGAAACATCGGCAGGCCCGCGGCATCGCCGGAAGTCCAGCCGGCCGGACGCAGCGCATTGGAATTCAGATTGAACTTCGCTCCATTCGACGCCATCCAGTTCGTCCCCGAACGACTCGTGTCCCAGGTTTCCCAAAAAAATCCCGTTCCCGGCTGAACCACGATCGTGTGCCGATCACCGCCCAGGCCGAGGTAATCCTCCTGCACCTGCGCGAGTGTCTGTGTGCTCGTCTGCGTCGGCCAGCCTTCGATTGGAAGATTGTCCGGTATCGGATAGAGCCCGAACGGATCGGTTCCGCCGTCGAGATCGGATTCGTCGGGATAATTGAAAAACTCAATGCGCTTTCGCGGCTGATCGTCGGGAACCAGCGCGAAGTTCATTTCCTGAAATGCAATCAGATGCCGGCGATCCGACCGCAGGTCCGAAATGATCTGCGCGATCATGGCATCGGAATTGGCAAGCACCGGTCGTCGCGAAATGTCCTCATTCCACGGATTCGTCACGGGCATGATCTGCATCGCCGCAACAACCGCGTCCGCGTTCGTGGTGTTGAACAGGATGGAATTCGTCACCACCGGCAGATCGCCGAGAATTCGTCCTGCATGATTGATTCGTTGCGCCGAAGATTGAACAGAGCCGCACAGCACCACCACCGCGCCGAACACCAAAGCAAACATCCACCGTCTCATAACCATTCACGTTAATCCGGATCGGCGGATTCCAAAACGAAAGCGCCGCATTGTTTTCAATGCGGCGCTTTCCAGCCCGAAATATGCCAGCCGATCAGGCCTTCGCGATCAGCTGTCGCAACACGAACGGCAGAATGCCGCCATGCTGGTAATAATCGATCTCGATCGGAGTATCGATGCGGCAGCGCACCGGAACGCAATCGATCTGTCCGTTCGCACGTTTGATTTGCAACGTTAAATCCTGTTGCGGCTTGAGATCGGCGCCGAGGCCAAGGACGTCGAAAATTTCCGTTCCATCCAGCTTCAGCGTTTGCGCCGTGACGCCTTCCTTGAATTGAAGCGGCAACACGCCCATGCCGACCAGGTTCGATCGATGAATGCGTTCGAAACTCTGAGCGACCACTGCCTTGACTCCGAGCAATGCTGTCCCCTTCGCTGCCCAATCGCGGGAACTGCCGGTGCCGTATTCCTGGCCTGCGATGATGATCAACGGCGTCTTGTGCTCGGCGTATTTCATCGCCGCGTCGTAGATGCTCATTTGCTCGCCGGTCGGCTGATACTTCGTCACGCCGCCTTCCACGCCCGGAACCATCAAGTTCTTGATGCGAACGTTGGCGAATGTTCCACGCGTCATCACGCGATCGTTGCCGCGGCGCGAACCGTAGCTGTTGAAGTCTTCGAACGTGACGCCGTGATCGAGAAGATATTTCCCTGCCGGCGACGTTTTCTTGATGCTGCCAGCGGGCGAAATGTGATCCGTGGTCACGCTGTCACCGAAAATGCCGAGCGCGCGCGCTGCCTTGATTTCTTTGATCTCTCCAGCGCTCAGACCGAAGTTTGTGAAGAAAGGCGGTTCCTGGATGTAGGTGCTCTTCTCGTCCCAGGTGTAAACGTTTCCGGTGCTGGCAGGGATTTCGTTCCACTTCGGATTCTGCTCCGCGAAATCGCGATACAGCTGGCGGAACACTTCCGGTTTCAGCGCCGCCTGGAGTTGATCACGCACCTCCTGCAGAGTCGGCCAGATGTCCTTCAGGTAAACGTCAGAACCGTCCTCGCCCTTGCCGATCGGTTCCTTGCTCATGTCGATATCGACACGTCCGGCCAGTGCAAATGCGACGACCAGCGGCGGCGACATCAGGAAGTTCGCCTTGATGTTCTGATGCACGCGCGCTTCAAAGTTGCGGTTGCCGGAGAGAACCGAAGCCGCAACAAGATCATGCTTCGTGATCGCTTCATCGATCGGCGCCGGAAGCGGACCCGAGTTGCCGATGCACGTGGTGCATCCGTAACCAACGAGATTGAATCCCAGCTTGTCGAGGTAAGGCTGGAGGCCGGTCTTGTTCAGGTAATCAGTGACGACGCGCGATCCGGGAGCGAGCGATGCCTTGACCAGCGGATTGACGCCGAGCCCTCGTTCCACAGCCTTCTTGGCGAGCAATCCGGCGGCGAGCATCACGGATGGATTGCTGGTGTTCGTGCAGCTGGTAATCGCCGCAATCACAACGCTGCCGTTGCGCAATGTTCCCCCATCCACCGGCAGTTCCGTTTTCACAGGCGTCGGAGTTGGACGATTGTTCGCCATTTCCAGTTCTGTGAAAGCGCTGGTGTTGCGGGCTGCGGCGGTCGTGGTGGACACAGGTTCCTGGCTTCCACCACCCGTGGTCACGGTCGTCTCGCGGTTCGATACAGGGAAGAACTTCTGAAGATCGTCCGCGCTCTTTCCAAAACCGTTCTCGGTCACCGGCTTTGAAAACGCTGTCACGAATTCGTTCTTCAGCTTCGGCAGCTCGATGCGGTCCTGCGGACGCTTCGGACCCGCAACGCTCGGAACGACGGTGGCCAGATCGAGTTCGACCACTTGCGAGTAATTGACGTCGCCCTTCTGCGGAATGCCCCAGAGCCCCTGCGCGCGATAGTAGTTTTCGTAAGCCTTGCACAGTTCTTCGCTGCGGCCCGTGGCACGGAGATAATTGACCGATTCCTCATCGATCGGGAAAAAGCCCATCGTGGCGCCGTACTCGGGAGCCATGTTCGCGATTGTGGCACGATCCACCACCGGCAACGCCTTCGCGCCGGGTCCGAAAAATTCCACGAACTTGCCGACGACCTTCGTTTTGCGAAGCAGCTGAGTGATCGTCAGCGCAAGGTCTGTCGCGGTCACGCCTTCCTTCAACGCGCCGGTCAAATGCACGCCCACCACGTCGGGTGTCAGGAAATAAACCGGCTGACCGAGCATGCCAGCCTCGGCTTCGATGCCGCCCACGCCCCAGCCAACAATGCCAAGGCCGTTGATCATGGTGGTATGGGAATCCGTGCCGACAAGTGTGTCGGGATAGTAAATGCCGTTCACGTTGAGCACGCCCTTGGCGAGGTACTCGAGATTCACCTGATGAACGATGCCGATGCCGGGCGGAACCACTTTGAACGTGTCAAATGCCTGCATGCCCCACTTCAGGAACTGATAACGCTCGCGGTTGCGTTGGAATTCGAGAGCCAGATTCTTTGTCAGCGCGTCGGCCGATCCGGCGAAATCGACCTGCACGGAGTGGTCCACCACGAGATCCACCGGCACGAGCGGTTCGATGATTTTTGGATTCTTACCGAGCCTTGAAACCGCGGAGCGCATCGCTGCGAGATCGACCAGCAGCGGCACGCCCGTGAAGTCCTGGAGAACGATTCGCGCAACAACGAACGGAATTTCCTCGGTGCGCTCGCCGGTCGGCTGCCAGTTCGCCAGGGCGCGAACGGCGGGTTCGCTGACACGTTTTCCGTCGCAATTGCGAAGCACCGATTCGAGCACGAGCCGGATCGAGACAGGGAGTTTTGAGACCGGGCCGATTCCCGCCTTTTCCAGCTGGGGCAACGAATAGAAGGAGCCCTGTTGTCCGTTACCGAGATCAAACTTTTGCAGCGTGCCAAACAAGTTGTGTGCTTCGTTCATAAAAAAGTTTTCCCGGAGGTGATCCTTCCGGGTTTCGCGCAGAAACAGTGGACAGGATGCGAAACCTCGTCAAGTACGGGGAAGGCTCGACGCTGCAACGGCCTGACCGACCCGCCGGCTCTTTTCATCTGGAACATGCAGGGCGATCGATTGAGCGAGTCCCGGGAATTCGGCCGTCAATACTTCACGGGCCTTCGTAAGAACAATGTCGCCGCCCGGGCCGGTCGTCACTCGCCCGAGAATCAGAAGATGCCTGAACTCATAAAATTCAGCGTAGAGCGGGATCGTGTAGCCCAGATAAACGCCGATCGTTTCATAGATCTGTCGGGCGCGAGAATCGTCACTGGACATCAGCTTCTGAACTTCAACCAGTCTCTCCGGCAATCCCATTTCCATCGGCAGATCGATTCCGGCCGCGGGCAGCAGTCGATTCACCGCCTGTTGTGAAAAATAAAGAACGCCAACGCCGCGATCGCCCGACCATTCATCTGCCGCGGCCGATGAATTGTAATCCACCGGAGCGAAGGCGAGTTCGCTGAGCCATCCGGTCATCCCACCGTTCGGATTCAGATAACCCGCCGCCTGACTCGATCCCATCGCGATCCCGAGAAGCCCGTTTTGTTTCAGCGACATCGCACCCGCCAGCGCCGTGACATCGCCATCGTTTGCAACTTCAACCGGCACGTTCCATTCATCACGGATTCGGAGGAACAAGTTCTTCGCGCGTCCAAACTGCGTCGCAGGCACAGCGCGGAACAACGATGCCACCATGATTCGGTTGTTCACGATCACACCCGCCGAACTTCCGCCGATGGCGTCCACCCGCGGAAGATGCGCCGCGGCTGCTTTCAGTCCGGCTGAAAGATGTTGGTAGTGGTAATCCGGATCGGCCTGATCCTTTGGGTTCCACGGGAATTCTTCGCTGAAGACCACTTCACCGTTTTTGACCGCCGCCAATTTGTAATCGCTCGCACCGAGGTCGAAGCCAATGCGGCAGCCTTCCAGATGACCCCCGATCGCTGCATTCGACTCGTTCTGTTCCGGAACGCGATCCGCATCGGTCAGCATCACTTCGAACGGACGTTCATAAACGCGCGACATGAGTTCGACGTCGAACGCGCGTCTGCCGGTTGGAGAATATTCCGAACGGATCCATTCGCCCAAGGCACGCGGACCGCCGAAATGAAGTCGCCAGCCGCCGCGCGCCCAAAGGAGAAACTTCACGATTCGTTCCACGTGACGAACTGATTCCGAATCCGCTTCTGGAAGAACCACTGTTTCATAGCGCGAGATCCGTCCGGCTTCGCGCTCCAATCCGATCGCAAGCCGAGCCGCTTTGCCTGAAGCCTTTGCCCGCTCGACGTAGTTTCGATGAAACAGGATTGCCGGTTGGAAATGGGGATCCAGAGGCGCGCTGGACTGGAGCTTCATGTTCATCGTTTGTTCGGATCGTCGCTGATGACGCACTTTCTCTAATCGGTCTGCATCGTGAAATCGAGACGGAGTTGCCGAAGCTGCGGAATTTCATCGTTGCACGACCTGCCACTCTCCGGGAATTTCTCTGCCAATCGAAGTCGCTACCGTCATGAATCCATATCGCTCGTTCGTAACGTCCTTCGCCAATCTGCTCAGGGACGGAACATCCCTTCCGCTCGGCGGCGTTGCGCCGCGACCGAAACCATCGCTCCCGCAGAACGCACCGATCGCACTGCTTTTCTCACCGCATCCGGACGACGAATGCCTGATCGGCGGACTTGCCTTGCGCCTGGTGCGCGAAGCTGGAATGCGCATCGTGAACGTCGCCGTCACGCAGGGAAGCAATCGCGACCGGCAACAGCCGCGTTTGAAGGAGTTGAAAAACGCCTGTGACTGGATCGGGTTCGACCTGGAACAGACTGCACCGAACGGACTGGAAAAAATCAGTCTGAAAACCCTGGAAAACGACTCTGCTCACTGGGCGGCCGCGGTCAAGGTGATCGCTGAAATACTGGGACGCCATCAACCGCGGGCGATTTTCTTTCCGCACAAACACGATTGGAACAGCACGCATGTCGGAACGCATTTCCTGGTGATGGATGCCTTGCGATCGATGCCATCCAGCTTTGAATGTTTCCTGATCGAAACCGAATTCTGGGGACAGATGACCTCGCCGAATCTCATGGTCGAACTCTCTTCCGACGACGTGGCAGATCTCATCGCCGCCCTTTCGTTTCACGTCGGCGAAGTTCAGCGCAATCCGTATCACCTTCGAATGCCGGCGTGGCTGCAGGACAATGTTCGTCGCGGCGCCGAACTGGTTGGTGGCCAGGGCGGCGCGGCGCCGGATTTTCCCTTCGCCACCTTGTATCGATTGCGTCGATGGAAGAGCGGTTCAGTACAGGACGTTCTTCCCAAGGGCAGGATTCTATCGGCTCAAGAAAGCGCTTCGTCCCTTCTTGAATAACTCAACAGTCCGGCCATTCGAGCAACACTTCCGCAAACAATGGCCTTCAGCAAATCTGCTAATTGGGCGGACTCATTGACTTGATGATTCGTGGTGCATAAGTTCCACAGTCGATGAATGTGTTGCAAGATTCGCTGCTCGAACTGATCCGCCGCACCTCGGCCGAAATCCCCGACGACGTCCACCGCGCCATCACCCGCTCGCTTGAAGAGGAGAAAAAGGGAACGATTGCCGAAAGCGCGATCAAAATCATTGAACAGAACATCGCTCTGGCGAAGAGCAAGTCGCAGCCGATCTGTCAGGACACCGGCAGCGTGATTTTCTACGTCGAATGCCCGGTGGGATTCGATCAGATCACCTTCGAGGAAACCGCGCGCGAGGCGGTAAAGCTTGCGACGAAGAAAGGTTTTCTGCGGCAGAACTCCGTCGATTCAATCACTGGAAAAAACGACGGAACCAATCTCGGACCCGGCGCACCAACCATTCACTTTCATCAGCATCGCTCGTCCGATATCTCCGTGCGCCTGATTCTGAAGGGCGGCGGTTGCGAGAATGTCGGCGCGCAATATTCGCTTCCGAACGAAAAGCTCAAAGCCAATCGCGATTTGGACGGCTGCCGCAAGGTGATTCTCGATGCCGTGCTTCAGGCTCAGGGCAAAGGCTGCGGTCCCGGCATTCTCGGCATCTGCATCGGCGGCGATCGCGCAACCGGATACGAAGCGTCGAAACAACAGCTCCTCCGCAAGCTCGATGACACCAATCCGAACCCGGAACTCGACAAACTGGAAAAGGACATTGTCGAAACAGCCAATAAACTTGGCATCGGGCCGATGGGTTTCGGCGGAAAAACCACGTTGCTCGGCACGAAGATTGGCGTGCTGAATCGTGTTCCCGCGTCATACTTCGTCAGCGTCAGTTACATGTGCTGGGCCTACCGGCGACAGGGCGTGAACCTCGATGCGTCCGGCAAAATCCAGAGCTGGCTCTACTGACCCTTAACCTCAGCGATTCAAGATATGATTTCTCTTACGACTCCCATTTCCGAAGCCGCAATCCGCGCCCTGAAGGTGGGCGATGAAGTTTCGATCAGCGGCACCGTGTTCACCGGACGCGACGCCGTTCACAAGTATCTGCATGAGGGCGGCAAGCTTCCGCCGGAAGTGAACCTCAAGGACGGCATTCTCTACCATTGCGGCCCGGTCGTGATCAAAGACGAGCAAGGCCAGTGGAAATGTGTCGCTGCTGGTCCGACGACATCGATTCGCGAAGAGCCGTATCAGTGGCAGGTTATTCGCGATTTCGGCATTCGCGGTGTGATTGGCAAGGGCGGCATGGGCGACAAGACACTGGCGGCGTGCAAGGAATATGGCTCGGTTTATCTCCATGCCATCGGCGGCGCGGCGCAAGTGCTCGCTGAATGTATCAAGCGCGTGAAGAACGTTTACATGATGAACGAATTCGGTGCGCCGGAAGCGATCTGGGAATTCGAAGTGGAGAACTTTCCCGCTGTCGTAACAATCGATTCCCACGGCAATTCGCTGCACAAGGAAGTCCTGGCCACCAGCCAGGCCGAACTGGCGAAATACGTTTAAGAACGGCCAGATAGCATCATTCTCCACGACAGGCGGAGCGAAAGTTCCGCCTGTTTTTTTCACTGTTGCGGCGGGTCAGCTTTTCGAAACGAAAAGTCCCGAATTCCATTTTCGGAAATCGGGACTTGAAACAACGGTTTGGAACTCGCGGGCTTCAGCTCAACACCGCGCCTGCTGAAAAAATTTCGTCCGACAGTTTGCCTTCCGAAACCTTCGTCACCGGACCGGTCATCAGAATATCGAAGTCGTTGCCGATCTCGATCGACAGTTTTCCACCGGGCATGTGAACGGTGATCGAGCGGTCACAGAGACCGAGCTTGTGCGCAACGGACGCCGCCGCGCTGCTGCTGCTGCCGGACGCAAGCGTGTAACCGGCGCCACGTTCCCAGATTTCGATCTGGATGTTCGCGCGATCGAGCACCTTCAGGAATTGAACGTTCGTGCGATTGGGGAAATTCGGATGAACTTCAAGCAGCGGACCGAATTGCTTCGCCAGATCGGCGTTGATCTCCTGCATCGGCAGAACACAGTGCGGATTTCCAACCGTCGCAGCGCAATAAGTGAACGTGCGTCCGCCGACCTCAATCTGTTCATTCAGGACTTCGCGCTTCGATCCGACGACGGGAATTTTTTCGCTGGAGAAGCTGACCTTGCCCATTTCCACTCGAACCATCCGGCCGTTTTCAAACACAGTCGATTTCACCAGCCCCCCGGCGGTTTCGATCGCAAACTCATCGTTGCCTACGATCTTCCGGTCCCACAGGTAGCGGGAGAAAATTCTGAGTCCGTTGCCGCTCTTTTCCGCTTCGCTGCCGTCCGGATTGTAAATGCGCAATCCGATCTTTGCCCTCGTTCCATCGAGCGGCCCGAGGAGAATGCCGTCCGAGCCGACACCAAAATTGCGATGGCAGATCAGCTTCACCTGTTCAGTCGTGAGCGGCGCTGCGAGTTCCTTCGGATCGAGAACCAGGTAATCGTTTCCGAGTGCATGATATTTCCAAAAATTCATGGGGGTGGACGCTAGCGACGGGCACGGAATGCGGAAAGGAAAAATTGAAGCGTGAGAGTGAAACGTGAATGGTGATGCGCGATGCGAGTGCGTGATGCGTGAATGTGTGAAATCTTCTGGATTGTTTCGACGGGGGTTCGGCCCTATGGCGGAGATTCTGGATTCGGGGTAATTGTTCTTGTGATGAAAACGCTTTGCGCCAAAGGCGTTCGTAAGGAAGAGACGTTCTCCCGCCCCATGGTTGTCCCCGTTCGAGTCCGCTGCGGCGATCGCGAGTGTCTTGCCTATCGCGACAAGTCCGGCGTCTGGATCGACTTCGAAAGCGGCGAAACCATTCAAGAGCAGGTCAGAATCGTCCGTCCGTCCTTCCACTGAACTTCTCGTTCAGAAACGGGAGCCAGGCCCCGCAGAAACGGGGCTGGAGGGTCTTTTCATTTTCCGAAAAGTACAATTCAACCTCTGGCACCGATTTCCCCCGCGATTCAACACACACGATTCTCTTTCACGTAGCAAAGAGACTGAGCATTTTGTTCTCGTTTGCGCAAAGGATACGACATCACCCCAACAGCCATAACCGTTCAGACCTGAATGAAAAAGCGGCCGGAAAAATCCGGCCGCGTGCGTCATTCGAGAAATCGCTTATTGATTCATCGCTTCGAGGTAACGCTCCGCTTCAATCGCCGCGGCGCAGCCCATGCCGGCAGCGGTGATGGCCTGGCGATAGACGCGATCCGCGCAATCGCCTGCAACAAAAACTCCCGGAACATTCGTGGCCGCACCTTTGGTTGGAACGATGTAACCGGCGTCATCCATGTCGATCACGCCTTTGAACACCTGCGTGTTCGGAATGTGCCCGATCGCTACAAACACGCCCGCGCAGTCGATGACAGTTTCAGCTTCGGTTTTCAGATTCTTCACACGCACGCCCGTGACCTTGTCCTGCTTCACATCGAGAACTTCAGTCACAACGGAATCCCATATTGGCTTGATCTTCGCATTCGCGAGCACGCGTTCGCTCATGATCTTTGAGGCACGCAACGTGTCCCGGCGGTGGATCAAATAAACGATCGAGCCGAAACGCGTCAGATAAAGAGCCTCTTCACACGCCGAGTCACCGCCGCCAACGACAACGAGCGGCTGATTGCGGAACATCGGAAGCGCACCATCACACGTGGCGCAATAGGTCACGCCCTTGTTCTCCAGCTTGTGTTCGCTCTCGAGTCCGAGATGACGATGCCCTGCACCCGTCGCGATGATCAGCGTTTGCGTCTGAACGGTCTCGCCATCGATCGTGAGCAGGATGGGCTTCTGGGTGAGGTCAACGGCTTCGAGCGTGCCGAATTGCACGCGGGCGCCAAAACGTTCCGCCTGCTTCTGCATGCGGGTCATCAGTTCATAACCGTCGATGCCTTCAGGGAACCCGGGAAAATTTTCAACCGTGCTGGTGGTGGTGAGAAGGCCGCCGGGCTGACGACCGGTGAGCACGAGCGGCTTGAGGTTCGCACGCGCTGTGTAGAGCGCCGCGGTCAGTCCCGCACAGCCGGTGCCGATGACAACTACTTTTTCCATAGGCGGCGCAAAGTAGGTGCAAGCTCCCGCCTTTGCAAGTGAACTCGGGTAAAGCTTCGAAACGAACCATCCGTGCCGCATCACGCGATGCGTCTGCCTCGAAAATCCTGGATGGGATCAACGCTTCTGCGCGCGGAAGTGTTTCCGCATGCGACTGAGGCGTAGAAAGAACAATCCGAAGAAAATGGCGCCGCACGCATTCACGCCGCAGGTATAGCCGAGCTTGTAACGCACGCCGTTGTTGTTCTCGTTGTAGATGGACACATCCTTTCCCACGAGGAGGTTCGGCAACGCGCATGGCATCACGGCTCCCTGAAAAAAACCGCGGGCGAATCCGGCTGGCCGGGAATCCCGTTCCAGTGCGATGGATGCTTGCCGCATTCCGTATCCGACCAGAAAAGCCACAACCACCACTCCCAACATCCGAGTGAGCACCCGTCGCAGGATGGAGTGTTCATTCCCGGCGGGTTTGGCTTGAGCGGCAATCATCGTTTACGTAAAGCAAGAGCATGTTTTTCTCGCGTCGGGCCACGCAAGCAGAATATTTCGATCTGCCAGATCGCTCCCACAAGGAGCTGGTGGAGGGCTACGATTCGCTCGCGAAAGTTAATCGGATGCTGGTCTTCGCGGAACCGTTTCAACGGTACCTGCCGAGATATTTCGGACACGATCAATGCGCCAACCTTTCGTTCCTCGACGTCGGTGCCGGAGATGGACTGCTCGGACGCGTCCTGTCCCAGTGGGCTCGTGAGAAGCACGGCTGGAACTGGGAGTTCACCAACCTGGATATCTGCGCTGCCGCGTTGAAACTGAATCCCGACGGAAACAACGTCGTCGGCTCGGCGCTTGATATTCCTTTTCCCGACCAAAGCTTCGACATCGTTGTCGCATCGCAGGTCACACACCATTTTTCTGACGACGACGTGGTCAGGCATCTGAGCGAAGCCTGGCGCGTGGCGCGGCGCGGGATTTACTTCAGCGACCTTCACCGCGGCCCCCTGCTCTATCTGCTGATCCGGCTCCTGTTCATCGTGCGGCGTTTCCCGCGTCACTTCGAAGCTGACGGCATTCTTTCGGTGAAACGTGGATTTCGGCTCGGGGAACTGCGAGAGTTCGCCCGGCGGGCTGGGATTCCCAATGCCAACATTCAGCTCTATTTCGGAACGCGCGTTCTGATTTATGCGAGGAAATGAGCGAGCGCTTCTCTAATTGTGCTCTCCCCCCATTGCACTATATTGCACGGCGTGAATCGCCTGACACGGCAGGAACAACTCGTGCTCTGCATTGTCTGTGGAATGCTGCTCGTCGGATGGGCTGTGAAAGTCTTCCGGACGGGACAGGCAACAGCGGAACAGACTCCCGCCACAAACATTGAGTCAGGTGAACACGCGAGAAAGTAATGCACGAAGCGACGTTTGAAGAAGGTTTGGATCAGATCCTGAACAAGGATTCCCGCTATCATCGCGACGCTTACCTTTTCGTACGGGAAGCGCTTGATTACACCCAGAAATCGATCTCCAAGGAGAATCGCGGACACCAGCGGCATGTGACCGGGCAGGAACTGCTCGCCGGCATTCGCGAATTCGCGCTGGCCCAATTCGGCCCCATGGCGATCACCGTTCTTGAAGAGTGGGGAATCCGCACCTGCCAGGACTTTGGCGAAATTGTGTTCAACATGGTCGATTACGGACTCCTCGCCAAAACGGAAAAGGATTGCCGCGAAGATTTCATGGAAGGTTATGACTTCGACGAAGCGTTCCGAAAACCCTTCCTTCCGGCATCGAAGTTGAACCAGCCACAACCAAAGACCATCGGCTGAGTTTCCCAGCGACGAAACGCCCGTAAATCAAACACCGTTTCGTTCCGCCGCTGAATCAACAAAACTGCATCCCACCTTGACGCGGCGAACCCGCAACCGTTGAATGGCGCCTCCATGAGCCATTCCACGACTCCTGACGAAATCAAACGCCGTGTTGCGGAACTGCGCTGGCATCATTCAATCGATCTCGGACATGGAATCGTCACCCCCGGCCAGGACAACAGCGCGCGCAAACTTCAGCGGCTGAAACTCCCCGAATCGTTCGCAGGAAAGAGCGTTCTCGATGTGGGTGCGTGGGATGGATTCTTTTCATTCGAAGCTGAACGCCGCGGTGCCGCCCGTGTTTTGGCGACAGATTCTTATTCCTGGAACGGTTCGCATGACTGGGGTGACAAGCGCGGATTCGACCTCGCCAAGCAGGTTCTCAATTCGAAAGTCGAAGAAAGGGAAATCGACGTCCTTGATCTGTCTCCGCAAGCCATCGGCGCGTTCGACGTCGTTCTCTTTCTGGGCGTGCTCTATCACATGCGTCATCCGCTGCTCGCACTGGAGAAGGTGTCGAGCGTCACCGGCGAGATGATGATTCTCGAAACTGTGGTGGACATGCTCTCCACGCGCCGTCCCGCCATGGCGTTTTACCCTTTCAGCGAACTCGGCAGGGATCACACGAACTGGTGCGGGCCAAATCCAGCCTGCGTCGTGGGCATGCTGAAAACGGTCGGCTTCAAACGGATTGAAATCGTTTCAGGCCTCCGACCGTTTTACTTCCGATTCGCAAAGGCTTTGTGGCTCAAGTTCAAGCGCGGCCACCAGTTCTGGAGCATGCTGCGGACGGACAGAATTGTGATCCACGCGTGGAAATGATTCCGCAATGGCCACCATACATATCTTCAAATCCTGATACGTTGATTTTTCCACTTGCACACGCTTCAGAACCTGGCCTAAGTTGCCGGGCGTGAATCAGAGTTTGAATTTCAGTTCGAATGCCGAATTGCTCACCAAGGTGCTCCGTGAACGCATCGTCATCATCGACGGCGCCATGGGCACCACGATTCGAACCTACGGTCTCGGCGAGGCAGATATTCGGGGCGAACGGTTCAAGGACGCGAAAAAAGACCTGAAGAACAACGGCGACCTCTTCTCCCTCACAAAAGCGGACGTCATCTGCGACATTCATCGACGCTTCCTCGAAGCCGGCGCCGACATCATCGAAACCAACACCTTTTCCGCGACGAGCATCGGTCAGAGCGAATTCTTCGTCGATGATCCCCGCGAACATGGCGGACGCAAGGATCCGGAGTTCTATCAAAAGATCATCGACGACAGGTTCCTGAATGACCTTGCGTGGGAGATCAACGAACAGTCGGCAAAGCAATGTCGCGAATGGGCGGATCGCATCGCAAACAAGACCGGACGTCCGCGTTTCGTGGCCGGTGCGATCGGGCCGTTGACTGTTTCGCTTTCCAATTCGCCGGATGCCGACGACGCCGGATTTCGCGTCTGCACATTCGATCAGGTTAAAGCCGCTTACATCAACCAGGTGCGCGCGCTGATCGTCGGCGGTTCCGACATTCTCCTCGTTGAAACGATTTTCGATTCGCTCAACGCAAAAGCGGCTCTGGTTGCGATTCAGGAAGTGTTTGAGAAGGAAGGCAAGCGCCTGCCGATCATGATTTCAGCTGCCGTCGGCCGTGGCGGCGAAACGATGATTTCCGCCCAAACCGTGGAAGCGTTCTGGAACGCAGTCGCACACGTGAAACCGATTGCCGTCGGACTCAATTGTTCACTCGGACCCGATCTGATGCGCCCGTTCCTGGCTGAGCTTGCGGAGAAATCCAGCGCCGCCATTTCGTGCTATCCCAACGCCGGATTGCCCAATCCTCTTTCTCCGACCGGATTCGATCTGGAGCCCGAGGACATGGGCAGGTTCCTCGGCGACTTTGCGAACAACGGTTTGTTGAACATCGCCGGTGGCTGCTGCGGCAACACGCCGGACCACATTGCCGCGATTGCAAAAGCCCTGGAAGGCAAACACCCACGCGAGTTGGTCCAGTCCACCGGACGCCCAATTTCCAATCCACAATCCGCAGGCCCCCGCCCTCTCCGCCTCTCCGGATCCCAGCCGTTCACGCAGCAGATCGGAAACTTCATCATGATCGGCGAGCGCACGAATGTGGCCGGGTCGCCGAAGTTCGCGAAGCTGATCAAGGAAAACAAATACGAGGAGGCTGTCGCCATCGCGCGACAACAGGTCGAAAACGGCGCGAACATCATCGACATCTGCATGGACGAGGGAATGATCGACGGCGTTGCCGCGATGACCCGTTTCCTGCACCTGCTCGGCAGCGAACCGGAAGTTGCGAAAGTTCCGTTCATGGTTGATTCCTCGAAATGGGAAGTCATTGAAGCCGGTCTGAAATGTATTCAGGGCAAAGGCATCGTGAATTCCATTTCGCTCAAGGAAGGCGAAGCGAAGTTCAAGGAATACGCGAGCAAGGTTTTGAAATACGGCGCGGCGGTCGTCGTCATGGCGTTCGATGAAAACGGACAGGCCGCCACTTACGCGGACAAAATCCGCATCTGCGAACGCGCCTACAACATCCTCGTCAACGAAGTCGGCTTCCCACCCGAGGACATCATCTTTGATCCCAATATTCTTACCGTCGGCACCGGCATCGAGGAGCACAACAACTATGCCGTCGATTTCATCGAAGCGACACGTTGGATCAAACAAAACCTGCCGCACGCCAAGGTCAGCGGCGGTTTGTCGAACGTTTCGTTCAGCTTCCGCGGAAACAATCCGGTCCGCGAAGCGATGCACAGCGCATTTCTCTATCACGCCATCAAAGCCGGCATGGACATGGCCATCGTGAACGCCGGCATGCTGGAGGTTTACGAAGAGATCGAGCCGGAATTGAAGGAACTCGTCGAAGACGTTCTGCTGAATCGTCGTCCTGACGCCACCGAACGGCTGGTCAACTTCGGCGAAAAACTGAAATCGGCCGGTGCGGGCAAGGACGCCGCCGCGGACAGGAAAGAGGAAGAAGCCTGGCGCAAAGGCACCGTCGAAGAACGACTTTCACACGCGCTCGTCAAAGGCATCGACACCCACATCGAACAGGACAGCGAAGAAGCCCGGCAGAAATACGGCAAGCCGCTGAGCGTCATCGAAGGTCCGTTGATGGCGGGCATGAGCATCGTGGGCGACCTGTTCGGCGCGGGAAAAATGTTCCTGCCGCAGGTTGTGAAGTCCGCGCGTGTGATGAAGAAGTCCGTGGCGTATCTCACGCCGTTCATGGAGGCGGAAAAAGCATTGAAACGCCGCATCCGCGAGTTGCGAACGCTGGCGGAACAACAGACGCCCGCCGGCCAGGTCACGCTGGTCGAAGGATTCACGTATGAACCGTTCCCCGACCTCACGCCGGACGAACGCGCAATCGAACAGAAATTCGCCGCTGAACTTACCGCCGATCTCGATGGGAATCGCAAGCGTTATGAAGCGGAGTTTCGAAATGTTTACGATCGCAACAACGCGCAGGAACTGTGCGCCGAGTATGCGTTGGATCAGGAAAGCCGCCAGCGCTGGAGCGTCGCCACGCTTGGGCCTGCGGGCGCATTCATCGACTGGCTTTATTACAAACGCCTGAGCGAACTGCCGCCGGAAAGTCTCATCGCGTTCAATGCCGGCGGTCATGGCAGTGGCAAGACGACCGCCACGCGGCAGGTCGAAGTCGAACGCGCGGCAGATATACTTATGGACGGGACGCTTCAGGATGAACAACGCAGCCGGAAGCATATCGAAGCAGCATTGAGCCGGGACTGTGACGTCCACATCCGGTTCGTCTATTGTCCCTGGGAAAGCGCGGTAAGAAACATCCTGCGGCGCGGTGCAAAGGAAACCGGGCGCATTGTCCCGCTAAAGCGTGCTGCGGGAGGTCACTATCGCGCTCCGAGAAACGTTCTGTCCCTCGCAGCCAACCCGCCCGTCGGAACCGGTGAATTTCGCATTCGCATTTTTGACAACTCGGATTTCAAACGACCAGTCGAACGAGAACTCTCCTGGCTTCACACACGTTTGCCAGAGGGCATCGAGAAACTGATTGAAATCGGCAAAATCACAGCGGAGAATTACATCAATGAAAACAGCAGCGACTCAGCCTTCCAATCCTCAACCGTCCACGAACGATTCTTCGAGACGGCAACGCGCGGAGGAGAGATTTCGCCGGCTGGAGGAAGCGACCTTGAACGCGCTGCGCAACGCGGGGTTGGAACGGGAACGCCGGGAGCAGGAGGAACAGGCGTTGCGGGAAACGCAGCCGCCGTACAGCCAGCCGAAGAAAACGACGTAGCCGGCAAAATCGTCCTCGCCACGGTCAAGGGAGACGTTCACGACATCGGCAAAAACATCGTCGGCGTCGTTCTCGCCTGCAACAACTACGAGGTCATCGATCTCGGCGTCATGGTGCCGTGCGAGAAAATCCTCGAAGTCGCAAAAAAGGAAAACGCAGACATCATCGGCCTCAGCGGTCTCATCACTCCTTCGCTCGACGAAATGGTCCACGTGGCCCGCGAAATGGAGCGAACCGGTTTCAAGGTTCCCCTGCTCATCGGCGGCGCCACGACCAGCAAAGCCCACACAGCGGTAAAGATCGCGCCACATTATTCGGAACCGGTTGTCCACGTCCTCGACGCTTCCCGCGCTGTGCCCGTCGTCAGCAGCCTCATCAGCAAAGAGCAGAAACCGGCATTCGTGAAACAACTGCGCGAAGAATACGAAAAGCTCCGTTCGCATCATGCCGGGCCTGCGGTCAAACTTCTTTCGCTCGAAGCCGCGCGCGCCAATGCGCCGAAGCTGAAATATGACGATCTTCCGAAGCCGGCCTTCACTGGCATTCGCACATTGACCTCGGAAACATTCGATCCCGGACGTTGCGACTGCGGTTCGTCGCACGGTCATGCTGGAACGTTTCCTGTCACGCTGGAGGAAGTTGTTCCGTTCATCGATTGGACGCCTTTCTTCCACACGTGGGAATTGCGCGGCGTCTATCCGAAGATTCTCCAGCACGAGCGACACGGCGAGGAGGCGCGCAAGCTGTTCGCCGATGCGCAGACATTGTTGCAGGAAATCGTTTCCAAAAAACTGCTCGGATTGCGCGCCGTCTATGGTTTGTTCCCTGCCAACTCGGTCGGCGAAGATGTCGAAGTTTACACAAACGGCTCGCGCAAACATCTCCGCACCACGTTCCACTTCCTTCGCCAGCAGATGGACAAGGGCGACGGCACGCCGAACTGGTGCCTGGCGGACTTCGTGGCTCCAAAATCAGATCACGCGTCACGCATCACGCATCACGATCATATTGGCGCCTTTGCCGTCACGTCCGGCATCGGCCTTCAGGAACTTGTGATGGGTTTCAAGGCGAAGCATGACGACTACAATGCGATCATGGCCGAAGCGCTGGCCGATCGTCTGGCGGAAGCGTTCGCGGAATATCTGCACAAGCGCGTGCGTGAAGAATGGGGTTATGGCAAAGCTGAAAATCTGTCGAACGAGGATCTCATTGACGAAAAGTATCGCGGCATTCGACCGGCTGCCGGTTATCCCGCCTGCCCCGATCACACCGAAAAGGCAATTCTCTGGGACCTGCTCGACGTTGAGCAGCATACCGGAATCAAACTGACGGAAAGCTTCGCCATGTGGCCGGGCAGCAGCGTCAGCGGACTCTACTTCGCGCATCCGGAATCGAAATACTTCGCAGTTGGAAAACTCGGGAAGGATCAAATTGAAGATTCCGCCAGGCGCAAGGGAATGTCCGTTGCAGAACTCGAACGCTGGCTCGGGCCATGGCTGAATTACAATCCAGCGCCCCAACCGGCCGCGTCGAGCTGAAAAGCTGATCATCGATCAGTTCCTCTTTCGGAAACCGGCACCAGATCACGGATCACGCCTTCGCCAGCGCAATCCCGGATACGGCTTGCGCTCGCGCCAGAAGATCCAGAACGCCATTGCGAGCAACACCACGCCGATTCCATACATCCACCAGTCGAGTTCCATGATCGGAATACCGATGGTTTCCGTGATCAACGCCAGCGCGTTGTTGCACGCGTGCCAGATCATCGCCGGGAAAATGGACCCGGTCATCAGCGTCAATGCGGCAAAGAGGATTCCCAGAAACGCGGTTCCCACCAGCCGGAACAGCGCAAAGTGAAAGATGCCGAACACGAGGCCCACGACGATCACGACCGCCACCGGATGCATTCGCCGACTCAATCCATTGAGCAACAATCCGCGGAACGTGAACTCCTCAAAAAATCCCGGCAGCAGCGCGAGAAAGAAAATCAATTCCCCCAGTGTCACACCCTCCGGAATCACAGCACGGCTGAATTCCTCCATCGTCTCCGGCGACACCGGCACGAGCGACGTCGTAAGCCGTGATAATCCACTCGCCGTGAGCAGTCCACCGGGAATGCCGCACAGCACTCCAAGCCACACCGCCGGTTTCGGCGCACGGAATGCGAGCGTTTCGCGCCAGTTCAACTTGTATCGCCACAGCATCAGCAGCGATCCGATGAAGAACAATCCGACAAGATTGACCGTCACCTGAACCCGGACATCCGCCGTTGCGGTGTAGCTGTTCACGATCCACACCACCGCCCACAGAATGGCGAACCATATTCCCACGCGCCGGCTGAACCAACCTGCCCCATCAGTCGGCGGCAGGTCTTTGCTGACGCCGGCTGTGATCAATCGTTCCGCAGAGAGAAATGAAACACTGAGCTTTGTCAGCCAGGCTCCCGTTCCTGCGGTGACCAGCCAGGCCAGCGCAATCATCGGCCAATCGTACCAGCCGATGAGAATCTCCTTCGCCGCAATCGCGATGTTTGCGATGGGCATCAGGCAAATGATCGAACGCAATGGCACATCCGGCAGCATCGGTGCAAGCGCGGGCAGAATGGCGATCAACGTCACCGGCAGAAAATAGAGCTGCGCCTCTTTGTAACTCTTCGCGAAGCCCGAAGTCAGAAGCAGCACGCTGGAGAGCAATGCCGCAACCGGCAGGAAAAGCATCAACAGCAACAGTGCGACGCCCGGGGTTATGGCCGCGGCGAATTTCGTTGAAATTGGAATAACCCTGAAGCCGACATACATCATCAGGTTTCCAATCTGCACAACCGTGATAAATCCCGCGATGGACAGTGTGGTCAGGTGCTTTGCCGCGATGATCTCCACTCGCGACGCACTGGTGGTCAGCAGTGTCTCCAGGGTTCCCCTCTCCTTTTCGCCCGCCAGGAGATCGTTTGCAGCGATCGCTCCGCCGCTGAGAATGAATACCAACAGGAAAAGCGTGATCATTTTTCCCAGCGTCAATCCCGCTGCATGAGCCGGCGTCGCAAGATCGGCTTTCTCAACGGTTGCAAGTTCCCCTGGCTGCACGGGAAAACCGCGGCTCTGAAGCAGTTCGTATCGTCGATTGCGATCCGTCCTCTCAAGTGCGCTCCACATCTTGTCCATTCCGGTGCTGGAATCATCGCGATCGGCGCGATACACAATCCGCACCGCCGTGCGGGGCTCGGACGGTGGATCGTTGCTGCCGGATTCCTCGATGAAACCTTCGAGCACAAAGTCGAGCACACCGCGATTCAACGCCGCGATGGAATTCGTATTCTCCACTTCCTTGAACTTGAAGACGGACGCGTTGGTCTTTGCCTGCGCCGACAGACGTTCCTCCGTCAACTGCACCACGGTTCGAATTTCCGCCACGTTGGTCCCGGTGATGGCGAACTGGTAAACCTTCGATTGAAGCGTCGCCTCGCGTTTCTTCCGCGTGTGACTCGAGCCGGCAAGCATGAGCGGCGTGATGATCAACGGAAGCAACACCGCCGTGATGATCGTGCGCTTGTCGCGCAGAATCATCCGCAGTTCATTGCGAAACAGCGCAAAGACAATGGCGGGACGCAAACTCATGCGCTCGGCTTTTCCAGCGCCACGGCCTCATTGGCGCGTTCGATGAAGTGAACGAAGATGTCCTCGAGATAACGCTTTCCGCTCGCTGCCCGAAGGTTTTCAAATGTGTCACAGGCATGAATCCGGCCGCGATGCACGATGGCGATGCGGTCGCACAGCTTTTCCGCCTCGCTCATGATGTGCGTCGAAAACAAAATCGCTTTTCCCTCCGCCCGGAACTCGGCGATCACCTTCTGCATTTCGAGCGCGTTCAAAACATCAAGGCCGACCGTCGGTTCGTCAAAGATCAGAACCGGCGGATCGTGAACCACCGTCCGCGCGATCGATACCTTCTGCTTCATTCCCTGCGAAAGGCGATCGACCCGGGCATTCGCGTATTCGGTGATGCCGAATCGCGCGATCAGTTTCTCAACACGCTCCCGCACACGATCGGCCGGATATCCATTGATTCGCGCGAAGAAGTCGAGGGTTTCCCGGGCTGTCAGGCGTGGGTAAAGCGCCGTGGTGGCGGAATAAAATCCAAGGTTCCTTCGCACCGCTTCCGGTTCCTTCGTTACTTCATGCTGCAACACATACGCCGCGCCGGAGGTCGGTTTCAAAATGGTTGCAAGCATTCGGAGCGTGGTGGTCTTTCCCGCACCGTTCGCGCCCAGCAGCCCGAATATCTCGCCGGGCCGGCATTCGAAGCTGATGCCATCGACCGCGCGCACTTCACCGCGGCCTTCCTCGTAATAAATCTTCCGCAGGTCCTGAACACGAACGGAGAACTCAGTCATGGGCGCCTTTCATGGATCGACCGGGCTTCGCAAGGAACCGTTCGCGCAAGAAACGTTTCAGGCTCCCGTTGTAGTTTCCAATCATCACTTCCTCAAACTTCAGAATGTAAGCCGCGATCCGGATGCAGAGGGCAATCGCCAGCACCGAAGCAACGAATGTGATCGCAATCTGCAACATCGGAAACTCTCCCGTGAGCGCGGACCGAATCATCATCGTAACATTCACCACCGGCACGCAGGAGAGCGGAACCGAGAATTGAATTCCCGGGGTCTGCAAAAATATCGGAGGCAACATCACGATCAGATAGAACGGCATGATCATCGCCTGCCCTTCCTTGAACGTTCGCGCAAATGCCGCGAAGATCATCATTCCCGCAGACACAAATCCAGCCAGCAGAACGGCTCCTGTCGCTATGAGCGGAATCGATTGCGGCAGCACGGTGAAATTCAGCATCGTTCCCGCCTCCTTCAACAGCGGCGCAAAGATCGGTTTCAACGTGACGGCAAATGCCAGCAGGTTCAGTATTCCGGCCATGGTGCCGAAGGTCGTCACGTAAAGATACTTGGCAACGATCACATTCACTCGGCTGGCACCGGACGACATCAACGTTTCCCACGTGTTGCGTTCGCGTTCGCCGGCCGTGCAATCGATCGCGGGATAAAATGTTCCCGCGGCCACCATCACCACAAAAAGGATCGGCAGCATCATTCCTAGAACGAAACCGCCCATCTGGCGTTTCGTGGCCACGTTCTTCGAATCGATGTGGATGCCCGCCCATTCCTCCGGACTGATCTCACGCTTCCGCGCCTCGCGCGCCAGCCACTCACGGCGATAATCATTGATCACCGATTCAAGCCGTTCACGTGCAGCGACACTGCGATCCTTCGAACTGTCGAAGGTGATTCCGACCTGGAAATTTCCGGGCAGATTCGAAGCGGAACCCGATGCCGGTTCAAACAGCACCAAGGCGTCGAGTCGCGCGGCGCTGATTTCCCTTGGATCGAATCGATTCGTCTCCTCAATCAAGGTGATGCGCTTCTCCCGCGTGATCCGGTTGCGCAGTTCGGGATGTTCCCGGGGCCAGTCTTGTACGACAACGCGCGACTGGGTGCTGTCGGAATGCCATTTGACCAGCATGATTCCCGAAAACGCGACCCACATGATGAGCGGATAGAGAAAGATCGGGATGAGAATGCTGTTGATGACGATCGCCCGTTCGCGAAGCGCGCTGCGCAATTCGTAACGGTACAAGGTTACGATCTGGTTCCAGGCAAGCCGTTGTTTTGTGGGGCCATTCGAATCCAGATTCGTCACGCCGCAAACCTTAGCGGGTCAGACTTCGTTCAGCAACGAACGATGCTGCATGTTGGGCACAAACGGTGCGACTGAACACACACCGAAATGGATGAAGCAAACGAACCCTTCCCCCTAACCCTCTCGCCGCGCTTCGTTTGCGGGGCGAGGGAACATTTCATTGTGCGCCTCTCCAAAAATCCGACCGTGATGGGGCTGCCCGATGCGAATCGCGGGCGCACTCCCCAGCGCTCACGCTTCAAGAAGCGCGTGCAGGACATCTTCCGCCGTGTAGGAATCTCCGGCCTGCTGGACAAATCTCGAAATGATCTCGAAGTCGTTGCCCGCAGTGATCAATGCGGGTTCGGTGCCGCGGCTGCGAATCTGTCCAATGCCAACCGTCGCCAGAAGTCCGTTGCAGACGCACATGCGTCCGGCGGTTTCCTCTTCCAAACCGCCCTTCGCAACGTAGTCCGCCACAGGTTCGGCAGGACAGCGATAGCCTATTTCTCCATCAGCCTTTCGATACAAATGCCGCAGGTAACCGAGATCACAAACCCGCGCCCGGCCGGCAAAGCAGTCAGTGTCCGAAAGTGTGTTTCCCACTTGCGCAACCTTGAACGGAAAGCCCGTCGGCGACGCGAGTGGATCGGTGAAAACGTGTGCCTGTCCCTTGAGGCTCAGTTGTATCGCACGCTGCTTCAATTCAGAGTCAACGCCCGATTCCGCGCAAAAGGCGAACGCGGTTCCAACCTGAATTCCGGCTGCACCGAGTTGCCGCGCTTCAGCCAGTTTGCCCGGGCGCCCAAATGATCCCGCGAGCCAGAACGGAAGACCGAGTGCCCGGAATTTTTCGAGATCCGGAATGTCGCGATCGCAGTAAATCGGCTCACCCTTCGCACTGAGCTGCATCGGTCCACGTGGAGGCGCATTGTGGCCGCCGGCGGAATCTCCTTCGACGACGAAGCCATCCACGCGCCCGTTCGACTTTCGCGCCAGCGTGATCGCCAGTGTCGCCGAACTCACAATGGCGAGAAACTTGGGACGATTGAGCGCAGCAGAACCCGGCGCATAAACGGCGGGATCGAACTTCGCCGACCAACTTTCGCCGGCTTGAGCACCTTCCACCGCCAGGGAAAGTTCAACGGGTTTGTGACAGGCCAGCAGATCCAGCATTCCTGGAATTGTTCTTGGGATTCCCGCTCCCATGAGCACGTAATCCACACCGGCGAGCATCGCTCCATAAAGTGTGGGAAGCGTTGGAAGCTGAATTTTCTCGAGGAGATTGATACCCACGACGCCATCATGCCCCTGCTTCGCGAGAAACACTTCGACGAACGCCCCCGCGACGGTCAGATCGATCAGGCGTTCTGAAGATTCAACGGTGGGCATCGGAACTCCTTTGAATGGAGCGTCGGCCGCCTTTCCTCCCGGAATCCAATACTCCGACAAGATTCGTTCTGCGACCTCCTGATTGGGAAAACTCCGTAACGCCTCCCGCAGTTCCCCTTCCGGATCCCCCAGTTGCAGCCGGCGCGCCAGCACAACGCCAATGGCAGTTCCGGACACGACGCCGAGCTGCCCGGCCTTTGAAACGGATTTCGCAAGACGCCAGTTCGAAACCGCTGCGCCCATGCCGCCCTGAATGATCAATGGTAGTGACATATCTTTCGAGGCTCCCGAATGGGCCGTTGAGCCGTTCAAGGCTTGGGATGGATTTGGCAAGCCCCCGGGAACCGAGGTGTCCGAAGAGTAGAGCGTTTCCAACGATTGGGAAAGCACCATCGCGCTAAATCTCGTGAGAGAAGAATCGCCGGCAAACATTTCCTGGAAGCGGATTCAGTTTCGCAGCCGCCGAGGTAACGAGGCGGACTTCGGGAGAAGCTCAATCCCCTCTCCCCGCGCTTCGCTGCGGGGCGAGGGGACATTTCATGACGCGCGTGTCCCGTTGAACCCTGTCAGCAGTCATAACCGCGCGAATTCCAGAACCCACTTCAGTCTGACGCGCCGGGCGTTCCGGTATCCGTTGTTTCTTCAGGCAGCGCCGCCGGGATGTAAATCATCATCCCCACCTTCAACCCATCTCTCTCAATGACTGGATTCGCATCCAAAATTTCCTCAGCCGTCAATGGCGAGCCAAGCGACGTCACCGCTTCCGCAATCGCCATCAACGTATCCCCGCGCTGAATGACATAGTTGAAACCGACCGGAGCCGCAGACTGCGATACGTCCGTTGTGGCTCCTTGCTCTGAATACACGTGGGTCAATTCAATTCGAGCGCGTGCTGAAGGAATCAGAAGCATCTTTCCTGTGCGCAACCTGTCCGGATTCAGGCCGCCCGGATTGGCTTCAATTACATCCTGAAGCGTGATCCCTGCACCGCCTGCGTTAACCGTTCTGAGAATTCCAAACAGCGTGTCGCCCGCGTGAATCGTATAGAGCATGCCGGGCCGCGGAACGTCTTCGATGTTCGGATTGAGCGGAATCACGCGGCCAGCGGCATCCAGTTGCGGAACCTTTCCCGTGCGTGCCGCTTCGCGACCGATTTCTGTGTCGCGGCATCGCTTCAGAATTCCCTGATAAAGTTTATAGGCCGCCTTCGGATCTGATTCAGCCAGCCACGTCGCGGACAGGCAGAGGACCCTCGCTGTTTCAAACGAACCATCCGGCATCGAATGCACAGCCTGTTCCCCTGCCCGCGCGGCTTCCACGCGCAAAGCAGCCGCGAGCTTTCGATAATGAAACCGCACGTCCGGCGTCGCTCCATGATTTGCGACACGCGCCAGCTCATCTTCGTCCGGGACCACAATCACGCGATTGTTCGTGCGATCCTCGACGGTTAATCCAAACGCGAAACTCCCGCCATACACATACCAGTCGGGCTCCAGTTCCGTGCCGAACAGTTCCATGCCGTTGGTGCGCATCATTTCCGACGCAGCGGCCAGCAGCGAGAAGCGTTCGACATAGCCGCGGGTTTGGTTCCTCCCGGCTGCAAGCGATTCGTTCAACAATCGAAAGTGCGGCAGCCATTCCGCAGGAAAATAGTTTTGCGCCTCTGCATTCCGATGAAGCCGCGCCAATCGCCGCGCAAGAAGATGCCGCAGCTCCTGGCGAATGTTCATTTGATGCAGATCAACATCCTCAACGTCATTCGTGCTGACGATTTCCGGTTCCGGCAGATCGGGCCAATATCGGTCCACGTAGGTTTTCAATTCATCAGCAGTCAGCACGCGTTCCGCGACATAGGCAGCGTCCATCCAGAACCCCGCCCGAAGCAACGCATCAAGCGATTGAACATATTCTCTCCGGCTCAAATGCAGCGCGCCGAGCTCCGCAAGGGCCTGTTCCGCCGGACGGATCCGACCGGAAAGATAACTGAATCCCTCGATCTGAAGTGAATCGGCCAGTTGCATCGGCTCGTGGGCTGACGCCTCCGTTTCGGTTGGAAAGAGCTGAACCACCTTCGCCAGCAGCGCCGCAGCATCGTTCATTCGACCCGCTCGAAGATGCAGCTTTGCCTGAAGCCATTGCAGCGTCGGCATGGAACGGGCGCGTTTGATCCAGCGTTCCGCGATTTCATATTCGCCAGCCTGATACGCCGCGAGTGCAAGCACCTCGGCGGATTCCACATCTCGAACACCCGCATTCTCCACGGCAGCCAACCACTCCGAAACTTTCGCATTCAAATCGTCGTCCCAGAAGCGTCGCGAAATCAGATAGGCCGAGATCACGCGTTGTACCGACGAATTTTGAGCAAGCTGGCTGAGCGTTGCCGTGTCGCCATGATTCAACGCCGCCGAAGCAACGAATCGCAACGATGACACCGCGGTTTCGTCGCCGGTCGAAAGCTGTTGCAGATAAAGACGGATCGCCGGTTCATAACGTTCCAGCCGAAGATTCATCAACGCTTCACGTCCAAGACTCGCTGAAGAAAGACCAAGCCGATCGTGAAATCCTCCCGCCGCCAGCATCCGCACCTGTTGAAAACAGGAAATCGCTTTCTCCGGATCTTCGTTCTCCCACGCTTTGCCAAGCATGTAGGTGGCCCATGTCGATCGAAATCGCCGTTCCGATTCCGGCAGGCTCAACACCTGTTCCCACTCGGAACGCGCGATGTTTGTTTCGCCCGCATACCACGCGATGCTTCCCGTTAGATAATGCGCGAATTCCACAGGCAGTTCGTCCGGAGGTAAAATCACCGGAAGTTTTGGACGCGGCGTTTCCTCAAGCCCGCTCGAAAAGTGTTCCCACGCTTCAACGTCGCTTCGGTAAGACGTCAGCTTCTGCCGCGCAATTGAATAGCGCTCGACAATGTCACGAATGCGTTCTGAAGAATGACCGCCCTTCTTCAGCGCCAGACGCAACTCCATCACATCGATTTCGAAGGTTTGCTTTGCGTATCCGTTCGTTGCGGGCTGCGCCTCAAACTTCTCCGGAATCAATCGAATCCGTCGAAGTTCCTTTTCAAAATCCGCCACCGGCGCACGCAGCAACGCAGCGTCACCATCGAGAATGTTGTTTGGAAAATCCGGTCCGCAGGCAAATGTCCGGATCGAGAAGATCACCGCAACAGCCGCTCCCCAGAACGGCCTAAAACCTTTTTGTTTCAATCTGCACCTCACAGTTTTTGTCGAATCGCAACCAGCCGACGACACGCGAGTCGCCGGACGTCAGCCGGAGAGGCGATCGGGTTTGGAATTTCGCAGCGGAGATTCCGCTCTCCACCATTTCGAATCCGCGCAGGGCATCTCCCGCCACAAGGCGGGCGTCCTGCCAGCGGAGTTCGATTGCGAGCCGTGAGGAAATGTCGAGTTCGCCGTTGTTCACCAGGTTGATCTCCACCAACCCGGGCTCGACCCGGCGCAATTCGCTTCGAAAACTCTCGCGAAGCGAACGCGAGCCGACTATTGCACCGAGGGTTGGCCAGCGCCAGTTCAAGTTATCCACAATCGTCGGCAGCCGATACCAGATCACTCCACGCATCGATGCCGGACGGTTCGTCGCCCAATACTGCACCAGTTCCGCCATCGCCAGCGGATCGCATCGCACCTCGCGGACGCGGACGTTCGTCTCCCAGTTTAGTTGGGGACCTTCTGCAGAAAGTCCGATGAAACGCCCGCTGGAATTGAACGCGATGAGATAACCGTAGGTCGGCAATGCAACCCGAAAAGGAATGTTGATCCGCCCTGCTCTTTCCACAGCAACTCTGGCGGCATCCGGATCGCACAACGTGAACGGCGCGTTGAAATCCTTCGGCCGTTCCAGCGAATGCACCTGCAACACGTAACCGTCCGTCGCTGAAACCAACCGTTCGAAAGCCGGCTGCTTCAGCCAGCTGGGCAGCGTCGTAATTGTGAGCGGCACGGGCGCAATGGCCTGCTGAACGCTTTGCACCCAGAGCCGGTAACCCTCAAGCTTCGATTCCGCGCAGTCGAAATCCAGTTGCAACTCCCGCAGCTCAACGCCATTCGTCTTCGCCTCGACAACCATCGCCGACGCGAGTTTCGAGAGCATCATCACGATGGAATCATTCGTCGCGAAAGGACCGCTGAACGGACCGATGCGCAGCGCGAGACCGATGGAACTTCCGCAGTTCGTCAGCGCAGGCCAGTGGATGGGAACACGCACCACGTCAGGCCGCCCGTTCTTCCAGGCAACCTCCGTGTGCAGCGCGATCAATTCGGAAAAGTTTGTTCCATGCGCCACCACTGCCTTCCGCACCGGCTCATTCCAAACCCGCTGCCAGACGTAAGCGTCGTGACGCAGCCGCTCAATTCCAGCCGCGTTCGCTGTCCGCACCTGAAAACAACAGGCAATGAACACGAAACTCGAAACAAACAGCCGGAACAAGTTCACGGACGGACTCTATCGAACCAATCATCCGTTCACAATGCACGACCTGAACTGCTCATGAAATCTTCCGCGCCAGTTGTGGAAGGTCAGGCTTTTCAATAGTCTCTCGCCCCATGCCCGAACTAACCGCAGTCTCGAAAAACGTTCTGCTGCTGCTTTCTGTCCCGGGGCTTTACTGCCTGATGGTCCTGCTCGGGCGACGTTTGAAACGGCTGCAGCGCGTTGAACTCGGCGTGATGTATCACGTGTTCGCCCTGGCTCTCGCCGTCTGGGCGCCGGCCACGCTGCTGGAACTGGACTGGACTTTTCTCACCGAAATCCTGGCCGTGGTTATCCTCACCTCGCCGTTTTTTATCAACGCCCTCATCAAACGTTACGTTTGGGAAGTCCGGTTCAGTCAACGCCGGCAATCCAAGGTTCCCAAACTCGTGAGCGACGCCACCGCGCTGGCCATTTTCATTGTCGCCATTCTGATCGTGCTGCGCGGTTTGTATGAGGTCAAAATTCCGGGTCTGCTGGCCGGGTCCGGCATCGCGGCCATCATCCTCGGTCTCGCCTTGCAGGACCTGCTGGGCAACATCATTGCCGGCTTTGCAATTCATTTTGAACAGCCTTTCAAAGCCGGCGACTGGCTTCAGGTGAACGAGCATCGCGCGCAGGTGATGGAAATCAACTGGCGCGCAACACGGCTGCGAACCCGCGACGCTGTTTATCTGGATATTCCAAATCGCGAACTCGTCCGGCAAACGATCGTCAATTATCACTATCCGGACTCCCTGCACTCGCTGCGCATTTCGATTCCGATCGACTACGCCGCACCGCCATCGCGGGTGAAGGAAGTGCTTCATCACGCGACGGCGAATGCAAAAGGCGTCCTGCCCGAGCCGCGGATTCGCACCTTTCTCAAGAATTTTCGCGAATACTATGCCGAGTACGAAATCCAGTTCTGGATCAACGACAACGCGATTTTCAATGATGTGATCGACGCTGTTCGGACGAACGTCTGGTATGGTTTGCGGCGGCACGGAATCAAAATCGCGCTCCCAATCCGCACGGTCCGGCTGGAGCGGCCGTCGCGTTCGCGGGAACTGGAAATGCAGACCGCGGCCCGCGGCATTCTCCGCCAGCAACAATTGTTCAAATGCCTTTCCGACGCGGAGCTGGACGCGTTGCTGCCGCGCGGACGCATCGTTCATTTCGGTCAGGGCGAAAAGCTCATCGAACAGGGCCAGGACGGCGAATCGATGTTCATTCTGGTGGAAGGCCAGGCTAGCGTGACTGTGGAACGCAACGGCGTTTTCACTCAGGTCGCGTCGTTGAGTTCGGGCGATTGTTTCGGCGAGATGTCGCTGCTCACAGGGGAAAAACGCAGCGCCACGGTGATTGCGACCCGGGATTGTGAAGTGGTGGAAATCGAAAAACCGGTGGTGGCAAAAAGTCTGAAATCCAATCCCGAACTGCTGAACAAGCTCAGCGAACTGCTGGCGCAGCGGCAGATGGAAAACGAAGGTCTCATCGCCAAAAACATAGAAACGCGAATTCTCAAAGCCACCCAGGCGAACTACCGGGAAACATTTATCGATCGGCTCCGAAAATTTTTCGAGATGTGATTCCGTCCCGCCGACGCAAGCGCGACGTCTGGTTTGGACAGAAGGGAACGAAGGTAAGGAAGAAGAAAACTTCAAAGGCCAAAACGTGTAGCGCAGACGTCCCGGTTGCGGATTCAGGCACCATCCCGGTGCGTTTCAAACACTGGCACTGGCAGCGAGACGCTGCAAAACCCGCAGGCGTGGACGCCTGCGCTACGACACCGCCAGCACCGCCGCAAAATCGAAGCCGCTATTTCAATTCCACATTCCAGAATGCTGCCACAGCCTTCAGTTCGTCCGCAGTGAGATGGGTGACAGCGCCATGCTTCGGACGCTCGAAGCCGACGGTCTTCATCACGCCTTCGTTGAAACGGCCGATGTGGCTGTAAGTGATGAAATCCTTCGTCTCACTGAAGCCCATGTTGTTGGGCCGCGCTCCATAGACGTCATACATGAGAACGTAAGTGTCGGTTCCGAGGCGTTTGAAAACGTTGGGCGCTTCTGTGGCCACCGTGTTCGGATCGATGCGCTGCGGACTGACTTGATATCCCTGAGTGATCTTGTCGGAAACAGCGTAGCGAATCTTCGCGTCGGCGACGTAATGGAGATGAAACTTGTCACCCACCTTGATGATGTCGCCATCTATCCCGCCGATTCCCGGAATCATCTCCGGTTTCGTTTCGAGTTTCGTGAAAGCGTCATCAGTGTAGGACCAGTACAGATTCGCGTTCTTGTTGTTGTACCGGATGGTGAAGTAGATCATCATCTTCCCGGCTGCCTCATCATATACCGTCTGCGGCGCCCAGGAACAATCGATGTCACCCAGTTCCGGAAACGCAGTGTCCACGCGAAAGTCGGAATGGGTCCAATGAACCAGATCATACGACTTCATGAGCACCAGCGCGCGATTGTTGCCCCATCCATACTTTTCAGCGGGCCGTTGCCATTGATTCGTGCGATAGCCCATCCTCTGGCCGGAAATGTGCAGATCCGTCATCGCCAGATAAAACGCGCCGTCGGGCCCGCGGGTGATGTGCGGGTCACGGACCCCTTTCTGTTCGGCCAGCTGGGTTCCGTCGAAAATCGGACGGCCTCCGTTCAAATCGTAAAAAGTAAAACCATCACGACTGACGGCCATGTGACCCGAATGGGTCTGGTCTTTGAAATAGACGAGCAGGTAACCGGCGAAATCCTTTTCATCAAGCCGCCGAACAGTCGTCGGTTTCTCCAGACTGGACACGATGGTGATCTTCGGACCGGTGACCGCAGACGCTGATGCCGAGGCGCCGTTATTGGAATTGGTCTGCGCCGCTGTTGGAAACCCTTCAGCCAGTGATAAAAGAATCAATCCGGCCAGGAGTGTTGACGATGACTTGGTTTTCATGATTGCGCTGGTTGCTCGAAGTTGGCGTGTTTCTTTTACCCGTCTGCCGTCGCAAGCGCACCCCTTTTCCACTTTTCCAGTCAAAATCACCTGTATCACCTGCAAGCTCATCATTTCGGCATGCCTCGGTTCATCCATTCGTTACGAACAACTTGTCCGGGCGACACAGGAATTTGAAATATCAAAACTGAGAAATCACGGTTTGAGAGCCGCCTACTTGATAATTTCAATCTCGACACAGGCTCGCGCTGTCATTTTGCAGCAACTGTTCTCGCAAGCCTAATCAACAGGCTGAAAAGCAGCCCCCAGAAAATAGCGTTCACCAACATTCCAACAACCACCCAGATCATGCGAGAATGATCCCAATGTTGGAGATATCGCATGGGGAAGAATGCAATTGCAGACGCCACCTTGAGTGGCCACGGGGTTGCTGCCATCATGTCTGGATTGTCCTCGGCGTTCGCGAGCTTCAGGCTCAAAGCAAAAGAGAGAACAAGCCAGCCGGATGTAACAATGCCAAAGCTTACAAGGTAGCGACCCATTGAAGTTGTTTTACGATCACTCATGGCTGCTCAATTACTGAACCCGACTCGCTCGCAAAAGTCACCGCCCCCCGATTCATCGCTTCATTGCGAAACCGGCGTCAGGGTGACCGATTTCAGATTGATTGGTTTCCAGTCGTTGGCCACGGGTTTAACGCGGAAACGCAACTGGCCGGGTTTGGAAAGCTCCACGGTTTCCGGCAACTCAATCCGCTTGAACGCCTCATAGCCGCCCGTGTTTGGCACGGTTCCTCGTAGGGATACACCATCGGCGGCCACAATCTCAAACTGACTGCTGGCAGTTGATGCGATCTCCATCTCTACCCGATAACGTCCGGAACGATTCAACCCAACTTCCCACGCAACGACGTCCCCGGCGCGAGTCCAGTATCCCAGGCAATCCTTGTCGGCCTCGTAGCGAACCTCCCGCCCTTCCAACTCCGCGTCCGCGGCATTCAACCGAATCGAACCATCGGCGTTCTGCGCAACTACCATCGGCTCAACATCCGGCGCACCCTTGATGCGCAACACAACCGTCGATGAAATCCGGTCCGGCGCGTCCGCCGGCAATTCCAGTTCAACCTCGCTATCAATCCGCTTCCACTTGACCGAACCGCCGTTCACGAGCAATCGCGCCGACACGACGTCGTTCTTCAATCCCCGAACCGTCAGTCGCCCATCCTTGGGCCAGTCGAAGACGTGCAGGTACAAAATCGTTTCCTCCCCTGCCCGGCACGTGGTGCATCGCCCCCAGCTGAGCCGACGGAACGGACTCGCGGTCGTGGCGTAGATCGCTTCGCCGTTGGCTTTCATCCAGGCGCCCACTTCCTTCAAACGCTCGACGGAGGCCGCCGGGATCACGCCATCGGCAGTGGGTCCGACGTTCAGCAGGTAATTGCCGCCCTTGCTGGCGATATCGACCAGGTTCCGAACAAGTGTCTCGGTGCTCTTCCAGTCGTGATCGTAGCTCTTGAATCCCCACGTGTCATTTATGGTCATGCACGTCTCCCAATCGCGGTCGCGGAAGCCGGTGGACGGGATGTATTGCTCGGGCGTCTCGGTGTCGCCCAGGAAACCTCCGCCGAGGCGATTGTTGTGAATGATGCCCGGGCGCAGCTTCAGCAACGCGATCAGCTTTTCCGCGCGCTCGCGGTTCATGTCGATGGGCGTGTCCCACCACAGCACGGCAGGAAACTCGCCGTAATTCGACAGTAACTCGCGCATCTGCGGAACGGCTACGCGATCGATGTAATCGTCCATGCTGCGTTCCTGCGCGGGATCCCATTTGCCGCCCGCCGCCGAGCCGCCGTTCACCCAGTCTTGCGCCTGCGAATAATAAAATCCGAGCCGGATGCCGTGCCGCCGACAGGCATCTGCCAATGGTTTGATCAGGTCGCGCCCGTAAGGCGAGGACTGGACGACGTTCCAATCCGACGCCCTGGTGTCAAACAACGCGAAACCGTCGTGATGCTTGGTGGTGATGATGATGTATTTCATGCCGGCCTCCTTCGCCAGCCGCACCCATTCATCGGCGTCGTATCGCGCCGCCGTGAAATCGCGAGAGTAGGATCGATACGTCTCCACGGGAATTTTCGCGTTGTGCATGATCCATTCGCCGATCCCGTTGATCCGGCGATCCTGATACGTTCCGGCGGGCACGGCATAGACGCCCCAATGAATGAACATGCCGAACCGGGCTTCACGCCACCATTGCATGCGCGCGTCGCGTTCCTGGGGCGTTTCGTTCGCGTATGAATCCGCACTCTCCGCCGCGGTCACGGTCATTGACACCGGAGTTGTTGCGAATCCGATTCCCACACCGAGCACCAGGGCAAGCCAGCCGTAACGTTTCATAGTCTTTAGAGGATTGAATCTGCGGTCAGCAAAAACGAATCGTCGCGGCAACACAGGACCGCGCGTCATCGAACAGGCGGCGCGCCGAACAATTCATGACGGACTTTAGGCGCAAGAACGCAGTCAGGGCAAACGCGGATTCGATTCAATTCGATCCCCGATCTTCCACCCGGCGCCTGATGGGGACCGCAGCCGCCCCGGCTGCCGTTCGGTGCGCCCTCGCACCGAACACACAGGCGCAGAAACAAATCGAGCGGCAATGGAAGCTTCACGTCCTTCAAATGCAGATCGCGAGGCGCAATCTGCTGCGTCCGAGGCGGGACGCGCTCCCCTTCCCGGAATTTGAACCGCAAAGATCGCAAAGAACGCAGAGTTAACTGGGATCAACCCTTCAGTTGTTCCAGATTCCTCAGCACTGCCACGGCGTTTTTTCACCGTCGCATTCGGTTGTAGATTCTGATGCGGACCGCAGCCGCCCCGGCTGCCGTTCGGTGCGCCCTCGCGCCGAACACACAGGCGCGCAAATAAATCGAGCGGCAATGGAAGCTTCACGTCCTTCAAATGCAGATCGCGAGGCGCAATCTGCTGCGCCCGGGGCGGGACGCGCTCCCCTTTCCGAAATTTGAACCGCAAAGAACGCAGAGGTAACTGGGATCAACCCTTCAGTTGTTCCAGATTCCTCAGCCCTGCCACGGCGTTTTTTTCACCGTCGCATTTGGTTGTAGATTCTGATGGGGACCGCAGCCGCCCCGGCTGCCGTTCGGTGCGCCCTCGCGCCGAACACACAAGCGCGGAAATAAATCGAGCGGCAATGGAAGCTTCACGTCCTTCAAATGCAGATCGCGAGGCGCAATCTGCTGCGCCCGGGGCGGGACGCGC
>CALBZA010000042.1 GCA_937890005.1 uncultured Verrucomicrobia subdivision 3 bacterium | reverse complement strand
CCTTCATCTCGCCTGCGCTCTCCTTCTCATGAAAGAGGTTTTGGGATAGCTTCTATTCACGATGGCTTAAGAGCTAACCTTGGGATTAAATAGGATGGTTTTGACAATCTGGAATACATAAGTCCGGAATATTGACAACAACCGAACATCCACATTTCATTCCTTTTGAATTTCATGCTTATTTAAACACTCTCAATAACTCTTCCTATGTCTCCAAGGGCCGCCCAACCTCCGCAATCCCCGTGCGATACAGTAGGATTCACCTTCCACATGGGAAATTTGGGTTTTTGGGTGTTTTTTTATATCGTCAGTCTTCCGGCAAACTTCGCGACACTCGAAAGTCGCCTCCACGCCATACTCGTAAACTTCGCCACCATCGCTACAGCTTGGGCGCTTTGTTACAGTCTGCGCGCTTTTTACCGTCGCCTTCCACCACTCACATCGACCAGCGGTATCCGCTATTTTGGAAGCGTAGTGCTGGCCTGCATCGCAGCTGCAATCGTCTGGTCTGGCATTTCCTTTGTCACCAGCATGATCATTCTGGGACCGGAAATCTACGGCATTCCCGAACGTCTATCGACCTTCAATCTCGGTCTTCCAATCCTGGCGGGCATGTTCCTCGGCTGGAGTGGACTCTACCTCGGCGTATTACACTGGCTGACGCTGAAACGCACCCATGACGAAAAGGCACGGGCGGAAGAAGCTGCTGCTGCCGCCGAACTGGCAAGACTGCGACATCAGACCTCGCCTCACTTTCTGTTCAACGCCCTCAATGTCATCCGGGCCGACATTGACGAAAATCCTCATCAAGCAGGGGAGACTCTCGATGCACTTTGCGAATTCCTTCATTACCGCATGACACAACCCCCGCACGAGGAAATTACCCTGCGTGAAGAATTAAATGGCGTCCGCGCCTACCTCCATGTCATGGAAGCACGGTTTGGCTCGAAAATTCGTTGGGAAATCAACTGCGAGGACATTTGCCTCGATCTGCCCGTTCCCATCTACTGCGTTCTGCCGCTTGTCGAAAACGCAGTCAAACATGGCCTGCCAGGCAACAGGCTTCTTCACATTACGGTTGCAATCGCTTCCGACACCGATTCTGTGAATATTACTGTCAGCAATACCGGCCGATGGAAACAGCCCACAGGGTCCGGTACCGGCATCGCCAACCTCGAGCGCAGGCTCTCCCATTGGACGGGCATGGAACAACGGGTCAGTTTAACCAAAACCGACGGCTGGGTAACAACCGGATTCCACCTCCCGGCTCACTGCACCAAACCTTCAAAACCGCGTCCCTTGTGGAATCCGGTATCGGACATTGTGCCATCCGTTACTCGGAGCGCTTCCTCCGTCGTCCCCACAAAACAGCCGCGCTGACCAGACCGAATATCAGCAATGTATTGGCCTGCGGTTCGGGAACGACAATAACGACACCGGTCGTATAAAGATTGCTCGTGTCCCACCTTGCCGCCGGATTTTCAAGCGCGGGCAAAACCACCTCACCAAACTGGCCATAAATTGTTCCTCCAACATTCAAGAAGAAAAACGAGTCGCCCAGCTCCGGCTGAAACCCATTGAGAAAAGTGACGACGAGCAAACCTCCTGCCGTAAATGATCCGGTGATATCGAGTGCGTCGTAATTCCCGCCGCGGAGAAGTCCAGCAATCTCCATTTCGAGAACATGTTCGTCAGAAAAACTGAGATCCCCTTCGAACATCAACAGCCCCGGACTCGTCCCCGGACGTGTCGTTCCCGAAAAATGAAAGTCACCGCTGAAAACCCCATTGCCTGAAACCTCACCGCTGAGATGCAGCGTTCCCTCCAGAGCCTGCACTGTTCCGTCGTTGCGGACATCCCGCACAATTTTATTGCCGGACGCGAGCGTCGCATTCGGAGCAATCATCAATTCGTCCCCTTCCGAAAGAAGGCCGTGTGTGAACACAACAGCGCCTTCATGGACTGTTGTCATGCCGGTATATTCGATCCCCCCGGATAACGTCAGCCTTCCCACCCCGTCCTTGACAAGATCACCTGTGCCACCAAGCGTTCCGCCAAACTCCGTGTCTATGTCCTGATTCAGCCGCAGCGACTCGCTTCCAAAGTCAAAATTTCCGTTCCCTCCGATTCCGGTTAATACCGGACGTTCCCCCATCCATTCGATTGCACCACCTTCGAAAAAGATCAGGTTGTTTCCGGCCGAACTGCCTTCGGCGATCTTCAACAATCCACCGCGAAGCCAGGTGCCACCTGTGTAGGTGTTGTTCCCGGACAGAAGTGTTGTGCCGGAACCCTCGTGAATCACCGAACCTTTACCCGCAATGCTGACATCAATTCCATTGGAGTTCGTGAATGCGTAAAACACATTGTTGTGATTAAAGCGCAGTTCTCCCCCTCCGTTGCCAAACAATATTTCTGCAGCGTCGAGAACACCGGCAGCCGCTGCGGCCTCTCCGGATCGCCCGCCGATGCTGACCGTTCCGCTCGATCCTGCCGCATACCCAACATACAGCGTCCCCACGCCACCCGTGAGCGACAGGCGCCCGCCGTCCGACAAAACCAGTTCACCTTCACCGCCCGGCTCATAGCCGACCGCCGCCGCACCCAACAAAACCTCTCCGCCACCGGTAACTTCGAGCAATCCCCGGCCCGCAGTCCCGATCCCGAGTGAACCCTGGGCGATATTCAGAACCCCACCGTCCACCTTCACCTCTCCCTTGCTGCCGGATTTCACCCCGATGCCGGATTCCTTCCCGGGAACCGTCGACCGAAGAAGAGCCCCATTTTCCACCAAGAGTCGTCCCTCGCCGTAATACCCGACTCCCATTCCTCCTTCGTAATCCAAGGTCTTGCCACTCCCCCGCACCACAATCTCGCCCTTGGATTCCGGTGCCGTTCCAACGATCACATCACTCTTGGCCTTCGCAGACGCACTGGTGAAGACAAGCGACCCGGAGTCCGCCTGGACGTTGTTTACTTCAACCGTGTTTGCCGACAACACCGTCGTGCCCGGACCTTCGTGGATGAGATCTCCATACCCGACAACAAGAATCGGATTTCCCGCCGAGTTGACAAAATTATACGTCGTCTCGTTGTGATTGAAACGCAACTCTCCGTCGCCGCTTCCAAACGCAATCGCACTTACGTTGAGAATGCCGGCTCCCTTCGCTGCCTCCCCCTTTCTCCCACCAATACTGACAACCCCCTCAGAACCGGACGAATACCCCACGGAAAGGGCTCCGCCACCGCCCGCAACCGAGACACGCCCACCGTTCGACACAATCAATTCTCCGGAGCCGCCCGGAAGGTAACCGAGCGCCGCCGCCCCCAGCATGGCTTCCCCGCCCCCCGTGACTTCGAGCAAGCCTTTCCCTTCAACGCCAATCCCAAACCCTCCTTGCGAGATGTTCAGCGTGCCGCCATCGACCTTTACCTCGCCCTTGCCGTCGTCTTCCACGCCGATTCCGGACTGTTCCCCGACGCCCGTCGACCGCACCACCGCTCCGTTTTCCACAAAAAGCCGGCCCTCGCCATGATTTCCAACCGCCATACCTCCCGCGTAATCAAACCTCGTTCCACTGCCCCGCACCGTAATCGTTCCATCGGAGCCACTGCTTCGCCCGATATAGACATCATCCGCAACTTCGGCCTTTGCTCCATTGCTGACAATCAATCGCCCGGTTCCGGCATAACCGGAAGTCAGGTCGTCGAGAACTTCCAGATTTGCGTCCCATCCGCTTATTTCGACTTCGCCATCGCCCCCAACAGCCCGCGCAAGATTGAGATTGTTGGCGCGAACCGTCGTCCACGCACCCGCAAAAAGGTAACCAGACCCGGAGCTCTCCCATTGGCGGCCGCCGACATCCAGATCATACTGAACAAACAGACGACCCGGAAGACTTACGGAACCCGTAATCTCCAGATCGCCTCTGTCATCCAGCGAATCACCCGTTCCCACCACAGCTCCCAGCGCACTGATGCGAGCACGGTCGATCGTGGCCGCCCCCGCCCCATGGAATCCGACCCAGAAGTCCCTCACCTCAAACACCGCTCCGTCGCTGATTTCCAGTCGCTGGTCGCCATGAAAATCCCTCCCGGCAATAAAGAATCCGTCAGCAACCGTCACCTCGGTACCAGTTCCTGTAATCGTCAAACTCGCCGAAGCACCGTTTTCTCCCCGGATCTGAGCCTCTCCTCCCGCCATGTTCACCTCCGCCCCTCCACGAATGATCATGTCCCCATTTCGAATATCGAGCGGATGCGACAAAGAAGACCACGTGTGACTTCCTCCATCGATCGTCAACGTGCCCGAATCGAGTCGCACGCCGCCGATCGCCGTACCAACCTGCGTCAGCGCGCGCGACCCTTGATCCTGCTGGATCAGAAACGCCAGATCCGTCCCGTTAAAAAATCCGTTGATCGACAGTTCCTCTCCCGCCCCGAGACCATCCAGAATGAAACTTTTTGAGCCCATCGTTACGGAACCTCCCAAAAACAACCCGGCCTTGAAACTGCCGGCATTGATCTGGGAGAAATCCAGCGCTCCGCGCACGATCGCATCTGTCGCGGTTGCATTGTCACGAAAGACGAGTTTGCCCGACCCCGTGGCGGTAAGCCTGGAAAAACCCGCAGACGCCCCATTTTGAAAAATAACCTGCCCGTTGTTGCCAACAGTGATCACCTGCTCCTTGCCTGACTCATTGACGACCCCCAGACCGGAAAAAGTCAGCGTCGAACCGCCGACATTCATGCTGTAATATCCCGCGTCTTCGCCGAAATAAAAGTGATCCACCTCAGGAGAGATAAAAGTGAAATCAATCACCCAAGGACTCGCTTCTTTGTTCCCTCCGAGCAAAAAGGCCGCAACGGCATCGGGACCGTTCGGCACGGTTGTTGCTCCGCCCTCCGGCGTCAACCACCAGTTGTAATCCAGATCATATCGGCCCGACAGCTTCAGATTCCAGTAACGGATATCCTCATCCGCACGAATCTCGACCGGCAAAAACGAGATGCCTGCATTGAGAAGGACAATGACAATTCCCGTTCCTTTTTGGACAAGCCGCATCACAGACGGCGGAAGCACAAAACTTGAAATCCGGCGAACCCACAATTCTGCGCGTAAGGAGATCATCCTCCCGTTCCAGCGACTTCCTTCGACATGTGTAAAGGCACATCCTGTCAATGGTCGCAAAAATTTTGTGAACGGTCGCTCGATCTTCCGCGAACGATCGCTTGCATCAGTCCAATCGTTTGAAATCCCGACCGTTGTCGCCTGCCAGTGAATCCGCCTCCGCAGTTGAGCAGAGCGAAAGAGCCTCCCTGACAAGCCGCCAGCGGCGGCGACTGACCACAAAACGTAGGCACGCCCCTTCCAGGATGACCTCCCATCCGTGCTGTCCCCGTTCAATGGCTGTGATGCGCCCGGAGTTCACCAAAGCCGTTCGACTGATCCGAATAAATCCATCACCAGTTAGTTCCTTTTCCCACTCTCGCAATGATTTCCACTCATCGATCCGCTCTCCGTCGGCCAGCAGGAGCGTTGAATACGTCCCGCCCGAAACGATCGCCGAAATCTCCCGCATCAACACCCGGCGGCCCCGGCCGACCCAAATCTGTTTCGCCGAACGCAGCGCCCGGCAACGCTCCAGTGTCCGCCGCAGACGCTCCGCCGTCACCGGCTTGACGAGATAATCCGTCGCCCCCAACTCAAACGCCCTCACTGCGTAATCTGGATGAGCAGTCACGAAAACAACCATCGCCGGTCCTGGCAAACTCTCCGCCACCCGCACCCCGTCCATCCCGGCAATTTCAATATCCAAAAAAACAACATCCGGCGGGACAGCCTGCCAGATGCGCTCCAGATCCGAAAAACCGGCGCCCTCACCACAAAGCTCCACATCAGGACAGCCCGACAAAAGCTGCCGCAACCATCGCCGTGAAGGCTCCTCGTCATCCACAATGCACACCTTCATAAAACCTCCCGGTCTTCGCTGCTTGAGACTGTGCCTCGTCGTTTTTATTCAAGGTCATTCATTTACAAACGACACAATCCCATAAGACTTATACTGCAAAAATGATAATATTTTGAAAGATGTTTCTGTAACGTTTACGGAATTACAATTTTCTCAAATGAGCAAACGTCACTCAACCTGAGGCGCGCGATCTGCTGTTTTTGGCCCGGCAAGGAGGCAAACTGTTCATGAATGGAAGACTAATTGCCGAATGTCCGGAAGGGCTCCCCTACATCCCAGCCACGCATCGCAGCCCTTCAGGCACCATAACGAGCAGATGGGGTCAGTCAACAATTCTTGACAATTTACCCCGCTCCTCTTCACC
>CALBZA010000041.1 GCA_937890005.1 uncultured Verrucomicrobia subdivision 3 bacterium | reverse complement strand
CACCACGTGATATTTGCATTCCCATGTTGTGTGCTTCAGACTTTCATATGTATGCACTGTCTGTCCTTTCGTAAACCTTGAGCAGTTCACGAACGACAGACTCCGAAACGACTCCCGGAGCTGTCAAACTTCGGGAGTCCTCCGGCAGAGCCGGAGGGTTTCCTGTTGGACTAAATTCCCATCCATCCGGCTTTTCCTCTGCGATCTCTGCGACCTTTGCGGTTAAATTCCGCTCCCAGAGCAAAGCTGCCGCTTTGTCCATTTTCATTCTCCGCGCCAATCGGGAATAAACAACAGACCCATCCAATTCATTCGCAATATCGACCACGCCCAACAAAAACTTCGCTCCGCTTGTTTTTGTTGAAGTTTGGGCGGACCGGCAGGTCCGCCCTACCGACGTTTCACAAAATCTTGCGCGAAAGGCGGCTTTTCCACACTGCCCTTTTTCAATGAGAAATGCTCAATGCCTAATGACCAATGGGAATTTCATCAGGCAATAGGCTTTAGGCGTGAGGCATCAAGCGACGACCGCTGGGCAAATTTGAACTCTCAATGCTTTACTCTTTCCCGTCAGCGATCTCTGCGACCGCGGTTGAAATTTCGATTTGAGAAAGAATTCTGTCCACGACTGTGTTGGAGGGAACCCCCTTGACCTCCGATTACCCCATCCATAGGTTGCAACCCGTAATGAGGATTGAATCCACGCAACGTTTTTCGGGGCAATACCGGATCAATGCGCTTCGGTAACGTAATTAGTTTCAGACCACATGCACGTCATGAAGATATTCCACCTTTCCGAGCCAAAACATGGGTGGATTGACGTGACCTTTGAAGACTCGCCAGATGCGATCACACTGACAGTCTCCGACGTCCCGAATGATTGTCTTTGCGATTTGGCCGCGGCCACCGCACGCCTGCTTCAGCACTCCACCCGTGAGACGATCCAGTTCTCGCTTGAGCCAGAGTTCGTGAGCTGTGAGTTACATCGCGATTCAGATACTGTTCGCGTTGTTGTTAAGCATCCAGGGCGCGACGACACGGATTTTGATACCAAATTTCCGCTCCACGCTTTCGCGCGACGGGTGAGACTTGAGTTGCTGCGCATTCAGGCACGTTATTCGGCGGAAGACGGATGGACGCGACCCTTTCCAGCGCGCGAGGTCGCCAATCTTGCATGAGCAGGTGATGCAACCGGATGCCGCGAACAACCGCCATGCATTTTGGTTGTAATGGGTTGCAAACCGCTGCGCCTGCAGTCGTGAGCGCGCTGCCAGCAGGTATCGCACAATCTGGGTGCTAGATTTTTATGTCACCGGTCAATGAAATCATCAAAGGGCTGGAAGAAATGCGCCTACGCGGGAGTTCAAGTTTGTGTGTTGATCCAGACAACCCGTGGTGTGTGACTTTCGAGGCACGAGACTCCGCTACGAAAGGAGAGCCCTTTTGGATTCAGATCCTGTCAGGCCAGCTGAACATGCAGTATCTGGATGAGGACGACCCTGCTAGCCGCCTGCGCCAGGAGGTGGCCGGCTTTCCCCCTGACTTCAAGCTTGAATCGTGGGAAGCCTGTCTTTACGCGACCTTCGCAATGTCGCCACAATATTCCGATCAGCTTGCTGTGCTGATTGACCTGATTTTGAAGGACTATTTCGGCCTGCAATCTGACTACGATGTGTGTTTCCAGATTGAGCGTTATGGATGAAGGCTGACGCCTGTTCAGTCCCGGAAGGTCAACGGGCGAAATGAGTGCAGGTCGGAAGGTTTTCTTTGATGGAGCCGGACGGAGCTGATGTATCGCGGAGAAACAGCTCAATCATCCACCTACCATCCTCAATCAACTTTGTGTGTGGACGTCGAGACCGGCGTAATGAATGATTCGGCTCAAGCATGCGAAGCCACAAGGTCTAGCCCCTTATGAATGATCCAGAAACCAATCCACAGCTCGGAAAAATGATCCTGGAGATCGTCCAGAATCAAATTCGCGAAAATGATCCGCCAGAGACCCGACAGACTTTCGAGCGATTGAAAAGCGAAGGTTATTCGGCGGACGAGGCGCGACGGTTGATTTCAACTGTTGTAACGGTGGAGATTTTTCACGTCACACGTGATCGTCAGCCGTTCAACAACAATCGGTTCGTCTGGAATCTCAAGCACCTGCCGAGAGAGCCGTGGGACAAGGATGGGAACGAGTTTTACAAGGGATAAAGAACGCGTGCAGCGAACCTCCGGAAATTTCCACCTATATCAAACGAATGCGAGTTGCCACGGAACATTGCGGGGCATTTGACAGGATGAAGCGCCTCGTATTCATCTGGGTCGCCGTGATATTGGTTGGTTGTTCGCACAAGTATTCTTACACCGGCACAGTTGCAGATGTTGAGAGTACGATTCTCGCCGAGCCGTCGGGCATGGTTCATCTTCAGGTCGAGGCAAGAGACACGAACTGGTTACGTTATCGCATGGTCAGAGATATGAGCGGGTTGTGGATTACAAACGGTGCCGCCACCGTCCGAGTTGAGGGTGGTTATGTTGTCTTGAAAGGTTCGGATGACGTTCGCGACCACATCGCACGGGCGCTGAAAGTAAAATGACCGTCTGACTGAACAATCGGGAGGCGAGCAGACCAATGCGTTTCGATTCAGACAATGATGGGTTGACGCCGCCCATTTTACGTTATTCCGCCCGCGATATTCGCGCCTGTGCTTTTGTCGATCGTCGCGACTGTCGTTTCCTTTCGGGAGTTGATGGTGGTTTCTGGCATCGTTGCCTTTCATTTGGCTTGGATCCGTCAGCGCACAACCGAACCTGAGTCTCGCCAACGAATGCTTGAATTACCTGGCCATAATTGTTGGCCTCGGTGCCGGGGTGTTCTTCAAGCCGCTCGGTCTCGCGATTTTGGCAGGAGTGATTTCGGGATTCTATTTTTCAACCATTGAGAAATGCATACGAAAGCGTTTCGCATGTCACGACTGATCAATTCATCAGCAATTACGAAACGCAGCACTCGGCCCTGAAATATGGGGCGTCACGGGGCAGCACCGTCCCACCCAGTTTCAATTCATAGTCCGCACGGCAGTTTCACTTTTTTCACTGACGTTCAAACCGGGGCGCAATTGCGTTCAGCACCGCTCTTCCATACGATTCAGCCGTTGAATTCAGTCATTCAAGCCATCGAAGCAACCGGAGCCTGGGCTCCGGTTTTGTTCGTGCTGCTGTTCATCGCCGCGTCATTGCTTATGATCTGGCGGCTCGAATCGCTGAATGCCGGCGGCCTCGAAGGAACCGTTCTCGGCACTCTGATCATGCCCTACTGCTCCGGCATCGGGAACCTGATCTTCGCCTTCGTGGTCGGACGCGCCGGACGTTCCGGCGCCGAAGTGATGACTAATTCGCTCGTCAACAATGTCACCAACCTGACGCTGCTGATCGGGCTTCCAGCCATTATCTGGGGCATGAACCTCGGCCCGCGATCCTCGGGAAAGGGCGGTTCGAAGAAAAAGAAATCGGGCGCGAACACGCAGTATCGGGTGAATCGCCTGTCGCTCCTCCTCACATTGACAGCGGTCTTCGCGTTCACCGGCGCGGTTTGGGCGCTGGCGCGGGATGGCAAACTGGATTTCAACGACGGGCTGGTGCTGGTGGGATTGTTTTTGTTCTGGCAGACGTTCCACGTTTTTGAAGTGCTGAAAACGAATGCGCAGCGGAACAAATCATTTCATCCGATGCTGCCGGTGGATTTGATCCTTCTGGGGGTGGGCGCATTCGCCACTTACATCAGCACCGAGTGGCTGGTGAACTGGCTGTCGAACATCAAGACTGGCGGTTTCATAAGCGCGGACAACCTGGGTGTGTTGAGCGGCTGGCTGATGGTGCTGCCGAATGCGTTGCTGGCGCTTTACTACGGTTGGCGGGGAAATCCGGAGGTGGTTTACACGTCGCAGGTGGGCGACGGGCATATTTGCATTCCGCTGTGCGTGGGAATTTTTGCGCTGTATCAGCCGGTTCCGCTCCCGGAGGTTTTCGAAACGGGAATGCTGCTGCTGTTTGGCGCGACCATCCTGCATGTGATCTGCGTGGCGTTGTTCGGTGGCCTGCCGAGGATCGCGGGGATCGTGTGCGTCGGTGCTTTCGGCTTTTTTGTCTGGAAAGGATTGTTGCCGCAGTAGCGGTGGCTGCGTGAGTGGGAAAGGGGGAAAAGGAGAAAGGGAGAAGAGGGGATTGGCGCTTCGGCACGCCGTTCATCAAATCGCGTGTTTTCGGTGGACCCGCCGGGAACAAAAACGTCGCTTCGCTTGTTTTTGTTGAAGGTGGGGCGGACCGACGGGTCCGCCCTACCTATGAAAGGAAAGTGGAGGATCAGGCGGCTTCGGCGAGGGGATTGGAGCGAACTTTTTCCGCGAGTTCCGCAAACGGCACCTGGGCATTCAACCAGCGCGGATCACGCGCGATCTCGTTCATCGAAGCGCTGGTGTTGTTGCAGATCAGGTAAAGTCCGTTGCCGAAGACCATGAATGCTTCAAAGAAGGTGCCGGTGCCATGGCGGGAAAATTCGAAATCGCCAACCGAGTATTTGCCATTCAACAGTTCCGCGCGGAGCGGTCCAAGGTCAGCGACAAACGATTTCAAAAAATCGTCATTGCGGGGGCCCTGATAGAAAAGAATCCGGGCCTTTTGTTGGGCGAGTGAAACCAGCGCCCATTCGTCAAAAACGACCTGTCCGTAACGGTCATTCATTTCTTTCGCGCAGGCTCTGATTTGTTTGTTCGCTTCGTCCAGGTTCATACAGTGCTTCATCTGATGTGACTCAAAACCAGCAGTTTCAACGCCACGAAGACTTCATCCGATTCCCCAGTGAATGCCAATGCGCCTGTCATCGCCTCATCCGGCACTGATACAACGCCAGCCTTTTTTTGAGACACGAGAGACGCCTCTCCCGTCCTTCGAACACCTCTGCTTCAAATTTGGAGGAGAGGGATGAGGGCACGTTTGGAAATTCATTGCCACGCATGCGAGTTCGAAACAGGTCGAAGCTCCGACCGGTATTGGCATTGACAGTTGCAAGGCGCGCCCTCCCCTGCCCGATTGATTTGCGTTCGGCTGGAGCCGAGCGAAGCCTCCAAACCGGGTGTTTGCTTTTGCGTTGGCGCGGCGACTTCTCCATTCTGCCACCGTGCAATCAGCTCAGACCATTGCCATGGTGCTGGTGTTGTTCTTCGCGGGGGCGAGCTTCTTCTTTGCCCTGGCGGAAACGGCATTGTTTTCACTCAGCCGATGGCAGGTGAAACAGCTCGCAGAACGCAAGAAACGGCTCGGCAGCATCGTTGCCCAGCTGCTGGCGGAACCGCAGGACCTGCTCGCGACAATGGTGTTGGGAAATACTTTTGCCAGTGCTGCAATGCTTGCCCCGGCGTTCTGGATGGCATTGAACGGCACCTGGCCGCTCTGGACCACAATCGTTCTTCTGCTGATCCTCGTCCTGTTCGTCTGCGAAGTGCTGCCGAAAACGCTGGCGGTTCGTCGGCCGGAATTGTGGGCGCTGCGCGTCGCAAGACCGCTGTTGTTCCTGGAAAAGGTCGCGTGGTTCTTTCGCACCGCCGCCCAGAAGCTGAACACGGCCATTCTTTCTTCCACGATTCCGGAATCGGTACTGTCACAGACGGCCTTGAACGATGAGGAATATCGCGAGCTGCTCGAACTGGCGTACCAACAGGGAACGTTGAAACAGTCCGAGAAGGAAATCATCGTTCAGATCATCAGCCTCGACCGCCGCACCGCGCGCGAAGTGATGAAACCGCGTTCGCAGATCAATTGCATCTCGGACGATCTGACGATCGAGGAGATGGTCGCCGCCGCGAAAAAATACCGGCATCGCCGCCTGCCGATCTACGACGAAACGCCCGACACCATCGTCGGCATTCTGAACACGCGCGCCTTGCTGCTGGATCCGAACATTGATCTCGCGGACGCAATTGAATTTCCGTCGTTCGTTCCGGAATCGATGAACCTGCTGACGCTGCTGAAGAGCCTTCAACGGCAGCAACGCGGCATGGCGGTGGTGCTGGATGAATTCGGAGGAACGGCGGGCGTGGTCACCACGGAAGACATTCTGGAGGAACTGGTCGGAAAAATTCGCGCCGAGATGGAGACGGAACGTTTCGTCATGGAGAAGCTGGGCAACGGCCGCTGGCGCGTGAGCGGAACGATGCGGCTGGACGATTTCCGCCGTGAATATCCGGCGCTCGGCAACGTACAGGAAGTGGAAACGATGGGCGGCCTTCTGGCGATGCTGCTGCACGTGATTCCAAACCGCGGCGACTCCGCGCAATTCCAGGGTTTGAAGCTGACCGCGCATGTCGTGGATGAACGCCGTGTTCGCGAGCTGATGGTGGAGGTGGTGCGATGACTGGAAACGGATTCATCTGGGCGGCACTGGCCTTCTGCCTCGCATTCTCGTTTCTGCTTTCCGGCATGGAAGCGGGCGTGTTCGCGCTCAGCCGCATTCGCATCCGGCAGCAAATGCGCGCAGGCCGGACTTCCGCGAAGGTGCTTCACAGCTTTCTCGAAAATCCGGAGAACTTTCTCTGGACGATTCTCGTTGGCAACACCGGTGCGAATTTCTTCATCTTCGGCTGGGCGATCTACGTTCTCCACGAAGCGATGCCCGGCCGGCGCCTGTTGTTCATCATCGCCTTCGCAGTGTTCGTGTTTCTGTTCTACACGTTCTTCGACCTGCTGCCGAAAATGCTGTTTCGCGCGTATCCGAATCGTCTCTGCCTGATGCTGGCGCGGCCATTCCAGCTCGTTCACATTGCGCTGTGGCCACTGGTCTGGCTGGTCGAAGCGGTTTCGGCAAACCTGCTGCATTGGACCGGCGGAAAGGCATTCAAGCGGCATCTGTTTGGAAATCGCGAGGAACTGCGATTCATCATGCAGGAATCTGCGCAGGCGTTCAGCACCGAGGAACGGGCCATGATCAATCGCGTCCTCGATCTCCAGAGCGCCACTGTGCGCCAGATCACGCGTCCGATCGAATGGGTGGTGTCGGCTCAGGCGGATTGGACAGTCAGTCGTGCGCTCGAAGAAAGCCGCAAGCATCATTTTACCCGAATGCCGGTCTGGGTGCAGCGCGATGGCCGCCATCGGATCGGAGGGCTGGTCAGTCTCAACGCGCTTTTGTTCGAACCGTCGCTCGACATGAACAAACCGGTTTCCGCGTTCCTGCGCCCGGCCATTTATCTCGATGAAGACATGCGGCTCGAAATCGCCTTGAGACGCATGCAACGCAGCGGTCAGCGCATGGCAATTGTCCTGAGCCGTGACCGTCGCGAAATCGGAATCGTAACGCTGGAAGACATCCTGAAGGCCGTTTTCGGGGAGGTGAACCTCTGATGAACTGGCCCGAACTCATCGCCGTCGGATGGAAGATCGTTGCGGTCATCTTCCTGGTTTTGTTGAACGGCTTTTTCGTCGCCGCCGAGTTCGCGCTGGTGAAAGTGCGCGACACGCAGCTCGAATCCCTGGTGGTCAAGGGACATCGCCGCGCGAAGGTGACGCGAAAGATCCTGCACAATCTCGACGCAGCGCTCAGTTCGACCCAGCTGGGCATCACACTCGCGAGTCTGGCGCTGGGCTGGATCGGCGAGCCGGTCTTCATTGTACTGCTGGAACCGGTCATCAGTTTCTTCCAGGTAACATCACCGGAAGCGCGCCACACGATTGCGGTGATCATCGGCTTCACCACGATCACCTTTCTGCACATCGTGGCCGGAGAGCTTGCGCCGAAGTCTCTGGCGATTCGTAAATCGCTTCAGACTTCGCTGTGGGTTTCAATACCGCTCGATCTGTTCTACCGCATTTCGTTCCCGCTGATCTGGATTCTGAATCACACTGCCAACTGGCTGTTGCGACGGTTTGGAATCGAGCCGGTCACGGAATCGGAGCTGGTCCATTCCGAGGAAGAGTTGCGGTTGATTGTGGGGGCGGCGCAGAAAACAAGCGGCGGTCTGCCGCTCGGACGTTCGATTGTTCTGAACGCGCTCGATCTGCGTCAGCGCACTGTGCGGGAAGTGATGCGTCCGCGCCAGGAAATCACCATGCTCGACACCGACGCGACCATGACCGAGTGCCTGGAGATTGCTGAAAAAACGCGCTACTCACGTTTTCCATTGAGTGAAGGCGGCGACCTGGACAAAACGCTTGGAGTGGTTCACTTCAAGGATCTGTTTGCCATGCGACTCAAGGCACGCTGCGGCGCCGATCTTCTGCCGGTGACACGCAAACTCATTTACGTGCCGGAAACCGCCCAACTCGAACGCCTTTTGCAAACCTTTCTCGAACGCAAATCTCATCTGGCGATAGTCGTCGATGAATACGGCGGCACGATGGGAATCGTTACTCTTGAAAACATTCTCGAAGAAATCGTCGGCCAGATTCAGGACGAGTTCGATCAGGAGAATCCGTTGCTCACCCGGAAATCGGAAGACACCTGGGAGGTTGCCGGCTCACTGCCATTGCACGACCTCGAAGAAATCGTGGGCGAGACATTGCGCGAGGAAGGCATCACAACCGCGAGTGGATGGGTCACGCAAAGGCTTGGTGGCTTCCCGAAAACCGGCGACGTCCTGAGCGTCGGCGATTTCGAACTGAAAGTGGAAGAAATGGAAGGAACGCGCGTCGCAAGACTCACCGTGAAACGCCGGCCTCAGCAGGAATCTTCCGAAGATTCCACAGACAACTCAGAGTCCCACTGAGTTGCGAAACCGTCCAATTGCCAATGCCACGAACACGGCGATGATTCCCGTACCGACCGCGATCGCCGGAAGCCAGGCGTCGTTTTTCAAGGCTGCCATTGCGAGAAACGAATTCAACGCGATCCAGACTCCAGCCGATCCGTTTTCTGTTTGTTCCGGTCCGGGCTTTTTGTTGATCAGCATTGGCGTAATTACAAACAACACGACCAGCGTGAGCACTGCGGACGTTGCGAACTGGGATGGCGAGATGCCAACCAACTCCAAGCCGCGCCAGTTTTCCCAGGTCCAATACGAACGAATTCGCGAGCAATAAAATTCCAAACCGACATTCATCACCAGCACGAGCGACGCTGCGAGACCCATCACCCAAAAGCCATATACAGACGACTGACGCCACGGTTTCAGAATCGCCTTCGCCGTTCCTCGTGAACTGAGGATTGTGACAATCCAAAGCAGAATCGTCGTCCACGGAACCAATCCGAAAACGAATTTCCCGGCGGCAGGCTTGAAGTTCACCGGGCCCGAGGGAAGCATGGAAACGAGTGCGAGCAACACGCCGGCGAGAGTTCCCGTGACCAACGCGGCCCAAAGTACGTTTTGAAACGGAAGAACAATGGACGCTGAACCAATCACCGCGACAGTCGCGCTGACCAGCAGAAATGCGTCCGGCCCGCGTTCCTGTTGAAGCTGCGGCATGAACAGCCTTGCAACAGCAATCGCCAGCGCGGCCCACCAGAACAAGTGCAGCACGCTGACAACACCGCGTATTCCAGACGCAGGAATGTTGTTTTCGGCCGGCTTGATCATGTGCCCGGCGAAGTTAACGAACTGCTTCGATCCGGCACACTTCAAAGTTGAACCATTGGTTCGCAAGCGGGTCGGAAAGTTCGAATCAAAGAAGGCTCCGCGCAGCACCTGAAAAAGGCGTCAGATGGAGACAAGCGAAGCACCTCTACTCCTTCCGTTGTTGGAAGGAATGAATTAACGGAATGCGTCGAGACGTCTTTCGGATGTTCAGTTTGACGCGGCAGCCTGGCCTTCTTGTTCCACGGTGCAATCGATCAGCTTCACGTCGGTCGCCTCCTTGATCACATCCGGTTTCTTCACGTTTTGAAACACGGAGTTGATGATCCTGACGTTGTCGATTTCGCCATTCGGAATTCCCACCACGTTCAACACGCGCGGCGTTTCCCGGCTTGTGATGTTTTCCATCACCACATTCCGCACCGTCGGCTTGTGCTCGCCCTTCGCGCCTTCCTCGTAAACGAAATCGATCTGCAGGATGGCATCGGCGACACTCCCCACCCGGATGTTGCGCATGAAAATATTCTCCACGAGACCGCCTCGAACCGCGTTCGATTTGAAGCGCAGCACGCGATCGAGATTCGGGCTGTCCATTTCGCAGTTCTCCACAAACACATTCCTGCAGCCGCCGGAGATTTCACTGCCGATCACCACGCCGCCGTGTCCCTCCTTCATCACGCAGTTGCGGATGACGATGTTCTCCGAAGCCAGTCCCAACCGGCGTCCGTCATTGTTGCGGCCGGACTTGATCGCGATGCAATCGTCGCCGGTGTCGAAGAAACAATCCTCGATCAGCACATCGCGGCAGGCTTCGGGATTGCAACCGTCGTTGTTCGGTCCGTGGGTCACGATGTTGACGCCGCGAACAATCACGTTCGTGCAAAGCGCGGGATGAATTTCCCACATTGGCGAGCGGCGAATGCGGACGCCTTCGATCAACACGTTTTTGCAGCGATACGGATGAATGAAGCTCGGCCGGAGGTAATCGCCTTCACCGAAGCGGCGTTCGTCCACGGACGTTCCATTTTCCACCATCTTGCCCAGTCGATCGCGCGCGTTCTTCTGGCTCGGATCGCCCTTCTTCCAGCCATATTCCGTTTTGCCCTTCCACGGCCACCAGGTTTCGTTGTCGGCCTGGCCATCGAGAACGCCTTCGCCGGTGATTGCGATGTTTTCCTGATCGATCGCGTAAATGAGAGGCGAATAATTCCAGCACTCCATTCCTTCAAAACGTGACAGCACTGCCGGCAGATACGCCTTCGTGTCCTTTTTGAACAGCAACGTGGCGCCGCCGTCGAGATGAAGATTCACCCCGCTCTTCAGTTGAATCGGCCCGGTCAGATAAATTCCAGCCGGGACCACAACGCGTCCGCCACCGGCCTGAACGATGGAGTTGATCGCATTTCGAATCGCAGCAGTCGCATCCGCGGCACCGTCGCCTTTCGCTCCAAAGTCGGTGATTGAAACTTCGCGATTGGGAAAAGTCGGCGCTTTGATGCGTGCAAGGATTTCCTCCGCCACCTTCCATTCCTTGTCGAGTGTGCTTCGCTGCTTCGCGGCTCCGGCCCCGGATTTGTCGCCTTTCACGGTCATCGGCAATCCGAGCAGCTTCTGCATTTCAAGGCCGCCAAGGATCAGCGGACCGACACCCTTGAGGTCGTTGTTCACGATCGGTTCGCGCAGGTAATAAGCGTAGGAACCGTCGCGACCGTAACCGAGTCCGGCGACTGAGCAGCATTGAGTCAGTGAAATTCTTCCATTCTCTTCCTGTTTCACGAGGCGCTGGATCAGGCCGGAATAACCTTTCAGCAGCGGTTGAAGATACTTTTCGCGCGGCAGATAACCATTGTTGATCGCCTTCGCCAGCGTATAGGTGAACATCGTCGCGGCGGTCGCTTCGAGGTAATTGCCTTCACGCCCGCCCTGATCCATCACCTGCCACCAAAGACCGCTCTCCTTGTCCTGATGCTTCACCACGCCATCGGCCACCTGAGTCAGCGTGGCGAGGATTTCGGCCCGGCTCGGGTGATTTTGCGGGAGGAAATCGAGAACATCCACGAGCGCCATGGCGAACCAGCCCAATCCGCGCCCCCAGAAGTTCGACGATGTGCCTGTCGTCTTGTTCGCCCAATCCTGTTCCTTGCTTTCATCCCAGCCGTGATAGAACAGGCCGCTCTTCGGATCGTAGGTGTATTTGGTGACGAGCCGGATTTGTTTCGCGACGTCGTCGAAAGCGGCCGTTTCATTGAACAGCTTTCCGTACTCAGCGTAGAAAGGTGAGCCCATGAAGATTCCGTCCAGCCACATCTGGTGCGGATAGCGTTGCTTGTGCCAGAAGCCGCCTTCGCTCGTGCGCGGATGCGTCTGAAGCTGCTTGCGGAGAAGTTCGGCGCAAAGTTTGTAACGCTCCTCACCGGTTCGCTTCCAAAGGGCAATCACCGTTTTGCCCGGATTGATGTTGTCGATGTTGTAATCCTCGACCTTGTAACCCTGAATCCCGCCGTCCGGTTTCACGAAGGAACCGATCGTGACCTTTGTGAATTCCAGATAACGCGGATCGGGAACCACCTCGTCGAGTTTCAGCAGTGACAGCGTGAACAGGCCGGCGGTGTAATCCCACTTCGCGCGGCCGCCTTCCTTCCACGCCAGGGCGTCGCCGCGTCGCTCCATCTCGGAGCGCGCCATGCGGACCGACCACTCCAGCGGGGTGGCGCCGTTGAACTCGCGAGGAAGATCAGCCGCGTGGGTCAGTTGTGTGAGACTGGCGATTGCAGCGAGGGACAACGATGCCAGGAGATGTTTTGATCGGTTCATATCGGTCAGCATTGTGCGCGTGTTGTTCGGGCAGTGAGTCGAACAGATGCCGCACGTTCTTTCAGGGTTACGGATGAGGGAAGAAGTTATCTGCGTTGAACGGGTTTGAACATTGAGATTTTGGCAAAATCACTTGTGAAAAGTGCACATCTTCGCAGCGCGCAGGCTTTTCTCTCCCATTGCGAATTCGGGAAACGCCCACTTGGCGAAATCGTTCCCTGCGCGAATGTTGAGCCATGAACACGAACGAACTCGCAGAACAGGCAACGGAACGCGCCCAACAAACCGGCGAAAACATCAGGAACAAGGCCCGCGATCTCACCGCCCGGGCAACCGCCAAGGCGCGTGAAGCCAGTGTCACCGCCGATTACTACGTCCACGAATACGCATGGACCTCGCTCGCGGTCGTGGCTGTGGCGGCCGGGTTGGTTGGCTACATGATCGGACGACGCGAAAGGTAATTCCCGCTCCCGATCTTCCTTCCGTGACGATCTGCCAACGAAACGATTGTCACGGAAGCCTTTTATCGGGCGTCGAACCGGCTGGAAATTGTATGGCGAGTGACGCTTAATCCTGCGGCAATCCCTTCACTTCCGCGTTGTGCAGAATGTAACGGTCGCCTTTCTGCACTTCGACGGTCACGTTCTTCAGCTCCACTCCGGAAGCGTTCGCAATCGTCAGCCCGGTCTGCGCCTTGATGCTGACATTCTCCAGCACGAAGTTCTTCACCAGGCTTTCGGGCAATCCCACGATCAAGCCCGCGCCACGAGTCGAATGCGCCGTCAGATTTTTCACCGTGATGTTCTTGAAAGCTGGCGTGGTCTCCGTCATCGGCTCGGCTTTGTCATCCTTCAAAAACTTCAACTGCGAGCTGTTCTGGTAATAACAGGCGAATGACAGCGCCGGATACACGTTCGTCATCACAATGTCCGTGTAGCTGATGTCTTCCACCCGCCCGCCGCGGTCGCGACGCGATTTGATGCGAATTCCGTTCTCGGTGTTTTCGAAACGGCAGTTCTTCACCGTGACACCACGAACACCGCCCACCGTCTCGCTGCCAATTGAAAGACCGTGTCCGTGTTTGAAGACGCAATCCGTGATGACGATGTTCTCGCACGCGAACTCCCGGCCTTCGATCTTCTTGCCCGACTTGATCGCGATGTTGTCGTCGCCGACATCGATCAGGCAGCGGGTGATTGTCACATTTTTGCAGGCACTGGGATCGATGCCGTCCGTGTTCGCCGCACCTTCAGGCGCGAGTACGGTGACATCTTCAATCAGCACATCCTCGCATTCCGTGGGAACGAAATGAAACTTCGGCGAATCACGCAGCGTGATTCCTGACATGCGGACGTTTTTCGATCGTTGCAACACCACCAGATTTGGCCGTGGCAGCGTGTAGCCGGACACCTTCTTTCGAGCTTCCTCAGCCGGAATCCACCATTTCGCGCCGGAACCGTCGATGGTTCCTTTGCCGGTGATGGTGATATCAACCAGATCTTTTCCGCCCACAAATGGTTTGAACGGACCTTTACTGGTGCCGGCCAGGATCTGGTCCCAGGTGACGTTGGCCGGCAGATAATCTTTCGGATCATCCGTGGCTTTCAAAATGGCGTCGGCTTCAAGCACGACCGTTGTCTTCGATTTCAAGGTGATCGGCTGGCAAAGATAAGTTCCGGCCGGGAAAACGACTGTTCCTCCGCCAGCTTTGCCGCAGGCGTCGAGCGCCTTCTGAACCGCCTCAGTGTCCAGTGCGACACCGTCGCCCTTCGCTCCGAAGGTGCGGACATTGAAGGTATCGTTTGCGGCGGCTTTCGCGATTTGAACCGAAAGAGTGGCCGACAAAAACAACGCACAAAGACTCGCGATCGTTTTCATTTCAATGATGGATTTGCGTTAGGCTAGTCTCACCGCGTTTTCGCCGCACCGGCGACGTTCTGCACATTCAAATGATTTTTGTGCACGACCAAATGTCGCTTCCGCCAGATCAAACAAAACGGGCGCATTTGGATACCCGTATGAAAGTTCCCTCGGCCCGCAGCGAAGCGCGGGGAGAGGGTTAGGGAGACGCCGCCCCTCTCCTCCGGCATTCGCTCGGAAGAGAGGGAGATGTGACATCCCGCTTCGCTGAATGCTTCGCTAATTCTGGTGCGTGTTCAGCTGCACCGAAAAAAACGGGCGCGAAGTGAAAGCACCTCGCGCCCTTTGAAATCAATCTGCAGAACGAACTCAGGACTTCGATCCCCTGCCCTTTTTGATCAACGAACCTGATGCAGGCTTCCGGGCGTTGGTGGGCGGGAATCCGAAATACTGTTTCGCGTTGGCGAAGCAGATGTTGCGGATCATTGTGCCGACCAGTCCTTCATCCTCAGGAATTTCTCCGTTCTCCATATCGCGGCCGATGAGATCGCAGAGCACGCGACGGAAATATTCGTGGCGCGGATACGACATGAACGACCGCGAATCGGTGATCATGCCGACAAAACGCGAAAGGAGCCCAAGGTTCGACAGCGCATTGATCTGCCATTGCATGCCCTCCTTCTGGTCGAGGAACCACCATCCGGAACCGAACTGAAGTTTGCCGGGAATGGTTCCGTCCTGGAAGTTGCCGAGCATCGTGGCGAAGACGTAATTGTCCGCCGGGTTCAGGTTGTAAATGATCGTTTTCGGCAGGCAATCCTCCTGGTCGAGCCGGTCGAGATATTTCGCCAGCGCTTCAGCCTGCGGATAATCGCCGATCGAATCGAATCCGGTATCATGCCCGAGTTTTTTGAGCAGCCGCGTGTTGTTATTGCGCATCGCGCCGAGGTGAAGCTGCTTCGTCCAACCCTTCTCTGCGTCGAGCTTGCCGAAGAACAGCATCATGAACGATGCAAACTTCGCGTGTTCCTCAGGCGAAGCCGCGGTTCCCTTGCGCGCCTTGCTGAAGATTCCCGCCGCAACCTTCGGCGAGCAGAAATCGGCATAGCACTGATTCATGCCGTGATCCGACAGACGGCTGCCGTGTTGATGGAAGAAATCGTGGCGCGAGCGAATTGCGTCGAGGAATGCGTTGAAGTTGTTGATGTCAACATTCGCCGCCTCGCCGAGCGCTTCGACCCATTTGTTGAAAACGGCAGGGTTGTCCACGATCAGCGCGCGATCGGGACGAAACGCAGGAATCATCTGCGTCGGATGTCCGCTTGCCGCGAACTGACGATGATAACGAAGGTCATCGACCGGATCGTCCGTGGTGCCGACGGTGTCCACCTTCATCTTTTTCAGAATGCCGTGGGTGGAAAGCTCCGGACTGGCGAGACGTTCGTTCGCCTTCTTCCAGATGCGCGTGGCGCTGGCCTCGTCAAGCAGTTCGTCGATGTCGAAGTAGCGCTTCAGTTCCAGATGGGTCCAGTGGTAGAGCGGATTGCGCAGGGTGTGCGGAACCGTCGCGGCCCAGGCCTGGAACTTGGCGAACGGATCGGCGTCACCCGTGCAAAACCGTTCGGCAACGCCGTTGGACCGCATGGCGCGCCACTTGTAGTGATCCCCTTCCAGCCAGATTTCGAAGAGATTCTTGAACTGCCGGTTCTCCGCGATGTCCTTGGGTGAAAGATGGCAATGGTAGTCAAAGATCGGTTGCCCGTCGGCAAATTGCTGGTAAAGGCGTCGCGAGGTTCGCGTGCTCAAAAGGAAGTCTTCGTGAATGAATTTCATATTGATGCCTGTTTGTTGCTGAGTGCGCCGGCCACCCCTGAAGTCCAACTGCGGAATATCCTACTACACTCTGCTTCGGTGTCTGGCTCGTAGAGTAAACCAGGGACGCGCAGGAGCATTCGTGCCTTTTTGCAGTCTTGCGTGATTTTTCTGCACTGACGCAGAACACCGCGCTTCTGCCGGAACAGCCGGGAATGGAACTGCTATTCCAAATCTTCAACTTCGAGGAAGCCGTGCAACTGCCGGATGCGCGTCGGATGCCGCATCTTGCGCAGCGCCTTCGCTTCAATCTGACGAATGCGTTCGCGCGTCACCCGGAATTGTTTCCCAACTTCCTCAAGCGTCCGCGAATAACCGTCACCAAGCCCGAACCGCAGTTCAAGCACCTTGCGCTCGCGCTCGGTCAGACTGCAAAGCACATCAGTCAGCTTGTCCTTCAACAGGCTGAAGCTGGTCACGTCCGACGGATTCTCGGTGGACTTGTCCTCGATGAAATCGCCGAAGTTGGTGTCGTCGCTGTCACCGACCGGCGACTGCAGCGAGATCGGTTGCTGCGCCATCTTGAGCACGGCCCGGACGCGATCGACCGGAAGCTGCATTTCATCGGCCAGTTCCTCCGGCGTCGGTTCACGTCCAAAATCCTGGATCAATCGCTTCTGCACGCGCATCAGGCGGTTGATCGTTTCGATCATGTGCACCGGAATGCGAATCGTCCGGGCCTGGTCGGCGATCGAGCGCGTGATTGCCTGGCGAATCCACCAGGTGGCGTAGGTCGAAAACTTGTAGCCGCGGCGATACTCGAATTTTTCCACCGCCTTCATCAAACCCATGTTGCCCTCCTGAATCAGGTCGAGGAAGGAGAGTCCGCGGTTGGTGTATTTCTTCGCAATGGAAATGACGAGGCGCAGATTGGCCTCCACCATTTCTGTCTTCGCCTGAAGCGCCTTGAGCGTAAAAAGCTTCAATTGTTCGTATGCCTGTAGATATTCCGTGTAAGGCATGCGGACGAACTCCTCCAACGCCTTCACCTTGCGCTGCTCGGATTCGATGATTGCGCTGCTGGAGGGAGACGGCCGGGTTTCGAGATCGCGGATGATGCGGAGGCTGAGCTGGATTTTGTCGTGGATGTTTTCCGCGACCAGCGCCATTTCCTCGAGAACCTTCTGCTTGTAACAGAACTTGTCGAACGTCTTCTGCAGCTTCTGGTCGAGCTTGCGAAATTCCGATTCCAATGCCGCGCGTTTGCTTTCCGGCGCGCTCTGCCACTCGGAATATTTTTCGTCCACCTGCTGATCCAGCTCGCGGACGTTCTTCATCAGCTTGCGCAGGAACTTCACGTGCGATTCGCGGGTTTCAACCTTCTTGTCGATCACCACGCGATCGAACCGTTCCTTCGGCGGCTCGGACACCAGTTTCTCCGCAAGCGCGATGTGTTCCTTGCCGGAGAAACCGAAGCTGTAGAGAACCTGTTTCGCCTCAAGCTCGGCGTCCTCGATGCGTTTGGAAATCTCCACTTCCTGTTCGCGCGTCAGCAGCGGCACCTGGCCCATCTGCTTGAGATACATGCGAACCGGATCGTCGAGCACATCCAGCCGGCTCTTGTCTTCCTCCTCCTCGGCTTCGGGTTGCTTGACGCGATCGACTTCCGCCTGATCGACAATCTCCACTTCGAGATTGCGGAGCTTGATGTAAACGTCGTCGAGTTCCTCCGGCGACACCATCGAGTCCGGAAGGATTTCGTTGATGTCGTTGTAGGTGAGATAACCCTGCTCCTGCGCCAGCCGGACGAGTTCCTTGATCTTCTCCGCGATTTCCGCCTGATGATCAACCGGTGCGCCCTGGCCGTTCGAAGAGAGTTGACTGGAGAGCGGTTTCGAAGCGCCATTTGCGGAAGGCTCCCGACCATTCGCAGCTGCGTCGGTGAGGTTGGCTCTGGAGGCTTTCGCGCTGGATTTCTGCGCCGTCGTTCGGGCCTTCTGCTTCGACATAAAATGCGTTCAAAAACGTTTACCTACCGAGTCGGATGGCAATATGTGAACGCGTCAAATCACAGTCAAGCCGGGAAGCTCAAAAGTTTCGCACGAGAAAATTTTCGACGCTTTTGATGAACTTGTCCGCGCATTCGGCATGCACCCAGTGGCTCGCTTCGGGAATCGTTTCGAGCTCCGCCCGCGGAAAAAGTTCGCGAATCTGCGGGAGATCGTCGTCGAGGATGTAGTCGGATTTTCCGCCGCGAATGAAGAGCGCAGGTTTGTCGCAGTGACGTTCCGACGCCAGCGCCTCGGTCAATTCGGAATAATGCTCGTGCAGCACCGGCAGATTGAACTTCCACCGCAACGAACCGGGCGCGTCCTGCGAAATGCCCTTCAACAGAAATCGTCGGACGGCCAGTTCCGGAATTTTTGATGTCAACGCCTCGTCCACCTGGGCGCGCGTTTGAAATTTTCCGAGTTCAATCTCAAGAAGCGCTTCGAAGATGTCATCGTGCCGCCGCGGATACGCGCGCGTCGCCATATCGACAACGATCAAACGCTCGACCTTTTCCGGCCACGCGAGCGCAAATTCCATCGCCGCCTTTCCGCCCATCGAATGGCCCATGACCGATGCAGACTCCAGTCCGCGTTGAATCATGAATTCATTCAAATCAGCCGCCAGCGCGGGAAAATTCATCTCGTTGGAATGAGGCGACTGACCGTGATTTCTCTGGTCGATGGAAAAAACGTGAAAACGCTCCGCCAGCTGACCGCTCACATACGCCCAGTTGTCGAGTGAACCGAACAGCCCGTGAAGAATGATCAGCGCCCGCCCGTTCCCCTGCTCTCTGAAATGCAGTTGCATCCGATGAATCAACGCCGCACCGGAGCCGGATCGTGCGCCTGGTCGGATGCAGCGATTCCATTACGGCGGTGGACGTGTCGCGACTCTACTTGCGCCAGGGCCTGTTCGTAAACCCCGATCGTCTCCGAAGCCGTGCTCGCCCAGTTGAACTGCTGTGCCTGACACAATCCCGCCATGCGCAAGTGCTCCCGAAACGAATCGTCGCCCGCCAGACGGGTCAGCTGTTCCGTAATCGAATTTTCGCTCTTGGGATCAACAATTGCAGCGGCGTCACCGACCACTTCTGCGAGCGAACCGCGCGACGACGAAATCACCGGACATCCACATGCCATCGCTTCGATCGGCGGCATTCCGAATCCTTCAAACAATGATGGATAAACGAACACATCCGCGGACCGGTAAAGTTCAGGCAGTTGATCATCAGGAACGAAACCGAGCGTTCGAATGTCCGCGGAGAACGGCGATGTCCGCGCTGCTTCATGAATGAATTCCGCGCCGTGCCAGTCGCTTCCGCCCAACACCAGCAGCCAGTCGGAGCCGGTGGCCGCCTTGAAACGGTTGAAGGCCGAAATCAGGCGCACATGATTCTTCCCCGGATGCTCAAGCCGAGCCACGTAAAGAAAGAAAGGTTTGTCCAGTTGATGCCGGTCGCGAACGGCAGCAAGCGCCTGTGCTTTGTCACCGGGAAAAAACCGCTGATGATCGACGCCGTTGTGCACAACCGTGAGACGGTTCCCCGCAACTCCGAAAAAACGCTTCACATCCGCAGCTGTGCTCCGGCTGATGGCGATCACACGATCCTGTCTCCGCGATAAGATCCGCGCCACCACGCGTCCATAAAGCATCCGTTTCCAGTCATACTTCCGCGCCACATGAAACGGCGCGAGATCATGAATCGTCGCCACCTTCACGCACGGCCTGGCAAACAGCATCCTGCGATAACTCGGAACATGCAGAACATCCAGGCGATGTTTGCGGCAGAGCGACGGCAGTTGAACCTGATGCCAGAGAATGTTGCGAACGGCGGGCCGATGCTTTTCGTCCACGGGCACAATCGTCACTCGATCGCGAACGAAATCGAACAGCGGAATGTCCTCGCGCAACACGAACAGCACGAATTCGTGCTCGCGCGTAAAGGACAGAAATCCGCGAAGCAGCGCAAACAGGTATTGAGCAATGCCTGTCCTGCCCCGCTGGATCACGGACGTTGAAATCCCAATGCGCATCAAACACCCGGCTGACGTGAAAAAACGAGGTCGCTGGCGTTGTTCCGATCCAAAGCGAACACACGCGGACGCAGTTCGCGCACGGCAAGATCATCCACGCGTGCAAATCGAAGAACGTTGCAGACCGTTTCCGAAACACCTGTGAGCACAAGACGCTTTCCAGACCTGTTCAATGAGTCATCGAGCCTCCGCAACATTCCCGCGCCGGCGCTGTCCACGAATCGCACCCGGCTGAAATCAATCTGCACATCGCCTGATTCCAGAAGGGCCGCCCGCGATTCCGTCGCGGTGAAAACTTCCTCCGCATTCGACACGGTTACTGCGCCCTGCCAGATCAGCGGCGTCAGTCCAGTCACAGGATAAGCACTTTCCTGCCGGCGCGATTCGCGAACACGCCGCGCCGCCTGAATGTCTTCAGCCACATCGAAGAACTCCAGCACACCCATGAATCGCAGCACACGCCGCAACCGGCTGCTCACCGAAGTGAGTATCATCATGCGTCCCTGCTTTTTCATCTCCCGCTGAAGATGCATCAGCAACGCCACGCCGCTGCCATCGGCTTTTCGAACTTCAGACAGATTCAAAATGCAATCGCGCCGGTCCGAAAGCACCTGTTCAATCACGCCGCCGCAGGCTTCCACCGTCGCGGCATCGAGACGTTCCGCAAACGCGAGGTGCAACCAGCCATTTGTGCGCAATGTCACTGACGCCGCGTCCGCGCTCGCTGCCGCCTTGGAACGCGTGAGGCAAAGTTGAATCAGGAACTTCGATCCGAACACGACGAGATCGGATGCGTAACGTTTGAACAATCGGCGCGGCTCCTGCGCGAGGCGGTAAATCCATTCCGTTCCAGACCGTTGCATCCAGACCGGCGCGCGCTTCACTCTGCCTCCAAGAAAATCGATCGTCGCACCGACACCAATTGCGACCGGCACGCCGAGCGACCGATAATGCATCGCGATCCACTTCTCCTGTTTCGGACAACCGAACGCGACGAGCAGAATGTCAGGTTTCGCTGCAGCGATTCGGTTACGAATCTCCTCGTGATTCATTTCCAGCAGCGGCTTGAACGGCGGCGAATAGTGACCCACCAGATTCAACTGCGGAAATCGCGCACGCAGATTTCGTTCTGCAGCCATTGCCGCCTCCTCTGATGCGCCAAGAAGGAAAATCCGGAAGTCTTTCTCCGCCGCAACTTCAATGAGGCGTGGAACCACATCCGCGCCGGCGACACGTTCCGGTAATGCGCGTCCGACAAGTCGCGAGGCCCAGACGAGCGGCGTTCCGTCGCACAGCACGAGATCCGCTTCGGACAAAATCCTCCGCAACTCCTCATCGTGCTGGGCTTGAACCACGAAATCCACATTGGCTGTGGCGATGAAATGCGGCATGCCTGAAGCGATCATTCCCTCGATTCGCTGCACGGTCTCGTCCGACGTCACAGAGTCAAACGCGACACCCAGAATCGCCGCGGATGCCCGGGGATTGGCTCTTGCCTGAACAACTTTGATCGGTGACTCAATTTGGAATGCTTTCATCGGACGTTCCCCATCGTGTCTCCAATGGGCGCCGTCCGGCAGGGGGTGAAATCCGTGGGGTGAATATCTGACTGAAATTCTCGAAGCTCCGGGAAACTGGTTTACGCTACGCCAACTCCGGAAAGTTCTCCTGCTCCCAACCTCCTCATCCCCTCATCCCCGTGAAGACATCACCCCGGTGGAAACCCGTCAAAGAGGACAAACCTTCACTTCGCCTCAAACATCGCCTTCAGGTAGGCCGTGTTCGCTCCAAAGTTTCCTTTCACGTTGCGTGAATCGTTCGCCTTGCGGGAACGCTCGATTACCAGCCAGCCGCTCCAGCCGATTTCATCCAGCGCCGCCTTGATTTCCGGCATGTTCACAGCCGGATCATCCTGCAGCCAGAAACCATCCTGGTTCGTGCAATGAATCTGGCAAATGCGCTCGCGTCCCAACAGGCGGAGCTCCTTCGCCACATCGCGCTTGTTCTGAATCGCGTTTGCGAAATTGTAATAGAGGCGAATCGCCGATGATCCCACATCATCGAGCAATTTGATCTGTTCCTCGGCGGAAAGCTCCGTCTCGACTCCGATGATCACTCCCGCTTCAGCCGCCTTCGCTCCGGCCATTTTCAATCGTTCGACGACTTTGGCGCGCAGTTCCGGATGCCGGGCCGGATCGCTCGTCACACCGAGTGGCAGAAACGCGATCTTCACGTTCATCGCCTTCATCGTGGCGATTGTGTCATCGATCATCCGCGGCACCGTGGGACGTTCCGCAAAAGACTGGGCGTAGAATCCGGACATCGCGATTGAACAAATCTCCACGTTCAACTCGCGCGCTTTCTCCAGGAACTGCTGGCGAACAGCCGGATCGACGAGCTGATTTTCAAACGTCTCGCGATTTCCCAATCCGCCCATGTCGAGTTCCAGTCCCTGCGCGCCGATGTCCTTCGTGAGTTGAAATGCACCCAGCTTCTGGCGTTTCAGAATCATCCAGTCGCACACGGCGATCTTGTAACGATCCGACGCGATCGACTTGGTTTCGCCGGACAATGAAACGTTCTCCGCCGCCGGCGCGGTAAAACTCGCGATCAGGCTTAACTGGAAAAGAAAACAAAAAGCCCGCAGCTTCGATTCAATCTTCATTTTGAAATCTTCAGTTCGTTGTTCAGGCGGTATTCGCGCCCTTTTCGCGTACTCAGCTCCAGCTGTTTTCCGGCGTAACGCACAATGCAACGTTCACCCAGGCGCGAGCGGATCGTTGCCTTCGCCAGTGCGCTGTTTTCCCAGACGATGTCCACCTCAAAACCGCCCCGCGCGCAAAGTCCCGTCACACTTCCGTTCTTCCACGCCCCCGGCAGCGCCGGCAGAAGGTCAATCACCCGAACCTCACTTTTCCCACGCGGCTCAGTGATGTGGCTTTGCAGGAGCATCTCGGCAACTCCGGCAGGTGCGCCGAGATTGCCGTCGATCTGATACGGTCCGCAGAGATCGAAAAGATTTGGCAACGTCCGGCGCTGCAACAGTCCATTCAACTGGCGCAATGCAAAATCACCGTCTCCAACGCGCGCCCACAATGGAATGCGCCACGCATAACTCCAGCCCGTCGAGCCATCGCCACGCCATTTCAACAACAGTTTGGCCGCGTCAAAAATCTTCGAATCGGCCGGCGTGATTTCCCAGCCCGGATACAACGCGAACAGCGGCGACATGTGACGATGATTGTTGTTCGGCGCATCGACATCATCGAGCCACTCCTGCAACTGCCCGTGTTTGCCTACGAGGTTCGGCGGCAGCTGTTTGCTGAGATCGGCCAGTTGCCTTGCGAACCCGCGGTCGGTGCCAAGAATGTTCGCGGCGCGAATCGTGTAATCGAACAGTGCGCGAATGAGCTGATTGTCCATCGTCGGACTGCGCCCGAACAGCGGCAGGTTCGGCGGCGATTGTTCCGGAGAATGAGACGGAACGGTGACCATGTAGCCGGTCTTTGGATCGCGCACGAGAAAATCAACGAAGAACAGCGATGCCTGTTTCATCACAGGATAGGCGCGGTCGCGCAGGAACAATTTGTCTCCGGTGAACAAGTAACGTTCCCAGAGATGATGACAAAGCCACGCGCCGCCGGTCGGCCAGACGCCGTCGATGTTATTGATCGGAGCCGTGCCCCGCCAATGATCGGTGTTGTGATGCACCACCCAGCCGCGCGCGCCGTATTGCTTCTGTGCCGTTCTGGAACCGCTGATCACAAGGTCGTCGATCATGTCGAACAACGGCTCGTGGCACGGACTGAGATTGCAAAGTTCAGCCGGCCAGTAGTTCATCTCGCAATTGATGTTCAGCGTGTACTTGCTTTCCCACGGCGGATTCAATTCCTCGTTCCAGACACCCTGAAGATTCGCCGGCTGGGTTCCGGGACGGCTGCTGCCTATGAGAAGATAGCGCCCGAACTGAAAGTGCAGCGCAGCCAGCGCGGGATCGGATTCAATGCCCGCCGTTTTGATCTGCTGCAATCGCTTGTCGGTCGGCAGATCGGCCACTTCGGTGCGTCCGAGATTCAAATCCATCCTGCGGAACAACTGCTGGTGATCGGCGATGTGATCGGCGCGAATTTTTTCAAACGGCTTGCGAATCACGCGCTCGAGATCATGCGCCGCACGGGGTGCCGGATCGGCGGAGATGTCGAGGAAGTTTTTGAAGCTCGTCGCAGCAGTGAGAAACACGATCGCTGAATCGGCGTTTTCCACGACAATCCGCCGGCCTTCGCTTCGCACCTTGCCGCCGGTGGCTATGACTTTTACGCGCGCATCGAAGCGCAATCCGTCCGGCTGCACCTGCCCAACGAGCGCCAGCATGTCCGGTCCAAGCACGTGCGACTGCCAGTTCGTGTGCGGGCTGTCGATGCCGACCGCGAAGCTCAATCCGCCGCGATGATCCGCCGCCAGCCGTGTCACAATCGCGCGATCCGGATAACTCGCGAACGTTTCGCGCAGATAACTCACTTCATCCACGCGATACAGTGTTCGGGCAAGCGCCCGATCGAGATCCAACTCGCGCCTGTAATCCGTCGCGTCCTCGTGTCCGAAAAATTCGAATCGCAGATCGCCAAACGGTTGATACGGCAACTGCCGAACCGGATCGCTCAGGAATTTTTCGCGGGCGAGCTTTTCCGCTTCGCGCTCCTTCCCTTCAAAGATCAGCCGCCGGATTTCCGCCAGTTGATCGCCGGCGCCGGCCCTCACGTAATCGTGCGGCTTGCCGCGCCAGAGCGTGTCTTCATTAAACTGAATGCGCTCCTTCGTGATCCCGCCAAAAACCATCGCTCCCAATCGCCCGCTGCCGACAGGAAGTGCCTCGGTCCACTTCGACGCCGGTTGTTCATACCAGAGTTTCAGGTCATCGACCTTCGCTGAAGCAGCTTCCAACCTCGCAACGAGCAGCAGGCAAACGGTGAGAATCACCGCGATCGATGCAAACCTGATTTCCCACAAAAGGAACTGCGAATGTGAACGTGAATATGATTTGAATGGGCGCATTGCTTCAGCCGTTAAAGGGAAACAAATCATCTGCTGCGGACCTGGACTCAGTCGAGCCGCTCTCAGCTGTTCTCGCGGCGATCGACATTGTTCTTCAGATCAGTCCAGTCGATTTTCTTCGCGCGCGGATCCAGGCCGTTGATGAAATCTTCAATATTCGTATAGCCATCGCCATTGAGGTCTGAAGAGGCATCGGAAGGATCATTCGGATTCAGCCCATGCTTCGTTTCCCAATCGTCCGGCATGCCGTCGTTGTCGGAATCTTTGTAGGACGCTCCCTTGTATTCAGGATAGCCACCCACCTGGTCGGGATGCGTGATCAGGCCGTCCTCAATCATCGCGATGAGTGCATCGACCGTCTGCTTTGCGTAGCCTGCGTGGCTCAACTGCTCGCGAACATCCGCACCCGCCTTCGCAGTCACCTTTCCGGAGCGAACCATCTGGATGACGCGTTCATCGACGGCATCGCGACGCGGCAGTGTCGCGCCCGCGTTCGCGAGCACGAATTCATACGCAACCTTTGCAGGCTGAACGTTGAGCGGTGCGTGAGGGAATGGCGCGTTCGTGCGAATTGATTCCAGCGCCTTCTCACGCGGACCAACCGTTTCCGGTTGGACACCGCCGTCCCAGTTGTCCGCGGTCACCTTTTCGTTTCCTTCCACGATATTTCCAGCGACATACGCCTTGCCGAAGTTGTCCACGACGGTCTTGCTGCGCTGCGATTCCGGCTTGAGGAGACGATGCGCGATCGGCTGATTCTTCGGCGTCGCCGGGCCGGGCTTCAGGTAATTGTTCAAGATCGTGTAATAGCTCATGTGATCGCCGCCATCCACGGTGCGATGCCGCCAGTTGAACAACACATTGTTGACGAACGTGAAATCGCCATACATGCCGACGCTTGGATTCCGGCCTGCATTGGATGCCCAGAGATTGTGATGAAACGTGCTGTTCAACCCACCGATCGTGCTTCCGAATGAATGATTGTACGTGTTCAGACATTCGCTGAAGATCGAGTTCTGAATGGTGATGTTAACCGTCGGCAGTTTCAGCGCCTTGTCGCTGTCAGGCGGCTGATACATGTGGCGATACATTGACATGTTCTCGTCGAGCCCCCAGCTGGCTGAGACGTGATCGATCATGATGTTGCCGACAGGATTGCCGCCGATGGAATCGTTGCGGTCGCCAACCCAGGTTTCGCCGCGGCGAAAGCGCATGTGACGGATGATAACATCGTGCGTATCGATTTCGACCGTGTCGCCTGCAATGCACACGCCGTCGCCGGGCGCCGTGTTTCCTGCGATGGTGATGTAAGGCGCACGAACGCGAATGCGTTCCTTGAGGCGGATGATCCCCGACACATTGAATACCACGATGCGCGGTCCGCCAGCTTCAAGCGCTTCACGAAAACTTCCGGGACCGCTGTCGTTCAGGTTTGTCACGACGAACACTTTTCCGCCACGACCGCCGAACGAATACATGCCGCCGCCCCACGCTCCGGGAAAGGCGGGAATTTTTGCCTGTGGAAGATCGGCTGGCTTCGCGGCGCCGGGAAGAAACGGTTTGCCTTTCGCCTCCCATTCACGGATTGCCGGCAACGCTTTTTCGAACGCCTCGTCCGAACGCCGGTCAGCGGCCTGTTTTTTCGCATCCGCCTCCGCCTTCACTTCGGAAGTGATGGTTGGATACTGTGCGGGGGCGGTGCCTGACGAAAGGACGAGGATGGCGGCACCGATCAAACTGAGGACGATGTTGAACTTTTTCATGTGAGGACTCGCGAACGGAGCGACGGAAAAATCATTGCAAATCGGTGAATGGAAAACTGGACGTTGTGACAGCGAATAGGTTACTCACTGCCGAAGGTTCTCTTCGCCTTTCTTGAGATCATAACCCGCTTTGGAAAGGTAGTTGTTGATGCGTCCCTTGTACCTGCCGAAGACGGCGTGCTTTTCCCGCGACGTGCCCTGGTCCATGGCAATCTCACGCGCTTCGATGAGCCAGTCTTTGATCTGTTGCTTCTGCTCCTCTTTCAAGTCGGGAAACATTTTCAGATAAGCGTTCAACGTGATGTTCAACACGCCGTAGGTCATTCCGTCCTTCACCTGATCGATCTGCGCGGGCGCAAGATGCTTTCCGAGTTCCTTCAGAAATTCAGCATGCCGTTCATCGAGTTTCTGTTTCGCCGCAGCCTGCACGGTCGCCGCCGCAGCTTCACGCTCGGCAGCGTCTGTCTGCGATTGTTCCTTCACCTTCTTCAACGCCTGATCGCGCTTCTCGTGAATGTCCCGCAGTGCGCGATATTGCCCGACGATGATTTCCCGGACGCGCGTAGCGTCGGCCGCATTCGTCAGCTGCAGTGGCACGACAATTTTCTCCGCGCGTTCTTCGAGCGTTCGCGTGTAGCTGGCTTCCACGTCAGTGGTTGGAGCAGGTTGAGCACTGACAGTCAAAACCGACATGCAAGCAACGAGGAACGCAGCGAGACGGCTTTTCATGATGAATATTTCATCGCTTCAACCTGCATCCGGCGTCAAGGTCGCAAGCCCGGACGGGCTGCCAAATCATTTGATGAAATTGCCAGCACCGCGCCTGCGCCTTGCGCGAGCGACGATTGCAATCCGACTGATAATCACCTCGAACGCGGATCACAAACCAAGTGGGTTCACCTGCCCGAAGCATTCTCCGTTAACGCGCGTAACGACCAGTCGCGCACAGTGTTTCAACTCCAGTGGCTTGAATGCTGCTGAACGGGAACATCATATGTTCGTCTGCCCGGATATCGTTCGCGCTCCCTCGGCAACTCACGCGCCGAATCCCGAAACGTCCAACGCTCCAGCCGGTCTGGATGAGTTGTGGACATTCACAGCGAACCTTTTCATTTGATTTCATGACTGCTCTGGGAATTTTAACCGGGATGCTGCAACTGGTCGTTCCGTCATACGCGTTCCGACTCGTGCGTCGCTATGGAGCGCAGCGGGTCGGCTGGTTCATCGTGGCGGCCTTCGCGTGTCTCGCGCTCCTCCACATGGCGTTGCCGATGCAGGGTTCGCATCTGGGAATTCCGGCGGAACAGCTGATGAATGCACTGCTCATCGTCGGCTCCATTCTTCTGCTGATCGGCATGGGCCACGTGGAGACGGTCTGCTCCGTTCGCGAACAGACGGAGAAATCCGAGTCTCTCGTCCGCGAACAATCCCAGACCGAGTTCTTCGAGAAGACCACCGAACTGCGCGCAGCCAATGAAATCCTTTCCCGCGAACTGGCGCAGATCAAAGAACGCGCGGAAGCGCTCGCGGTGTCTGCCTCACAATTCCATTCTCTCTTCATCCACAATCCTGTCCCGCTCTGCGTGGTGAAATCTCCTTCCGGCGAAATCCTTTCCATGAACGACGCCGCGGCGGGGTTCTTCGGCCGCAGCCAAGGACAGACACCTCTCCGCATTCAGGACTGCGCCGATCCGATTCATGTGCCGGCCATCGAACGCGCCCTCGCAGAGAGCGGCCCGTCACCCATCTGTTTCGAACAAACTGAATTCCTGCGGGCCGACGGCTCCTGTGTCAGCATGGATTGGCGCGCCGTCGATCTGCCTGACGCCAACGCACGGCTGATTGCATTTCACGACGTAACGCAGCGTCTTCAAAACGAATCCGCCCTTTTGAAAAGCCATCGCATGGCCGCCGTGATTCGCATGAGCGGAGTGCTGGGGAAACGTTTCGGAACCATCCTCGGAACGATCGAAGAGAATACCGCCGCGCTGTCACAGCGGATACAGGATGCGGGTGCGGCTTCGAATCTCCAGGCCATTTCGTCCGCCCTGACCCGCGGCAGCGCTCTCGCCCGGCAACTGCTCGCCGCCGGAAGCCAGCACGCTCTTCAAACCGAACTTCTCGATCTCAACGTCCTGCTGCGAAGCATGAATCCGCTGCTGTCGCGCCTGGTCGGTGAGCGAATCATTCTTCAACAGGCTTACGGCACTTTCACCTCGCCGGTTCTGGTTGACCCGCGTTTGATCGAACACGTGGTGGTGAATCTGGTTCTGAACGCAAGGGAAGCGATCAGGGAGAGAGGCACGATTACACTTTCCACCGGAACGGTGCGGTTTGAAAACGATGCGGCCAACCCGGCCGCGCCTGCCGGCAATTTCGTCGTGCTCGCAGTGCGCGATACCGGGCGCGGGATCAAACCTGAATTCCATCCCCACGTTTTTGAGCCGTTCCATTCGCAGGGCAACGCGGAGGAATCGATGGGACTTGGCCTTGCCAGCGTTTACGGTGTGATCGTTCAACATTCGGGCTGGGTCGAATTCGATTCAGCGCCGGACCGCGGCACGGAATTCCGGGTTTATCTTCCCTGCGCCAGAAGTCACGAACCGGAACGTCAATCAGGAAACTCGCCTGTCGAAGCCACCGGCACCCGCGAAACAGTGCTCCTCGTCGAACCCGACGATCGCAATCGCGTCACAGCCCGATGCGCGCTGAACTGGGCCGGTTACCGGGTGATTGAAGCCGACAGCAGTTCACTCGGCCTGTTGTTGTGGGAAAGCCAGTCGGAAGGAATCGATTTGTTGCTCACCGACGCGCAGCTGAACGATGGCATTTCCGGCCTTGAACTGGCGAATCGTCTTCAGACTTCAAAACCGGAGTTGCGCGTCGTCTTCACGGCAGAAATCTGCGGAGGCGAGTTGCCAATTCAGGCGGACAATTGGAAAATCGTTTCCAAACCGTTCACGCGCGATCAACTGCTGAACGCGATCAGCGAAGTTCTCCAATCCTGACCCGGCGCCAGCAGATCACGCCGGCGCGAGCATTCCAATTTCCCCGCTGAGCTTGCTGGCGGCGTTCGGATCAACCCACCGGACGAGCGCAATGAAGTTCAGCAGTGTCGGGCTGTTCGGGTTCGCCTTGAACATGTTCTTCAGGCTGTTCAATACCTTGTGGTAGGTGGACGCGTATTTCTCATGGGTCAACCGTGAAACGTAGGTTTCCATGATGGCGCGCGCCACCGGATCGGTGGAACCGTCGGGAAGATAAGGCAGCTGACAGAACACCCGGATAAAGGTGATCGGATCGGCTTCAGTAAGCGTCACCCAGCTCTGTTTGATTTCATCTGCCTCGTACTTCGCATGCAGCCGTGTGCGCATGGCATTGGCAATCTGCGCCGGTTCGGTGCGGCTCGACACGAGGCTCTTGATTTTCTCCCACGCGAGCTGCCGTTCCATCTCGGGCGTCAAGGTCAGCTCCGGTTTCAGCTGATCCAATCCCGTCAAACCAAGCTCCTTTCCAACAGCCTTTCCAAGCGCTTCTGCATCGTCCTTGCGCAACCGGTCGGTGTCCATGATCGCCCGCACGACGAAACGCTGCATGTCGGACGGCACGAGCTGGAGCGCTGTCGCCAAATCTTTGGATGAAGGCGAACTCTGCGGCGGAATGAGATGCTTCACGAATTCCGGGATGACATTGTGCATGATGTCGTCCGGCAGCGGCATCTTCTGGGAACGCAGTGTCAGAAGGTAACGCAACGTTCTTCCCGTGCCGCCGCCCTTGCCGATGTTGTTCACCACAGCCTGGCGATAGTCCGGATTCAGCACGTAAGCGAGCAATGCTTCCGCCTGCTGGACCAGTTTCTCGTCGATCGGATCCTGCGGGCCGGTGACGACCAGCTGTTCCACGAGGACAGGAAGGCGTTGGGCAAAGATCACGTCCGGCGCCTCGGTTCCCTGGTTGTCGTAGTAATGGAGAAGATCGAGGATGAACGAGAGTTTCTGGAATGTGTTCCGCTGCGCGCGCGATTGATCCGACGCGGCCTTGCTGCGCTGCACCTGTTGGAAAAGTTTCGCCAGCTGATCGCGCTTGGCTGCAACGGCGTTCGGGTTCTGCTGGAACAACGTTTCGAAATCCGGCTTGAACGCCAGAACAATTTCGTCCGGCCTGGGATTTGGATTGATGTTCCGGTCGGTGGTCATGTCGTTGAAGAACATGAGCGCCTCCTCGCCAAACTCCCGGACAACCCGCTCGCGCGGCACCTGTCCCTTGATGAAACAGCGCGTCGCCCGAACAACCTTGGGCTGGAAAAATGTCTCGGGTTGCGTCGGCAGCGCCTGAAGGATTTCGGGCTCGATCGGAACCTCCAGCTTCAAAAGTTCGTCCACGAGCGGTTTCACGGCAGCGATCAGATCGCGCCGGGTCTGATCCATCGCCTTCAACACCGCCGGCTGCGGCAATTCCTTCTCCACCTTTCCCTTGGCCAACACCGAGCAGACTTCGCTGACGTGGGAATTGTGCTCGACGAGCTTGGAAACGAGGACGCCAACATCGTTGATGGGCAGTTTGCTGACGAGTCCGGTGAGGAGAAGGACAAGTTCGCCGTGCGATTTCTGGCGGTGCTCGATCACGCGTTCGAGCAGGAAACGGAGGGATTTGTTGTCCGCTTCCAATGCATCTTTTTCGACTTCAAGCTGCTTGACCCGGAGAGTAAGATCGTTCCAGCCGCGTTGAATTTCCTCCAGCGTGGGAACGGTAGTGGTGACGTTTTCGGTCTGCGTCATGGTCCCAATCTGCATCAGATTCGGCTCATGTTGCCATTCCTTTTTTCGCCGGCGCAATGCAATGCCTCAGCAGACGCAAAGATACGGAAATTCCACGACGGAAAAGGGCAGTTTCCATCCGCAGTATTCGGGGTCACCGGTTTCTTGACAACAATGACACCTCTGCCCACTCTCGCAGCCACCCTATCATGACCACACTGAGAATCTGGAGTCGCATTCAAATCGGAGTGATTTCGCTGCTTCTGATGCTCGCCGCGCCGATCGTCTGCGCCGAGGAAACCGCCGAGCCGGAAGTTCCAGTGGTGGAAACCGCAGTCTCAAACAACGCCACAATCTCCGACGAAGCCTTGCGCGCCTACCTCGGAATTCAGGAACAGGTGCATCAGGCGCAACTTGCCAGTGATGAACGCACGCGGAGTTACATGGAACAGATGGCCCAGAAAAGCTCTGAAGCCCTGGCCGAGACTTCCAAAAACCTGAATTCCCGACTGCAGGAACTCGAACAGAAACTTTCCACACAGCGCTCCGAAGAAACGAAGCTGATGCTCTATGTCCTGAGCGCGTTTGGCGCCCTGAGCTTTGTCGCAGTTGTAATCACGGCCTATTTTCAATGGCACACCGTGAACCGTCTCGCGGACTTCACAGCTGCCGTACAGAATCGGCCGACAAATCCCAGTGTGCTGCCGTTCTCCGAAGCAGCCCTGCTCGGCGCCGGCCAGCTCGACCAGGCCAACAACCGTCTGATCGGTGCCGTCGAACGCCTGGAAAAACGCATCCTCGAACTCGAAAGCACCGCGCGTCCCTCACTGGCCACCACCGCACCCTCCCTTAGTAAAATGGTCGAAACGGAATCCGAGGAAGAAGACATCCCTGCGCCAGCAGCCGAGCCTGTAATTGTGCAGACCGATGAGGATGAAACGGTGGTCGAAGGGGAGTCCGAAATCCGCATCAAACGACTGCTCGACCGCGGCCAGAGTTTGCTCAACGAAGACAAACCGGAAGCGGCGATTGAAGCCTTCGATGCCGTCCTCGCTGTAGCGCCTCAGCACACCGAAGCGCTGGTGAAGAAAGGTTCGGCCCTTGAGAAACTTCGAAAGCTTAACGAAGCGATCGAATGCTACGACCTGGCCATCGCCGCCGACAGCAACATGACGATCGCCTATCTTTACAAAGGCGGATTATACAACCGGCTGGAGCGGTTCAGCGAGGCGGTGGAATGCTACGAGAAAGCGCTGCAGACCCAGGAAAAGCGCTCAGCCGCTTGAATCTTTGCCGCTGAAAATGTTCGGAACCGGAGGCGGCTCCTTCCAGTGCAGTGCCCCGAACTGTGGCTGAGACGCTGCGCCTCCCCCCCTTTTTTCAATTGGTTCAATTTCGACGGAGAAATCTCGACGCGGTTCACAATCCGGCAAAGTGCAGGCCGAAACGAATCCAGAGCGGAATTGCCACCAGTCCGATTACGGAAGTTCCGAGCACGACCTGCATCGCCACGCGCGAATCGCCGCCATAATGTTTCGCGAGCGCAATCGGAAGAACCGCCGACGACATCGCGCCCTGCACCACGATCACGCGTTTCATTTCGATCGAACACGGCAGCCAGCGCGCGAGCATCATGAAAACCGGCGGCAGAATTATAAACCGCACCAGCGTTGCCACCTGAATCACGCGAGCTGACTTCCCGCCGGCCAGGTCCGGCAAATGATCGGCAATGGTTGCACCAATCAACAACAACGCCATCGGCACCGCACTCTGGCCGAGCCAGTGAACTCCCGTCATCAACACCTCGCCCAGCCCAGGATGCGTGTTTTGTGACGGAACCACTGAAAAAACGTTCAAGATCAACGCCAGGACCAGAGCCACCATCGGTGCATTCACGACCTGCCGCCAGCCACCACGAAAACCGCTTCCCGAAAGCACAGCGATGCCTGCGGTCCACAGCACCACTTCCACACCCACGTTGTGAACCATCAGAACGCCGACCGTTCCCGGATCAAACAGCAGCAGACAAAGTGGAATGGGAACGTAGCCATAATTCTGAAGTCCGGCCGTGAGAGCAAACGTCCTGCGTTCGGCGGATTGTTTCAAACCGGCCAGGCCGCTCATCATCCAGCCCACCCCAATTCCTCCCAGCACGGTGCAGATCGCGATCAATGGCGGCCAGATCAGATTGTCCGCCCGTTTAAGCGCCGCGTTGCCAAGAACGGATTCGAAGATCAGGCACGGAAGCAGGAGATTGACGCAAATCCGCAGAAGACTTTGATCCGCCTCCGCAGTGAGCCAGCGCAGGCGACGAAGAAGAAACCCCGCGAACATCAGTGCGAACACCGGCAGGATCGCCGCAAACACAGTCCAAAGCTCCTTCACATCGGTCCTCGTCAGAGCTTCGCGTTGTCGATCAGCCGGGTTTTTCCGATGAAAACAGCGAGCGCCATCTGAACACCGCGACGGACTTTTGATCGGGGCTGCAAGGTTTCGGGATCGAAAAACTCGATGTAATCCAGCCGCGCTGCCGGTTCGGTTTCGATCAGGCGCTGCAGCGTGGCTCTCAATCGGGTCGCAGAAATGCCCTTTGCATTCCGTTTCACCGCATTCTGCGCGGCTTGAATCGCGCGCCAGAGGACCAGCGCCTGAGTCCGCAAATCGCCTTCAAGATACTTGTTGCGCGAACTCATCGCGAGGCCGTCGCTTTCCCGAAGTGTCGGCGCAACAATGATCTGGATCGGGAAATTGAGATCGGCCGCCATCCGCCGAATGATCGCCGCCTGCTGAAAATCCTTCGCGCCGAACACAGCAACATCCGGCAACACAATGTTGAACAGTTTTGCAACGATCGTCGTGACACCGCGAAAATGCGTGGGACGCGATGCCCCTTCCATTGTTTTCGAAAGCGTTTCCTCGACAACGTAAGTGCTATAACGCCCTTCTGACTTGCCGGGATACATTTCGGTATCAGCCGGTGTGAAGACCACATCCACGCCTGCTTCGCGGCAGAGGCGCAGATCACGTTTCAGATCGCGCGGATATTTTGAAAAATCTTCCTTTGGTCCGAACTGCGTTGGATTGACGTAGATGCTGACGATCACCCGTCCGTTCTTTCCGACATGCTTCCGCGCCTGCTGCACGAGGCTGAGATGCCCTGCATGCAGATAACCCATCGTCGGCACGAAACCGACGCGAATCCCCTGGCGCTTCCACTTGAGCGCCAGCCTTTGCATTTGAGTGACCGGTCCGATGACTCGCATCCGCGCACACTGCGTCAGCCGAATTCAATCGGCAACTGGAATCAGCGAAAGTGAGCGCTGTTGAGCCGTCTTTCAGATGCTTGCAGACCGCCAGGCTACCTCCTCCATTACAAGACCCTGAAAACAAATAACGCGAAGGTTGCCCTTCGCGTCTTCGAAAAATTGTGGCCCGTGTTAGGGACGGAAATTCAGCGGAGCGCTCGGCATTTCGTGAGCACACGGCTGATTGGTGGGGGCATCGGCCTGTTTGTTGACCGGCTCGACCAGCTTGTTTGCGAGCAGGTAGGCTTCGACTTCGTCACCGCTGACATCGGCAAGCATGTGGCCGTTGACTTCAACGCACGGGCTCAGCATTTGCCCGCTTTTTTCAATCATCTCCTGGCGTTGCAGGGGATCGTTGATGATGTCGCGATCTTCGAACGGGAGATCGTATTTGCGCATGATGGCGCGAACGCCCTGACTCCAGCCGCAGGTGGGCTTCAGATAAGCAATAATTTTCGGTTTGTTCATAAACAGTGGTCGGCAGCCAAGTTGCCACAACCCGCGGTTTTGGCAACTGCTTCGGCAACGACACCGTGCGAACTGGCGATCGCGAATACCGTGAATTTGCGAACGATTGCCAATCCATAAGCGAGCAGCGCAAAGCCTGTCGGTGCCGAGATTTCTCATTGAACTCCGAACTTCGTCGGCTACCGTTTGCGCCATGAACCTTGAAGATCATTTGGGAGATATTCTTCGCAAAGCACGGGTGATGACCGGCCTGCCCATTTCAAGCGCCGCCAAAGCTGCCGGCCTGACGGAGGGCGAGTATTCCGCGCTCGAGGATTCCGGCAAAGGGACGAAGATGAGCTTTCAGGGCATCGCCACCGCGCTCGGTCTGAGCGCGGCCAAACTGGAGGCGATCGCCAATGGCTGGACACCGGAAAAGAAGGACCTTTCCACCTGGCGCGAGTTGCGGCAGATCAGCACGACCGAAGGCGGCAACACGGTTCATTGTTATCTTGTCTGGGATGAAGTCACCCGCGATGCCGCGCTTTTCGACACCGGCTGGAATGCGGATGAAGTGGTGAAGATCGTGACCGCCGAGCAGCTTCAACTGAAGCATGTGTTCATCACGCACACGCATCCCGATCACATGGGCGGACTGCAACAGGTGCGTGAGGCATTTCCAAAAATCATTCTGCACACCGACTCCAAGAACGCGCCGCCACAGCATAAAAATCGGCGGAACGATTGCATTCACATCGGAAGCCTGCGGGTAACGAACCGTGAGACACCGGGCCACGCGGAAGATGGCGTGACTTACATCATCGGAAACTGGCCGGAAGACGCCGCGCATGTCGCGATTGTCGGCGATGCCATCTTCGCTGGATCCATGGGTGGCGCACCGCAGCACGGTGCTCTGGCCAAGCAGAAAATTCAGGACCAGATCCTGTCACTTCCACCGGACACGCTTCTTTGCCCCGGACACGGCCCGCTGACAACGGTGGCTGAGGAGAAGGCAAAGAACCCGTTCTTTGTTTAGCCTTTCGAAATCTCAACGAGCATTCCCGTTTCATCCGAGGGACCGTGTTACCCCGCAGTGATTGAACCGTCTGTTTGAGCGGCTGAGAAGAACGCTTCTCGAAAAAAAGAAAACGGGCCGAAGAAATCTTCGGCCCGTTTTCATTTGAGTTTTGAATTAGCGACGTTCGCGACGGTCGTATCCGCCGTCACGCGCTCCACCCCAGCGCTGCTGTGGCGGGCGCTCTTCGCGCGGCCGTGCGATGTTGACCGTCAGCGGGCGGCCCTGGAAATCTTTGTTGTGGAATTGCTCGATGGCCTTGTTCGCCTCGTCCTGGCTGGCAAATTCCACGAACGCAAAGCCGCGGGATTTGCCGGTCATTTTGTCCAGCATGAGGTTTACGGATGTGACGACACCGGCCTGGGAGAAGTAATCCTGAAGATCGTTCTCCATGGTCTGATACGAGAGGTTGCCTACGAAGAGCCTGGTTGGGTTCATAATACGAGTGTCTGGTCAAGAAACCGCGTGGGAGGACTGCACCGGCAGGTTCACTGAATGTCGTTTTTGGTTCACTGACAATCTGTCTTCTGACACCAACGTTGTTGGTTTAATCACCAGACGGTCGCTATTCTTAGGCAAAGCAATTTTTAGCGTCAATAACGATTACGTCCGCGATTTCACGGAAGTTCCCCTTTTTCCGAAGTCTGTTCCACCGCCTCTGCGGCCAGTTTTCTCGCCAGTTCCTCCTGAAGTTCCTCAGCCACAATGTACCCCACGCATTTCGGAGACCCGCAGCGGCAGGGGTGATCCTTGTAGTCCTCAAGATCGTAACCGTAGTTGAACGTCAGCTCCTCGCCGGGTTCAATGTCGCGGATCGCCACGATCCAGATGTGATCGCCGTCCCATTGTGCTTCGCAATTGGGGGAACAGCTGTGATTGATAAACCGCGCGAGATTCCATTCCACGTTTCCGTCGAGATCAAATTGCTCGTCCCAGTCGAAAATATAATGGTTGTCCGCCTCGCAACGTCGAAGCGACTCTTCCTTGGTTATCTTCTCGCCAACGTACTCGGCCACGGTCGTGCCCGCGGCGATGTGAACGCGCGCGAACCCGCCGGTGCCGTGAATTTTCGACGTCCGATAACTGACCAGTTCCGTTTCTGTTTGCATGCAGGTCCGGGAACTCTATCTCTGTAGGCATGCGGTCACAAAGTTTTAAAGTAATTCTCGTGACGGCGCCGAATCTTCGAACGGCCCGCAAGCTCGCCCGACTCGCGCTCTCCGAAAAACTTGTCGCGTGCGCGAACCTGATTCCAAAGCTCGAATCGCATTACTGGTGGAAGGGCAAAATCGAGAAAAGCACTGAGCTCCTCATTCTGTTCAAGACAACCGCACGAAATGTAAAACGGCTCGAAGCCCTCATCCTCAAGGCCCATCCTTACGACACCCCGGAGTTCATCGTCATCGGACTCGCAGGGGGAAATGATCGCTATCTGGCCTGGATAAAAGACAGCTGCATGGGTTGAAGACCGGAAGGTTTGATCCCAGTTTGCACTGCGGTTCTCGGGGCGTAGGTTTGGGTTGTGAACGCGCAGGACCTGATCCCGGCTCTGCTTCTCACGCTCCTGAGTCTGGCGCTGACGTCAGGGGCGGCAATACTCCTGTTGCTGATGCACTGGCGGCGTCAGCGACGGCAGCAGACGATTTCTGTTCCGGAACAATTGCTTCACCTCGACGGCTTTCACTCCCTCACGCCGCAACACTTTTCGCAGCGTCCAACTTCCTGGATGGCCGTTCGGGGACGAAACATTGAATCGGTCCAGGCTGCCTTTCATCTGAACAATCCCCGCCCCTGCTCCTGGTTTCAGGGACTTTCCGGTGATTTGAAGCTGTTCATTGCGCCTCCCATCCGTGGCTGGATCATCATCGTCGGCTCCGGAATCCCGGATCCGTTTGACGACGTGGACGCCTGTTTCCGGGCTCTCTTGCGTATCAGCGAAAAGCTTGGGGAGGTGCAGTTGTTCTGTGCCAACACCGCGCTCTCTCACCACGCCTGGATGCGCGCTCGCGACGGAAAAATTCTCCGCGCCTATGCCTGGGCCGGAAAAACACTCTGGAATCAGGGCCAGCCCACTCCCGCCGAGCAGGAGATTGGAATGCGATGCTTCGAATACTTCGAAACATTCGACGACATCTTCAATTCGGGAGAAGCGCCTGTCGCCAACACAGAAAAGGTTCCTCTGCTCGCAGCCCGATGGAGCATTGATCCGGCTGCGATCGACGAAACCACGCTGGATCACACGTGCGGAATTGCGGGCGAACCTCCGCGGCTGTATTGACACCGCACTCCTTCTCTGGAATGACTGGGGCAACCTCAAACAAAGGAACCCTATGTCTCTGGATCTCGAACTTCAGAAGTTTCCCAGGAAAATCGAACTCAAGGAGAAGTTCCAATGCACGCTTCGACCTTTGCGGAAGGACGATGAAAAAAAATTCTACGAGTTCTTCCAGGCGATTCCAGAACACGAGCGCATGTTCATCAAGCATCGGATCAGCGATCCCGCCGTCATTCGCGACTGGTGCCATCACATTGACCTCGGCAAAAAATTTCCTTTGCTCGCCCTCGCGGATTCCAAAATCGTCGGCGTGGCGACGTTGCATCAGCAACAGGGCGGCTGGAAACGCCACATCGGCCGGGTGAGCGTGCTCGTCCTTCCGAATTATCGCGGCCGGGGTCTTGCGCGGACGTTGGTGAAGGAAATATCCGAACTCTCTCGCAATCTCGGTCTTGAACGGCTGGAGGCGGAGTTCATCGGCGAACAGGAAGCCGCGATCAAGATGTTCGCCATGCTCGGCTTCAGCAACCTCCTCCGCCTGGAGGAATACGTGAAGGACATGCAGGCGATCTCACATGACTATGTCCTGATGGGATTGAACCTGAAGGTGGATGAGGAATATGCCGGTGTGGGAGGATGAGTGGGGATTTATGATTGATGATTTAGGATGTATGATTTCGTGGCCGGCACGAGCGATGTTCAAATCCCGTTTCAAATCGTCAATCATCAATCATAAATCATAGATGCCTTCCATTTGTCCCAACTGTGGCGCGGAAGTTCCACCGAAAGCAAAAGCCTGTCCGGAGTGCGGCTCCGACGAGGAAACTGGCTGGTCGGAGGAAGCCTACGCTGCGGGACTGGATCTGCCGGATGACGAATTTGACTACGACAAGTTCGTTGAGAAGGAATTTGGATCAAACAAATCTTCACCAAGCGGGCTTCCGTGGTTCTGGTGGATTGTCGCAGTAATCCTGCTCGCCGCAGTTGTGCTGCTGTTTGTCCGCTGAGTTCAACAGTGGAAATTTCCACAGAAGGAAACGAAGAGAACGAAGACAGCCAGGACACGAGCGAGCACTTCGTTTCGTTATCTTCTGTGAGAATGTTCGCTTCCTTTGATTGCGTCGTAACGAAAACAGTCTGTGATGTGATCGTTGACCATTCCGACTGCCTGCATGTAGGCATAGCAGATTGTCGAGCCGACGAATTTGAACCCACGTTTCAATAGATCTTTGCTCATCGCATCTGACTCCTGCGTTCGCGCGGGAATATCCTTCATCGATCTTCTCCGATTCTGAATCGGTTTGCCGCCAACGAACTGCCAGATGTAGGCATCAAAGCTTCCAAATTCCTTTTGCACTTCGAGGAATGCCTTTGCATTCCGAACTGTCGATTCAATCTTCAACCGGTTTCGAACGATGCCGGGATCGCCCATCAGTTTCTCAACCCGTTTCGCGTCATATTTCGCGATCCTTCGCGCATCAAAATTGTCGAAAGCCCGGCGATAGTTCTCCCGCTTCTTGAGGATTGTGATCCAGCTCAGACCGGCCTGCGCTCCTTCGAGAATCAACATTTCGAAAAGAAGTCGATCGTCATGCACCGGAACACCCCACTCGGTGTCATGATACTTCGCGTTCAACTCGTCTTGCGCCCAGGGACAACGGTTCATGCCGCTTTGTAGGTTGACGTTCGATTCGGGACAACAAAAAAGCCTGTCCGGAAGGATAGGCTTTGCAAATGTCAGAAGGATCGAATCAGGCCTTGGCTTCGGCAGCCTTGGTTTCCTTCGACTCGGCCGGCTTGGCTTCCGCCTTGGTTTCGGTCGGAGCTTCAACGGAAGGAGTGTAGTCCACCCATTCCAGAATGGCGAGCTGCGAGGCATCGCCCTGGCGCTGATGCAGCTTCACGATGCGGGTGTATCCGCCGTTGCGGCCCTTCTGGGAAGGGGCAATCTCGGTGAAGAGAATCTTCGCGGCATCTTCCTGATGCAACCGGGCCACTGCGAGGCGGCGGGCATGAATGGTTCCCTTCTTGCCGAGGGTGACCAGCTTCTCAGCCACTGAACGGGCGGCTTTGGCCTTGGCGAGCGTGGTGGTCACGCGTTTGTGTTTGATAAGGCTGCAGACCAGATTGGCCAGCATCGCATTCCGGTGTTCGCCGGTGCGGCCCAACTTGGCTGTTCTCTTAAGGTGTCGCATATACTTCCTGTTATCGGGTCACGAGCCCGGAATCTTCCTTGGGCGCATCGAGCAGGTCGCCATCGAAGCTCATGCCGAGCGACAGACCGAGTGCCTGAAGTTTGTCTTTGATTTCGTTCAACGACTTCTTTCCGAAGTTGCGGTACTTGAGCATTTCGGATTCGGTCTTCATGGCCAACTGACCAACCGTCGTGATGTTGGCGTTGTTCAAGCAGTTTGCAGCGCGGACGCTCAGCTCGATTTCGTTCACGCTCATATTGAGCAGCTTCTTGAGCTTGGACTTTTCTTCGTCCTGCTTGTCCACGACCTCTTCAAATTCAACCGCGCTCTTGTCATATCCGACAAAGACGTCGAGGTGATGCGCGAGAATCGCCGAAGCCTGGGTAAGCGCGTCGTCCGGAGTAATGCGTCCATCGGTCCAGATCTCGAGGATCAGGCGGTCATAATCGGTGCGCTGTCCGACACGGGCGCTTTCCACCGCATAGCGGACACGGCTGACCGGAGAAAACAGCGAGTCGATCGCAATGACGCCAATCGCCTGATTGGGCTTCTTGTTTTCGTCACCGGGCAGGAACCCGCGGCCAATCTTCACTTCCAGCTCCATCTCGAACTTCTTCTTCTTGTCGAGAGTGCAGATGTGCTGCTGCGGATTCACAAGCTCAACGTTCTGGTTGAGCTGGATGTCTGCAGCCGTGACTTCTCCCTCCTTGTTGACCGAAAGCAACAGGGTCTGGGTGTCGCGAGTGTGTGCCTTGAAAAGAACCTTCTTCAGGTTCAAAACGATTTCGGTCACGTCTTCCACCACGCCCTCAACGGTCGTGAATTCGTGCATCGCACCGTCGATTTTGATCGAGGTGATGGCGGCGCCTTCCAGCGAGGAAAGCAGCACACGACGAAGCGAGTTGCCGATCGTGTGGCCGTAACCGGTTTCAAACGGCTCGGCAATAAATTTTGCGTAGGTTTCCGTGGCGGTAGACTCATCTTTGGTCAACCGCTTCGGCATTTCAAAACGTCCAAGACGTACTGGCATGGTATCCTTTCAACAATTTTAATCTGACCGTCCCAGCCTTTACTCCCGCAGCTGAACCGGTCCGTATAATTGTTTTCGAGTCTTCAGTTTTTCAGCCGCAGTTTTCAGAACTGAAAACCGGGCTTTGAACCGAACACTCAGTTGTTATTAGCGGGAATAAAATTCGACAACCGCCTGCTCGTTCGCAATCGGATTGATTTCGTCGCGCGTCGGAATGCGCATCACGACGCCTTTGAACTCATCCTTGTTGAACGACAGCCAGTCCGGAATGGAGCGGCTGGTGGCGCTTTCAAGGTTTTTCGTGGCGAGCTGGCGGGACACGTTGGTGTTCTTGACCGTGATCACGTCGTTCACGCGGAGCGCGTAAGACGGAATGCTGACCTTGCGGCCGTTCACCTGAATGTGGCCATGCGACACCATCTGACGCGCAGCGGCGCGAGTGTTCGCAAAACCGAGGTGAAACACGACGTTGTCCAGTCGGGTCTCGAGAATCTGCAGCATCTGCTCACCCGTGACACCACGGCGGCGCAGCGCCTTTTCATAAACACCGCGGAACTGGCGCTCGAGAAGGCCGTAGTAGTAACGGAGCTTCTGCTTCTCGATCAGTCCCAGACCGTATTCTGTATGCTTGCGGCGGGACTTCGGGCCATGAACACCCGGACCATAATTGCGGCGTTCGAGATATTTCGTCGGGCCAAAGATCGGCACTCCGAAACGGCGGCTGATGCGAACGCGGGGACCTGTATAACGAGCCATAGAAATTTACGAGTTGCGATTGACGATTGACGATTTACACGCGGCGCTTCTTGCGCGGGCGGCAGCCGTTGTGCGGAACCGGGGTCACGTCCTTGATGGTGGTGATTTCCAGCCCGATCGCCTGCAGTGCGCGGATGGCGGATTCACGACCGGAGCCGGGACCTTTGACGCGCACTTCAACTTCCTTCATTCCGTGCGACATCGCCTGGCGGGCGGCGTCCTGGGCGACCTGTTGAGCTGCGTATGCAGTGCTCTTGCGGGAACCCTTGAAACCGACGCGGCCGGCGCTCGACCAGCCGAGCAGGTTGCCGTGCATGTCGGTGATGGTGACCTGGGTGTTGTTGAACGTCGCGAGGATGTTCGCGATACCAACGGAAATATTCTTCGCGCCCTTGGCCTTGATGATCTTTTTGGTGGCCAGATCGTCCGCAAGCAGTTCGGCTGCGGTCGGGGCTGCGGCGGCGACGGGAGCTTCCGGAGCAGCTGGGGCTGCAGGTGCAGCGGCAGGAGCAGCTTCGGCAGCAGGCGCCTTCTTGGCAGCTGCTTTGGTTTCTTCAGCAGCCGCTTCGGGCTTTGCCTCTTTCTTGGGAGCGGCTTTCTTCTTGGTTTCTTCGGCCATAACAAAAAATTAGTGAATACCGGTCTTGGCGTTCGGATTGCGTTGGACACCGACGGTCTTGCGCGGTCCCTTGCGGGTGCGTGCGTTGGTCTGGGTGCGCTGGCCGCGAACGGGGAGGCCGCGCATGTGACGGACACCGCGATAGCACTTGATACCCTGAAGACGCTTCAGGTTCATGCCGATCTCACGGCGAAGATCACCTTCGATCACGTACTTGCCCTCCTGGATCGCATGAACGATCTGCGAAAGCTGGGCTTCAGTCAGGTCCTTCGCTCGAATGCTCGGATCAATCTGGGCTTTGGCCAGAATATCGACCGCGTTTTTCGGGCCGATGCCGTAAATGTAGCGAAGCGCAATGTCGATGCGCTTGTTTGGCGGAACTTCTACACCAATGATGCGTGCCATAAATTATCCTTGCCGTTGCTTGTGGCGCTTGTTGCTGCAAATGACGCGAATGACGCCTTTGCGCCGGATGACTTTGCAGTTTTCGCAAAGTTTCTTAACTGATGCTCGAACTTTCATTTTAAATTCGTTTTCGTTTCGACGACGATTCGCCCTTCCGACAGGTCGTAGGGCGACATCTGCAGCTTTACTTTGTCACCAACCTGCGCTGAAAAGCTCTGCTTCGCTTTCCCGATCGCGTAGGCCAGGACCTTGTGGCCGTTCGCCAGTTCCACCCGAAACAGCTGTTTCGGAAGAACTTCAACAACTACGCCCTCAACTTTGAAGGCATCTTCTCCGGCCATGTCATGATTTCCGGCTCACCCTCGGTGACCAGAACCGTATGCTCAAAATGAGCGGACAATGAACCATCTTGGGTAATCACTGTCCAGCCATCATTCAAAATTTTTACGCCCGGTAAACCCGCGTTCACCATCGGCTCGATCGCCAGCGTCATTCCGGGCCGCAGCTCCGGCGATTTCTTCTTCTTTTCGTCGAAATTCGGAATCTGCGGCTCTTCATGCATTGTCCGCCCGACACCGTGCCCGACGAACTCGCGCACAACGCTGAACCCGTTCGATTCTACGTAATTTTGAATCGCCCGGGAGATGTCCACAACCCGCTTCCCCGGAACCGCCTGCGCGATTCCCTCATAAAGCGACTTTTCGGTCACGTCCATAAGCTTCTGCCCCAGCACCCCGCATCCGCCCACCGCAACCGTTCTCGCTGTATCCCCAATAAAACCGTTGTGCACCACACCGACGTCCAGGCTCACGATGTCGCCAAACTTCAACACGCGATTTCCCGCCAGGCCGTGAACCACCTGCTCGTTCACCGAGATGCAGATATGACACGGATACTTCCGGTAGCCGAGAAACGCGCTCTTGGCGCCATAACTCCTGATCCGCTCTGCCGCAAATTCATCGACCTCGCTAGTCGTCAATCCCGGCTTGATGAATGCCGCCACTTCATCCAGCACCGTGCCTGCTATCGTGCAGGCTGGTCGCATCGCCTCCAAATCCCGGTCACTTTTTAGAACTATCATGTTCGTATCCTAACCCACAATCGGGTCAGGAGGGATTCAGATACGACCCTTGACGCGGCCCTTCTTCAAAAATCCGTCGTAGTGCCGCATCAACAGGTGCGATTCCATCTGACGCATCGTATCCAGCACGACACCAACCGAAATCAATATGCTCGTGCCGCCGAAAAACTGCGCCACCCGATAATCGATCTTCATTTGCGCAGCCAGAATCATCGGAATCACCGCGATGATCAGCAGGAACACGGCACCCGCCAGAGTGATCCGGCTCATTGCATTATGAAGGTACTCCGATGTCGCCTGACCCGGCCGAACACCCGGAATATATCCACCGTTCTTCTTCAGATCGTCGGAGATCTGCAGCTCATTGAACTGGGTCGCAACCCAGAAATATGAGAAGAACAGGATCATCAACGAGTAGAACAGCAGGTACCAGAAACTGTTGTGATCGAGTGCGGTTGCAAGCTTCATGAACACGCCATGAAGGAACTTCCCGCTGGCTGAGGTGCTATCCATCAGACTGCGCCCGATCGTATCAAAAATCTTCTGCGGGAACATCAGGATGGCCTGGGCGAAGATGATCGGCATCACACCCGCGTGATTGACACGCAACGGCAGGAACGACGTTCCGCCCGAGTAAACTTTTCGACCCACAGCGCGCTGAGCGTATTGAACCGGAATCTTCCGCTGCGCCTGAACGATCGCGATCACGCCGGCAATCACACCGACCAACAAGAGCACCAGCGCCACCGCATGGGGCCAGCGAGCGCCTTCCGCATCACCCGCCGGGAAGAACATGTCCTTCAAGCCCTGCACAGCCATCGGAATTTCCGAAAGGATGCCGACCGTGATGATGAGCGAAATGCCGTTTCCAATACCACGTTCTGTAATCTGCTCACCCAGCCACATCAGCAACAGCGTGCCCGCCGTCAGAATGAGTGTCGTCTGGATGCGATACCACCAAATAAAGCTATCGGGATACAGAACAAGGCGTCCGACTTCGGGCCCGAAGATTGACTCCGGATGTTCCCAACCGATCGCCATGAAAAAGCCCTGCCCCAAGCACAACAAAACCGTCAGGTAACGGCCGTATTGAATCAACTTGGTCCGGCCACCCTCTTCACGGGCCAGCTTGCTCCACGGACCGTAAACAGCCGTCAGCAACTGCACGATGATCGTCGCGCTGATGTATGGCATGATGCCCAGCGAACCAATGGCGCAGCGTTGAAGCGCACCACCGGTGAACGTGCTGTAAAGACCGAGAAGGGATCCACCCCTATCCGCAAGACTCGCTACAAACTGGGAGAGGGAAAGCCCGTCCAATCCAGGGATCGGCACCGTCGCGACCAACCGGCAGATCGCCAGAATCATCGCTGTAAACAGAATGCGCGACTTGAGTTCCGGGATCTTGAAGCAATTGCTGAAGGTATTCGCGATGGAGGCAATCATGGAGTCTCAGAAGACTAGGCCTTGGCGGTTTCCGTCCTGGGGGCAATCACTTCGCACGTTCCGCCCTTGGCTTCGATCTTTGCCTTCGCCGAAGCACTGAACGCATGGGCGCTCACGGTCAACTTCTTCGTGAGTTCTCCACTACCGAGAATCTTGATGCCATCAGCACGGCCGTTTGCGAGGCCGACACTCTTCAGGGCGGCGACATCCACACGGGCGCCGTCTTCAAAGACATTCAAGGAATCGAGATTGACCGGAATGTAGGTGGTCGCGTGGCGGGCATTGTTGAAGCCGCGCTTCGGAATACGACGGATGAGCGGCATCTGACCGCCTTCGAAACCGATACGGATCGAGCTGCCCGAGCGGGCTGTCTGTCCTTTGCCACCGCGGCCGGCAGTCTTGCCGCGACCGCTGGATTCACCCTGGCCGAGACGCTTGCGGCGATGCTTTGCGCCCGGACGTGGTTTGAGATCATGTAAACGCATATAAAAGTCTTCAGTTCTCAGATTTCAGTTTCGGCCTTCCGGAATCTTCCCGGAATCCAAACACGTGAAACCGGTTGTTCCATCATGCCGTCGGAGCCTGCGGAGCTTCCACCTTCTTGATTTCCAGACCGCGGCTCTTGAAAATTTCCTCCCGCTGACGAAGGCTCAGGAGCGCGTTCAGCGTCGCCTTCACCACGTTTGCGGCGTTCTTGGAACCCAGCGATTTGCTCAGAATGTCCTTCACACCGGCTGACTCCAACACTGCGCGAACCGTCTTGCCCGCGATGATTCCCGTTCCGGGCGATGCCGGACGGAGCAACACCTTGGCGCCGCAATAGTGCGAGAACGCCTCATGAGGAATGGTTGCATCCTTCAGCGACACAGAAACCATTCGGTTGCGCGCGTCTTCGCCGCCCTTGCGGATCGCATCAGCCACTTCTCCAGCCTTGCCGAGACCGATGCCCACTTTGCCCTTCCGGTCACCGACAACGACAAGCGCGCTGAAATTGAAGCGACGGCCGCCTTTGACGACCTTGGCGGATCGGTTGATAAACACAACCTTCTCCATCAGTTCTTCTCCGCCCTGCCCTTCGCCCTGCTCTTCCGGGGGCTTGCGCCGTCCACGACCGGGACCGCGGGGACCGCGCTGGAACTGCTGTTGTTGGGGCGCCGGCGGCTGTTGCTGCTGCTCTTCGCTGCCGCCTTCTACAATGTTGTTTTCTTCAGCCACAGTATTTCTCTCTGTTAAAGTTAAAATTGCAGGCCGGCTTCGCGCGCTGCCTCAGCGAGAGCCTTGACCTTGCCCATGTAACGGGCGCCACCGCGGTCGAACACCACCTGCTTGATTCCCTTGTCCAGCGCCGCCTTGGCCGCCTGTGTGCCAATGGTCTTCGCGCTTGCCACGTTCGCGCTCAGCTTTTCGCGGTCAGGAGTGGCCTTGCTCGTCGTCATCGCCGAAGCGAGGGTGACGCGCGCGACATCGTCGATGAACTGCACGTAGATGTGCTCGTTCGTGAAGCAAACGCTCATGCGCGGACGTTCCTTGGTGCCGCTGATCTTTTTCCGCACACGCCAGTGACGGAGCTGCGCCAGTTTCTGTTTCTTGTCTGTTCTCATCTTTATGCGTCACGGGTTTTGCCGTGAGTTCAATTGTTACTGAACGGTCTTGCCTTCCTTGCGCTGAACATGTTCGCCAGCGTAACGAACACCCTTGCCCTTGTAGGGCTCGGGCGGATAGAAGCTGCGGATCTCCGCGGCCACACGGCCAACAACCTGGCGGTCCGGCCCCTCAATCGTCAGCTTGGTGTTTTCCTCCACCGTCACTTTGATCTGCGCCGGAATCGGGTAATTGATGGGATGCGAGAAACCGAGGTTCAGGTTCACGACATTGCCGTTGACGGCGGCTTTGAAACCGACGCCCTGAATCTCCAGCTTCTTGACGAAGCCTTCGCTCACGCCCTTGACCATGTTGCTGACCAGAGCTCGGCTGAGGCCATGCAGAGCCTTGGCCTGGGAGTCTTCGCCATCGCGGCTGACAACGATGTTGCCGTTTTCAACCTTCAGGCTGGTGCGCTTCGGCAGGTCGAATGTGAGCTTGCCCTTCGGTCCTTCCACAAGAACCTGCTGGCCTTTCAACTCCACTTTGACTTTCGGAGGGACAGCAATCGGCTGTTTTCCAATACGCGACATATAAAATCCTTACCAGACGTAGCAGAGCAATTCTCCGCCGAGGTTCTTCTTGCGGGCCGTGTTGCCCGACATCACGCCTTCCGGCGTTGATACAATTGCCACACCAAGACCGCCGCGCACGCGCGGGATTTCCGTGGCGCCAACATATTGCCGCAGACCAGGACGGCTGACGCGGCGAATGCCCTCGATCACAGCCTTTCTGCCCTGATACTTGAGCTTCAGCTTCAGCGTCTTGATCACTTTGCCGTCAACGGCAATGTCTGCAACATAGCCTTCCTTCTTCAGGATGTTGGCAACGCTTTCCTTCAGTTTTGAATGCGGAATCTCAACCGTCGGAAGCATCGCGCGCTGCGCGTTGCGAATCCGGGTCAACATGTCAGAAATCGGGTCGGTCATATTTTGTTTTTGCTCTCACCCCGTCCGCGTCCTCGAGGCGAACGAGGATGGTCACGGGATGGAAATTCATTTTTACCAGCTGGCCTTCGTCACACCCGGGATCAGGCCGTTCAATGCCGCTTCACGGAACGTGAGGCGCGAGCAGCCGAATTTGCGGAGATAACCATGGCGGCGTCCACTCATCGCACAGCGGTTCACGACGCGGGTTGGGCTCGCATCACGCGGAAGCTTTGCCAGGCCGGCATAGTCACGCTTCGCTTTCAGCTCGGCACGGAGTGCGGCATACTTCGCCACCGTCTCCATCTTGCGCTTGTTGCGCTCTTTCCAGGATTTCTTGGCCATAAAAACTAAACTCTCTCTGAATTATTTGTCGGCGAGCGGCATGCCCATCATCTTGAGCAGCTCCAGCGCTTCCGCATCGGTGCGCGCGCTCGTCACGATGGTGATGTCCATGCCCTGTGTCCGCTTGATCTTGTCCAGCTCGATCTCAGGGAAGATGGTCTGGTCAGCCACACCGAACGTGTAGTTGCCGCGGCCATCAAACTTGCGCGGAGACAGACCGCGGAAGTCACGGATACGGGGCAGCGCCGCCGCAACCAGGCGATCGAAAAACTCATACATCGCGTCCTTGCGCAGCGTCACGCGGCAGCCGATCGGCTGGCCTTCGCGCAGCTTGAAATTGGCAATGCTGTGGCGGGACTTGCTGATGGCCGGCTTGCGGCCGGTGATCAGCGCGAGATCCTTCGCGGCGTCATCAATTGCGCTCTTCTCCAACGAAGCACTCACGCCCATGTTGACGACGATTTTTTCAAACCGCGGAATCTGGTGGACGTTCTGGTATTTGTTCTTGGCCTTCAGCGCCGGAACAACTTCGTTGATGTATTTTTCGTAAAGTCTGGCTTTCATTTTTCTGCGTCACGGTTTTTGCCGTAACTCTTCAAATTAAATCGTAATCCTGTTTGGTCCGCTTCGCTTACGCCTTGGCTGGCGTTCCACGCTTGCTGGCGCGGGCGTCGAACACTTCCGCTTTCATGACATTGGAGGCGTGAACCGTGCCTTCGCGCTCAATGATCGCTCCCTGCTGGTTTTGCTGGGTGCGGCGGGTGTGCTTCTTGATCATGTGCACGCCCTCGACCGTCACGCGCTGCTTGCCGGCATCCACCGAGATGATCTTGCCGCGCTTGCCCTTGTCGGCACCGGCAATCACCACCACTTCGTCACCCTTTTTCACATGCAGTTTAGCCATATCAGATAACCTCCGGGGCGAGCGAAATGATCTTCATGAACTTCTTGTCGCGCAGTTCGCGGGCAACGGGCCCGAAGATGCGGGTTCCGCGCGGGTTCATTTCCTTGTCAATGATGACAATCGCGTTGCTGTCAAAGCGCAGATACGAGCCGTCGCTGCGGCGGATCGCCTGCCTGGTGCGGACAATGACGGCGTCAACGACGTCGCCCTTCTTGACCGTGCCGTCCGGCGCGGCGTCCTTGATGTGGGCCTTGATCACGTCGCCGACGCGGGCATACATCTGGTTTTTGCCGAGCACGCCGATGGCCCAGGCGACCTTGGCGCCGGTGTTATCCGCGACATCTAGATGAGATCGAACTTGCAACATAACAAATCAATTCAGGCGGCCACCGGTGACACACCGGAGCTGCGTTCCACCACTTCGACCAGGCGCCAGCGCTTGAGCTTGGAGAGCGGGCGGGTTTCCTGGATGCGCACGCGATCGCCGACCTTCGCCTCGGCCTTTTCGTCGTGGGCGTAGAATTTCTTGTAGCCCGTGACCACCTTCTTGAATTTCGGGTGCGGGAAACGGCGTTCCACGCGGACCACGATGGTCTTGGTCATCTTGTTTGAAATCACTTCGCCGACGCGTTCCTTGCGATTGCCGCGAGCGAGTTCCAAAGTTTTGGTTTCTTCAGCCATACGAGTTAAGCCGCTTTGTTCCGCAGTTGGGAAATACGCGTTTCGACGCGAGCAATGTCGCGGCGCAGGGTGCGCAGGCGGGCCGGCTTTTCGAGCTGGGCGCTGGCCTGCTGCAAACGCAGGTTAAAAATCTCCTGCCGCAGGTCCCGGCTCTTGGCCGACAACTCGACGAGCGTCAGGTCTTTGATCTCAGACATCTTCATAAACTGTTTTCTTCTGTAGCGGCGGTCTGTGACCGCCATCTTTACCGTCGCTACACCCGGCGCCCGAGGACGCCGCCACAACTCTTATGCCGCCGCCTGATGGCGCGCGACGAACTTGGTCTTGATCGGCAGTTTGGTCGCCGCGAGACGCAGGGACTCGCGGGCCACCGCTTCAGTCACACCGTCCACTTCGAACAGGATGTTCGCGGGGCGAATCACCGCCACCCAGCCCTCCACCGGGGCCTTGCCCTTGCCCATTCGGGTTTCGAGCGGCTTCTTGGTGAATGACTTCTGCGGGAACACACGGATCCAGAGCTTGCCGTGGCGTTTCATGTTGCGCGCAATCGCAACGCGGGCGGCTTCGAGCTGCTTGGAATCCATCCAGCAACGTTCCAGCGCCATCAATGCATATTCGCCGAATGCAACCGTGCTGCCGCGATAGGCCAGGCCGGCGCGGTTGCCGCGGTGCATCTTGCGAAACTTCACTCGTGCGGGCTGTAATGGCATAACAAAATCTCTCTTCTACAAAGTTACTTGACCGGAACCGCTTCGACCTGCGGAGCAGACTGCGGCTGCTGGGCGCGCTGCGGCTTGTTCTCGCCTTTGCAGATCCAGCATTTCACACCGAGCTTGCCGTAAACGGTCTTGGCTTCGGCGAATCCATAATCGATGTTCGCTCGCAACGTGTGCAGCGGAACGCGGCCCCAGTGATACTGCTCAACCCGGGCGAGTTCAGCGCCACCCAGGCGTCCGGCACAGCGGATCTTGATGCCTTCAGCACCGAAATCCTTGGCGGTCTGCAGCGCCTTCTTCATCGCGCGACGGAACGAAACACGGCGTTCGAGCTGGAGCGCAACGTTCTCGGCAACGAGCTGCGCGTCGGTTTCCGGCTGCTTGATCTCCACGATGTCCACGTAGATTTCCTTGCCGGTCATCTTGCTCAGCTCTTCCTTGATCTTGTCGATCTCGGCGCCTTTGCGGCCGATGACAACACCGGGGCGAGCAGTCAGGATCGTGATGCGGCAGCGGTTGGCGGCGCGTTCGATCAAAATTTTCGGGACTGAAGCCGTCTCGAGCTTCTTCTTGAGCAGCTCACGGATTTCACGATCTTCGTTCAACAGCTTGCCGAAGTCCTTCTTTCCGGAATACCACTTGGAACGCCAGTCCTTGTTGACGGCGATGCGGAGACCGACTGGATTAGTTTTTTGACCCATACAATTTACTCGTCAGAAAGAACGATTTTAACGTGGCAATTCCGCTTGATGATCGGGCCGGCAGAGCCGCGCGCCTTGGGCGTGAACCGCTTGTAACTGGTGGCGGTCTGCGCAACAGCCTCCTTGATGATCAGCGCTTCGGGCTTGGCGTTGTTGTTGTTTTCCGCGTTCGCAATGGCGGACCTCAAGGTCTTGGCAACGAACCGCGCGCCCTTGCGGGGAACGACGGCGAGAACAGCCTGTGCCTGGAGAGCGGGCAAACCCTGAATCTGCCGCACCACTTCGCGCATCTTCTGCGCGGACATGCGGATGTTTTTGGTAATCGCTTGAACTTCCATAGGCTATTTCGCTTCTGCCTTCGCGGTGTGAGCGCCGTGCTTCTTGAACGTGCGCGTAAGTGAAAATTCGCCGAGACGATGGCCAACCATGTTTTCAGTGACGAACACGGGGTTGAACACCTTGCCGTTGTGGACGTTGAACGTCAGGCCGACGAAATCCGGCGTGATCATCGAACGGCGCGACCAGGTCTTGATCGGCGCCTTGGACTTCGTCTCCTTGGCCTTCTGGATCTTGTCCAGCAGGTGGAAATCAACAAATGGACCTTTTTTGATTGAGCGTCCCATATTCTATTTACGATTTACGATTTACGGAGCCCTTACTTGTTCTTCATCGGGCGTCCATCGCGGCGCACCAGAATGAACCGGTTCGAATACTTCTTCTTGTTGCGGGTGCGATAACCCTTGGCCAACAAGCCCCAGGGCGAGGTCAGCTGCTGCCAGCCACCGCCGGACTTCGACTTGCCCGCGCCACCACCGTTCGGATGGTCAACCGGGTTACGGGTGACACCGCGGTTCACCGGGCGAATGCCCAAATGACGGCTACGACCCGCTTTTCCAAGAACAACGTTTTCGTGCTCGGTATTTCCAACCTGCCCGATGGTCGCATAGCAGTTCTCATTGAACTTGCGGATTTCACCGGAAGGCAGGCGGATCTGTGCGTAACCTTCGTCGCGAGACATCAAGGTCGCCGCGCCGCCGGCAGTGCGAACCATCTGCCCACCACGACCCGGAGTGATTTCAATATTGTGAATCGAGAGACCCACCGGAATCGCCTTGAGCGGAAGAGCATTTCCAATTTCCGGAGGAGCCGAAGGTCCGCTCAGGAGTTTGGCGCCGACCTGGAGACCGTTGGGAGCGACGATGTAAGCCTTTTCGCCGTCGGCGTATTGGAGGAGGGCCAGTCGGGCTGTGCGAAGCGGATCGTATTCGATCGCGGAAACCGTGGCTTCGACACCGTGCTTCTGACGCTTGAAATCAACCAGACGAATCTTCTGCTTGTTTCCGCCACCAATGCCACGAGCGGTAGCCCGGCCGTAATGATTGCGTCCACCCGTCTTCTTTTTGATCTGAACCAGGCTCTTTTCAGGCTTGGTCTTCGTAATGTCGCTGTAATCGGCGAACGTTACGTATCGCGTTGACGGGGTCAACGGTCTAAATGTCTTAACTGGCATAAATCAAAATCAGTTACCAACCAAGTCAGCTACTTGGAGAGCGGAGCCATCATTCCTGTCCCGGTTGGGAGTCAGTTATCGGTTCCGCAGGTTATGCTGTCCGTGGCCTGTTCAGGCGAAACGGAGGCGGGAATATAGGTAAACACCCAATACGGTGCAACAGGTTTTTTAAGAATTCTTCATCGCAGATTTTCCCGGTGAATCCCCCGGACAAGATTTGGTGCATGCCCCGTTAGCGCCCGACGCCGCAGTCTGCAATTCTCAGGACCGTCACTCACGAAATCAACAAAGGGAATATTGATGAAACACTTGTTTGGAGCCTCTCTGCTGAAGTTCGCCGCCGTCGCGCTTTTCTGTTCCACCGTGTCCACCGACGCCGCAACCCGTCTGATCGCATGGGGCGACATGAACTATGACATCGAAGCGCTCTGTTCAAAGAAACCAGATGTTCGCGGCATCAGCAGCGGAAGCCTTCACAGCGCCTTCATCCGCAGCGACCGCAAGGTGGTCGTGTGGGGTGACAATCAATTCGGACAAACAAATATCCCCGCCAAAATCAAACGCGCCCCTGTCGTCAGCGTTGCCGCCGGAAATGTTCACACGCTTGCATTGCTGGGCAACGGCACCGTGGCTGCATGGGGACCGACCAATGGACAGTTCGGCGATTTCGGCCAAACCACGGTTCCCGCCAAATTGAAGAAAGTGAAAGCGGTCGCGGCCGGTGCCATTCATAGCCTGGCGCTGACAAAAAGTGGAACTGTCGTCGCATGGGGCGCAAATGAAACCGGACAATGTGACGTTCCCGAAGATTTGAATCGCGTTGTCGCCATCGCCGCCGGCACTTATCACAGTCTCGCGTTGCGGACTGATGGAACGGTGGTGGCCTGGGGAAGCAACAATCAGGGGCAATGCAACGTTCCTGAAGGTTTGAGCAACGTGGTGGCCATTGCGGCCGCAGGTTTTCACAGTGTGGCTTTGAAGGCCGATGGAACGGTGGTTTCCTGGGGCACGTATGGACTGGCGCAAATCGAAGTGCCGGAAGAACTCTCGGACGTGGTCGCCATCGCAACCGGCGACTATCACGTCCTGGCTCTTAAACGTGATGGTTCTCTCGTGGCGTGGGGATTCAATGACAAAGGCCAGTGCGATATTCCCCCGCTCCCAGGAAAAGTGGTTTTCATCGCGGCACGGGGCAGTCACAGCATGATTCTCGTCGATGACACCCCGGCGAAGTCAAAGGCTCGGCGTTAAACGAATTCAAATTCTCGTTCCGCAAAAGAGCGCAGCTTCATCGCTGTGCTCTTTTGTTTTCTGATGCCCAATACCCAAAACGTCGTCCGTCGCACAGATTTCGCCGTTTAAAATCTGCGTGCGTTCACGGAAACCGGGACTTATCTTTCGCGGCTTCATGGCCACAATTAAACCATTTGCTGCGTTGCGTCCGAAACCCGAACTGGCCGGACGCATTTGTGAACTGCCCTACGATGTGATGTCGTCGGACGAAGCCCGTCAAATCGCTTCCGGCAACCCACTCAGCTTTCTGCACGTCAGCAAACCCGAAATCGATCTTCCGCAGGGAATCGATCTTTACTCGCCCGAAGTTTACGCGAAGGGCAAAGAGAATTTTCATCGCCTGATCCGGGAAGGCGCATTGATCCAGGACTCTCAGCCGGCATTTTATCTTTACCGGCAGATCATGGGCCAACACAGCCAGACCGGCCTTGTCGCCGCGGCCAGCTGCGAGGAATATCTCAGCGGCGTCATCAAGAAGCACGAGTTCACCCGGCCTGACAAGGAGGACGATCGCGTCCGGCACATTGAAACTTTGGAATCTCAAACCGGACCCGTGTTTCTTACCTACCGCGCGGTGGCTGCCCTGGATGCCTTCATTGCAAAGCGCACAGCAAAAACGCCGACAATTGATTTCACCGCAGCGGACGGCGTCCGCCACATTTCCTGGAACATCACCGACGCTGAAGGCATTCGTTTGATTGAATCTGAATTCGCCAAAATTCCATTTCTCTACATTGCGGACGGACATCATCGCAGCGCCGCCGCAGCGCGGGTGTATCAAAGCCGCAAGGGCGCCGGCCACAGCGGAGAATTCCTGACCGTGATTTTCCCGCACAACCAGATGCAGATTCTTCCCTACAACCGTGTGTTGAAGGATCTGAATGGGCTAACGCCGGAACAATTGCTGGAAAAGCTGGATGCGGTTTTTGTCATCAGCGCAAACGGGTCCCCTGCTCCATCACGGAAGCATGAGCTCGGGCTTTATCTTGCCGGCAAATGGCACACGCTGCATTTCCGACCGCACTTCGCGGCCACGAACGATCCCATCGAAAAACTCGACGTCACACTGCTTCAGAAATACGTGCTTGATCCGGTTTTCGGCATCAGCGATCCGCGCACCAGTAAGCGCATCAACTTCGTCGGCGGCATTCGCGGCACAGCAGAACTGGAGAAGCTGGTGAACAGCGGTGAATACGCCTGCGCCTTTTCCATGTTCCCCACCAGCATTGAAGACCTGATGACCATCGCCGACGCGGGCGGAATCATGCCGCCCAAGAGCACCTGGTTCGAACCCAAGCTCCGCGATGCGATGTTCTGTCACATGATTGCGTGAGGCGTGAGGCGGGAAGACGGCAATGTCCGCCACTCGACAATAACGTGACACTTCGCTGCCGCGGTTTTAAGTTGCGGCATGCCGGCCGATCGGCTGAAACGAAGTCTGCGGGCGACGTTCACAGGTCTCGCAGTGAACCTCGCGCTCGCAGTTTCCAAATTGCTCGCGGGAATCTTCGGTCATTCCCATGCGCTGATCGCCGACGCGGTTGAATCCTTCGCCGATATCTTCAGTTCCCTGATCGTCTGGCGCGGACTGGTGGTCGCCGCCGAACCGGCGGATGAAGATCATCCTTACGGCCATGGCAAAGCCGAGCCGCTGGCAACCGCCGTCGTTTCAATCATGCTCCTGCTCGCGGCGGCCTGGATCATTGTTCAGGCGGTCCGCGAAATTTCAGAACCGCATCACGCACCCGCTCCATTCACCCTGCTCGTGTTGATCGCTGTCATCGTTATCAAGGAAGGTCTGTTCCGCTTCGTTCTGAAGGAATCTGAAATCGTGGAAAGTTCGGCCGTCGCGAGCGATGCGTGGCATCATCGCAGCGACGCCATCACTTCGCTCGCCGCCGCGGCGGGAATCACGATTGCATTGATGGGTGGCGAGGGATTCGAAGCAGCGGACGACTGGGCGGCCATCATTGCCGCGGGCGTGATCGCCTCAAACGGACTTCGCCTGCTTCGTCCGGCCCTGAACGAACTGATGGATCGCTCGCCGAATCGCGAGGTGATCGATCAGATTCGCACGCTGGCGGAAACATTGCCGGGAGTCGAAGCCGTGGAAAAATGTCTCGTCCGGAAGATGGGCTACCATTACTTCGTCGATATGCATGTTGAAGTGGATCCGGAAATGAGCGTGCGTCGCTCGCATGAAATCGCGCATCAGGTGAAGGACAAAGTGCGCGACGAGATCCCTGCCGTTTTTGACGTTCTCATCCACATCGAACCGAAAAAGCCAGGCTCATCTGATCGTCAGCGCTGATGAAAGTATTCCGCAATTTTTTCTGCAGCGTTCTGATTCTGATCTTCGTGGCAATTTCCCAGGCCCAACCGTCAGTCGATCCCGGCACCATGAACCACAAGCTGCTCACGGGTTATCAAGGCTGGTTCGCGTGCCCGGATGACGGCTCCAAGGTGAACCGCTGGATTCATTGGTTCCGCAGAAACAATCCTGTCGCAACCAATGTCACGGTGGATTTCTGGCCGGATGTTTCCGAACTGGACGCTGACGAACTGTTTGCCACGAAGATGACTCTTCCCGACGGTTCGCCTGCAAAAGTTTATTCCGCTTTCAATTGCAAAACGGTTCTCCGGCATTTCCAATGGATGCAGGAACACCAGCTCGACGGCGTTTTCCTCCAGCGTTTTGTCTCCGAGCTGTCGGACCCACATTTTTTCGCGGTGAGAAATCAGGTCGCAGACAATGTGCGTGCCGGCGCTGAAACCTATGGCCGGGTTTTCGCAATCATGTACGACATTTCCGGCCAGCCGACGAATACGCTGGTCGCCGCACTTACCAACGATTGGAAATTTCTCACCCGCGATCTTCAGATCACTGAAAGCCCGCGGTATCTGCATCACATTGGCCGTCCCGTCGTGGCCATCTGGGGATTTGGCTTTGCAGGCCGTCACGACACGCCGGAACAGGCATCGAAAGTCATCGCCTTCTTCAAAGCTGCCGGTTGCACAGTTGTCGGCGGCGTGCCTTCGCACTGGCGCACACTGAAACACGATTCACAAACCAATGCAGCCTGGGCGGAGGTTTTCCGATCCTTCGACGTGATCAGTCCCTGGTCGGTCGGTCGATACAGCGATGACACGGGCGAGAACGACTTCACCCGCCATGTGACCGCGCCTGATCTCGTCGAAGCCAAGGCAGCCGGACGCGACTACATGCCGGTGATCTGGCCCGGTTTCTCCTGGCACAACCTGCACGGCGGCAAACTCAACCAGATTCCCCGTCGCGGCGGGAGCTTCTACTGGCATCAGGCATTCAACGCGATCAATGCCGGTTGCACGATGTTATACACCGCGATGTTCGACGAAGTGGATGAAGGCACCGCGATGTTCAAGCTGGCCCCGACGGCGGCTCAACTGCCGACGGAAGGCAAATTCGTTTCGCTCGATGCCGACGGTTTGAAACTTCCAAGCGACTGGTATTTACGCGTTGCCAGAGAAGCCGCGAAGATGCTGCGCGGCGACACGCCTCTGACCAACTCCATTCCCATTACTCCGTGAACCGAGACACTCATTTCAAAGGCTGGGCAAAACCCGGTCCAATTCCACCCGGCCTGAATGCTGAAGTTCAAATTGAACCTCACGAGACACTCGATGCCATCAGCGGAAACTTCCGCCTGTTTCAACTGCGCGACGGACATCGATTTTCCACGGACGACATTCTCACAGCCTGGTATGGGACGAGTTGGTGTCCCACAGCACGCACGGCGCTCGATCTGGGCAGCGGCATTGGAACCGTGGGAATGATCGCAGCCTGGCGTTTGCCTGGAACGCGATTTGTCACAGTCGAAGCACAGAAGGAAAGCGTCGCACTCGCACGCAAATCCGCCGCTTACAACGGGCTGCAGGAACGCTACGAAATTCGCAAAGGCGATTTCAGAGAACCGGGAATCATTCGCGCCGAAGAGAAGTTTGATTTGATCACGGGCAGCCCTCCCTATTTTCCGCCCGACGCCGGTGTGAAGAGCGAGCATCCACAAAAGCTTGCCTGCCGATTCGAACTGCGCGGCACTGTCGCCGACTATTGCTCCACGGCGTCGAAGCATCTCGCTGCGGGAGGATTTTTCGCCTGCGTGTTTCCCTTCGAACCCGCCCAGCTGGCTCGTGTCGAAGCGGGAGCGAAATCGGCCGGACTCGTCATCGTCCGCAAACGCCCGGTTGTGTTCCGCGAAGGCGATTCACCGCTGGTAGGTCTCTTCGGAATGATGCGCGAAGGCGACCTTCCGGAATGGTTCCGAAACCAAACCTGGACCGAACCGCCGCTGATCATCCGCACGCGGGACGGAAAAATTCATCCTGAATATTCCGCAGTGAAACTTGCGATCGGATTTCCACCGTGACGCCGCTGGAAACGCAGCAATCGTCATGCGGCATGAATTGGTGACAGGTCCGGACGTTGTGTTTCGCAGCAGAACTTCTCCATAGTGTTCGCGTGGCATCTTTGTTTCAGCTCCAGCTTCGCGCATTGAAATCTCGAAACATCCGAACGTTTTTCGTATTCGCCGCATTGTTCATCGTCAGCCGTGTCGCGACTTTTCCTGCAGAACTGACAACGTCCATTCCTCCGCAGTCGGGAATATTCACCAATCCCATTGTCATCGGTGCCGATCCCTGGTTCTTCCAGCACGACGGCAATTATGTCTGGAGCAGAAAGGGTCCAAACGAGTCCATCGTTGTCGGTGTCACCAGGGATTTCACCAAGCCCGGCGAACACCGGATCGTCTGGCGCGCGCCAGCCTCAGGACCCTGTTCGCGCGAAATCTGGGCTCCGGAAATTCATCGGATCGGCGAACGTTGGTACATCTACTTTGCGGCGTCGGATGGCCGGAATGAAAATCATCGCATGTGGGTGCTTGAATCTGCGGCCGACGATCCGTTCAGTGACTACACCGTACGCGGACCTATTTACACAGGAGACCATCCCGAAACCGGCGTCACAAACCGATGGGCCATCGATGCCAGTCTCTTTTCCCTTCGTGGCGAGCGTTACATGGTCTGGTCGGGCTGGCGGGATGAACGCGACATTCAGTGGCTTTACATCGCGCGGATGAAAGATCCGTTCACGCTCGCAACCCGGCGCGTCGAACTGTGCAACAATGACGATTACCTTTGGGAACGCGTGGATGAAAAACTGACCGGCCGCGGTCTGCATGAAGGCCCGCAAATTCTCCGGCGCAGCAATCGCGTGTTCCTGATCTATTCCTGCAGCGGTTCGTGGCAGGCGAGTTACAAGCTCGGACTGCTTGAACTGAAGCCGGATGGCGATCCATTGAATCCGTCCCATTGGACCAAACATCCGAAACCGGTTTTCGCCTCGACACCGGAGACATTCGGCGTGGGACACAACTGTTTCGTGAAGTCACCCGACGGCATGGAGGACTGGATTCTCTACCACTCGAAACTGGACCGCACAGAAGGCTGGCGACGCGTCATTCACGCGCAACCGTTCCGATGGACCGATGATGGGTTTCCTGACTTTGGTGAACCTGTCGCGCGCGGCATTCCACTTCCATTGCCCTCCGGCAGCAATTTGCGGAATGAAACCGTTCAAAATGCAAATTGACCGGTTTCCAAGCGGTTGCTAGCTTTCGCCTCCCCTTCTGGCGGGGACTTATGCGACACACAATTTCAGTTCTGGTGGAAAACAAGTTCGGCGTGCTCACGCGCGTGGCCGGACTTTTCAGCGGCCGCGGTTACAACATCGATTCTCTCAACGTCGCTCCCACCCACGACGCCACAGCCTCCCGCATGACGATCGTCACTCACGGCGACGAAGCCACGCTGGAACAGATCATCAAGCAGCTCAATCGCCTTCCGGACGTGATCAAGATTCAGGACTTCCGCGAAGGCGAATACGTCGATCGCGAACTGGTGCTTGTGAAAGTGGCGGTCGATTCCAAGTCCCGCGCCGAAGTCATGCAGATCACGGACATTTTCCGCGCGAAAATCGTCGATGTGCAGCAGAAGACCCTGACGGTGGAAATCACCGGCGACGAAAGCAAGATCAGCAAGTTCCTCGAACTGATGAACGCGTTTGGAATCATTGATCTGACCCGAACCGGAAAAGCCGCGATGCCGCGCAAGTAAGCGAGTCCCAGGTTCGAGTCATCCCGGTTCAACAACTCTCAACCCTCATCCATCAAATCCCTTTTATGGCAAAAGTCTATACTGACAAAGACGCTGATCTCGGCGTTCTGAAAAACAAAACGCTCGCCGTGCTCGGCTTCGGCTCCCAGGGCCACGCCCACGCGCTCAACCTCAAGGAAAGCGGCCTCAAGGTCATCATCGGCCTCTACGAAGGCAGCAAGTCGATCCCGGTAGCAAAGGAAAAAGGCTTCGAAGTCTTCACCACCGCGGAAGCTGTGAAGCGCGCGGACGTCATCATGGTCGCGCTGCCCGATACCAAGCAGCCGGCCGCCTACGAGAAGGACATCGCGCCAAATCTCGCCAAGGGCAAGACGCTGCTGTTCTCGCATGGCTTTTCCATCCATTTCAAAACGATCGTTCCGCCGAAGAACGTGAACGTCATCATGGTCGCGCCAAAAGGCCCGGGCCACATTGTTCGCCGCCAGTACACCGAAGGCAAAGGCGTGCCGAGCCTGATCGCGGTTTATCAGGGCGGCAAGGAAGCCAAGAAGATCGCGCTCGCCTGGGCGAAGGGCATCGGCGGCACCCGCGCCGGCGTCATCGAAACCAACTTCAAGGAAGAGACCGAGACCGATCTGTTCGGCGAGCAGACCGTCCTTTGCGGCGGCGCCAGCGCGCTGGTGCAGGCTGGATTCGAAACGCTCGTTGAAGCCGGTTATTCGCCGGAGATGGCTTACTTCGAATGCCTGCATGAGCTGAAGCTGATCGTCGATCTGATGAACGAATCCGGCATCAGCGGCATGCGCTTCTCCATTTCCGAAACCGCGAAGTGGGGCGACATCACCGTGGGCCCGAAGATCATCGATTCCAGCGTCAAGAAGCGCATGAAGGCCGCGCTCAAGGACATCCAGTCCGGCAAGTTCGCGAAGGAATGGGTGAAGGAATACAAGGGCGGCTACAAGAAATACAACGCGCTGCTCAAGAAGGGCGAACAGCACCCGATCGAGAAGACCGGCGCCAAGCTCCGCGCCATGATGCCGTGGATGCAGAAGCGTCAGATCAAGGGCGCTCAAGCCGCCTACTAAGGCTCCGCTGCATTATTGAAAAACGTCAACGCCGTCGGCACACCGACGGCGTTTTGTTGTACACGAGACCATTTTCCCAACGTGCGGACTGAAGCGGCTTCCAATTCAATTCGCTTGTTTCAAGCCTTTGCCATTTCTTCTCGCTCCAACCATCTTCATCCAAACTTTCACAATCAAAACACAACCAAAACTTCCCCGTGGTGTTTGAAAGCCAGCTGAGATAATTTTCGAGCAATGCGCCGAGCGAACACAATTGCGATGGTTCTGGGAATCGGACTGAGCGTCACTTCGACGACAGCGTTCGCTGCCGGCTCAAGTCCTTACCAGGGGATCGTGGATCGCAATGTCTTCGGACTGAAGCCCCCGGTGTCGGCGAATGTTGAAGAAGCTCCTCCCCCTGCTCCACCGCTGAAAATCACGCTGACCGGCATCACAACGATCCTCGGGAACAAACGCGCCCTGATGAGCGTAGCCATCCCGAACAAGCAGCCCGAAAGCTACATCCTGACGGAAGGCCAGCGGCAGGGTGAGATTGAAGTGCTGCAGATCAACGAGAAGGCCGGCACGGTGAAAGTGAAGAACCACGGGATCGAACAGACGCTTGATTTCAAGACGGACGGAGCAAAGGCAAACCCGGTTCCCGCTGTTGCCAACGTCACGCCCGGCGTCATCCCGCAACCCAATGCGCCCGCAGGACCCGGGAATCAACCCGGCGTCGGAACACTCCAGACACCGGCCCCACCGCGCACCATTCCCCGCATGATGCGAATAGCGACGCCGGAGGCAGCGCCGCCAGCGCCGGGTGGTGAATAAATGGGAGGAATCCCTCTATGCCAGCCACGCTTGCTGGCGCCACATCGGTCGAGTTTGAGAAGACTTATCGGGACCTGTCTTCCAGAGTCGTGAGAATATTGGTCAGGGTCACGTTGTCGTAATCAACCAATGTCTGCGCCTTCGCCATCGATTCGGGACTCTTTGCGAATCCGGCGCTCCCGTCGTTGAAGGCCAGCTGCCAGCCCTTGTCGCGCCAGTGCGCCAGTTCATCCTGCTTCATGTTGCTTCCGATGTAATCCATCACGAAGATCTTGCGTTGTTTGATGTCTGTGGATTTTTGCATCAATCGCGTATTGTCCGAATTTGGATTCCGCATCCACGGGTTGAACATGTATCCCGACCTGACAATTCCACCCGCATCACTGCTCATGAACTGAGGCGTGCTGTATTGATCGATTCCAAGCGCCGCATTCGGCTTGTAGCTGGGACACCAGAATATTTTTCCGCTGCCCGCATACTTCGCGGGATAGAGATAGCCGAGGTTGTTGAAACCGCCGTCAAAGTTCATCGGAACGCGAGTGTTTGCCGCGCCGGCCCACACGTAACGCGCATACCATGTGCCGTCCAATACGTTGATCTTTCCCGTGCTGGGATGCGTCCAGATTGGAAACCACTCCCGGTAATCCGACGCATACATCAACGATCCCAGCGCACACTGTTTGAGCGAGGACAGACACTGGGTACGCAGGGCCTGCGACTTTGCTTTTGCCAGCGCCGGCAGAAGCATGGCTGCTAGAATTGCGATGATTGCGATCACAACGAGCAGCTCGATCAGGGTGAAACCTTTCCGCCGTCGAGCAACGGCGGTTGAAATCATCTTGCGGCTTTTGAGACCGGTGAAAGCCAGGTTGTTTACGCGGAGTTGCAGCATGCCCAATCCTCTCATCCCTACCGGACGAAGCTCAATCACCAGTTCTGCTGAGGATGCACAATCGGGTAGGAGGTGAGGGTTGGAACCTCACCGTCCTCCCACACCACCGGACGTA
>CALBZA010000040.1 GCA_937890005.1 uncultured Verrucomicrobia subdivision 3 bacterium | reverse complement strand
GTATCGGCCTGTCAGGTAAATCAGGCTCTGCGGATCGTCGCCGGTTTTGGTGTCGTTGTTCATCGGCGGCAGCGTTGCCTTCATCGTCGTTGTCATAACAGATGATGATGCGTTCGGGTTTCAACGCTTTGAACAAGGCCCAATGGGCCGGTGTAAACCCGTTCACGCCATAACTGGCGGCCACGTTGCGGAAGCCGTGACACCAGAGCGACAGCGCGTCGATGATCGCTTCGCACAGCAACCACTCCGTTTGATTGGCCAGTCCGTGGCTGTTCCAGACACCCGCATGTGGACCCGGTAAATACAGGTGTTTTGGCACATTGGTCTGCAAGCTGGACTGAACGAAGAGCCGACGGTTGACAGGCGGGAAATTGACTTGAGGTTCCCCTCTGCTAGCGTGCCTCGCGATGGCCAACATCTTGTCCAAACTGCGGAAAATCTGGGAGACGGCGCTCTCGATCTGGGATGAGAGCTTCATCCGCTCGGAAGGCGAACCGAAGGGGATCCGCAAGTTTCTGCATTTCTGGGTGCTGGTCTGGCGCAGCTTCGTCCGAAACCGCTGCCCGGTGCGTGCCTCGGCACTGTCGTTCACCACATTGTTGTCGCTCGTTCCAATCCTCGCGGTCGTCATGAGCATCAGCAGCGCGTGGTTGAAGAAAACTGGCGAGGAACAGATCCGGGAATTCATCGAACAGTTCGTGCATCGCCTTCTCCCGCAGTTCGACGTCCCAAGCACCAACCACTTTTCCGTCTCCCAGAATTTTTCCTGGCCCCTGGAAGAAACCAATTCGACTTCCGACCCTTCAACCTCCGAAGACGTCCCGCTGGAACCTTCAACAAACACCGTCCTTTCCGCAGCCCGTGCCGCGCTGGCCAGTTCGGCCACGGATGAGACGGAATCGGCGGAAGAAGCCGCCGAAGAAGCGCCTCCGATTCAGGACGAGCGCGTCCAGCTCGGACAACAGCGCGCGGCCGAACAGATTTACAACTTCATCCAGCGCACCAACAGCGGGGCACTCGGCGTCACGGGCATGTTCTTCCTCATCGTGACGGTTGTCCTGACCCTCACGCGGATTGAGGAGGCGTTCAATGACATCTGGGGCGTGACACGCGGGCGCGGCTGGCAGGCCCGCATTACGAATTACATTACCACGATCGTTCTTGGACCTGCGCTGCTGATGCTCGCTCTCACCTTTGCCAACGGCCCGAAAATTCAGAAAGTGCGCGACATCCTCGCCGCGATGCCGTTCGTCGAATTTCTGATTTCAACCGCGGCACCGGTGGTTGTGATCTGTTGCGTGTTCAGCCTGTTCTACTGGGTGATGCCGAACACGCGGGTGAACTTTTCGGCAGCGTTTGTGGGTGGATCGCTCGCCGGCGTGCTCTGGCACAGTTACAACCAGCTTGGATTTCTCTTTGCCTCGCGTTTCGTAAAGGCCGACGCGATGTATGGCGGACTTGCCATCATTCCGCTGTTCATGGGCGGTCTCTACATTGTTTGGATCACGGTCCTCTTTGGCGCCCAGGTCGCCTACGCGTTCCAGAACCGGCAGGCTTACCTTCAGGAAAAACTGGTTGAACACGTGAATCAGCGCGGACGGGAATTTGTCGCACTCCGCCTGATGACCAGCGTCGGGTATCGATTCCAAAAAGGGCAGCCTCCCGCCTCCATTCCGGAAATGTCGAAGGAACTGGGCATCCCAAGCCGGCTGATTCAACAGGTGCTGGAGGTGCTGATGAACGCCCGTCTCGTCATGGAAGTCAACCGCGGCGAACCCGCGTTCCTCCCCGCGCGTCCGCTGGAAGACATCACCGCGCATCACATTCTCATGGCCATGCGCGCCACGCAGGGACAGGAACTGCTGACGCACGACGAACCGGTTCGCGCCGAGGTTTATGGCGAGTTCGCTCGCATTCAGGCCGCCGAAAAGGAAGCGGCATCGCAGATCTCCATGCTCACGCTGGTGAATCGCGCCCATGCACGCCTCGAACTGGCCGCACCAAAATCGCCCGAAGAAACTCCGAAGCTGACAGCCGCCCTCGTTCCACCCACGCCAACACCGGTCCAACCCGCCGTCGAAGCGGATTCCAAATCAATCGACGAAGCAGAACCAATCATTCCTGCGGAAGAAGAAAAACCAGCTGCAGTTGCAGAGGAACCTGAAGAATCTGAACCAGAATCAGCACCACAGGATTCCAGCTCTTCCCAGAAACGCGTCACACCATCCAACAACGAGGAAGAAGAACGCAATTTCCCGTTGTAAGTCGCATCAACCGATCAACTCCGAGATCGAAAACTTTCCGTCCGCACAAATTTCGGCACAAATCCTTCGCGCCTGCACGCCCTCCCGTAAGGCGTCGGGTTATCGCAGTTGCGAAATCAATCCAACGTCCTCCTGATCCAGCCAACCGCTTCCGCGATTCGTTCGAACGAAAATGAACTTGCCGCGTGAATGTCCACTCCGCACAGGTTCGCCCGCGCCAAGCAGCGTCACTGTCTCCGCGCCTTCTGTCGGCGTCAGGCGCAGGCGGGTTTCCGGATTCAGAACAAATCCAATTTTTGCGCGTGTCATCGTTCCCACATGCGCCGGAACACAGAGAAGAAAAATTCCCAACCCGATGGCAGCAACAACCTGCTGCCACACAGACCGCCGCCGACGCAACACACCGGGAATCACGACCGCCGCCACCGCGGTCCAGAGGCTCAGTCCCGTCAACCACGCCCACCAGCTGTTCGGCAGCCACGTGGACGCCACTTCGAACCAGCGCAGTTCCGGTGACTCGAGCTGCGCCGCCTCACGGGCAAACTGAAGATTGTTTCGCGCCGCAGCGTTGAACGGATCGACCCAGAGCGCCTGTTCCCACGCCAGCACGGCGTCACCGACCCGTTCCCGGTGCCACTCCACATTTCCGAGATTCTGGAGCACACCGGCTGAGACTGTTTGCTTGAGGGAATTGCGAAACGCGGTTCCCGCATCCGCCAGATAACCGGCTCGATACGATTCCAATCCGGCCTGAAACCAGTTGGTTTCATCCGCCACCGCGCGCAATGCAGGCGCCAGAAGGAACAACGCAAACACTGCAATGCACGCGAGAATGTTTTTGCGAACGGACAACATCACAACCTCGCCTCCAATTGATCCAGCAGCACCTGAAGTTGCGGATCGAATTCCGTCAAGCGTTGCCCAAGCTTTGCGTCCTGCGAAAATCCCACCGTATCGGAGGCCGCGAATAATCGACTTACCAACGTCCGCGCTTCCTCATTTTCGCTGATCACAGAAAGCACGTCCTTTCCAACCAGCGCGCGCGGATCGGCTGAAATGTCCGGTGCCGTCGCAGCGCGAATCGCGGCCACAGCCGCTCTCACATAGCCTGTTTCATCTCGCGCACTCAAGGCGGCCCGAATCGAACGACGTTCCCGCCTGAAAACTTTTCGCGCCCGACGACGAATCTTCACTTCCGGATGCAGCTCATGAAATCGTCGTCGCCGATCCCATTGCCAGATTCCAAGCAATCCCAACAACGGCACCGCCTGCACAACCACGAACCAGCCCCGCTTCTGCAGCGGTGCCAGCGACGCCGATGCCATGCCCGGCCGTGATGTCACATCTGCGAGCCTGAGTGGTTTTTGTTTCGCCGACGCATTTTCCGCAAGCGCGGCCATCACGCGGCTGTCCGATTCACCTTCATCCGGCAACACCTTAACCGGCTGCGGCGGCACTGTGGCATCGACGTAAACTCCGCGATGCGGATCAAAATAGCTGAATGGAATTGCCGGCGTCGCCGTGACCTCGGTCGTGAGCGGAATCATTCGGAAGGTGAAAATCGCCGAATTGGCCGGATACAGAATCCGTGTGCCCGGAATCATCTCCGTCGGCCCGCGTTGAGCTTCAAAAACCTGCCAGTTGGCGCCGACCGGCGGCCGGGGCGGAGCGAGACGAGCGAGGTTTCCTTCGCCACTGAACGAAACGGTCAGCTTCACAACATCGCCGACGCGCACCACGTTTGTCGAAAGTTTCGGCGGCGAGTTCGAAAACAATCCGATCGCTCCCTGAAATCCGGGCAGTTCCCCCTCCTTCGGCAATGGCTTCGCCCGGAGAATCACCGGCTCCGCATCCAGCAGGTCGAAGCGCGGCGGTCCGCCGGGAATTGTCACCTGTCCCTGAATGATGATCGCCCCGGCAACCCGGTTTCCTGCCGTAAATCCCTGAGCCGAAACCTCCAGCTGCCCGGCACGCAATGGTGTGATCATCGTTTCATAAGCATACGCCGCCACAGGCGCGCCGTCGGATCCGCGAACTGTGCTGATCGACTGTCGTGAGCTGCCGAGATCGACGAGAAAACCTTCGCCGTTCAACTTCACTTCCTGGAGAAATTGAACCTGTCCGCCACGCGCCGCTCTCAACAGCACGGCAGCTTTCACCGGTTGTCCGATGTAAGCTTCGTTCTCCGCAAGTTCCACGCTGATCGACTGAGGCGCCGAAACCGGAGCGAAGCGATTCACTTCGAGTTTCGACGCGGGAACTGTCACAGCGCGGCCATACACCTGAACCTCAAACGACGGAATCGTGAACACACCTTCGGCAGTGGCGCGAACCCGATAGTTCAAACCGGTAATCGGTTTCAGTTTGCCTTCCGTCGGATTCAGGAACAGTCCGCGCGCGCTCTGCGTGGCGACGAGGCCGGGTGGAAATGGAACGGCATTGGTCCAATCAACCGAATCGTTCAACGCGTTGATCGCCACCCGCCAGATAGAAACATCTCCCGGTCGAACGACCGGCGGATCGAAAACCGCAGTGATTTCCGTGTTCGTCGAAATGTCGATCGACGGCTGGGTCATCATCAACTGCAACAACGGATCGATCGGCGGCATCGTGTTCGGCGTGCCAGGTTGTGCCACTACCGTGGAAACAACCGCAAACACGGCCACAACCAGGCCGAGCGGTTTGACCTTTGCGAGAAAATGTCGAATGCGCTTCATCACCACGTCCGCGTCCTGTCCTTGTTGCGTGGCTCGGAAGTGTCTCCCTGCCCCATTGGCAGCCGACGGTCGCTGTCCCCCTTGAGACTGTCGAGAATCCAGCCCGCTTCCTCCGGCGTGAGTTTCATTTCGTCCCCTTCACGTCCTTTGCCCTGTTGAAGTCCGGGCGTCTGTTCCGGCGGCTCTTCGTCACCGTTCTCCCCCTCTTCATCTTCCTCATCCTCACCACGCGCGCCCGGCGGCATCATCGATTCCGGAATTCTTCCACCCAGTTGCCTCATCATTTCCTGCAAGCCCTGACGGCTCTGGGCCATGGCCTGTTGCGCCTGCTGCATTTCGCGGATGCTGTCCACAAGCTTCGCAATTTCACCTTCCACAAGTTGCGCGTTGCGCAGTGCGTTGGTGTCCTTCGGATTCAACTCCGCCGCGCTCCGGAAATCCGCGGCTGAACGCTGCCATTTCCTGAGCGCCGCACCGTGCAGTTCAAGGGCACGCTTCACCGCTTCTGTCGCCGCCTTCAATTCACGCCGTGCGCCGCGTCCGTTCACATACGCCGCAAGCATCTCGGGAAGATCATTTCCCAAAGCCGCGTCGCGCGCCCGATCCGCCGCACGATCCGCCGTTTGCGCGGCAGCCCGTCCTCGCGCAGCGACTTGTGCCGGGTCCGACGATTTCTTCAGCTCCAGCGCTCCCTGCTCGAAGCGGGTGTGCCCGAGATTGTAGAGTGCCGCCGGTTGAAGCTTTTCCTCCTGCGCCTGCAACACCTGTTGAAACCGCGTCTCCGCCTCGGCCAGCTGACCGGCTCGAAGCTTCCGGGTTCCGAGATTGAAAATCTCACGCGTCGATCGCGGCTCCGGCTCGGTCACGATGGCTGATGCGGAGGCGGGTGCATTGGTGAAATCCATGAACACCGGCTTAGCCGCTACAGTAACAAGGTTCCCGAAGAACGAAGACAGCACGAAGAACATCGCAGGCAGCAAACAACTGCGAATATTTCCGGCCTTCGGTTCTCTCATTGTGACCTTCATGACTCAATCACTCACCCCTTTTTCGCCTCGTTCCCATCAACGATTCCGCGACGAGGCACAGTAACACGACGCCGACAAAATAATGGAATCGATCGATGCCAAACTTTCGCAATGGAACACGGCGCGATTCCGCATCGATGACATCCATCGACAATCGCACCTTCGCCAGTCCTTCTCCAAGTCCGCCGAGCGGATAGTAATTCCCCTTTGTCACCGTCGCGATCGCACGGAGCGTATCTTCGTCGAGCTTGCTGCGCACCGGCGTGCCATCCTTGTCGCGGACCGTCTCCAGCACGTTCTGCTCGTTCATTGTCCGGATCTCCGCGCCCGTGGCAGTTCCCACGCCGATCGTGAACACCACCACGCCCTGCTTCGCGAGCGCTTCGGCTGTCTTGATGCCGGATTGCTCCAGGTCTTCGCCATCAGTCAGCAGCACGATCACCTTCCGGCTCTTGTTGGTTTCCATGCCGCGATACGCCTCCTCCAAAGCGCGGCCAATGTCGGTTCCTGCGAGTGAAATCGTTTTGTCATCAATTGCACGCAGCGATTCCTCAAATGCGTCGTGATCGAACGTAAGCGGGCATTGAAGAAATGCCTGCCCCGCGAAAGCCACAAGCCCGACGCGTCCGCGCTGCTGTCGATGCACGAAATCCAGAACGGCGAGCTTCGCGCGCTCCAGTCGATTCGGCGCGATGTCCGTGGCCAGCATGCTGCGCGAACAATCCATCACGAAAATCACGTCTTCATCCAGCTCCTGCACGGCAAACTCATGCACGCCCCACTGCGGCCGCGCGAGGGCCAGTCCAATGCCCAGAACCGCCAGCACCAGCAGGACATTCTTCACAATCCGACGAATCGAACTGTGAGAACGGGTCAGATCCGCAACGCGTTCCGCCGATGCTATGGCCCGAAGCTGTCTCCGCCTCGCCGCAGCTGCGTAAATCATCAGTGCAATCAGCAACACCGGACCAAGTCCCGCCAGCCATAGCCATTGCGGCTCCGCGAAATGAGGATCGGTCCAGTTCATGGAATCCTCCTGTAACGCGTGTGGCCCAGGATCAACTCCAGCGCGAGCAATCCGAATCCTGCCAGCAACGGCCATTGAAACAGCGGCGTGTAGGTGGTGTAACGACGGAGTTTGACCTCGGTTTTTTCCTGACGATCGATTTCGTTGTAAATGTTCTCCAGTTCCTGACGATTCTTCGCGCGATACGATTTCGCTCCGGACAACGCCGACATCCTGCTGAGCACAGAATAATTCGCCGGCTGAAGAACGAGCGTCCACTTGATCTCGCCATTCGGACCGAGAAGCAGTTTGCCGGTGGAAGGTTCGAACGCGGGCAACTGACACGGCTCTTCGACACCGATGCCGATCGTGTAAATCTTCGCTCCCAACGCGCCGGCGAGTTGCGCGGCAGGAATGGGATCGATGTCACCGCGGTTGTTGTCGCCGTCAGTGAGCAAAATGATGACGCGGCTTTTGCTGTCCTTGGACGCCTTCAACCGTTTGGCCGCAGATGCGGTCGCGTCGCCGATGGCAGTGCCGAGTTCGCGAATCATCCCGATGTGCATGCGATCGATGTTCTGGATCAGCCAGTCGTGATTCAACGTCAGCGGACTGGCGAGATACGGCACCTGCGAGAAAACAATGAGCCCGATGCGATCATCCGGCCGTTTTCGAATGAAATCCTTGATGACGCTCGACGCTATGTCATAACGCGTCACACGCTCGCCCGGCGGACTCATGTCGAGCGCCATCATCGACCACGACAAATCAAGCACGAGCATGATGTCGATGCCGCTCGTCTGCGTTTCGGTGCGATGATCGGCAAAGCGCGGTCCGGCCAGTGCAATGATGCAGAACGCCACTGCGAGCAGGCGCAGAAAGAAAAGCAGCCGTCCCGCGGCCGATCGCGCCTGGGCGCCAACCGCGCGAATCACTTCTGAGCTGGAAAAACGGATCGACGAATGCCGACCGACACGCCCGCGCAGCAGGCTGTAAATCGGCAGCAGTGCAAGGAGCGCCAGCAGCCAGGGATATTGAAATTCGAAGCTGCTGTTCACCGGTTCACAGGAGGTTTCGTCGCGGCCTGCTGAAGCGCCGCGCGTCGCTGTTCACATTGTTCAAACAACACTTGAGCCTGACGCAGTCGTTCCGGAGCAATATTCCGAGCTGGCGCAAACTTAAGCTGATCCGCTTCTGAAAACCATTGGATCAGGCGCGACTTGAGTTCGGCTTCCAGCATCCCATTCGACTCGATCGCCTGGCCGAGTTCGCTTGTGGTCAATTCCTCTGGCGGCAATCCGAAAGCGCCGGACAAATAAACTCGAAGGCAGCGGGTCACATTGCTGAGTGTTTGCGCACTGGGCGCGTGATTCACCAGCATCACCAGCTCGCGGCGTGTGCGGGATTCGATCGGTTCAACGACCGGCAGCGGTTCCTTTCGCAACCAGTGAACGGCCGCGGTAGCAATCAGCGCCATCAGAACCACGGCGCCAATGATCCATGGCCAATGTTGTTCCCAGATGCCCGGTGGAATTTCCGGATGCGGCGGATGCAAGGAAACGTTGCCGATGCGAGGACCGTTTGTGCCCTGCGCAGGCGCGGAAACCGACGAAGCAAAAAATGCGAGCAAAGCGATCCACGTGTAGCGCAGGTATTCCAGCCTGCACCAACAGGCTCGAAAACCTGCCTCCCAGCCGCCTTGTCGCCCCGACCGCAAGCTCATCCGCGCCTCCTGCCGCGGCGCAGCTCGAAAAAGCGCTGCAATGCGTGAGCGAATGGTTCGCCGGAATTCAGACGCAACGTGTCCACACCGGCATGACGCAATGCCGTGTCGAGTTCCATCAGTCGGCGTTGATTGTTTTCTGTGAACTGGCGTCGAACCGGCTGACGCGACGAATCGAACTCGAACAGCTCGCCGGTTTCCGCATCCTCAAGCGTCACCATTCCCGCTGCCGGAAATTCACTTTCCAACCGGTCGTGCAGATGAACGCAAACCAGGTCATGACGCGAATTGGTGAGTCCCACTTCATGAAAGACATCGCGCGAATGATCTCCAGGCAGCCGGTTCAACACCCGGTTGATCGCGTCGGCGTCCATGCTGTGAAGGAAATCCGTGAGCAGAAAAACGAGCGCCCGTCGATGCAGCACATGATTGAGAAACGTGAGCGCCGCGGGAATGTTCGTACCACGTCCGCGCGGCTGCAGCGTAAGCATTTCTCGCAACAGCCGCAGAATGTGCCGCCTTCCCTTCCGCGGCGGAACGAACAGCTCCACCTGGTCGGAAAAGAGAAGCAGCGCGACCTTGTCACTGCTGCGCGCAGCGGAGATAGCCAGTGTGGCGGAGACCTCCGTGGCAAACTCGCGCTTGGTCCGCTCGCCGGAACCGAACGATGACGAAGCCGAAACATCGACCGCGAGCACCATGGCCAGCTCGCGTTCCTCGCGGAAGCGCTTTACGAACGGCCGGCCCATGCGATTGGTCACATTCCAATCGATGTCCCGCACATCGTCGCCCGGCATGTATTCGCGGAGTTCCTCGAAGTCCATGCCGCGCCCGCGAAAGCGGCTGAGATACGCGCCGACCATCGTGTCGTTCACGAGCCGGTTGGTTCGCACCTCAACGCGGCGGACCGTTTCAAGCAACTCGGCGAGAGTCATGGGATTTATGACTATGATCTACAATGGATGATTTGAACACATCGCCATCGTGGGTTTTCAACCATCCAGATCATAAATCAAACATCATAAATCATAAATGAGAACGCCTATGGCTTTACCAGATCCTCTCCGACGTAAATCCGGTAATCCTTGATCCGGCCGCCGACGCTGCCCGAACCCTGGCGCGGAACGTAGCGGAAGCCGCTGATCGTTTTCGTCGAGCCAAGATTGAGAATCAGACGGTGCGGATGCGCAGGCTGAGCGTCGCCCCATTGCGTATGCCAGAAGTTCGCCGTCTGGCCATCGATCGCGTTCTCCGCGGTGCCGTCTTCGCGTGTCCGCTCTTCGCTGTCAACATAGGCGATGGTCCAGCCTTCCGTGCTCAACAGCTTGCCGTCGGCATCGAGCAACGACAGTTCCGCCACCGCGGCGTACGGCTTTCCATCATGCGCACTGAGTGTTTCAAGACAGAAGAAGCGGCCTGACACAGGCTGAGCGAAGCGAATTTCCTGCTGCCCGGCGCCGGGTTCAAACGCCGCGGAATGCACCGGTTTTGCAGAATCGAGCTGAAGCGTGACTGCGGGCCGTTTGACCGTCGCGAAATCGAGTTCCGGACGAAGCGTGTCGAGAATCGGTTTCTCGAGCGCTGCGACCACCGGTTTTTCCGGACCGATCAAATCGAGAATGATGATTTCGTTGGCACCCTTCTTCAGCCACGGCCCCGGCACATACATGGTCTGCTGCGGCCCGATGTTCCAGAAGCGGCCGAGGTTGTGTCCGTTCACCCAGGCAAAACCTTTGCCCCACGGACGCATGTCCAGGAACGTATCCGCGGGTTTATCGACATTCACCTTCACGCGATAGAACGCCGGGCCTTTGGGGGTTCCGGAGGTGAACTTCAATCCACGAATCATTTTCTCGTTCAACGGAAGATTAAAGACTTCCCAGCCCGTCAGCGTTTGTCCTCCAAGCGTCACAGGCCCATGAATGCCTTTGCGGTCATGCACCTCGACACCAAAGTTCACGCGTCCCATCGCTTCGACGAGAATGTCCAACTGTGCCGCGGCGGAGCGTTCAGGAAGCCGAACTTTGAAATTGCGGCTGCGACGGTCGGTGAAGCCGATGCGCTCACCGTTCAAAAACACCTGCCCGATGTCGTGAATCGCCCTGGCTTCGAGCGTCACTGCCGGACCGGCAGGAATCGTGGTGCGATACAAGATGCAGCCGAAGTCCTGGTCGTACTTTTCCATGTTCCGCGGCGTTTCGTCGCGAACGGGTTTCGGCAGGTTCGCAAACACCGGCGCGAATTCCTTCACTTCGACCGGCGCGATCGACGTCAACGGATTGGCCGGAGGCGGTTCGGGCAGCGTTTCGCCCGGCAAAAGGTATTTCGCGAACAGCTCGCGCGTTTTGAAAAACTTGTCCGTTGTCCAGCCGGCCTCGCTGATCGGCGCGTCGTAATCGTAGCTCGATGTGTCCGGCTTGAAGGGACGATCCGCGCCGGTCCAGAAGCCAAAGGTGGTTCCGCCATGCGCCATGTAAATGCTGAACGAACCGTTTGCCTTCAGCATGTATTCCAGGTCGCGCAGGTATTGATCGGTTTTGCCGTAATGATGCGGCGAGCCCCACGTGTCGAACCAGCCGGGATAAAATTCACCGCACATGAGCGGACCGACCGGCAGAATCTCACGCAACGCACGGAATCCATTCGCCGGATCGGAACCGAAATTCACAACGGGGAACAGATCGGAGCGATAACCGTTCTTCAGCGCATGCGTCGGGTTGCAGGCAAAGAGGGGCACATCGAATCCCGCATCTAGCAACGCCTGCCGCAGTTCGCCCATGTATTCGGCGTCCTTGGCATAGAAGCCGTATTCATTTTCCACCTGCACCAACAGGATCGGTCCGCCTCGAGTGACCTGCAGCGGGCCAAGCACACGGCCGACTTCGGCGAGATAACGTTTCGCAGCAGCGATAAAATTTGCGTCGCGGGAACGAAGCTGGATGTCGTCGTGTTTCAACAGCCACCACGGCAGTCCGCCCATTTCCCATTCGGCACAGGAATACGGACCGGGCCGCAGAAGCACCCACAATCCCTCCTCCTGGGCGATGCGGCAAAACTCCGCAACGTCAGCCTGGCCGGACCAGTTGAATTCACCCGGACGCGGCTCGTGCATGTTCCAGAAGAGATACGCGCAAACGGTGTTCAGGCCCATCGCCTTGGCCATTTGCAACCGGTGACGCCAGTATTCTTTCGGAACACGCGCGGCATGAATTTCACCGCAACGAATCTGAAGCGGTTTGCCGTCGAGCAGGAAATCGTTCGTGCCAATGGTGAAGGTGTGTCTGGCTTGGACCGGTGCGGCCTTTTTGGATTGCGCTGCGCAGGCGGTAAGCGACGCAACGGCAACGAGGCTCAGGAATGTTTTCAGGTTCATGATCAAAATTTCAGGTCAAAAAACGAAGGGCATCGCAAACGGACTTCAAGAGCTTCAAGGAATGGGAACGGTTTTGAACACCTTGCTGATGATGGCGTCGCTCGTCACCGCCTGCGCTTCAGCTTCGTAGGTGAGAATGATGCGATGACGCAGCACGTCAGGTCCGATGCTTTTCACATCTTCCGGTGTGACAAAGGACCGGCCCTGAAGCAACGCCCAGGCTTTCGCCGCAAGGGTCAGATAAATCGTCGCGCGCGGCGATGCGCCGAACTGGATGAAATGTTTCACGTCCAGCTTGTATTGCTCCGGCTTGCGCGTCGCAAACACAACATGGACGATGTAGTCGCGGACTTTTTCGTCCACGTGAATCTGATCCACGATCTTCCGCGCCCGCAGAATTTCCTGCGCGCTGACGACGGGATTCACCTGAACGTCGGCAGCGGTGGAAGCCATCCGGTCGAGGATCTTTCGTTCCTCGTCGAACGCAGGGTAATCGAGCAGCACCTTGAACATGAAGCGGTCCACCTGCGCTTCAGGCAACGGATACGTCCCCTCCTGATCGATCGGATTTTCGGTCGCCAGAACGAGGAACGGCGATGGCAGCGGCATGGTTTCACCGCCGAGTGTGACCTGCCGTTCCTGCATCGCTTCCAGCAGTGCGGATTGCACTTTTGCGGGCGCGCGATTGATTTCATCGGCCAGCACGAAGTTCGCGAAAATCGGCCCGCGCGTGGCGTGATATTTTCCGTCCTGCGGATTGTAGATGAGCGTTCCGACGATGTCCGCGGGCAGCAGGTCGGGCGTGAACTGAATGCGATGAAAACTCGCTTGAATCGCGGTCGCGAGCGTGCGGACTGAAAGCGTTTTGGCCAGTCCGGGAACGCCTTCGAGCAGCACGTGCCCGTTGGCCAGAAGCCCAACCAGCAGACGATCCACCAGCTGTTCCTGCCCCACAATGACTTTGGAAATTTCCTGGCGGAGATTCTTGATCCAGGAGGCTGTGGCCTGCACCTGGTCGATCAGGTCTGTGCTCATCGGGTGAGAATCTAGGGAGTGCCCCGAACAGACTCAAGCGTGGGAACAACCCACATTCGGGTAAATGCCGCATGAACTGACTCCGGAAAGCAGATTCACCACAGAAGGAAACGAAGGGAACGAAGAAGAGAGAGGCGACTTACCAACCGGGTCAACTTCTGAAAACACCACTTCGTTCTCTTCGTTTCTTCTGTGACAGATCAGTTTCTCTGCTTAACGCAGGCCGTTGCAAAGAAACTGAACCAGAAATCTCGACTTCGCTTTTTACGCTGCTAGTGTTGCGTCGTTCGGTTCGTCAACGGTCACCGTTATGAAAACCGCGCTCCTCGTCTCCGTCATTCTTCTGTTTACGATCGTTGTTGCCTGGCGGCTGCTTCGCCGCCGGCAGTCCGGAGAACAGAAACCGCTCACCGCGCTCGTGTTTCTTCTCAGCGAGGCGCGGACCTTTGCGGACTGGCAGGTGAGACAGGCGGCATCGCGCGCACTGGGGGTCGAGCTCCGCATTGCAGACGAACCGGAACCCAACACGATCGTGCCGGTGCCCGCCGAAAAAGTGCAGCCCTCACTGCAGCCCGGCAGCGGCAAAAGCTATTTCATCAACACCGGTGCACGCCAGTTCCTGATCAACTCCTTCGTGCAACCTTACATGAGCGAGCCGGAAAAATTCGCCGAGTCGATCTCTGACATGCGACTGGCCCGCGCCGTGGCTTCGCATCGCGCCTGGATCTCCGCCGATGTTTTCGGCAGCCGCCCTTCACCGGAGGAACGTGAACCGCTTTATGCCATTCTGGGCAGGATGTTGGTGCCTTTTGCGGCGGACGATTGTCTTGCGATCTACTGCCCCGAGCTTGGCCGTTGCAACGAGTTTGCGCCGTGCGTCGTGGAAAAGCTTCAGTCGGGGAAACCGCTCGAACTTTTCGACGAACCGACATTTGCCCCGATCGTAAACGTTTCCTCTGATGACCCACGCCTTGTCGCCGCTGTCAATGAAGCGCGCCGACGCTGGCCGGAGTTTGTGGATGCCTTCACCCGGAAACCAAACACCGAGTCGCCCTACGTTATCAAAGCCCGGTTTGCGGATGGCGAAAACGAGGAGTTTATGTGGGTATCGGTGAATTCAATCGAAGGGGAATCCATTCATGGCAGACTGGAAAACAGCCCGGCCGCCCTGACCAACCTCAAAGAAGGCGATGACGTCACCGTGGCTTTTGCCGACCTGAATGACTGGATGTGCGAGATCAATGGAGAAGCCGTCGGAGGATTCACCATGAAGGTGATGAGCGACGTCTATCATCACGTCGATGCACAGCCGGACAAAAAAACCTGAGCGTTTGCCACGGGCATGGTCGTCCCTTCAAAACTGAAGATTTCGAGCGCTGATCTGACTTCAGGGGCTGCTGCGACTCACAGAATCGCAGTCCTGCATTTCAAACGATCAGCCGAGTTCGATGCCGACCGGGCAATGATCCGATCCCTCGACATCCTTTCGAATGAACGCGGTTTTCAGGCGCGGACGGAGTGAAGCGCTGATGAGGAAGTAATCCAGCCGCCAGCCAATGTTTCGCTTTCGCGCACCGCTCATCGGGCTCCACCAGGTGTAATGTCCCCCGCCCTTTTCGAATTCGCGGAACGTGTCCACAAACCCTGCGTTGACGAAGGCGTCGAACCCGGCGCGTTCTTCCGGCGTGAAACCGTGGTTGCGGACGTTGGCCTTCGGATTGGCGAGATCGATTTCCTTGTGTGCAACATTCAAATCGCCGCAGAACACCACCGGCTTTGTCGTCTCCAACCGTTTGAGATAGGCGAGAAAGTCTCGATCCCAGTTCTGCCGGTACGCCAGCCGCGACAAATCACGTTTGGAGTTCGGCACGTAAACATTGATCAGATAGAAATCGGGAAACTCCGCCATCAACACGCGTCCCTCCTGATCGTGCTCGGGAATGGAAATGTGCGGCTTCACTTCGATCGGGCGAACCTTGCTGAAAATCGCAACTCCGGAATAGCCCTTCTTCACCGCGCAATTCCAATAGGTCGTGTAGCTCACCGGCCAGAGCTGTTCGACATCGTCGGGCGTGCATTTGGTTTCCTGAAGGCAGAGGATGTCCGGCTGTTCCTGTTCGATGTAATCCAGGAAACTTTTGCGCAGCACGGCGCGCAGTCCGTTTACGTTCCATGAAATCAGCTTCACGCGCTGGAAAGTATCCGAGGCGGGCCGGCAGTTCCATCCCGTTCCCGTCGCGGAAAATTGCTTCAAGTGTTGCAAAGTTCCGCCGATGACGGAGCCATGAACATCTCCGGCGCGCCGGCCAGCTCACTTCTCGACAGCGTTCTGAACGCACAGACCACACAGGCGGAAATCGGCGTGGCCGTGCTGAAGAAAGCTCAGGACGTGGAAAAACAACAGGGCGCGGCAATGATCCAGATGCTCGAACAGGCCGCTGTGAAGAATCCCGCCGACTATCACCTCGACGTTTACGCCTGACGTCAAAGTTCCAAGTTTTGAGTTCCGGGTTTCGGGTTTTGTGACTCGCGACAGTTCAAAGTCCGCTCAGTTCACTACGCCTTCTTGCGATCGATCCATTTCAGGCCGCTGCGCAGTGCCTTCAGCGTCTGTTCCAGCCGCCGCTTTTGAGTTTCAGGAAGCTTTGCGGTCCCAACCCAGACGATGTATTCGCGTCGGCAGGTGGGTGAAAGCTTTTCAAAGTTTACCGCAGCCACGCGGTCGCGTTTCAAGGCTTTTGCAAGAGATTCCGGAAGCGGCAGCGGCGCGCGTCTGCGCTTGGGCGGAGGTGGAATCGCAGGCTCTGCATCCAGCTCAACGGCCGCATGAAGGAGATCACGCAACGCGGCGCGATTCACTTCCTGCAACGCCACAATTCGCAGGCTGCAGATGTTCGTGTTGTTCTCACTTCCCGGCTCGAACAGCTTCTCCGGATCGGGCAGCTCCGTTCCGCGAAAGAACGAGAGCCCCGCGTGCTTCTTGCAGGCGCTGATCCCGCAAATCAGCTTGCGCCCGGAGAAACAAAGCATGTTCCACTTGACCGACTCCGTCAGATCCGGCTCCCACTCGAGAATCCATTCCCTGAGCTGGTTGGCGATCGGTGACGAAAAATCCGGACATGTCTCCAGCCATTCGACCGGATCACGGGTGCGCGTGCGCGTGAGATCCATGCTCCTCAAATCCTCTCTTAACAGCGCCGTCAACCGTCAACACGTGTCCATGGATCGGGCAAATCGCCAGGACTTCCAAAGGATTGTTTTCTGAAACCTGTTTGCCGGAGCGGAACTTGTAACTCACGTTTCCAGCGGACAACTGTGAAAAACCTGCCGCGACCGCGGCCACTTTGTCTTCCGGGCAGACCAGAATTTTGGGAGTGCTCAACTCGTCAGCCATCACCTTCAAATGTTGATAAGCGTTCCGATCGAATCCCTCGGCGTCGCGATCGCAAAGTTCCAGCGTGCCACCTTTCTGTCTGCTGAGATTGAAAGAAAAGCTGTCATCGTGGTCTCCCGCCCAAACCTGGAACGCGAGGCCAATCTGTTTCATGTGGTTCACACAGGAAATCGATTGCGCTCGATCCTTCGCCTTGGCAAGCGCGGGAAGCAGCATCGCTGATCCTATCATCACGCCGCCCGCCGCGGGTGCGGCAACCAGCGCGGTTGCTGAATCCTGATTGCCGACTGAAACACTTTCCCATCCCGTGGAAGTGCGGCGTCCCACCACCATGCCGAATTTTGGTTTTTGATTGAGAAGGGTCTGCACCACTGGCGAACTGGCACTTGCCGGATCTTTCTTCGACAGAATGGATTTCTGAACAGACTGAATCGTCCCGGAGAATCGCCGGTCGGTATAAAAGAAATGATTGCCTTCATCCGGCAGATACTTCAGCAGCTCCACAAAATCTTCCCTTCCGCGCAAACCCTTTTCCTTGCCGGACTGAACATCGATCACCTCTCGCACCAACAGACTTGAACTGGCAACGAACAAATAATCGCCGCTGCGCGCAACTGTGAGTTCAAGATCGAGCGGCACTGGAATCGGCATCCGAATCGCCGCCATCCTCAAACCCTTTTCATTGGTCATGCGCGCCATCCCGCTCTTTTCCATTTCGCCGCTGATGCGATCGTAAAGCAGATCGTCGTTCACTTTCACGGCGAGCAGGATTCCCGGTTCCGGGACCCTCAATCCTTCTGTGAACGGCACAGCAACCATGTTGGCGTCGTTCAGCGTCAATGCGAATCCGACTTCGCCGTTCAGGGAGTCGAGGAACTTGTTCCACTTGATCTGCGTTCTCTGCTCGAACACCTGGGGCCACTCGGCGATGGCGTTCGAAAGTTCGGGCACGCCGATGTTCTTCACCTCCTCCTGCACGGTGGACCAGATCAGCCGCACGTTTACATCGCCGAACGCCGCGAGCGCCGTGTGCTCGGGAAGAAGGTCAATTCCGGTGAGCGCGTGCGCCTTTTCCCCCATGATGTTCCAGAACACGCCGTCGCCCCGGCCTTTGTTGTGGTGGAGAATCAGCTTGGTTCGGAACAGTTCCGGCGACACCTGAACGCCGCTCACACCAACGCCTGTAAGCGACTCAACGCCGCTCTTCTCGATCGCACGCGCAACACCGGCGATCGCGCGGTGCAGATGTTCACGTTCGAGTTGTTCCGAAGGAATCAGGTCAGCCAGTTGCTGCAGCTTGAGAATGTTGGTCGAAAGTCCGGCCATCCACTGATCGGTCGAGAGATAGCCGTAGATGCTGCCGCCCGGATCGAGTTGCCGTGTGACTGCATCAAACGAAGTTTCGCGATACGGCTTGACCGCTTGCGCGTCGGAATCGCCGGCCTTTTTACAACCAGACCATGCGAATGCGAGCGCAAGAACGAGAACGGTGTTCAGTGGAGTTTTCATAATCTTCCTGCCGCAAGAGAGAACGCGTTGAGGTCAGCAAAGTAAAGCGGCATCTGGTTCCAACATTCCGGGAATTTTGGAAGGACTCCAGATTCGGAACAAAATTGGAACAGAAGGAAACGAAGAGAACGAAGGGAATCTTTCGAGGGTCACGCCATCAATCCTCACATGTTCGTTTCCTTCGTTATCTTCTGTAAAAACTCCCTTCTCATCCCGTGGAGCAGAGAGATGATTTGACGCCTCGGGCGGCGCGAGGCTACTTTCAGCACCGGCTTGTCCGATGGTGTAATGGTAGCACAAGGCCCTTTGGAGGCTTTTGTCATGGTTCGAATCCATGTCGGACAGCCACTTCGTTTTCCCCCAAGCTCGTCCCTCGACACCGCCGCCGATTCACTGCAACCTGACCGCCGCGACAGAAAAAATATCCGCCTGAACTGACACCGAGTCTTCGCGGAACCGTCGCGACTGATTGGATTGGATTGGATTGAAATGGAAGTGCCGCCAGTAATACCGAATGTCCCGCCCGCAACCGGACCGACTGCCCAGATGTCGCTCCTCGCCCGATTGCTGAACGTCTTCGCCATTCCCGGCGCAGTGTTTCAGGACATCCGCGAATCGGCCCGCCATCAGCCCGGGAGCTGGATCATTCCCATTCTGCTCGCAACGATCGTTTCCAGCTTCACCTTTGGAACGATTTTGTCGCAGCCCGGAATCCTCAACGAACTCAAATCAAAGCAGACAGCAGTCGTCAACGAACAGCTCGCCGCCGGCAAGATCGAGCAGGCCGAAGCGGAAAAGAGCATCCGGATCATCGAACAGCTTTCCCGTCCGGAAATCATTCATCCGCTCGTCGGCATCGGATTTTTTGTCATCAGCGTGCTGCGGGTCGCGTGGTGGTCATTTGTCCTCTGCCTGCTGGCGCGGCTGTTCCTGAAGGAACGTTTGAACTGGCTGAAAGCAATCGAAGCGGCCGGTCTCGCGAGCATGATTTCCATTCTCGGCAACATTGTCTTCGCCATTCTCGCGTTCAGCATCCAGACCGGCAGCGCCACTGGAATCACCGACACTCTCCAGCAGCTCGAACTGCGCAACAAATCGTGGCCGGTCATCCTCGCCTCGAACGGATTCAACATCTGGTTCGTGTTCCTGCTGGCAACCGCCCTCGCGCGACTGATGAATGTTCCCTTATTCCGAACGTTATTCCTTATGATGGGAACATGGCTTGCGTTGCAGCTCGGCTTCGGATTGCTTGTGGCAGGGTTTGGGTTTGTAAAATGACAACATTGAAACAAACCTGAGTTTACCCTGTCCAAGAAAGACATCATGGCCTCCAAAAAGAGAAAACGTTGGGTTCTGATTTCAATCATTGTTGTAGCGTTGATCGGTGGCCCGCTGGCCGCGTCGCTCGCCAGAAAGTCACCCCCCATCCAGGTTCAGACCGAAAAAATCACACGGCGCAACATCACGGAAATCGTCGTCGCCAACGGAAAAATCCAACCCGTCAAACAGGTGGTCATCAGCCCCGAAGTCGCCGGAGAGATTGTGACGCTGCCGGTGAAGGAAGGCGACCAGGTGAAGAAGGGCGACCTCCTCGTTCAGATCAAGCCGGACAATTACATTGCGAGCCGCAATTCCGCCGAGGCGAATTATCGGTCCGCAACCGGCAGCAAAAACCTCGCAAAGGCGCAGCTCGAAAAAGCCGAGGCCGAATACAAGCGCAACCTTCATCTCTTCGAAAGCAAACTCGTTTCCGATTCCGTCTTCCTTGAATACAAAACCACCTATGAGGTCGCCAAACTGCAGTATCAAAACGCCGTTCATCAGGAGGACCAGGCGAAGTTCGGTCTCGACAAGGCGATCGACGACTTGAGCAAGACAACCATCGTCGCGCCGATGGACGGCACGGTGACGCGCCTGCAATCGCAGCTCGGCGAACGCGTTCTCGGAACCTCGTTCAACAAGGGCACCGAGATCATGACTATTGCCGACCTGAACGAAATGGAGGCGCGCGTGGACATCGGCGAAATGGACGTCGTGCTGATCCAGCCAGGACAGGTGGCGCGCCTGGACGTGGATGCCTTCCGTGATCGCAAGTTCACAGGCATTGTTTCTGAAATTGCGAACTCCGCGAAAGGCAGCGGCAGCTCTGCGCTCGGCGTGAGCAGCAGCAGCGGACAGGATTCAACCAAGTTCGAAGTCCGCATTCACATCCAGGAAAAGGAAATCCTTCGTCCCGGAATGTCGGTCACCGCTGAAATCGAAACGCGTTACCGCACCAATGTGATCGCCGTGCCGATCGCAAGCCTCACCACCCGTCCTCCGAAGGGCGGGGAAACGAATGCGCCGGCAACAAATGCCGTCAGCAGCGAGCGACGCAAGGAAACGCCAAAACAGCTTGAAGTCGTGTTCGTGGTCGAAGGCGATCAGGCGAAAATGATTCCGGTGAAGAGCGGCATCAGCGACGACGGCTATTACGAAATCATCGAAGGTCTCACAGAAGGCCAGGAGGTGGTCTCGGGAAACCATCGCGCCATCCGCGATCTTCAGGACGGAAAGAAAGTGACACGCGGCAAAGGCGATTTCGCGGCGAAGAAGAACGCGAAGTGACCGCTCAACTTCAATCCGCAGACATCGCGTAATCACATGAGCCTTATCCGGCTGGAGAAAATCTCGCGACGTTACCAGATGGGAACGGAAACCGTTCACGCGTTGCGCGAAGTATCGCTTGAAATCAAGCGCGGCGAATACGTCGCCATCATGGGACCTTCCGGCTCCGGCAAATCGACGCTGATGAACATCATCGGCTGCCTCGACACGCCGACGTCGGGTGAATACGAGCTGAATGGCATTCGCGTGAGCCAGATGGAGGACAATCAGCTGGCCGAAATCCGGAATCGCGAAATCGGTTTCGTTTTTCAGACATTCAACCTGCTCGCGCGATCAGACGCCCTTCGCAATGTCGAGCTGCCACTGATCTACGCGGGAATGTCCGCGGAACATCGTCACGAGATTGCACTGGAGGCGCTCACGAAAGTGGGATTGAGGGACCGCGTTCACCACAAACCCAACGAACTTTCCGGAGGCCAGCGCCAGCGCGTCGCTGTCGCGCGCGCGCTCGTCAACACACCTTCGCTCCTGCTCGCCGATGAACCGACCGGAAATCTCGACTCGCGCACCGGCACCGAAATCATGGCGTTGTTCGAACAGCTCTGGAAACAGGGCAACACGATCATCCTCGTGACTCATGAAGAGGATGTCGCCCGTCAGGCCCGTCGAATCATCCGCATCCGCGACGGCCTGATCGCCAGCGACGAAGCGGTCAATCTCAATCCGGAAGCCGGCGCCGGGATTCCGCCCGTGATTCCCCAGATCGAACGGCGCAGCTAGGGCATGAACCTCCTGACCGAAATCACGGAAGGGATGTCGATCGCCTGGAGCGCGATTCGGGCAAACAAGCTGCGATCCATTCTCACGACACTGGGTATTGTCATCGGCGTGGTGACCGTGACCCTGATGGGCACGGCGATCCAGGGATTGAACCGCGCGTTCGTCCGGAGCATTTCGTTCATTGGCGCGGATGTCCTCTACGTTCAGCGTTCGGACTGGTTCATTCGATCGCACGATGAATGGGTTCGCATGCAGAAGCGCCGGGAGATCACACTGGCCCAGGCGCAGGAACTGGAGCGCGAACTCACCACGGCGCTCGCTGTCGCACCGACCGCGCAAACGAGGAAGCCGGTCAAATACAAGAAGCGCAGCACGGACGGAATTGGAATCATCGGGACAACCGTTCCCTTCTTCATCACCAGCGGCGCGACGATAGAACAAGGGCGCGTTCTGACCGCGGCGGAATGCGACGGCGGCCGGCCGGTCTGCGTGATCGGATCCACCGTCGCCACGAATCTCTTCTTCGACGAACCGCCCGTTGGAAAACGGATCACGATCGACCAGCGAGGATTTGAAGTGGTCGGTGTTCTTGAAAAACAGGGCGGTTTTCTGGGCGAAGGCGGCATCGACAACCAGATCATCGTCCCCCTTCCGATCTATCGTTCGCTGTTTCAGAACAATCCCAACTACGAAATCCAGGTGAAGGTGAACAACCTCGAAACACTGGAGGACGCGAAGGAGGAAATTCGCAGCGTGATGCGCCGCATCCGGCGGCTCGGCCCTTCCGATCCGGACGACTTCGCCATCAACCAGCAGGAGCAGGTCCTGACGATGTTCTATTCCATTGCGGGAACGATCGCCGCGATCGGTCTGTCCGTGACCGGACTTTCGCTCTTTGTCGGCGGCATCGGGATCATGAACATCATGTTCGTTTCCGTAGCGGAAAGAACACGTGAAATCGGAATCCGCAAAGCGATTGGTGCCAAACGCCGCACCATTCTGCTCCAGTTTCTTCTCGAAGCAGCGAGCATCTGCCTGATCGGAGGGCTGGTCGCGATCGGGATCGCCTGGCCGATCACGATCCTGATGCAGAAATTTCTTCCGGCCCAGCTGTCGTTCACGGTGATCGGCATTGCGCTCATCGTTTCAATCGTCACCGGCCTGCTCTCCGGATTTTTCCCTGCCTGGCGCGCGGCGCGGATGAATCCGGTGGACGCCCTTCGCAGCGAATGAAGAAGAAATCGACATTGGTGCTGCTGGCGGAAATTCATGAAAGCTTCCGGATGGCGATGAGCGCTCTCGCGGCGCACAAGCTACGGTCCGCACTCACGCTGCTCGGTGTTCTGATCGGTGTATTCTCGATCATCGTCGTCATGACAGCCATGCGCGTTCTGCAAAAGGACGTGGAAACACGCATCAGCCAGCTCGGCAGCCACACCTTCATGATTCAGAAATGGCCCGGCGTTTATTTTGGCGGGCCGGAGGGATTCGAACGTTTCTGGCGCCGGAAAAACATCACTTACGCGCAGGGTAAACGGCTCCAGGAAAAAGCGGTGCTGCCGGCAAGCATCGGACTGGAAACCTCCTTCTGGGCCGGTGAAGTCCAGACTCGCTACAACGCCAGCGCGCCCAATGTGCGGCTTTACGGCGAAACGGCGGGAAGCTTTGCGGCAAAAAACTGGACGCTCGCAGAAGGACGCATCCTCACGGATGCCGACGTGGACAATGCACGCGACTTCTGCGTGTTGGGCGCGGGTCTCGCCTCCACCATGTTTCCGGTCGGCTCCGTCGTCGGTGAGAAACTCAAGATCAACGGCTTGAACTACACCGTTGTGGGTGTGCTGGAGCCGAAGGGCAGCTCGCTCGGCGGCGATCAGGATAATTTCGCCATCATCCCGATCACCACCGGTCTGAACCGATACGGTCGCTACTCGCGCAGCATCAGCATTCTCGTCCAGGCACATGACGCAGAAAGTTACGAGGAAACGGCCGATGAAGTTCGCGGATTGCTTCGCGTGATCCGCAAGGTTCCGCCGGGCGAGGAGGACGACTTCGAACTGTTCTCGAATGACTCGATGATTGCGCAGTTCGAAACATTCACCCGTGCCGTCCGCATCGGAGTCGCTGTCGTCAGCTCGATTTCTCTCCTCGCCGCCGGCATCGGCATCATGAACATCATGCTCGTGTCGGTGACGGAACGGACGCGTGAGATTGGGATTCGCCGCGCCATCGGGGCCAAAAAGAGGAACATCATGACGCAATTCGTGATGGAAGCGGTGGTGTTGTGCGAAGTCGGCGGATTGATTGGGGTGGGACTCGGCATCGTCGGCGGAAACCTTCTGGCGCTCGCGCTTAAACTGATGCCGGTGATTCCGCTCGACTGGGTGGTCCTCGGCCTTTTCATCTGTTCCGTCGTCGGAATCGTCTTCGGCACTTATCCCGCCTACAAGGCGGCGAACCTCGATCCGATCGATTCACTTCGCTACGAGTAGAACCGATCGTGGTCGGATATCGAATTTTCGCCCGGAAACAGTTCCCCTCAGGCGCAAGGACGCAGAGAAACTCCTGTTTCCGTCGCTCTGCGCCTCCGCCTCTCTGCGGTTATTCCGAAGTTCTTATGAATGGTTCCAATCTCTTTCAGGCAGAGAATGGAATGCGGCGTTTGAAGGAGAGGCTGATCACTTTGACCGTGAGTTCAATCGGCAGCACCGGTTTGGCAATCAGTTCGTCACCATTCCGCAGAATGGCACGCGCACGCGGCTCGAACTCCATGTAACTGGTGAAGAAAACAACCGGCGTGTGACGCTGTGTCGGCAGTTCGCGCATCCTCTTACAGAGCGTGATTCCGTCCATCGTGGGAAGATTGATGTCCAGCAACACCGCGTCGTAGCTGTTTCGTCGGAGAAGATCGAGCGCAGCGAGCGGTTCCGGAACCGAAACCGGTTTGAGCTTGTAGCGTTCAAGCGCGAAGCTGAGTGCCCGGTTGGAAACAATGTCGTCATCCACGATCAGAATCGTCGTCGGAGAAAGGCATTGTTCATCAGCCTGATCTGCGCGGCCCAGACCTGCAACGAGCAGTTCGACCGTGGCCTGAACCGTATGACGCGACGATTCGTTGACGTTCGAGGATTTCTCCTGCATTTCGAACAGCAACGCCTCCAACGCGCTGGAGAGCTGCGCGATCCGATAGCAACCGGCCATGCCGGTCATGTGGGTGAGAAAGTTGATCTTGCGGCTGAAGGCTTCGAGCTTTTGCATCCGGTCGGCATCACCACCGGCGCCGAGAAACTCCGCCCAGCTCTGCTTCAGGTTCTGGCTGATCGCCGGAATCTGTTCGAAGAAATCGCGCCGGATTCGACGGCTGAATTCCGCGGCGGATTCCATTGCCTGCCTTGTCGGATTGGAATCGGGCGGGGTTTCGGACAATGGACCGCTCGTTTTGCTGCTGCTTTCCGAACGGTTCAATGACGTGTGAATGGAATCGATCAGCTGTTGTGGAGTGACCGAAGCCTTGAGCAGCATGGCATCAACACCCAGCGCCGCGAGTTTCCCGGCTGTGTCTCCGAGAAATGCATTGGAGAAAACAATGACCTTCGTCGATTTCAGGCGCGGGTCGCTGCGGATATGCTGAAGCACTTCCACTCCGCTCATCTTCGGCATCAGGATGTCGAGCACCACCAGGTCGGGAGCGCTGTGCCCCAGCAGTTTCAACGCCTCAAGTCCATCTGGCGCACGCGTCACTTCAAAGCCTGCAACCGACAGCTTGCCGCTGTAAATACGGGCTACGACATCATCATCCTCAACGAACAAAATTCTCTTCATCGTTCCGGGAACCCTCGCGCGAACTTTCGCAATATTCCCGGCTCGTGAAAAGCGCGATTTGCTCCCGCAACCCAGAGACACGCTATCGAAACACGCATCAATGTACAACTCGTCTCATAAACAGAATCAGCACGCGGCATTGGTCGCAGCTTCACGATGACATAAAACAGAACCTTCAAAGCTGTGAGCGTTGTTCGGCAATGCCGCGCCAGTTCGAGAAAAAGTCGCAGTCGGTGCATTCAAGGACGTAGCGGCTCAACTATCTGGTTTTGGCGAGATCAGACTTTCCGTCGATCGCCTTCTTTTGATCTTCGGGGGCATTCGGAAATATGACCTTCACCGACGCGGTGCCGAGTGACGGAATCTTTGCTGCGCTTGATTCTTTTGCTCATAGATTTTGTTCATATTTGTCACTCCGCGATGGCTTGTCGCCAACGCCTGATCTGTTAGCCTCCGATCCATGCGATTCCTGTTTGTGGTCATGACCGCGCTTCTGGTGACGTCCGCGTCTGCCGCTGAAAAAATTATCTCGTTCAAAGATGTTCCCGTCGGAGCGACGCCAGCCGAATTCAAAAGCCTTGTCCTCGGATTCGGAAAACCCGGTGACTGGAAGGTTGAAAGCGTCGAAGAAACCGGCCCCGCCGGAACAACGACCGAAAAGCGCGTTCTCACGCAGACGGCGCGCGAGCCACTGGCGAATCGTTTTCCGATTCTACTTCATGACGAGGTGTTTTCGGATTTCCGGCTGGAGACAAAATTCAAAATCACCGGCGGCGCGCTGGAACAAAGTGCTGGAATGGTTTTCCGGTTTCAGAACGAATCGAACTACTACGTCATTCGCGCCGATGCCCTCGGCAATTCATTTCGCTGCTACAAGGTCGAGAACGGAGATCCAAGGCAGCCGTACGGACCGGCAATGAAAATTTCCGCAAACGAATGGCACACACTGGTCATTCAATGCGAAGGGACCCGCATCCTTTGCGCCATCGACGGGCAGGACGCAGTGAAGCTCATTGACAACAGCGCGCGGAGGACGGGCCGGGTTGGTTTCTGGACCAAATCCGACACGGCCGCGCAGTTCAGCGATGTCCGGTTCACCTACACGCCGCATCAACCGCTCGCCCAGGCGCTCGTGCGCGACGCGCTCGAACAGTATCCACGCGTTCTCGACCTCGCGATCTTTGCATCCCGCAACACCGGTGAAACACCGGTCGCCATTGCGGCAAAGAATTCAAAGGACCTCGGTGAAATCGGAACCAAGACGGAAGAGGACGTCATCGTCAGCGGAAAAACCTATTACGGCAAAGGCAAGGAATGGGTCGTCGTCACAATGCCTTTGCGTGATCGGAATGGCGATCCGATTGCCGCCGTTCGACTCCGTTTGAGATCATTTCCAGGCCAGACCGAGGACAACGCAATCGTGAGGGCCATGCCGATCGTCAAGGGCATGCAACCGCGCGTGCAATCCCTGGAAGAGTTGATCGATTGAACCGTCCAAATGAATCCGCGAATCGGGCTCAAGCCGAGGAAGTCGGTGCCGATGGATGCGTGAAGTCCGATCGGGAAAGCGCGTCTTCCCAAACGAAAACTCCCTCCTGCGTCTCGCGTCACCGCGCTTCTCATCGAAAACCCGCCCTCAGTTTGATGCCCGCCAAATTTACAGAAAATTTGCGCCGCCTCTAGGCTCTAGGTGGGATAACCGCTCTAAACAGATCAAGCACGAGTCTTCCCAAAGTCTCTATCATCCGAAGACAGCTAAGGACGCCTCACTTTGCTCTGCTCCACCACAACCTTCAAGGACTCCGGCGTCGGATGAGCGGCGAGGTTTACGGCGGCGGCAGTTTCGGAGAGCTGAAAGCGATGGGAAATCAACGGGCGAACGTCGAGCTTTCTCGAAAACACCAGCTTTGCCACTTCTTTTTGAAGGGTGAAATCCGCGGAATAGCTTCCAATCAGATCCTTCTCGTCAACGCAAACCGACGCCAGATCAACCTCCGTCAGCGCTCCCCGCTTCGTGTGGGCGAACAACAAAATCTGCCCGGCTCCACGCACGACTTCCATCGCCTGTTTCAATGCCGCATCGGATGGAACCGCCAGGACAGCGGCGTCGATGTAACTTCTGTGTAATCGCCGGCCGCCACCAGCCAATCGCCGTTCTTTCGACTTTGTTTCCTTTCGAAACGTTTTTTCCCTCCACTGGCTCAAAAGGCGAAACTCAAAACCTGAAACCTCCTCAGGCTTTACCGCCCACTTCGCGCCAAACTGCCGGGCGAGTTCGAGTCGGGATGGCAACAGGTCCGTTGCCAACACATTCATCCCGCTCAGCTGCAAAATCCGCGTGAACATGAGGCCGATTGGACCCTGCCCCGCCACGAGAACCGTGTCGCCAGCCAGAAGCGCCAGACGTTTCACGGCTTTCAGAACAGTATTCACCGGCTCCAACATTGCCCCTTCTTCAAATGTGTTTCGCGGCGGAATCTTCACCACGCCGGGGAGCACAAAGGGCATGACGCGCACGTACTCGGCAAATCCGCCCCCGGCAGGTTCGAATCCGGCCGTGATCCCGGTCCTCTTGTAGGTCTCGCACTGCGCGAAAGCGCGATGCCGGCAGGCATGGCACGCCATACAGGGAACATGGTGATGCAGGGCAACGCGGTCACCAATTCTGAGTTCCGAGCTTTGAATTTCGAGTTTCGAGCGGCTGCCGCCAATGGCCACAATCGTTCCCGACGTTTCATGACCAAAAATGCGAGGCGGCGGAACAGTGCCGTGGTGAATTTTCTTTATGTCGGTGGGACAGACACCGCAAACGGCAACTTTAACAAGCAGTTCGCCGAGCCGAATTTTTGGAACGGGGACAGTCTCGATCTGAAGATCGTTGGGACCGCGGTAAACCGCCGCGCGCATTTCTTTCGGAATGACAGGCACGCGGCGAAGTTAGAAAAACTGGCTGGAGTTCAAAGAGCAAAGTGCTGTGTCGATCGCTACAATTTCATTGGATCACGAAGCAAAAGCGCCCGTCCAAACGGAAGACCGTTCAAACTCAGTCACGGAAAGTCGAATCGCAAAAAAGCTGGAATCCACGCTCCGGCACGCATCGGAACGTCATGCCGTTGTCCTTCCATTGAAAACGCAGACTGGATGCATGGAGCGCATGGTTCTCCACGATGAGGCGCGCCCTTTGGTTCTCCGTCAAACGATACTCCACAAAGGCGAGGTAAATCTCCTCGTCACCGCCGTAGATTTTGTCACCGACAATGGGATGTCCGAGGTGCGCGAGGTGAATACGGATCTGATGCTTTCGACCGGTCAATGGCTTCAGTCGAAGCAACGTGAAAGGCTGCTCCGTCAAGTCTTCGGAAACGCAAACATGTGTTTGGTTCGAAGCTGTGGCTGCCAATGAGAATTTCGAACTCGTACCGACGACTGCGGGCACGAACTTTGTGAAGCGTTTTTCCACCCAGAACTCTGTCTGTGATGGAGCGCCGTCTAGACGGACGCAATCTTTGACAGCCACGCGGCTCTGTTCATCTTTCCCGATCGGGGCATCGACCATTCCGTAATCGTCTTGCACGTGGCCATGAACGATTGCGATGTAATCCTTTTCGATTGCCCGCCCCTCCATCAATCGCCGCAGCTCGCGTGCGGCTTCATCGGTCTTCGCGACAAGGGTCACCCCGCTGGTTTCGCGATCGAGACGGTTGACGAGATGCGCGCGGGCGTTCGGCCCGAGATAGAGCCTTACGCGGCTGATCAGACTGGAATATTCGTCACCCTTGGTCGGATGACAGACGAGGCCTGCCGGTTTGTTGATGACCAGGAGTTCGGAATCTTCGTGAATGATGTCGAACAGTTGCTGCATGGCGGATTGAACGGGGCCTTTCAGGAGGCCGGGTTCTGTTTACATCAATCATTCATAAGTTTGGTTTGAAGTTGGTCGCGGACTGTAGCGGGTTCAGGAACTCGGCGGAAAGGCTTGATTTTTCCTAGAATTTTTCAGAGCTCGAATCCAATCGCCAATCGCCAATCTACCTCATCAACTCCGGAATTGAATCCTCAGTCTCGCGGCGTATGCTATCCGCGGTGTGATGAAGAAGATCGGGCCGTTGCTGTTGTTTATCGTGATATTCGCGTTGTCGCGAATTCCAGGAATGCTTTCACGCGAATTCGGAAACTTCAGCGCCGCCTACGCCCTGCTCTTCTGCAGCGGCGTTTATCTCTCCCGGCAAACCGCCTGGTGGCTTCCGCTTTCGGCGATGGTTCTCACGGACATCGGCCTGAATCTTTATTATCAACTGGCGCTCGGCTACGACGTCTGGGCGTGGCCGATGCTTCGCTACCAGATTTTCAATTACGTTGCCTGGGTGCTGCTCATTCTCCTCGGGAAATTTTTCAAACCGAAGCACTCGTTCGCTTCCCTGCTCGGCGGCGGTTTGCTCGGCGCATTGATCTTTTATTTCGTCACAAACACAGCGGCGTGGCTCTTCAATCCATTCAACAATCCTGAGTACACAAAAACCTTCTTCGGCTGGCTTTGGGCCCTGATCAAAGGCACCGGTGGCTGGCCTGAAACGTGGACGTTTTTCCGCAACACCTTCCTGAGCGCGGGTTTGTTTACAGGCATCTTCGTCGGTGCCATGAAACTTTCGACTGCGGAATCGGCCGAGGAAAAGAAGGAACCTGCTGAACGGGAGGAAGAGCCCGAGGAAGCGGAACAACCGGCAGAAGCCAAGGCCTGAGAAGTATTTACGCGAGAATTCCGGCTTAATTTTCGCACCGTCAGACCGACCAATTACCGTGCCCCGGTGGGCCAATACACATGAAACTCGGCATCATCTCGGACACCCACGACTATCTCGATCCGGAGATTTCGAGAATCTTCAAAGGGGTGGACCACATTCTCCACGCGGGCGACATCGGTTCACCGCTCATCATTCATGAGTTGGAAGCAATTGCGCCGGTGACTGCGGTGACGGGCAATACCGATCAAGGCCTTCCATTCAAGGAAATCGAAGTCATCGAACTCGGCGGCCGAAAGTTTCTCATTCAACACATCGTCGAACCGCGGGAACTGGACTCTGATCTGCAATCGAAGATCAAAACATTGCGTCCGGATGTGATCGTCTTCGGTCACACCCACAAGAAATTCTGTCAGATTCTCAGTGGCATGCTCTTCTTCAATCCTGGTTACGCAGGAAGGCAACGTTTCAAACTGGAACGCAGCGTGGCCACCCTTGAGTGGGAGGACAAGGGGATTCGCCCCGAATACATCGAGTTGAAGTAACTTTCTCGGCCGGGACGCTTCGTGACTCAAGTTCATCTCAACCACAATGCAGCTGATCAATCCCCCAAGCGCTCACGATTGATTTGAATCAACGAAACGTCCCGCGCTTTCGACGATCTCATTCAGAAGAAATATGAGACCGCCAACGGCGCGATGCCCACTGCATTTTGAAGATACGCGCCCGTGGAATAATCCCGCAATGCACCACTGGAATCTCTGAAAGCGATATGCTGCATGCCATTGCATTGCACGCGTTCCAGCTTGAGGCTCCGGGCGGTTGCTGTCCTGCGTACTTCTCTCGTCTTTCGATCGTTCATAGCTCAACACCTTTCCGCCCTGACGGGCTTTTTGGTGGAAGATGCGTTACGACGACTGACTGCGCTCCACCTGTTTTGTCCAGCCTTGCGCAATTATTGGCCCGATTCCCCTTCCTCTAGATCACCCGCGCCCGCGCGTCTGCGAGGCTCATCGGACGCGCACCCACCGCGCTCCACGGCCGCGGCTGCATCGAGATGCTGCTTCGATACAGCCGGTCGCGACAATCGCTGCTCATTGAACCAGCCTCGCTGAAGAAATAATTCTCCGATGCGAGGAGCATCATTTTGACGCCCTTCGGCAGCGATTGAAAATACGGATACGTCACCATGATCGACTTCATACTTGCCCTTTCCACTGTAGCTTCGACCTTTCGGCCGAGACTTTATTCAAAGGCATTTCCAAAACGCCTTTACAATTTCCAAGCATAGTTCGAGCCGATAGTGACAACACGATGACGGGAATGTGAATTCCCCATGAAAACACGGCGAAAGAAAACGAATCGCGCCAAACCACGCCGCAGCAGGTGCGCAAAGCGTTTCACTTTGCGCAGCCACGTCGCGCACAATTTGCACGACTGGTCGAAATGCGTCAGACCGTGGCTGGAACCGCGCCGCTCAATTGCGACGCCAGTTCCTTGATCTTTCGCAGGTCGAGCTTGCCGGTTCCCAGATATGGAAACGCTTCGACCTGAAAAAACTGATCTGCGCGGGGCTTCCAAAGATTCGGCAGTTCAGACTGACCAAGCTTGTCGAGAACCGGCTGAAGTTTTTCCGCAGTCAACTTGTGCAGCACGATGAGACGTTCCCCCTTCTTCTCGTCCGGCACTCCCGCCACCACAAACGTCTGCTCCGTCGCCGCCGAAAGTTCGTGCAACTTCTCCTCAATCTTGATGTGCGGCACCATCTCACCGCCGATCTTGGAGAATCGGCTGAGACGATCAGTGATCTGCAGGAAACCATCTTCATCGATCGCTGCAATGTCGCCGGTGACATACCACGGCGCGTCGCCTTCGCCATCCGTGATCAGCACTTCAGCCGACTTTTCCGGCTTGCCCAAATAGCCCTGCATCACATTCGGCCCCTTCACCAACATCAAGCCCGGCTGCCCCATCGGCATCGGTTGCATTGTTTGAGGATCCACAATTCGAACAGAAACGCCCGGCAACGGATGACCGATCTTTCCGCGCTTGCCGCCAATCTGACGAAATCCTGCGGAACGAAAATCCAGTGTATTCACTGCAACCGCGGGCGCGCATTCGGTGCAGCCATAACCTTCCAGCGGCCGGATGCCGAACTGCTCCTCGAACGCGGCCGCCAGGCGATCGGGAAGTTTTTCCGCGCCCGTCATCACCACACGCAAACTTCCAAAATCGTCACCGCCGCAGCCGCGCATGTAGATCTGCAGGAACGTCGGCGTCGCGAGCAGGAAAGTCAGTTTATGATCGCGCACCAACTGGCCGATCGTTTTTCCATCGAGCGGATTCGGATGATACGCCACGCCCACACCGAGCATCGCGGGCAATGTGAGCGTTCCCATGAATCCGAATGAATGGAAGAACGGAAGGATGCCCAGCAGCCGGTCGTTCGGATTCAGTCCAAACACCTGTTCCAGCTGCTCGACGTTTGAACCCACGTTGTAGTGGCTCAGCATCACGCCTTTTGGATCGCCTGTGCTGCCGCTGGAAAAAATGACAGTCACAAGGTCATCCAGTTTCGATTTCTCCTCCGCGCCAACCACACGTTGAATCCATCGATCCGGCACACACACCGCGATCAGAATCGCAGCAAGTTTTTCAAACAATCCCGGACGACGGTTTTCCGATGTCACAACCTGAGAAATCTCCGCCGTTTGAATTTCCGTTGAACCTGCCGGTGCTGATGATGATGTTTGCGCTGCCTCCGTCCCCTGCGTTCCAAGTCCCATCACTTCCTCCAGCAACACCAGTTCGCAGGGAACTTTCAGTTTCACTTTGGTGAGGAACGTTCTGGAACTGACGACCGTTTGAATGCCGCATTGCCGGATGCAGGACGCAAGCGTTTCTTCCGACACGGTGTAGTTCAAATTAACCGGCACCCTGCCCAGCAGCAGGGCTGCGTAATTCACGAGCGCGCCACCGGGAGACGGCGGCAACAAAAGGCCGACCATCTTCTGGCCCGCCCAGATCTTCCGCATCCGACGCGCAATCAGCACCGAACGGATCAGCACAGAAATGAAGTTCAGCTTCGCGCCCTGCGCATCGGCCATCGCGACGCGGAACGGATATTTTCTCGCAGTGTTCACCAGCGCGATCGGCAACGGACGCATCCGGGCCTTTCGCTCCTGCCACGCTTCAACAAGCAGCTCCTGCACGCGGGAACGCACTTCCATCGGACTTGCCGTTGACGGCAGCGGCTTTCCGTAATTGATGGTGATCGGATACGGCAGCCGCCTTGGCAACTTCCAGAGGAATCGTCCCTTGTTGAAACTGAAGATGCTGCCCCACACGCCGTCGATTCCGACCGGAATGATCGGGGCGTCGAGATCCTTCATGATGCGTTCAAATCCGCGACGGAACGGCAGCAGATGTCCGACGCGCGTGATTTGTCCTTCGGCGAAAATGCAAACCACTTCGCCGGCGCGGATCGCATCACTTGCCGTCTGAAGCGACTTGATCATTTCCCGAGGCCGCTGTTCCGAGGAGATTGGGATCACGCCGAGAATCTTCGCGAACGGCCTGATGAACGACTGTTCGTAATTTCCCTTGAACATGATGAACCTCACCTGCCGGTCGGTGGACGCGAGCATCAGGACGGCATCGACGAACGACACGTGATTGCAGACGAACAACGCGCCGCCCTTGGAAGGAATGTTGTCGCGCCCCATGACCCGCACGCGATAGATCGTGTGAACCGCACACCAGAGCAGGAAACGCAGCAGCGAATCGGGAACCAGTTTGACGGCGTAGGCGGTGCCGACTGCAGTAACGATCGCGCCAACAATGAAGATCGTTGTCGGCTCCAGATTCAAAACTGTTCGTAACAACCAGAACGCACCGGATGCAAGAAACACTCCGACCGCCGAGAGCCAGAGATTGGTGGCAACAACCGATCCTTTATTTCGCGAATCAGGCCGATGCTGAATCAGCGCATTGATCGGCACGATGAAGAATCCTCCGGCGAATCCCAACAGACCAAGCACCACGCCGGCACCCACCGGGCTGAGCTTGAGAATGCCCAACAGCGCCGCACAGATTGACAGACCAAATGCTCCCAACGGGACCAGACCGTATTCGATCTTTTTTCCTGACAGAAATCCGGCGGCGAGGCTGCCCAGCCCAATTCCCACAGCCATTCCCGCACGCAGATACATGATCTGATCTTCTTGCAGCCGGAGGATATCCTGGCTGTAGATCAAAACCGTCGGTTCGCCGAACAGCGCACCGATGAACCAAAAATAGGTGCTGCCCGCGATGGCCAGTGCGAGCACGCGATCCTTGCCCACCAGCTTGAGGTTGAGCCAAACATCTCCGAGCGGATTCAACTGAAGCCGTTTCGACGGGTTGGCAGCGGGAATCTTTGGAATTCCCAGACTCGCGAGCAGACCTGCCCCTGCCAGCACTACCAGCAGAATGCCGAAGAGATAGCGATGATCGCCCAGAAACGTGTGCATCAATCCGGCCGTAATGCCACCGGTAATGATCGCCATGAAAGTTCCCAGACTTAGAACTCCATTCCCCCATGAAAGCCTCTTCTCCGTCAGCAACTCGGGAAGTGATCCATATTTCGCCGGACCGAAAAAGGCGCTTTGAACACTCATCAGGAAAATCACGCCCAACAACAACGGAATGTTCCCCAACCAAAACCCTATCAGCCCCAAAGACATGATTCCCACTTCCGCCACCTTGATCCAAACGATCGCGGATCGTTTGCTGAAACGATCAGCGAAATAACCGCCAGCCATCGAAAAGAGCACGAACGGCAGCGCGAACAGGGCGAGCGTGAGGGAAATCATCTTGTCCCGCTGCTCGGGCGGCATGGTGCTGGTGATGAAAAATATTACCAGGAACTTGAAAACATTATCACTGAACGCCCCCTGAAACTGCGTAACGAACAGGCTCCAGAATCCTTTCAGCGATGACTGCGACGGTTCCGTCGTATTGGCGTTGTTCATGGTCTGATAGCCGGAGAATACTGACCGGGCCGGAAAAGCCGAATTGAAAAAACTGACTGAAACATCGATTGCTCCGGCCCTCGGAATTCATCAGTTTTGGCGGCATGTCTGTCCGCAACCTTTTCCGGCGATTCGTCGTCGAACAGCCCATGTCATCACACTTGAATTCGGGACGAAGTCTCGGACGATTTCTCCTCGTTGCCTTCGTGCTTCTGTCCAGCCGGACTCTCGCTCAGAGGCAAATGGAGAATCTCGGTCGCGGCGTCGTGGCGGTCCATCAGCCGGACGGAAAAGTCTTCATCAGCTGGCGGCTCCTTGGCACCGATCCGGAAGGAACCGCCTTCAATGTGTATCGTAGAAGCGAGCCGCCGCCGGGACGCGGATTCGGACGTTTTGGGGGCGGACAGGGACGGCGTTTATTCACGAACGCACCGGCCTTCAACATGCCGTTCAAGCTGAACAACGAACCGCTCACCGGCCCCACATGGTTCATCGACACCACCGCCAATCTCTCGGGTCGCACTTCCTACACGGTTCGACCTGTGGTCAACGGCGTTGAAGGCGAACCCAGCGCGGCATTCACTCTTCCGGCCGGAGCGCTTCCACTGCCCTACATTTCCATCCCGATCAAACAGATCGAGGGTTACACCGTTGGAGACGGTTCGGTCGGCGACCTGGACGGCGACGGTGAATACGAAATCGTTCTGATGCAAAACGGCCGTGCCCGCGATAACGGCGCCAATGGCGTCACCGACCCGCCGATTCTTCAGGCGTACCGGCTGGACGGAACGTTGCTCTGGGAAATCAACCTCGGCCCCAACATTCGCGCCGGCGCACATTACACGCAGTTCATGGTCTATGATCTCGATGGCGATGGCCGCGCCGAAATCGCCTGCAAAACTGCGGATGGAACCAAGGACGGCACAGGCAAGGTGATTGGAGATCCGAACGCGAATCACGTGAATCAACAGGGACGAATCCTGAGCGGCCCGGAGTATCTCACCATCTTTGATGGCCTCACCGGCGCGGCGCTTTTCACCACGAACTATGTTCCCGGCCGGCACCCTTCCAAACTCGATCCCACGTCCCAGGAACTCGCCGCGATCTGGGGCGACGGCAATGGCAATCGATCCGAACGTTATCTCGCGTGTGTGGCGTACCTCGACGGCAAACACCCAAGCCTGGTCATGTGCCGCGGTTATTACAGTCGCACCGTCCTTGCGGCCTGGGATTGGCGCGATGGAAAACTGACACAACGCTGGGTGTTCGATAGCGACGAATCACCGGAGAACCGAAAGTTTCGCGGTCAGGGGAATCACAATCTCAGCGTCGCGGACGTCGATGGCGATGGCCGGGACGAAATCGTCTATGGCGCCGCGGTGATCGACGACAATGGCAAGGGTCTTTACTCGACCGGCTGGGGCCACGGCGACGCATTGCACGTCTCCGATCTGAATCCTTCGAATCCCGGCCTTGAGGTCATGAGCATTCAGGAACGATTCGCGGGCGAAGGAATCAATGTGCGCGATGCCCGCACCGGACGTCCGATCTTTTTGATTCCATCCGTGGTGGCGGATACCGAAGGTGGCGATGCCGGAGAAGGCCCCGGCCGCGGCGCTTCGTTCAACATTGATCCACGTTATCCCGGAAACGAAACCTGGGCGTTCGGTGCGGGCATTCGCGGTCTTTACGATGCCAACGGCAAAAAAATTTCCGACCGCACACCACGCTCGTGCAACTTCGCCGTCTGGTGGGATGGCGACCTGCTGCGTGAACTGCTGGATCGCAATTACGTTTCGAAATGGAACTGGGAAGACGGCACGGAGACGATCCTCCTCGTCGCACAGGGACTGACCTCGATCGGCGGCACCAAGGCGACGCCAGTTTTAAGTGCCGACATTTTTGGCGATTGGCGCGAGGAGATCATCTGGCGCACACTCGACAACAAAGAATTGCGGATCTACACGACGACGATTCCGACAAAGCATCGGCTGTTCACGCTCATGCACGATCCGCAATATCGTTGCGCCGTCGCCTGGCAGAACGTCGGCTACAATCAGCCGCCGCATCCGAGTTTCTATCTGGATGAAGCCGCGCCGCTGCCGAAACGACCGCACATCATCACGACTCGAAATCAGAAATGAGCATTATTGATTGCCGCCCGCAGGATTCAGATCAGAACAGTTCCTCGACACGAACATACTTCTTCGATTCGGACGACACAGAATCTTCGCTGCGAAACATCGCTGCAGGTTCGAACGCGGTCCGCAGTTTTCTCACATTGCTGCTCGTCACGTTCGTCGTGAATCTCTGCGGCTGCCAAACTGCGTCGTCGTCTGAAAAACCTTCTGAAATTTCAGCAACCGTTTCACCCGCGCCCGATCTCGCAACCAACGCACCCGCCACCGCACTTCCCAATCGCACGAATCTCCCCACGATTTTCATCGCCGGAGATTCCACCGCCGCCCGTGGCTCTGGAGAACTGCAGCAGGGCTGGGCAGTTCCGTTCAGCAGCTATTTCGATTCAGACAAAGTCAACGTGGTGAATCGCGCCCGGGGCGGACGGAGCAGCCGAACGTTCATCACCGAAGGCCTTTGGGACGAACTGATGGCGATGGTGGAGCCCGGAGACATTGTTTTGATTCAATTCGGTCACAACGATGCCGGCGCGATCAACGACACGTCGCGCGCCCGCGGATCGATTCGCGGCATTGGCGACGAAACCCAGGAGATCGACAATCTCGTCACGAGGAAACATGAGATCGTTCACACCTACGGCTGGTATCTGCGCAAGATGATTGCCGACACGAAAGCCAGGGGTGCCACACCGATCGTGCTTTCCTTGACGCTCAGAAACATCTGGCGCGATGGAAAGATCGAACGCGGTTCCGGCAGCTGGGGCGTTTGGGCCGGCGAAGTCGCGCGCACGGAGGGAGTTCAATTCATCGATCTGAGCGAAATGATGGCGGAGAAATATCAGGCCATGGGACCGGAAGCCGTGAAGGAGCTGTATCCGAAAGATCATACGCACTTCAACGCCGCCGGCGCCGATCTGCACGCGCAAGCCGTGATCGCCGGCTTGAGAGGTCTTCGCAGCAATCCGATCGGCAAGTTCCTTTCTCCCAAAGGCAGGTCCATCGCCGCAGATCGAGCTGCATCTGCCAACCTGCCGCGTCCCATCACGCCGTCAAATCCGACCCTGTTTTTGATCGGCGACTCGACCGTTCGCAATGGCCGTGGCGACGGCGCGGGCGGCCAATGGGGCTGGGGAGATTTTATCGGTTCCCATTTTGATCTTAAGAAAATCAACATGGTGAACCGCGCTCTCGGCGGCACCAGCAGCCGGACATTCTACAACAATCAGTGGCCCGCCGTTCTCGCCATGGTGAAGAAGGGCGATTACGTCATGATGCAATTCGGCCACAACGACAACGGTCCGCTTGCAGACAACAGCCGCGCCCGCGGGACCATCAAGGGCATCGGCGACGAAGCTGAAGAGATCGACAATCCCCTCACGAAGAAGCGCGAAACGGTTCACACCTACGGCTGGTATTTGCGGCAATTCATCTCTGAGACGCGTGCAAAAGGTGCGACGCCCATTCTCTGTTCACTCGTCCCGCGAAAAATCTGGAAAGATGGAAAGATCGTCCGCAACAACGACAGTTATGCCGGATGGGCCGAACAGGTGGCGCAAGCGGAAGGAGTGGCATTCATAAACCTGAACGAACAGGTGGCCCAACGTTACGAAGAACTTGGACGCGACGCGGTGGAATCGTTGTTCGCAGACGAACACACGCACACGAGCAAAGCGGGAGCGGAGCTGAATGCGAAGTGTGTGGTGACCGGATTAAACGCCCTTGTTGAAAACCCATTGAAGCCTTTCCTGCTGCGCTGACAAAAGGTGCTGAAATCCTGCGGAAACGCTGAGCCGCACTTTCATTACCCACCGCTTCAGCGGGGTGTCGGAAATGGTGCGGAATTCAGCTGTTTTAACAGCTTTTCTTCCATTCGCCAGAGCCGTTGGAAACGGCTCTGGTGTTCACCCAATTTCACCGCGCTGAAGCACGGTATTAATGAGAATTCCATTTTTGGAAATTCCATTCCAGAACCCCATCGTCCAAATATCCGCATTTCATGCACGGAACTCGCGCTTGTATTGCAGTGCCCCAAGGCGTACTGCTGAGGCGTGGAAATTCCCGAGAGCATCCAGTGCCCGTTCTGCGGCCAGGAATCGACCGTAAACATCGACACCGACCAGCCGAGCCAGCGGTTCACTAGTGATTGCGAGGTTTGCTGCCGGCCTTTTGAAGTCACGGTGGAGTGCGAGGACGGGGAAATTCTGAGCTTGGACGTCGCGCCCGGTTGAGGCACCTTTCGCCCCATGCAAGATTTCGCCACCAAAGTGCTGTGGATTTACATCGTGCTGCTCATCATTGGCGGCCTGATCGGCTTCCTCAAGGGCAAGAGCCAGGTGTCCCTCATCATGTCGGTGGCGTTCGCCGCAGTCCTGATTCTCACGGCCATTCCCAATCTCCTTTCACCTCCCGCCGCCCGCGGCATTGCGGACGTCGTGATGACTCTCCTGCTCGTGGTGTTCGGAATTCGGCTGGCAAAAACCAGGAAATTCATGCCCGCCGGAATGATGCTCATCGTCACGCTCGTTGCGCTGGTCCTGCGGCACGTTTAGTCCGACGTTTCCGTTTTCGTTCCTGTGCCTGATACCTCGCTTCCCATTTGGGAAATCCAGCCGCAGATCATCGAATCGCTGCGGTCGGGCAACCGCCTCATTCTCTCCGCACCAACCGGCTCCGGCAAAACCACGCAGGTTCCGCAAATGCTTTTACAGTCCGGACTGCTTGAGAACGGACAGGTCGTCATTCTCCAACCGCGCCGGCTCGCCGCACGATTGCTCGCCACACGCGTCGCGGAAGAACTTGGCGTCCAGCTCGGCAAAGAAGTCGGCTATCAAATCCGTTTCGAAAACGTCACGTCGCGCGACACGAAGATTCGCTTTGTCACCGAAGGCGTCCTGTTGCGGCAGATGATTGACGATCCTTCGCTCAAAGGCGTCACCGCGCTGCTGTTCGACGAGTTTCATGAACGCCATCTTTACGGAGACATCACGCTCGCCCGCGCCCTCGACGTCCAGGAATCACAACGGCCCGACCTGAAACTCGCTGTGATGTCCGCGACTCTGGACGCCGACCAGCTCGCCGACTACTTCTCCCAAACCCGTCAGCGGGAGAAATCCGCAATCCACAATCCGCAATCCGCAATCACCCGTCATCCCTGCGCCGTCCTGACCTCCGCCGGACGCACCTTTCCGGTCGAGATCCGTTACGCATCCGAACCGAGTTACACCGACAGGCGACCGATCTGGGATCAGGCGGCGGATGCGTTCAGCCGATACGTTCGATCCGGTGGAACCGGCGACGTGCTCGTGTTCATGCCGGGCGGATTTGAGATTTTTCAAACGATTGAAGCCATTCGGCACACGGACGAATCGCGCGGTTTTATTCTGCTCCCATTGCACGGCGAACTGTCGCCAAAGGACCAGGACGCAGCCGTCGCGCGCTATCGTCAGCCGAAAGTTGTCGTTTCCACAAATGTCGCGGAAACGTCGCTCACGATTGACGGCGTCCGGCTCGTGATCGATTCCGGGCTCGCGCGCATTCCGCGATACGATGCCTATCGCGGCATCAATACGCTGCTCGTCGAAAAGATCAGCCAGTCCTCAGCCGATCAACGCGCCGGCCGCGCGGGCCGCACTGCGCCGGGCGTTTGCATGCGGCTCTGGTCGCGTGAGGAACATTCGCATCGCGCCGCACAGGAACTGCCCGAGATCAAGCGGCTCGACCTGGCCGAAGTGGTTCTTACGTTGAAGGCCGCGGGCATTGAAGATTTGCGCAAGTTCCGCTGGCTTGAACCGCCCGACGAACAAAGCCTCGCGCATGCGGAAGAATTGCTGGCCGATTTGGGCGCGCTGAAACCTGCACCACAAACGTTGCAGATCACTCCCGTTGGTCGAAAGATGCTCGCGTTTCCGGTCCACCCGCGTTACGCGCGCATGTTGCTGGCGGCACAGGAATACGGCTGTGTTTATCAGGCCGCATTGGTCGCAGCACTCACGCAGGGACGCGATCTCCTGTTGCGCGGCGTGGACAAGGCAACGAATCAGTTGCGCGAAGATTTGCTCGGCGAAAAGGCTTCCTCGGATTTCTGGATTCTGATGCGCGCGTGGACGTTTGCGGCGAAGAATCAGTTTCGCCTGGATGCCTGCCGCAAGCTTGGCATTCACGCCGTCACTGCACGACAGGTCGGTCCCCTGCTCGACCATTTCCTACGCATCGCCGAACGCGAAGGGCTCGACGTCCAGCCGCGCGAAGTGAAGGACGAGGCCTTGCAGAAATGCGTGTTGATTGGATTCTCCGACCGTGTGGCACACCGGCTCGATCAGGGAACGCTTCGATGCGAACTCGTTCACGGCCGTCGCGGCGTGCTGGCCCGCGAAAGCACCGTTCAACACAGCCAGCTTTTTGTCGCGGCAGAAGTTCGTGAAGTCGAAGGCAAGGACAAGGAAGTGAATACCATCCTTTCGCTGGCCACCGCCATTCAACCGGAATGGCTGCACGAACTCTTTCCCGATGACATCGAACGAGACCTGCGCGTGATGTTCGATGCGACGCAGAAACGCGTCGTCGCCGCGGAACTTTCACGCTTCCGCGGACTCGCCCTCTCGGCAAAACGCATCGAACCGCCGCCCGCCGATGCCGCGGCGCGATTGCTCGCCGAGGAAGTCATCGCGGAGCGCCTGACGCTCAAGGAATGGGATCACACGGTCGAACAATGGATTCTCCGATTGAACCTGTTGAGCAAGTGGTGTCCGGAGTTTGAACTGCCTCCAATTACCGATGCCGATCGGAAGACGTTGATTGAACAACTTTGTCACGGCGCGATTGGCTACAAGGACATCAAGGACAAGGACGTCAAACCGGTCGTGAAATCGTGGCTGTCGCAGGCTCAGCGCGAACTTCTCGACAAACATGCGCCGGAACGCCTTTCGCTTCCAAACGGACGCACTCCAAAAATCACCTACGAACCCGGCAATCCTCCGCACATCGCGATGCGCATTCAGGAGCTTTACGATGTGACACAAACGCCGAAGATCGCGATGGGCCGCGTGCCGGTGCTCGTTCACATTTTGACTCCCGGAATGAAGCCGGTTCAGGTCACTCAGGATCTCTCCAACTTCTGGCGCGAGCATTATCCGAAGATCAAATCTGAGCTGCAGCGTCGGTATCCGAAGCACGAATGGCGTTGAGTTAAGAACAGTTCCAGAAAACTGTAGCTCGCGACGGGCGAAGGCGGACGTTCTCTCCCCGACAGTTCCGCCTCGTGACCTCCGCGGCTGCCGCGCTCCCATTCGAACGGGGAAAGCCCCCTATTGTTGGCCGGAGTGGAAAACGGAGACTGGTGGCCATGGAAAAATTTATCTGCATCCACGGACATTTCTATCAGCCTCCCCGTGAGAATCCGTGGCTGGAGTCGGTTGAAATTCAGGATTCCGCCGCGCCGTGGCACGATTGGAACGAGCGCATCGCCGTCGAATGTTACGCGCCCAATGCCGCCGCACGGATCATCAATGGCGAAGGCCGGATTGAGAAAATCACCAGCAACTTCTCCAAGATCAGCTTCAACATCGGTCCAACGCTGCTGGCGTGGATGAAGGACAAGATGCCGGAGACCCACGACGCCATCGTTCTCGCGGACAAGATCAGCCGCGAACGTTTCTCCGGCCACGGCTCCGCACTCGCGCAGGTTTACAATCACATGATCATGCCGCTCGCGAACCAGCGCGACAAAACCACGCAGATCGTTTGGGGCATTCGTGATTTTGAATCGCGTTTCGGACGAAAGCCCGAGGGCATCTGGCTGTCCGAAACCGCGGCCGATACACCGACATTGGAAGCGCTCGCGGAACAGGGAATCCTCTTCACGATTCTCTCGCCGTTTCAGGCAAGCGCCGTTCGAAAACTCGGCGATAAGGAATGGAATGACGCGAATGGCGCACGCATCGATCCCAGGCGCCCTTATCTCATTAATCTCCCGTCGGGCCGGAAGATCAGCGTGTTCTTCTACGACGCGCCGGTATCGCAGGCGGTCGCCTTTGAAAAGTTGCTCGTCAGCGGGGAACGTTTTGCCAGCCGGATTCTTGGCGCATTTACCGATGACGACAGCGCCGATCAACTGGTTCACATCGCCACCGATGGCGAATCGTACGGGCATCACCATCGCCACGGTGAGATGGCGCTCGCCTACGCGCTGGAACACATTCAGCAGAACAACCTCGCGAAACTCACCAACTACGGCGAGTTCCTGGAGAAACATCCGCCGGAATACGAAGCGCAGATTCACGAAGGCAGCGCCTGGAGCTGTTCGCACGGCGTCGGACGCTGGAAGGAGGATTGCGGCTGCAACAGCGGCGGCCATGGCGATTGGAATCAGAAATGGCGCGCTCCGTTGCGGGCGGCTCTGGACTGGCTCCGCGATGAACTGGAACCGCTTTACGCCGCGCGGGCCGGAGAACTGTTGCGCGATCCGTGGGAGGCGCGCAACGCCTACATCGAAATCATCCTCGACCGGTCGGAAGAAAGCCGAAACCGCTTCTTTGCCGCCCAGGCGAAAGGGGAACTGAATGATGCCGAAAAGATCGTTGCGCTCAAACTTCTGGAACTGCAACGGCACGCCATGCTCATGTACACCAGCTGCGGCTGGTTCTTCGACGAACTTTCAGGAATCGAAACCGTCCAGGTGATTCAATACGCCGCGCGCGTGATTCAGCTCGCAAACGAATTGTTCGACCGCGATTTCGAGCCTCCATTCCTCGAGCGACTGGAACACGCGAAGAGCAACATTCACGAACACAAGGACGGCCGGGTCATCTATGAGAAGTTCGTGAAACCCGCGATGATCGACTGGAAGAAGGCCGTTGCCCACTACGCCATCAGCTCACTCTTCAAGGAATACGACAAACGCACGCGGGTCTTCTCGTTCACGTTCGAAGACGAGCAACGCCAGACCCTCACCACCGGAAAAACCAAACTCGCGACGGGACGGGTCTGTGTCATGTCGGAAATCACCGAGGAAACGGAACATCTTGCCTATGCGATTCTCTACATGGGCGAACACAATCTGATCGGCGGCGTCGGAAAATTTCCATCGCAGGAGGCGTTCGACGAAATGACCCGCCAGCTTCAGGGCGCTTTTGAAATCGTCGATCTGCCGCAGATCATCCGCCTGATCGACCAGCACTTTGGCGGCTCGTCGTACACATTGCGTTCGCTGTTCAAGGACGAGCAGCGGCGCATTTTGAACGAGATTGTTGCGTCAGCCCGCGAAGATCTCGAAGGTCGATTCAAGAACATCACAGACCGTTACGCGCCGCTGATGAAGTTTCTGGAAAGCGCGGGCGCGCCCCTGCCGGGCGGATTGCAGGTTGCATGGGATCTGACCTTGCACAGCAACATCCGCCGCCAGTTCACCAACGGCCACACGGATATCGAACAACTCTCGAGCCTTGTGAACGACGCCCAGTCGCGGGGTCCGGCCGTTCTTGATGCCGACATCAGTTACGCCGTAAAGAACCGGATGGAGAAAACGATCCATGAAATTGCCGCGAATCCAAATAACCTCGATGCCGTCAAGGAACTTCAGGAAATCGCGCGGATCATGATGCCCCTGCCACTTGGCCTCAACGTGGCCGAAGTGCAGAACGTTTTCTGGAACATCCGGAGAACCACATTACCCGAACTCAAGCAACGGTCGGAAACGGGGGATGAGGAGGCAGCCAATTGTTTGAAGGAACTGCTCGTGCTCGGCGACCGGCTTGGGTTCGCGCCCGGCGCTCTTGCGTTCCAATGAAATGCCGCGCCGCGAAGGAAACGTCATCAGGACTCCTTCGTTGCGTTTATCGAGCTTCGCGTTTTCCAGCGCGGATCATCCACCAACCAGCCAGCCCGAAAAGGGGGCCGGTTGCCAGAAACAGCATGTCCCACAGAAACTGCTGCGGATGTCCCGGCAGGACGTGGTGAATTCCAAGAATCTGGTGATCGATCAACCCTTCAACGAAGTTGAACAGGCCCCAACCCGCCAGCATGGCTCCGGCAAGCACTTTGCCGGACCAGATTCGGCCCGAGCGCGCCGCGCGAAACAACATCGCGGTTCCAACAAGTGAAACGATCCAGACCGCGAGATGAAAGAAACCGTCCTGCGTGTTCTGACGCTGCAAATGTTCGATCGAAGTCGGCTCGCAGTGTGCAGTGATGCAAACCAGATGATGCCAACCGAGAATCTGATGAAGCACGATGCCATCTGCGAAACCGCCGAAGCCAAGACCGAGAACAATCCCGGCCCTGACCACAGGCTTTGCGGAAAAACTGAACTCAGAAGTTGATGCTCCCAGTGTCGATTGGCTGTCTGCAACCTTCAGCTCCTCGCCTTCTTGCCGCCTTCCTATGGCTCGCCGGTCCTCGAATCGTTTCTCCATCCCAAAAGGTTGATCCGGTAACCACCACAGTCAAAGCAGCGGAAAACCTACCCGCGAATTGCTGGAAACCTCCCAGCTGAACGAAACGAAGTTCCGAAGCAGTGTGGCGAATTCGCCGCCACAGCAGCCCTTGGGCAGCCCGGTTTGGCGGCATGCAAATAACAACAACACAGAAAAGGAATTTATGTTTTTTCATGACAAACATCTTCAATACAACGCCAAACCAGAACGCCCTGACCCGCTGTATGCCTGCAAGCTTCAGGAAGTCATCGGCGGCCAATGGGGCGAAATGTCCGTCGCCATTCAATACCTGTTCCAGGGCTGGAACTGTCGCGGCCCGGCGAAATACAGGGACATGATCCTCGACATCGGCACAGAGGAGATCGGCCACATCGAAATGCTGGCGACCATGGTGGCCCGGCTTCTGGAAGGCGCCGATGCCGAAACGACGGAGTCTGTCGCCAAGGGCAATTCTGTTGTCGGCGCAGTGCTCGGCGGAACCAGCCCGAAGGACATGATCGCCGCAGCGGCGATGAACCCGCAGCACTTGATTGTTTCCGGGCAGGGCGCAATGCCGGCGGACAGCATCGGCCAGCGTTGGACCGCTGCGTACATCATTGCGAGCGGGAATCTCCTCGCCGATTTCCGGATGAACGTCACGGCGGAATCCCAAGGCCGGCTTCAAGTCGCCCGGCTCTACAACATGACACAGGATCGGGGCGTGCGGGACATGCTGAGCTTCCTGCTGGCTCGCGACACGATGCACCAGAACCAGTGGCTGGCCGCGATCGAAGAGTTGAAGGCGGATGGACTCGAAGACACGCCTTGCCCCAGCAACTTCCCCCAGGAACTGGAGGCAAAACGTTTCAGCTACCAGTTCCTCAACTGTTCCCGTGGCACCGAAAGCAAGGAAGGCCGCTGGGCTGCCGGACGCGCGCCGGACGGCAAGGGCCAGTTCGAGTACGTGGACAACCCGAAACCCGAAGGCGAGGAACCCATTCTGGATGGTGGCGCAGATTCCCGGTTCTACGGAACCAAGAAGGAACCGCAGATGACCACCGCAGTCTGAAAAGCCTTTATGAAAGAAAACGTTGGTGAACTCGATCGGAACATCCGGTTCGTCGCCGGAGGTGCATTGCTGGCAACCGCATTCATTGGAAATCTGAGCGCGCCGTGGCGAATCGTCGCGTTGCTGCTCGGAACCAGTGAACTGATCACGGCGACAACGCGGCATTGCCCGATGAATGCATTCATCGGATTGGATACCAACAAGGACTCGTCACAGGACTCGTCGCGTGAAGAATTCGATTCAGACGAGGCCGGGTCGCCGGTGATGCAGGAACCGATGGCGGGCGACCGGATCTAGATTCCCGAAGTGTTCGATTCCGTAACGACAGTTTCGACCTGGAGGAAAGTGTGAATATGTCGGCGGTCACAGACCGCCGACGCACAGCTTCATGCCGAATTCCGATTGCGGAGCAACCTACTGCTTGTTTCCGTAAGCGGCTTCGAGCTGTTCGAACTCAGCTTTTTTGAGGGGCAGGATCGAACCATGGCGGAATCGGAACGGGAAACTGAAACCTTCCGCCTTGGTGAACTGCCCGCCGGGAAGATCGTGTGTGATGAACGGCTGATAACCCAGGCCGCGGCTGTAGAAATCCAGGATCAGACACCATGTCGGCGGCTTGCCTTCCGATGCCGGTTCCACCAGATAACATTCCGGTCCTTCATAGCCGCGCAATTGCGCCAGCGAGAAGTTGGGCACGTCGCGCCATTCGCCATTGAGCTTCGGGCTGACCTCCATCGTGATCGCCTTGAACTTCTCGTCCTTCGTGAATCGATAATAGTTCGTCCCGTCGTGAACGATCGTCGTGTCGATCACCGTGGTCGGCTTCTCGATGTAAATGAACGGTTCGCCGAATGTTTTGAAATCCTTTGTGCGTGCCGCCCAGATTCTGTGTTTGGCGAAGTCGTCGCGCTGGGTCGTTGAAGCCCAGAACACCATGTATTCCTTCGTTTCCTCATCGTAAATCGCCTCGGGCGCCCAGGTGCAGCCGGCATCGTCCGGCGCCACCTTCACGAGGCGCGGCTCGCTCCATTGCACCAGATTCGTCGATTCCCAGATCACCACGGATTTGCTTCCGGCCCGCACGGCGCGGCCCCAGTCGCGATTCAGGTTGATGGAAAGGTCCGTGGCAATGAGGTAGAACCGGCTGCCGTCATGCGCCCGCAGCAGATAAGGATCGCGCACTCCCTTTTCGCCCAGCTGGCTCACGAGAACAGGCTCCCCGCCGTTCAATGCCGTCCAGTTCCGGCCATCCTTGCTCAATGCAAAATAAACCTGTTCGGTCATTGGCGTCTGTTCGCCTTTGAATGTGACGAAAAGGAAACCATCCGCGGCGAACACGGCCGTCGCGACCAACGTTGAAAGAAACACAATCAATCTCTTCATAAATAGAACGCGCAAACGCGAACACCGCAGGATGCCCGCGAACAGCGACGAAACGCAATCTTTCGCATCGCACCCGGTCATCACCCGCAACGCAGCAGGCACTTGGAGCTTCTTGCAGAAAGAACTTTCCAGTCTGCCGGTGAGCGGCGCTTCAAATCTGCTTGAGCCGCCCGGTCGAATCACCAAACCGCTCCAGATCACGAACGCCCATTCGATCTGCCATTGAGAGAAACAGATTGGTCATCGGTTTCGATCCGTGCCGAACATGACGACCGGGCTGAATCGTCCCGCCGCCTGCACCCGCGAGAATAATCGGAAGATTGTGATGCGTGTGACGGTTGCCGTCCGCATTGCCGCTGCCGTAAACGATCATCGAGTTGTGAAGAATCGAATTGCCATCCACGTCCTTCGTCGCATTCAGCTTCTGCAAAAACCGCGCGAACTGCTCCACATACCAGCGATCGATCGATACCACCTTGTGAACACGTTCCAGGCGATTCTGATGATGCGACAGATCGTGGTGACCTTCAGGAATTCCAATGTGGCTGAACGAACGATTGTCGCCGTCGTGCGCCAGAATCATCGTTGCCACACGGGTCGAATCACTCTGAAACGCAAGCAGCAGGATGTCATACATCAGTTGCACATACTCCACCCGCTCCAACGGGATTCCATCGGGCGTTTCAATGGCAGGATCATTCACCGGACGCAATCGTTCCGCCTTTTCGATCCGCATTTCAATCTCGCGCACGCTCGTCAGATATTGATCGAGCTTGTCACGGTCGTCCGAAGGCAGCCGCTGCTGCATCGACCGCGCTTCTGCCATGACGAAATCGAGAATGGAATGCTGCTCGGCCTGGCGGCGGCGAAGATTTTCCTGACGCTGTCCGGGGCTTCCTGAACCGAACAACCGTTCGAAGGCCAGACGCGGATTCGGTTCCGGCGTCATGGGCGTTGTCGCTGACGCCCACGAAATATTGAATTGATACGCGCACGAATAATTGGAATCGCACGCTGCGGTTTTGCGAACGGAATCGCAGGTCAGCTCCAGCGAAGGAAGTCGCGTGAGATGACCGATCCGTTTTGCAATGACCTGATCGATTGAGATCCCGGCGCGCAAATCCGTGGCGCTCTTCCTCAATCGAACTCCCGTGAGAAACACCGAACTTCCTCGCGCATGATCGCCCGCGCCATCAACACCGCCAACGGCGCACGCATGATCGAGTCCGCCCAGCACCTGCACAAGCTGCCGGGTCGATTCCAACGGCTGCAAGGTGTGCCCCAGTTTGAAATCCGTGCCGCTCCCTTCCGGCCACCACGCCGCGGGAATGGCTCCGTTTGGAAAGTAGATGAAGGCCGAACGCAACGGCGCGCCCGTCGCCGTTGTTGCGGCCGGCTGTTCGGACACCGCTCCAAGGAGCCGCACCGGCAGCAGCGATTGCATTGCGGGCAATGCGAGACAGGCACCCACGCCGCGCAGAAAATGGCGTCGGCTGAGTCCGAAAGATTGTTTGTTGCTGTTCTTCATGCTCGTCTCATCGTCTCGCCTGATCGGTCTTCCTTTGATCGGACGCGCGAACCGGGTCCGGGTTTCGGGTTTTTTGAAAAGCCGGGGAATCGATCACCCCCACAAGCGCAGCCGAGAAGCGTCCGCCCGACTTCTCAAGCCGCTCCGCAATGCTGTCCACCGTCGTGATGTCCGGCGCCTCAAGTCCGCGCCCCAGCGCATACATCAACAGTTTCTCGGCGAGCGTCTCGTAAAAGCGGTGCGCATGGCGCGTGGCAAGAATGTGTTTGAGTTCCTGAACGCTTTCAAAGGTCTCGCCACTGACCAGCCGCCCTTCCACCGCGATCGGCTGGTTCAGCTCATTGGTTCGGAACATGCCCATCGCGTTGAAATTCTCGAAGGCAAGTCCGATCGGATCCATGCGATTGTGACAGGAACTGCATGCCGGATTCTGACGATGAATTTCAAGCGTCTCCCGCAGCGTCAGCTGGTTGGTGGGATTCGCGGAATCTTCCAGTGCCGGAATGTTCGGCGGTGGCGGTGGCGGCGGCGTGCCCAGAATGTTTTCCAGTACGAACAATCCTCGCTTCACCGGCGACGTGCGCGTCGGATTCGAAGTCACAGCCAGCACGCTGCCGTGGGTCAGAACACCGCCGCGAGGCGATCCTTTCGGCAACGAAACCCGGCGCAGTTCGGACCCGCGAACATTCAATTCCTCCAAGCCATAATGCTTCGCCAGGCGTTCGTTCAGGAATGTGTAATCGCTTTCAATCAGTTCGAGAACGCTGCGGTCGTTTCGCACGACATATTCGAAGTAACGTTCCGTCTCCTGGCGCATCGCATTGCGAAGCCCGCCATCGAAATCCATCCGGCTGTCGTCGTTCTTATTCCCGCTCTCCCGAATCCGCACGTCACGCGCGTTGATCTGCACGTTGTCGATGTCGCGGGTCTGAAGCCATTGCCCGCCGAAGTTGCGGATGAACTCCTCCGAACGGCGGTCCGTCAGCATCCGCTTCAACTGGGAGTGAAGGTTCGTCCGCAAAGTTCCCTTGCGCGCCAGACGGAACAGCTCGTCGTCCGGCATCGTTGACCAAAGGAAATACGAAAGCCGGCTCGCGAGGGAAAAGTCGTCCAGCCACGGATGTTTTTCCCGTTCGGAGCCCGGCGCGATGCGCTCTTCGCGGAACAGAAATCGCGGAGAAGCAAGAACTGCAGTCATGGCGTGGCTGATGCCGGATTCGAACGTCTGCTCCGGAACCTGGTAAACGCGTTCCGCGAGTGACACGAGTCGTTCGACCGTTGTGTCGTCCACAGGCCGCCGACACGCCCGCTCGGCGAAACCTCGAAGAATCTCCGCCGCATACGCCCGGCGCTGCGACAGTTCAGATGGAACCGGTCGCGGAAAAAAACGGTCGTAATTGGGAGGTTTCACGAACAACGATTCAACGAAAGGTCCGCGCACAACGACGGAATTCAGCCGGATGCCGAGATTACGCGCCGGCGGTTCGTCGGATTGTGGCGTGAGCGTCAGCGAAAACGCGTGCATTCCCGGGTTCCATTCCCGGTTGAATTTGAACACGAACGGCTTGTTTCCCTCGCGGGCGAATTCACGCCTCAGCACCTCTTCACCGTCGATGGCAAACGTCACAATGCAGGAGTTGTAGTCGAACTGATTTCCACCGCGCTCCGAGGTGGCGAGATTCAAAACGATTTCATATCCACCGGCGTGGTTTACTCGAAAACTGTTGGAGACCGCGGCTGACCTGTAATAGGAAAGCGTGAGCGGTCCGGAACGATTCTTTTCATCAACAAAGCTCCTGCCATCCAGCGATCGTTGCGCCGGCACTCCGGAGACCGTTGGAACCGCTCGCGACACGATCTTACGCGCGGCATCGAGATACTTCTCCATCAGCATCGGCGAAATCGTCAGCACCGACGCCATGTTGTCGAATCCGTTGCCTGAATCGTCCGCCGGAAATTCCTGGTCGGTGTCGAAGTCGATTCCCATCAGGTCACGAATCGTATTGCGGTACTCCACGCGATTCAGTCGTCGCACCACCACGCGGCCGGGATCGGGATCGAGCGGGTCCGATTTGAAAACGGCCGTCTTGATCCAGCGCTCCAGCTCCGCTTTTTCCTCCTGCGCCGGCTGCGCCTTTTTCGGAGGCGGCATGATGCCGGCCCGGACATTCTTGAGAACCTTCAACCACAGCTCTGAATTCAACAGTTCGTCGGAATTCTGAAATGCATCGAGCGTGATGCCTCCCTTGTCTGCACCGTCGCCATGGCAGTCGTAGCAATACTCGGAGAGGATCGGTTTGATGCTCTGCTCGAACACAGGATCGACCGTTTCCGCGGCAGACGCCGGCAAAACGAACAACAACCCGATCGCAAGCATCGCCCGACGCAGGAAATGCGTTGAGCCAGCTTCAATTCGCGACGGCGCTTTCACTTCGGTTCTCATCTGAATTCCATTCCGGCACAAATCACATCGGCGCGCCGGAAACAGAGACGCAGCATTGGACGGCTGAACAGCCTCCGCTGATTCAGGAAAATTTCAACTTCAACCGAATTCACATCAGCAGCTCCTGGATCTCCTCCCAGCTCAACGCGGACGTGAATTCGTCCTCGGACAGGGTCGCCTTGATGATCTCACGCTTGCGGTTCTGCAATGTGAGAATCTTTTCCTCGACCGTGTCGCGCGCGATCAGCTTGTAGCTGGTCACCACACGCGTCTGACCGATTCGATGGGCGCGATCTGTCGCCTGATCCTCCACCGCCGGGTTCCACCACGGATCGAAGTGCATGACCGTGTCCGCACCGGTGAGGTTGAGTCCGACGCCGCCGGCTTTGAGACTGATGAGAAAGACGGGAATGGAGGAATTCTGAAATCGTTCCACCACGGCGCGCCGGTCGGTTGTCGATCCATCGAGATAACAGAACTCGATTTTCTCCTCCTTCAGCCGTTCCTTGAGCAAGGCCAGCATGCTGACGAACTGGCTGAACACCAGCACGCGGTGGCCGCCGTCGATGACTTCCTCCAGCAATTCGCTGAACAGGTCGAGCTTTCCGGAGGCGGTGGCAGGATTCACCTTGTCCAATTGCAGCAGACGAAGATCGCAGCAGACCTGTCGCAAGCGGAGCAGCGCGTTCAACGCCAGCATGCGGGTTCTGCCGGTGTTCTCTCCGGCGTGCGCGAGAACTTCATTGCGCGTCGATTCCAACAGCTGCTGATACACCGCGCGTTGGTCGGATGTCAGTTCGCAGAATGAAACCTGTTCGAGTTTTGCAGGAAGATCGGCGACGACATCCTTCTTCAATCGCCGCAACATGAACGGACGAAGCCGCCGCGCCAGTCGTGCCTGGGCGTTCACGTCCTTGTCGCGCGTGATCGGCTGTTCGTACCGCTCGCGGAAGTCCGCCGCAGTTCCCAAATAACCGGGCATGAGGAAATCGAAGATCGACCAGAGATCGAGCACGGAATTTTCCAGCGGCGTTCCAGTCAGAACCAGCCGATGCTTCGAACGCACCGCTTTCACTGCTTGCGCATTCTGCGTCTGCCGGTTCTTGATGTGCTGAGCCTCATCGAGCACCACCGTGTCGAACTCAAACCCGCGATATCGCTCCGCGTCCCGACGGATCAAAGCGTAACTCGTTATGACAATGTCGTGCTGCGGGATCTGGTCGAAGTGGCGATGTCGATCCGGTCCATGCAGCGCGAGCACCTTCAGTTCCGGCGTGAACTTCGCCGCCTCGGCCAGCCAGTTGAACACAAGACTGGTGGGACAGACGATCAGGTGGGGAATGCGGATTGCGGAATGCGGATTGTCGAATGTTGATTGGAGATTGGGGGGAGTTGATTGGCGATTGGCGATTGGCGATTGGCGATTGCTTACAGAGCAAAGGAATGCGAGGGCTTGCAACGTTTTGCCCAGGCCCATTTCATCGGCAAGAATTCCGCCAAAACCGTTCTCCCGAAGAAATCGCAGCCACGCCACGCCATGCTTCTGATACGGTCGCAGCACATTCTCCAACGCACCCAGTGGCGGACATTCCAGTTTTGCATCGCCGCTCTGCTTCGCCGCCCGCTCGCGCCATTGCGCCGGTGCCTGAAACTTCCATCCCGCATGCTGCTTCAGCGTCGATTCAAGAAAACCGGCCTGAGCGTTGTTGATTCGATACCCGTTTGCATGCTGCTGCGGCGCGCAATCCAGCAACACCTCCTGCAGTTCCTCCACCGCGCCGGTGTCGATCACCGCCACGCGACCATTCTTCAACCGCATATGACTCTGTCCCGAAAGCAGCAATCGTTGAATCTCGGCCTGTGAAAACTTTTCGCCACCCGACGACTCAAACACCACGCCCAGATCGAACCATTGAACACCCGACGACGTGACCTCAAAACGCGGTTCGATTCGCTCGATGTTCTGCTTCGTGCTGCGGTCAAGGCGCTCCTCCAGCGTGACCTTCCATTCGCGTTCGAGCTTCGGAAATTCGCGGGCGAAGAAGTTCAACACCGCATTCTGTCCCAGCAATTGCATTTTCCCCTGTCCGTCTGGTGCAGAAAAACCGTGTCGTTGCAATCGTCCCAACGCCGCGCGCTCGGCAGCGACATCCCGTGTCGAATAACGCGTCGGTGATTCAGGATCGGGCAGCCACACACTTTCGTCCCCGGTCGTGACGCCGACCGTCATGATCCGCGAACCATATCGGCACTGAAGCAATGCCGAGAGCTGAGCGAGACCGCCTTTCAATTCGAGCAGGAACTCCGGCGCCTGCGGTTCCAGCGTGAAGTCTTCCAGCTTGAAGCTGGCCTCCGCGCCTGCCGACAGCAGCTGCGGCCATTGTTGACTGAGAAACTGCGGCACCTGCGCGCGCGCAACACGCACGGGTCCGCGGACGATTCCCCGCATCCACTCCGGCATTTGAAACAGCTGAAAGCGATTGTTGCTCCAGACCCAGTCGCCGACGGGAACGAAGGCGGCTTTGCCTTTCGGCGCGACAACAATTTCCCCGTTGCTCTCCAGAGTGGCCTTGATGGGAAAAGCGAACGGCTCGGTTGTGACTTCCACCTCAGTCGATTTGCCGAGCGACAGATTGGGATGCCCCACAAGTCGAGTCAGCAGCGTCGCGAATTGCGTGGCTTCGAGCTGAACGATCGCGGGTGTTTCGCCGTTGGAAAGTGTCTCCAGGAAATCGATGATCGCCGAGTCCTGTTCTCCGAACGCGTAAGATTTGTGTTTCGGAAGCGCGTTCAAGGGAACCCGTCCGCCCGCCCACTTCGCTTCCAAAACGAGCATCACTTTGCCGCGGGCGAGGGCCTGATCCACGTTCGGCGGCAGGATGAGAAACAACTCGGCAGATTCTCGGGAGGCTTCGCGTCGCAGCGATGAAACTTTGCGCGTCGCCGGCGCGGCAGCGCTCTTTTGTCCAACGGATTTCGGTTCCGGCTGTTCCTTCGCCGGACCATTCTGTGCCTGAATCCAATGCAGTCCGACCGCCACGCTGTGGGCACAGATTTTCCCCCATTCCCGCGCATCGCGGCACGTGCAGAGGTTTTCGATGTCGATGTCGCTCTTGATCACCATCGACGCCCGGAACGAGACTTCACTCTGCACCACACCACGCAACAGCGGCGCTTCCCAGAACGAGCTGAGCACCTGCCCCTGCTCGATGTACGCGCGCGCGCGCTTCATCACGTCCCAACCCGCCGCCTTGCTGAGCAGCGCTTCTGTGAGTTCGACTGGCATCCGGCGAATATGCCTGCTGACGGTGCCGTTGAAAACTTCCGAGAAAGGAACTCTTTGGAGAAAGCGCGTTCGTTCCGGTGAAATGGGAACCTCTCCTTGGCACTGCGCTTCAGCGCGGTGGCAATGATGTTGCAGTGGCTCAGCTGTTTTAACAGCTTTGCACGTTTGGAGGAAAAGCCGTCGGAACGGCTCTTTTCACGGGGCCTTGCTTCACCCCGCTCAAGCGGGGTGCTAATGAGAGATTGATTTTCCTCCCCGATGGAGCTCTGACATCACATCAGATTTGTCGAACTGCAGGAGAATGATCCCGAGATCAAAGATAGCGTCCGGCATCCACTCCGATTTTTTCGCAGAGTTCGCGGAACACCTTTTCCCGCCCGGCGCGATCCGGTGTGTTGAATCGGAGAAAGAACGGCCGTTGCTCCCAGTCGAAGTCTGACTTCGCCTTGCCGTGAATGAACATAAGCATCGCGGCATAATGCGCGGCGACGTCTCCGGGACGATTCAGCGCACCGCGGAGGAGAGCATCGATGATTTCAGGCGGATGAAACGTTCGGACGTGCATCAGTGTTTGAGCCAGTCCACCAAAAATCTGTGCCGTCTCAAGGGAGCGGACCAACGCCTCGGTCTGTTCGGTTTTGGATGACAGATACGGTGCATAGCGGAGCACCGCGCTCGCCAGCTCGGCATTCCCCTGCTCCAGTGTCTGCCGGAGCAACATGCGCGCTCTGGGCGAGTCCACAACCGCCAACGCCTCCACATCGCGCCAGTCGCTGATTCCACGGGTCACCAACAACGATTCGATCTCAAGAAGTTCTTCCGAGGTTGCGTTTCGGATGATGTCCACGTCGTAACCGATTCCGTCGTGCCACTTCTCGTAATCGATCTTCATGCTGTCACGAAATCGTTCCCACGCCGGCTTCTCACGCGCCTTCTTCCCGTTGGTGCGACGGGCCTTCGTTCCGGCAGTTCTGACATCGGTCCGTTGCGCGATCGCGTTCCAACGCTCGTCCTGAACCTTGATTTTTGCCGCCAGGGCGGCACGGATGGCGTTCATATCCGACTCAGACGGCGGCGGGTCTGGCGGTTCGATGACAAAATAAAAGCGCTTCGCATCGGTGAACTCGCCGGAGTAGAGGGAGCTGTTGCGTTCGTAAAAATCGAGTCCGTCTCCCGAGGTGCGTTCCCGAGTGCTCACCTTGTCGCGCAATTTCACATACGCCCCGGCAGGCGGCGCGGGAAAACTGCTGGCGATTTCCACAATTTCATTTCCCGCGGCCAGCTCAGCATCAATCAGCGATCGCAACACAGCGGGAAACGCCGCGAGTTCCTGCGCATGATTGGAGTTCATTGTGGCAATGGTTCCGGTGTTTTGATTCCGCCGAGATGTGCTTTCGCATTGATGACGATTTCGCTCATGGATGTCTCCTTTGCCCGCACCTCTGCCAGTTCCAGAATTTCCTGAACGGCGGGTCGCCCATCGATTCCCGACCGCTGATGCACCGTCCACCAGGCGCGATGCCAGTATGAAAACCGACTCCGCAGCTCCATTTGCACGCCATAAAAGTCGGGCTCTTCTGAATTCATCCGGTTGAACTCCTTGAGCCGCCCGGCAATCGCCCGGCCTTCTGCACGAACCGCCTCCGAAATCACAGGCTTGATCTCTCTCAATTGCGTCACTGCAAACAACGCCTGTTCCCGGAGATCCGCCTTGTCTGAACCGATGAGCCGCGCCAGTTCCTCCGGCTGTTCCGCAACGACACGCATGACAGCCAGGTTTCGGTCCGCGGGCGCATCATATTTGAGGAAAGCAAGCCAGTCCGCAAGCGGCGCATGCGGATCCAGCGCCGCAATTTTCTCCGCCTCAACAACGATTGGATCCGGCGGAGGCGGTTCCGGCAGGATTGGCCGAACGCGGAATCGAACGGATGACTTCGTTTCCGGCCATGGCGCATCGCCCGGACGCGGCTTCGGAAACCAGTCACTCCATTCCAGCGATTCCTTTCCGGGCCGCGCAGGAACTGGAATCAGAAAACCGTCCCGCATCTCACCATTCAGTTGAAAGCTGACGGACCGGTTCCCACGACGCGTGAACAGATGAACCGAACCCGGAATGATCCATCGTCCATCCACCTGACGGGCTTGATCGATCTCCAGTTCCCCGAAATGAGCGGCGCGCTGTTGATGATCCACGACCGAACCGAGTTTAACGCGGGTTTCGGCACCGTTTGTCACAGAAGGCTTCGATTCCCCAACCGGCAAACGCCATTCCACTTCAAGTGCCAGTTCATGACCATCAATCTCGGGCGGAAGGTCGGCCAGCATACGGCAGATCAGAAGGGCCAGTGCGGTCAGAAGAACCACTGCTCCGCAGGCACTGCCAAGGGCCTTAAAAAATCCCGCGGCACCGCTGCCCCAGTTGAAGACAAGGCCGGTGACAACTCCGATGACAATTCCCAGCAGACCGCCGAGCAAAGCCAGCATGACCACGAAGTAACCGGCAGCACCTTCAAAGGTAGAAACGCGAAACCAACGGACGCAAAAGCCAGCCAGGGCGGCAACAGACACCAGCCCGACAACTCCGCTCACCAGGCCGATGAAAGCTGCTCCGAGCCAGTTCATGGTTTTGCTGGATGCGAATGTTTCGCGAGCCATTTGTCGAGAGTTCTCCTTGCGTTGAACTCCACGTCCACTGTTCGCTTCGAATCCATGGCTCTCCGGTATTCGCGGATTGCGGGCACATAATCAACTCCATTCCCGCGAAACTTATCCACAACCGAGAGAATCCGGCGCGTGGAACTGTCGAACGCACTGGTGTGAAACGTGTGGGTGTTGGCCACCGATTCTCGAACCCACTCCGTACACCTCCGGATGGCCGCATTCACGGCGTCTGCAAAACGTTCCGGATTCGGCACGTCGCACGCATCAAGGTACGTCAGCGCCTCATCCGCCAGGCCGCTGCGCAAAACTTTCTCCAGCGCGGCATCGAAGTCGGGATGCGACTGCGCCTTGCCGATGGCCAGCTCGCGAATCTTTTGATTTTCATAACGGTTCGCGAATCCGATCAGCTCGGCGAAATCCTTGTGCGGATCGAGCGTCGCCACTCGTTCAAGAATCTGTCGGTCGCGTTCGCTCTCTCTCGACACGGCATTCGTCAGTGCAACGCCTCTTCTCAACACATTGGAAAACAGCGATTGTCCAATCACTCCAACAAACGCAAGGAGCCCAATCGTTCCAACCACTGCGAACGGAATTCGGTAAAACTGCGGACGAACTTTCGGCAGCAGCTCTGCATTCAACGTCATCGCGCAAAAAAACAGCGCAATCAACGGAACGGCCAGCAGCATCAACAGCATCAACGGTCGCAGCACCGCCGGAAACAGATTGTGGGGCTGAAACTTCCCGACGTAGCAGAACGCGGTGACGATGAACAATCCGATCACGCCAGTCGCCGCGAGCAGATGTTGCATCCACCGTTCGCGACCGATCCATTCCAGGCCACCGCGGCCGGTCACAATGAAAAGACCTCCTGCAATCAGCAGCCAGAATGGAACGAGAATGAAAATCACGGTCCAGACGGCGCCGCCGCCTTCGTCACGTTTTCCAACCGGACTTTCAAATGCGAGCCATTGGATCGGCACGATGTAGATCAGCGCCGCTACAGCCAGAAAAGCGTTTCCAAGAATTTGCATAAAACCTCCGATTCAATTTCCGCTTCACGATCCCTTAATTTCTTCTGTTGCCCGCGTTCGAATGTCGAACGATTCAGCCCGATTCATTCCGTCAGCCAGCGCAAGGACTTCGGGCTCTGCCAGACAACCGGACGCCAGTCCCAGCCCGCCTCTGTGATGATCGCCTTCACCGGCTCCTTCAGTTCCATGAGATCGAAGTTGTAGCTGTAGGAAAGTTCCGGCTTCGGCATGCCCGACTGATCCAGCTGCAGGCCCAGAACCTTCATCTGTTCCTTTTGAAAGAACACGATCCCGGAACTCGCCTTCCACTGAATGTCCGCACCGCCACGTCCAACCGACCAGTCGTAACTGGAGATGTAATCCGTGGCGCGAACGACCTTCGCCGATTCGTCCAGGGTGAGTCGGATGCGGAACGTGCGCTTGATGCCACGGGCGCGGGCGAGATCAATCCATTTCGCATCCGCATAACGCCACGTTGCAAAAAATTCGTTCGGCTTCTCGCCCTTTTCGATTCGGAATGGAACGTCCAGCTGATTGATCGACTCGAGCCGCACGGCGAGTTCTTCTGAGTTCACCGCAACCACACCCGGCTTGGCCGGTGCACCCGAAGCCCAGGCCGCTCCCTTGAAAAAGTAGGCAACCACGAGAAGCAGATAGATCGCAACGCCGCCGGCAATCGCAGCCATGCGAACCGGACTCGTGCCAGATCGACTGGATTTGGCACCGTTTTGAGCGATGGCTCCGGCTCCGTCCAACGGCGCGCGCGACGGTATTTTGAATCCGCCAGCGAGCATTCGCTGCCGGATCGCGGCGTCATTCGGACCAGTCCAGACACCCAACATGTTGCCCATGTGCAACGCATACGCGCGATCGCCAACGGGACGCGTCACAGCAAAACCGCGTTGGGAATCGCCCTTGCCCCCCAACTGGTTCAAACCCGTTTCGCGCAGATACTGCACCCACGCCTTTTCCGCACCGGTGTAACCTTTGAACTTCGCCAGCAGAACGGTTTCACCGGTCGGCAGACTCGCGAACTGCCCGGCCTCCGCATCGGCCATAGACTGACTGAAAAAACGTCGCGCGTCGGCCACAAGGTCGGCATGTGCGTCCGGTCCGAACAACAGTTTTGCCGCATCCCGTCGCGCTTCCAGGTTGTCCGATTTGAACAATTGCTCCATTGCAGCCACGCGCGGTGCATCGCGTTTCACAGCCGCGATGGCAAAGGCAAGGTGTGCCAGGAACTGCGGCGCGCCGACCAGCAGAAGAAATCCCGCCATCCAATAGATGGGACGCAAGGATGTTCCCGAGCGGCTCATCATGATTCCGATGATGCCGAAGACGAACGTGGCGATGACAAAGATCCCCACCCAAGCGAGGAGACCCGGACTGTTGCGAAGCAGTTGTGACATGAGATTCAACGTTTGAAGGCAGACCAGGCGCTCAAAAATATACCGACGCCAACCGACTGGATAATTCCCAGCAGAAATCCGATTGGAACCATCGCAACGAGCACCAGCAGCGATCCGACGAATTTATGATTCGAGAACCACGATCCAAATGCCGGTTTCGTTTCGGACAGAATCATCGCACCCGCGATCGCGGAGCAGACCGCCACCATGAACACTCCAAAAACCATCACCATGATGAACCCGGCGTCCTGTCCTTTGGAGCCGGTGCCGAATCCGCTGATCAACTTTCCAGCCATCACGAGCAGCATGACCGATGTGAACATCACCGCGCGTCCCAGCCACCACCAGTTCTTTGAACCAGGAACGAAGACGGTGGCAAAAACCAACGGCACCACCCAAAACGCCAGTCCCGTCACCAGCTTCTCCATCAGCTCCACATCCCTGCCCTCCCCGGAATTGTGGCGCGCGCAGATGCCGAAGATCAGCATTGTGATGATCGCGAGCACGGTTTCGGGCCCCGCGAGATAAGTGGTCCAACGGTTCATTTGAGAACGTCAGGAGAACAGGATTCAGAGCGTGCGATCGAAGCTCAGGCAGCTGAATGCGCTTCACTCGGCAGATGCGAATGCGCGGGTGTGCCGCCGAAAGAGACGCTGTTCAAGATCAACTCGGCCAGATTGCAGGCATCGGCCGCACGTTCCGGCGTCGAAGTCACCCGGGCGCGCAAATAACAACGATCGTTGTGCCACGGAACGAGGAGATGATACTGCTCCAGCGGCTGGTCGCCGTCGTGGATGTTTCTCACGCCGAGCGCTTCGATGTTGCCCTGGTTGAGCCGCATGAACTCCGGATGCGGATAGCTTTGCTCCGTTTCAGCCTGGATGGCGTCGAGCACATCAGAACGGCTTCCGCCTTCGGTCGGGATGACATTGAGATTGATCTGCACCTGACCGGATGGTTCGAAGATCAACGTCCGTTTGCCGTCGTCGGTCACATGCCATCCCAAGGGAACATCGAAGAACGCTTCAATGGCCGCAGCAGCGAGTGTCGCGCGCTTTTCCTCGTTGTGAATCGCCGCGACATTCGGAACGAACCCGATGCCCCGATTGCGAAGGTTCGCGTTTGTTGGATGTTCCGGATCGATTGACGCAGCGTCGTTCGCAAGGGCGTGAGCGGCGAAACCGCTCGCTTTGGTTTGAGCGGGCTGAGTTTCGGAGGGCTTCACCGATTCAACCGGCACGCTCGTTTCCGCCACCGGCTCCGGCTGTCCCGCTTTGCTGAAGCGCGAACCTTTCGGAGTTTCCAGCCGAAACGATCGGAGCACGGCGAACCAGACTTCCTGCACAGCGTCCGCCAGCATTTCCGGCGCGGTGAGAGTCAGATTAACCAGCCGGTTTCCATCTTCAATGAACGCAAATCGGACGAGCATCGGCCCCATGTCCGATTGCTGGATCGCCTCGCCGACAAACGCCGGGATGTCACCAATCTGATCCTGCGCCGCGGCGCGGGCCTGCATTTTGTTGTGGTTGAGATGATACCAGGCCCACTCGTGAAGCGTGCCGTCGTCATAGGCCGGACGCGCCGCGAACGCGAGTATGATGGCGGCATGCGGTGCGGTGACCACCGCGAGCGGCACGAACGCGGTTGGATCGGAAAAGTTCGGGATTTCATTTGGCAGCTCGTGGACGATCCAATCGGCCGGAACATCAGTGGTAAATCCGAGTTCGGCTACACGCGCCGGAAACGTTTTGGTCTGCAGGTCGATTTTTTTCATAACACTCCTAAAACTTCACACGAACCTTGGTTGTCACTTTCATCACCGCCTCTTGCGAGAAGCGCTGCAATACTGCTTCCGAATCATGTCGATTTCCCTTTCGGTCGCCGCGCCAGCCGGATGCACAACGATCAGCACCTTGGCTGGCTCGCGATCGATTTCTCCACTGCGATCGCGCCATTGTCCCCGGCCGTCGATCACGCTCAAACCGGCGGGAAATCTTGGTGTCACTGTTTCATCGAGAAACGCCTGCCATTCCTTGGCACTGACCAGCGAACCATCCGGTTTGCTGAGTCCGAAATAAACTTCTGTCCGAACCCAGCTCTGCGGCGTCCGGCATCCGGTCAGCATCGCCGCGACGGTCAGTGTCAGAAGGAGGCGTTTCATGATGATTCAAGCGAATGCGATTTCGCATTGCAGCCGTTTCAGGCCGGCCAGGGAAACTTCACCGACTTTGCTTCGTCCGCCGTGCCGTCGAATTTCCGAAGCTGCACGAGCATTTCAATTTCGGACGGTTGGCCGTTCTTCACGTGAACGCGAAACTGAATGTTGCGCGGATCGCTGGGGCTGGGATCGAAGCTGTAGCCCCATTGGAACCAAGGCTTGCCCTGGGCACCGGTTGAGCGGGCGTTCGACTGCATCATTGCCGGCTCGAACACCGCACCCGCGGTTTGCGACGAACGAATGCGCACGCGCCATTCGCCGGAATCGCGGCTGGTTTCCTTGTAGGCCACGAACGCGTAATCGCAGTTCAGCACCGCGTCGTAGGCATCGAGATAGGCCAGGGTTTCGTAAGTGGTGGAAGAATCCGATGTGGGAGCTTCGACGAGTTGTTTTTGGGTATTCATATTTTTTTGTTTGGTTCAGTTCCGTTGTGTGAGCCTGTTCTATCATCGACGCGCAAAGTGTAGAATACGTCCTCGGTCGCAGCGGGAGTTTGCGCACCCTCGTTTCCGCTACTACTTAGGGCGTAGCCCGGTTCCGCGAAGATTTCTCAGGCGTTGCGACGAGAACGTGGAGTTCGAACGCTCGCGATGATCAAACGGCTTCTTTTTGGAATTGTCTCAATTGGAGGCAGTTCGATTTTCCGAGGAGAAACAGAAATTTTCGGAACATTCTGCGATGCGCCTCTTGCACAGCCTTTCGCATGGGGTAAACTACCCACAATTTTGAACCGTTAAACGCAGGATACAGTTGAACAGCAGAGATTTTTCCCGTCGCCGTTTTCTCACCCTCAGTTCTCTCAGCCTCTGTGGCGTCTGGGCTGGTGCGTCCGACATTCTTCCAGCCCGATTGCTCCGCGGCTTCATCGCCGAAACGCAGAGATCGCTCCTGAATCCATCGGACAGGCCTCAACCTGAGTTGTGGGATCCGAACACCATCACCGCCGCGTGGCTCGGCCATGCGAGCGTGCTGATCAACTTTTACGGCGTGACGATCCTGACCGATCCTGTCCTGTTCAACCGCATCGGCGCCGACACTCCGTTTGGCACCATCGGACCGAAGCGCCTGATTCAACCTGCGCTGACGCCAAAGCAACTGCCGCACATCGACCTCGTTTTGATTTCCCACGCGCACATGGATCATCTCGATCCGGCGACGTTGCGACTTCTCCCGGCGACGACGAAAGCCGTCACCGGCCATTCAACCGCCGATCTGTTGAGCGACATGAAGTTCAAACGACCGACAGAACTTCGCTGGGGAGAGAGCGCCGTCGTGAAGACAATCAGCGGCGATGTGGAAGTGGAAGCCTTCGAAGTGAATCACTGGGGACGGCGCTGGAAATACGATCGGGAACGCGGTTACAGCGGTTACATTTTGTCCCGCGGCGGAAAGAAGATTCTGTTCGGCGGCGACACCGCATGGAGCGATTCGTTTTCGAAGCTTCGCAGCAAAGGACCGTTCGAAGTTGCCATCATGCCGATCGGCGCTTACGACCCGTGGATTTTCGCGCATTGCTCTCCGGAGCAGGCGGTGAAGATGGCGGATCAGGCTGGAGCCGATCGTTTTCTCCCGATGCATTTCAACACGTTCCCATTCGGTCGCGAAGGAACGGTGGAACCGCTTGAACGTTTGAATGAAGCCATCAGTGCCGACCGCATCGGCTGGCAGGAAGTCGGTCAGACTTTTTGCCTGGATGCAAAAGCGCCGGCGCAGCTGGTGAAGGCGAACAACGCGTTCGCCGCCTGAACGAACGATCAGCGGATCGTCTCGTATTTCCGGTCGCCAAGATCGCGGAAGAACGATTCGAACCACAGCCGCGTCCACATCCAGCACATGCGCCCGACTCCACGCTGATCGTAGCGGCGCATGGAAGTGACTGCCGTGGCCTTTCGAATGCAGGTGTAACGTCCGAAACGTTCCAGCCGTTTCATCAGTTCACTGTTCTCGCGAACCTCCAGGTTTTCCTTGAAGCCACCGAGCTTCATGAAGTGTTCCCGCCAGCAAAGAATCACGCCCGAGCTGCCATGATGCAGCGAGGTCCGATGGATCAGGTTCTTCACGCCGTAAATCACGCGGTAGGCGAAACGCGACGAATCCGGTTTTCCAATCACCGTTCCGGCTGCGTGCCGTCGGGTGAACCGTTCTGAAATCGTGCGCAGCGCGTGCCGGTCGAGAAGCGTGTCGGCATCGAGAAAAACCAGAATGTCCCCCTTCGCCATGCGCGCACCGAGATTCCGCGCCACGCCAAGACATTTCTGTGAAAGCACCACAAGCCGGTCGCACAATTCCCTCGCCACATCCTCCGTCCGGTCCGTGCAGCCATTGGCGACAACAATGACTTCAAATTTCCTGAAACTCTGTCGGCGCAATGCGAGCAGCGTCTTTCGCAGATAACGCTCCTCGTTATGCGCGGGGATGATGACGGAAATGGTCGGTGCGCGTCGCGCTTTATGGCGTCTTGAACGGCGGAGAAGAGAACGTTTGCGGCTGAAGCCTTTGACCGGAAGCGTCCGGCCGGCGAATTGTCCCACAATGTCTTTGAGTTCCATGCGAAAAACGTGTTTCACCACCTGCGACAGTGCCATAAGGCAATACCCCTACCGTCCATCCGCCCGGTTACATATCAGTTCCCGCCAGCTTTGTGTACAAAATCATTTTCCAATTTTTGTAACAGTGAGCCGCGTTACGGCTGCCGTCAAATCCGCGCACACGCTCAAACTGCTCGGAGCTGCGCGACAATCTGACGAAACTTGCGGAGCAATGCTCCGCGCTCCGCTGGTTCAACCGGCTTTTGCAGAGATCGCCTGTCAGGCTTGTTCGTGTACCGGCAGTCACAAATTTGCATAACTTGGTGATTGTGCGCCCCATCCCATTGTGTTGAATTCCGCAATCATGAAACTCAGAACCATCCTTTCATTGATTCCCTCGCTTCTTCTGGCCACGGGTTGCGCCAGCAAGGTTTCCGCGGCGGCGACTGAGCCCGTCAGCACCGGAGCCGACAGCACCGGCACTCGCCTCGTAATCCATGCCGATCAAGGAACGAATGTCATCAACAAGAACATCTACGGCCACTTCGCCGAACATCTCGGACGCTGCATTTATGAAGGCATCTGGGTCGGACCGGACAGTCCCATTCCGAACACGCGCGGCATTCGCAACGATGTCGTCGCTGCATTGAAGGCGATCAAAATTCCAGTGCTTCGCTGGCCGGGCGGATGTTTCGCTGACGAGTATCATTGGAAGGATGGCATTGGACCGCGCGAGAAACGTCCGGCGATGATCAACACCCACTGGGGTGGCGTGGTGGAAAACAATCACTTCGGCACGCACGAATTCATGGATCTCTGCGAGCAGCTCGGAACCGACGCTTACATCTGCGGCAATGTCGGCAGCGGCACAGTCCAGGAAATGATGGAATGGGTCGAGTATCTGACCTCCAGCGCCGATTCCCCGATGGCCAATCTCCGCCGCCAGAACGGACGCGAGAAGCCATGGAAGGTCGCCTTCTTCGGCGTCGGCAACGAAAGCTGGGGTTGCGGCGGCAACATGACGCCGGATTACTACTCTGACCTCTATCGCCGCTACAACACGTTCGTGAAAAACTACGACCGCGACAATCCGATCGCCCGCTTTGCTTGCGGAGCGAATGCCGGCGACACTAACTGGACCGAAGTGGTGATGCGGAACGTCGGACGCCGCATGCAGGGACTTTCGCTGCACTACTACACCGTCCCGCGTTCATGGCGTCAGAAAGGTTCCGCCACGCAGTTCGACGAAGCGGAATGGCACACCACGCTCCGCAAATCACTCGAGATGGACGATCTCGTCCGCAGCCACGGCAAAATCATGGACAAATACGATCCGCAGAAGCGCATCGGCATGATCGTGGACGAATGGGGCACCTGGTATGACGTGGAACCGGGAACCAACCCCGGCTTCCTATATCAGCAAAATTCGCTGCGCGACGCGCTGGTCGCCGGCATCACGCTCAACATCTTCAACCAGCACTGCGATCGCGTGAAAATGGCGAACATCGCTCAAACCGTGAACGTGCTGCAGTCGATGATCCTCACCGACAAGGAAAAGATGGTCCTTACGCCGACCTATCATGTGTTTGAGATGTACACCGTGCATCACGATGCAACGCTCCTGCCGATCGATCTCAAGACGCAGAACTACAAGTCTGGAAACCACGAGATCCCGCAGGTGAACGCCTCGGCATCGCGGAGCAAGGACGGAAAAGTCCACGTGACACTCTGTAATCTCAGCGCGACCGAACCCGCTGAAATCGCGTGCGAACTGGCAGGCTTGAAGGTTCAGAAGATTTCAGGCCGGGTTCTCACCGCGCCGGCAATCAACTCGCACAACACCTTCGATAATCCGGACGTGGTGAAGCCGGCGGCGTTCAATGCTTTCAAGACAACCGATTCCGGTTTCTCAACAACGCTGCCCGCCAAATCAGTGGTCGTGCTCGCATTGGAATAAGTCTCTTTGCGGTTTGAACCGGGCGGCGTTCTGAAAAGAGCGCCGCCTTTTTTAATGCTGAACAGCGTCCTTGAGAATTCCGGCATCGCCTTTTAGCCTTCGCGGCATGGCATCGTTTGACATTGTTTCGCAGGTGAACTCGATGGAGATCGAGAATGCAGTGAACCAGGCAAAGAAGGAACTGGTCAACCGCTTCGATTTCAAAGGCAGCAAAGCCGAGATCGTGCTGGAGAAGAGTGAAATCAAGCTCAGCGCGGAAGACAGTTTCAAGGTGAAGACGCTGAACGAAATCGTCATCGGCAAACTCGCCAAACGCGGCATCAGCCTCAAAAGCGTCGAACAGGCCGACCCGGACATCTCACCGCTGGGCCACGCGCGCCAGAGCCTGAAAATCAAGCAGGGCATTGAAACCGCGGTTGCCAAGCAGATCACAAGCTTCATCCGCGACGGAAAGTTCAAAGTCACCACGCAGATTGAAGGCGACAAAATTCGCGTGTCTGGAAAAAGCCGCGACGAACTTCAGGCGGTGATAGGCGCAGTGAAAGCGAAAGATTTTCCAGTGCCGGTTCAGTTCATCAATTATCGTGATTGAAAAGGAATCCGCTCGTTCATTCACCCAGGGCGGCACCGGAACAGTTCGCGCCAGGCTTTAAACCTCCATGATCTGCCGATACTCCGGCACGATCACCTGCGCTTTCGGTTTCATTACGCGCAGCGTTTCGGCAAAGGCGAGCGCCTGGGATTCCTCGCCATGAATGACGGCGATTTTTTTGATGTTTCCGGTCAGCTTTTCGACATACGCGCGCAGTTCGTTTTTGTCGGCGTGACCTGAAAAGGAATCGATCGATGCCACCTGCGCCCGCACTTCATAAGGCTCGGCGAAAATGTTCACCGGACTTTTCCCGGCAAGAATCTGGGCGCCCAATGTGTGTTCCGCGCAGTAACCGACGAACAGAATCAGATTTCTCGAATCGCCGATGTTGTTCTTCAGGTGATGCCGGATGCGCCCCGCTTCGGCCATGCCCGACGCGCTGATGATCAATGCCGGCCCTTTCAGATCATTCAGCTTCATCGACGCCGACGACTCGCGAATATAAGTGAGATTCTCCATGCCGAATGGATTCTGCTTCTCGCGCAGGAACTGGTAGATCGTTTCGTTGAAGCATTCGGGATGGAGCCGGAAAATCTCCGTCGCATTCACGCTCAGCGGACTGTCCACGAACATCGGAATCTGCGGCAGTTTTCCAGCGTCAGCGAGTTGATGCAGCGTATAAACGATCTGTTGTGTGCGGCCCACAGAGAAGGACGGAATGATGATCTTGCCGCCACGCGCAACGGTGTCGCAGACCAGCCGTTCCACTTCAGCACCGGCGTTGATTTTCGGTGAATGCACGCGACCGCCATAGGTGCTTTCGATCTGAAGGAAATCGACATTCTCCACCGGCTGCGGATCGCGCAGGATGTCATCCGCACCACGTCCAATGTCACCGCTGAATAGATAACGGAATTTTCTTCCACCTTCCTGAACATCGAGAACCACCTGAGCTGATCCGAGAATGTGGCCGGCATCGCGAAACGTGACGGTCACACCCTCCATCACGGGAAAGGGGCGGTCATAATTGATGGCGACAAACTGGCGAACCGCTTTTTCCGCGTCCGTTGCGGTGTAGAGCGGTTCCACCGGGGGCAAACCTTTCTTCGCGCGTTTCTTCGACACGAACGCAGCGTCCGCCTGTTGAATCTGGGCTGAATCCTCCAGCATCACGCTGGCAAGATCGCGCGTCGCAAACGTGCAGTAGATGTTCCCTTCGAAACCCTGGATGCAAAGATTCGGAAGATTGCCGCAATGATCGATGTGCGCGTGGCTGAGAATGGCGGCGTCGATCGTTTTCGGATCAAAGGGAAATTTTCGGTTTCGCTCGATCGATTCCTCGCGGTGTCCCTGAAAGAGTCCGCACTCCAGCAGGAGACGTTTGCCGTTCACCTCGATCAAATACATTGAGCCAGTGGTGGTCCTTGTGGCGCCAAAGAAATGGATGCGCATGGACAGAGCCTGTTAAGTGCGCACGGCGACGTCAAGGTTGCGATGCTGTGCCATTAACTCCGTTAAATCTCATTAGCACCGCGCTTCGGCGCGGTGACGCACGATCTTTTCGAAGTTCAGCTGTTTTAACAGCTTTCCAAACACGTCCAACGCGAACGAGGAAGGCGACCATGACTTGCAGGTCTTCAAAACAACCCTTGACGCACTTCAGGCGGATCGTAAGGATTCCCGCCGTTCGAGGCAGCTGATCCCAACGCGTGGTTTCCCCCAAAGGGTGCGTTGTATCAGCCAAGGATGCCTCATTTCACAACAACAACTGGTCACTAGTGGATTAATGGAAGGTGAACCTATGAACAAAACGTCTGTCTTCAAATCAACCGCGTTCGGTCTTGCCCTGGCCTCATTTCTCTCCAGCGGAACCGCGCAAACCTGGATTGCCGATTCGAATGGCGATTGGAGCGATGCTCTCAACTGGCTTGGCGGGACGCCTGCGGATGGAATCGACGCCATCGCAGACTTCAGCACGATAGATATTTCCGGCCATCGCATCGTCACGCTCGATTCAAATCGAACGCTCGGGCATTTGAAATTCGGCGATCTTCTCGGAGCTCAGAATTGGACTTTGAACACAAATGCATCCGGCGATTCCATTCTCACAGTCGCGACATCGAGCGATCTGCCAACAATCACCGTCAGCAACAATGGCGTGACGAATCGAGTTTCGTTGGCCGGCACACAAGGTTTCGTAAAACTCGGCAGCGGCTGGCTGACATTGCAGGGAACCCCACCAAACACGTTCAGCGGAACGGCGGTTGTCAGCAACGGAATCGTGTATCTGAACAAACCGGCTGGAACCAATGCGATTTCCGGAGATCTCGAAATCCATTCCGACGCCATCGTTGCCTACACGAGCGCCAATGATCAGATCGCTGACTCAAGCACCGTTACGATTCATGAAGGCGGAATGCTGAACCTGAACAATCGTTCCGATACGATTCACACGCTGGTGCTCGATGGCGGCGTGCTGACAAACAACAGCGGCTCCCCTTCCCTTCAGACAACGTCGGGCTTCGACATCCGCAGCGGCAAAGCGTATTCCGTCCTGGCCGGCGCAGGCAAAAGCCTGATCAAAACGACCGCAGGCAAAGCAATCTTGAGCGCGAACAATTCGTTCACAGGAAGCGTTTTGATCGAGGCCGGCACGCTGCAGATCGGAAACGGCGGCACCACAGGAACACCCGGCGGTTCAGGAATTCTGATCACCAATCACGGCGAGTTGGTCTTCAATCGCGGTTCAGGTTCCACGCTCACCATCTCGGGAGTGATCAGCGGCAGCGGCTCGGTCACAAAGACCGGTCCCGGAACCGTGGCACTGACCGGCGCGAACACTTACTCCGGTGACACCACCATCAGCAACGGCACGATCAACATCAGCAGTTCCTCCACGCTCGGTAACGGGTCCGGAACGCTCATCCTTGCCGGCGGCACTTTGAACACAACGGCGAACCGATCCCCGTCCACCGCGCCCGTTTCGAATCCCATTCATATCACTGCCGACAGCGCCATCACAACGAGCAGCAGCGCCGGCACGGTGGAATTGAATTTCACCAGCAGTTCAATCACCGGTTCAGCGGGAACTCTTACTTTCCGAAACGACGGCGCGGACGCCGCAACCGATTCGTTTGAACCGAGATTTTCCGGCGCCGTGACAATCGATCGTCCGATCGTGATCGACAGCGGTTCGACCGGACAGACCCGGTTGAATCTGTTTAACACAAACGGAACCACTCAAACGTTCAACGCAGCGATCACCGGTTCGGGAAGCGTTCGCAAATCGATCGCATCTGGAACCGGCGGCGTCACAATCTTCAATGCCGCGAACACCTATTCCGGAACCACGCTGATCGCCAGTGGAACACTGCTTGTAAACGGCGAACTCGGGACCAACACCGTGACTGTTTCCAGCGGAGCGACACTTGGAGGAACTGGAATTGTTCATGGTGCAGTTCAGGTCCAGTCCGGCGGCATGCTCTCACCGGGAACATCCATTGGCACATTGAGCATCAACAACAGCCTCACACTCGCAGCAGGCAGCAAAACGTTGATCGACATCGATGCCACTGACAGCACGAGCGATCGGGTGGACGGACTGAGCAGTGTGGAGTTTGATGGAACGCTTCAGCTCAACATCACCGGCACGCTCAGCGCCGGCCAAAGCTTTCAGCTGTTCAGCGCCGGTGCGTATTCCGGGAAGTTCAGCAGCATCATTCCCGAAACACCCGGCGAAGGATTGATCTGGAACACGAACGCCCTTGCACTCGGCGTGCTGGCCGTGGTTTCCGAAAATGGTGTTCAACAACCGGCGATCACGGACCTGGTTCGGCTGGGCGATCGTAATTTTCAGTTCTCATTCAGCGGCACGGCCGGACAAGGTTTCAGCGTCTGGGGCTGCACGAATCTTTCATCGGGAGCCGATTGGATTCTGCTGACGAACAGTTCGTTTGGCACCGATCCGTTCGTCTTCATTGACCTTCAGGCGACCAATTATCCGCAACGGTTTTATCGAGTCAGCCTTCCGTGACGCAGTGTTCCTCGCAAGGCTCTTCCTTCATCGGAAGAGCCTTTCTTTTTTGCTGTGGCGGCCGCGAGAGGGTGTGATTAAAAGTGGGTGAGAAAAGGGAGGAATTGTTGAAGAATAAAGTGT
>CALBZA010000039.1 GCA_937890005.1 uncultured Verrucomicrobia subdivision 3 bacterium | reverse complement strand
GCCTTGCTCGGCGGCGTATTTGCGGACGTCTTCGGTGATCTTCATCGAGCAAAAGTGTGGGCCGCACATGGAGCAGAAGTGCGCGGTCTTTGCGCCTTCCTGTGGGAGGGTGGCGTCGTGGAATTCGCGGGCGGTGACGGGGTCAAGGCTGAGGTTGAATTGATCTTCCCAACGGAACTCAAAGCGCGCTTTGCTCAAGGCGTTGTCGCGGTATTGCGCACCGGGATGGCCTTTCGCCAAATCAGCGGCGTGGGCGGCGATCTTGTAGGCGATGACGCCGTCTTTCACGTCTTTCTTGTTCGGCAGGCCGAGGTGTTCCTTGGGCGTGACGTAGCAGAGCATCGCGCAGCCATACCAACCGATCATCGCCGCGCCGATACCGCTGGTGATGTGGTCGTAGCCGGGCGCAATGTCGGTCGTGAGCGGCCCGAGCGTGTAGAAAGGCGCTTCGCCGCACCACTCGAGTTGCTTTGCCATATTTTCCTCGATCATGTGCATCGGCACGTGGCCGGGACCTTCGTTCATGACTTGCACGCCTTTGGCCCAGGCGCGGCGGGTGAGTTCACCCTGCACCTGAAGTTCGCCGAATTGCGCTTGATCGTTGGCGTCGGCGATCGAGCCGGGGCGCAATCCATCCCCGATGCTGAACGAAACGTCATACGCGGCCATGATGTCGCAGATGTCGTCCCAATGCGTGTAGAGGAAATTTTCTTTGTGATGCGCGAGACACCACTTGGCCATGATGCTGCCGCCGCGTGAAACAATACCCGTCATGCGATTCGCAGTGAGCGGCACGAAGCGCAACAGCACACCCGCGTGAATGGTGAAGTAATCCACGCCTTGCTCAGCCTGTTCGATGAGCGTGTCGCGGAAAATTTCCCACGTGAGGTCTTCGGCTTTGCCGCCGACTTTTTCGAGCGCCTGATAAATGGGAACTGTCCCAATCGGCACGGGCGAGTTGCGCAAAATCCATTCGCGGGTGGCGTGAATGTTTTTGCCGGTGGACAAATCCATGACGGTGTCCGCGCCCCACTTGGTGGCCCAACGCATTTTCTCGACTTCCTCCTCGATGCTCGACGCGACGGCGCTGTTGCCGATGTTGGCGTTGATTTTCACGAGGAAGTTGCGACCGATAATCATCGGCTCGAGCTCGGGATGATTGATGTTCGCCGGAATGATGGCGCGACCGGCGGCGACTTCCTGGCGGACGAATTCGGGAGTGATTTCGGCAGGAATGCATTGCGGGAAGCTCCTGAAGATGCTGGGAGTGAATGCGGATTGCGGATCGCGGATCACGGATTGTGAAGAACCCTCGTGCTGCTTGAGCAGATCGTTGCGGACGATGTCGTTCTTCAAATCGCCAATCGTCAATCGCCAATCGCCAATCCGCATGTTTTCGCGGATGGCGATGAATTCCATTTCCGGCGTGATGATGCCGGCGCGGGCATATTGCAGTTGCGTGACGACTTTGCCGGGCTTCGCGCGAAGCGGTTTGCGGCGCGGCGCCGTCAGGCCTTCCAGGCGAAAGTTGGTTTCGTCCTGGCGCTTGGCTTTTGAAAGTGTTCGGTGCTGTTCGGAAAGATAACCGTCGTCGATCGGCTGAACCGGGCGGCCTTCGTATTCCTCGACGTCGCCGCGTTTCAAAATCCAGTCGCGGCGCAGGGCTGGAAGACCTTCCTCCACTTTGCCGCGGAATTCAGGATCACCCCACGGCCCGCTGCAATCGTAAACGCGCACCGGAGCGTTTGGCGTGATCGTGCCGGTGTAGGATTTCGTGGGCGAGACTTCGATTTCGCGCATCGGGACGCGGACGTCCGGATGGATGGTGCCCTGCACATAAATGCGTTTGCTGTTGGGCAGTTGTTCGCTGCTGTGCGGATCGAAGTTTTCTTTGTTCGCGATCATAAATTGTTGATAGCTGAAGCGGATGGTTGATGGCAAACCAGCCGCAGGTTGATCCGGAAAGCTTTTGAAGGGCCAATGGTGGCTGGCACGCCAGTGCCTTCCTACGCCAGCATTACCTGGATCAGGTTCAAGGGTCGGCAACGCTCCCGCGCTGCCCTCTCAGCCTTGACTGTCGTCGCACGACGCGCAGTCGAATGGTCGGCTCCCCTGTGATGGAGCGAAGGTAGGTTGCGGCCCATGGGGCGTCAAGCGGTCCGTCCCGGCTTTGCTTCACCAGAGCACGTGTGGAATCGGATTATCACGGTCTGCCCGTTTTGCAGAGATTCCATCCTTGCTGTAAGCCGTTGAAAACGGCTCTTTCAGTTCCGTCGTGCTGCACCGCACTAAAGCACGGTGTTAATGAAAAATCTGTTTCCCTGAATTGTTCCGTCCTTCCCTCCCAGAGCGGGGGATTTGCCGTAATTGAAATCCCGGGAATCGGTCCCTAATCTGGACCCACATGTCTGCTGTCCAGGAAGGCACCTCTTGCAATTGGCTCTGCACGGGCGACGAAGTGTTCCCGAGCATGCTGGAGGCAATCGACGCGGCGCAACGATCCGTCCGGCTCGAAACGTACACCTATTCCGCAGGCCCCCTCGCGGAACGTTTCCTCACCGCAATGATCCGCGCCTGTGAACGTGGTGTCGTCGTGCAGGTGCTGATCGATGGGCTTGGTTCCGTGACGCTTCCTGCGGCGTATTTCGATTCGCTCCGGGCAGCGGGCGGCGATGTGCGGGTTTTCAATCCGGTGACTCTGAACCGGATGTCGATCCGGAATCATCGCAAACTTCTGGTTTGTGACGATCATGTGGCGTTTGTCGGCGGATTCAACATCGCTTCCGAATACGAAGGTGACGGGGTGAAGTGCGGTTGGTGTGATGTCGGCTTGAAAATCGTCGGGCCGCTGGTGCTCCAGCTCGCGCAATCGTTCGATGCCATGTTCCAGCGCGCTGAATTCCGGCACAAACGCTTCATGCGGCTGCGGCGGTTCGACGCCAAACGTTCACTCGCCGGCCCGGGCGAACAAATTCTTCTGAGCGGACCCGGTCGCGGACACAGCCCGATCCGGCGCTCTCTGTTGAAGGACATCTCCCGCGCGCGTGATGTGAAGATCATGATGGCGTATTTCCTTCCGACATGGCGGCTGCGGCGGGCGTTGACGAGCGTGGTGCGGCGTGGCGGGCGGGTTCAATTGATTCTGCCGGGGAAATCGGACGTCCTCCTGTCACAACTGGCCGCGCAGAGTTTGTATCGGCGCTTCTTAAACGCCGGCGTGGAGATCTACGAATATCAGCCGCAGATTCTGCATGCGAAGTTGGTTATCGTGGATGACACCGTTTACATCGGTTCGTCGAACCTTGATCCGCGCAGTCTTCAGATCAACTACGAGCTGATGATTCGTTTCCAGAATGAAGCTATTTCCGAACAGGCGCGGGAGGTCTTTGGGAAAAATTTGCAGAACAGCAACCCGATCACGCGCGAATCGTGGCGGGCTTCGCGAACGGTGTGGCGTCGCTTGAAGCAGCGGTGGGCTTACTTTCTTCTGGTTCGAATCGATCCCTACATCGCGCGCTGGCAATGGCGGGCCTTGCCGGATTGAGAGGAACAAATTCGGAGTTGGAGCGCGACGTTCACACCGCTTGATTGCGAAACCTCGGGCGAAAGCTTACTTCGCCAGTGCGACGAGATAATGCTGGAATCGCGTCACGTCGGCGCCCCGTCCGTGCTCGCTGTAGATCTGATGCAGGTTGCTGCAGATGCGCATCAACATGCGCCGTGAAGTTGCGGGCGAAAGGAAGTCTTCGCTCAGGCTGTAATTGCCACGCTGCAAATACTGAACGCAATCCGCCTTGCTCAGCAGCTGGCCGCCGTTGAAGGGATCGATGTAGAGTTCGTCGGAACTTGTCTGGTAACGGCAGATGAAATGACCGGGCATTCCGATGCCGACGACGGGCAGTCCGAGGCGTCGGGCGATCAACATGTAAAAGAGCGTCAGATTGATCGGATTGCCGGTGCGCCGATCGAGAACGCGATTCAAATAGCTGTTTTCCGGATCGTAGTAGTTGGCGACGTTCCCGTTGAAACCGAGTTCGTTGAAGAGATAACTGTTCAACGCAGTGAGTTTTTCCTCGGTGCTCGGTTCCAGCAACAGCCGCTCCTCCGCTTCGCGTGCGTATTCATCGAGCACCGCCTGGTAACCTTCGATGCTGATCTGCGGGTAGGTCGTCTTGGCAAGAAGCCATGCGGCGGTTTCAATGTCGAAATCCTGACCGGCCTTCAGGCAGAAGGAGAGAAACTGCGTGTCCGCATCCTGCCGCGCGAAGTGGGAGAGAATATCGGTTGCATGACGCCGCAGAACGGGATCGTTGCTCAACGCATGCGGACGCAACCACGAGATGGCGTCGCGTCCGTAGGAAATCACCTTTTGTCGGATCGCGGCATAAACCGCGGCGTCATCATCGGCAAGGAGCTTGATCAACGCTGCCTGCTCACTGGAGGAGATCGGTGCCGCGGCTGGAATGGTGGCCGGAGAACTCATTTTCAGCTGGTGCCAAATGAAACAGAGCCAGGCTCAAAATTCAATACGCAAAGCCGCGTTTCAATCTTTGCTCTTCAGGTTGTCCGAACCTTCGGGTTCTGCACCGTTGGTGTCTCGTGGCATTTCGCGCAGAATCTTTCCCACCGTTTCCTCCACAAGACCGCGTTGCTCCGCCCGGAGTCGTCGTCGCATGATCGCCATGTCCAGTAGCGCAACGATCACGGCGAGCAGGACGGAAATCAGGCAGACGCTCCAATAGATCAACGTAAGCCAGCGCCATTGATGAAGCTTTTCCCGCAGCAGAGTTTCGCCCACCAACAGCATCACGGCCGAAATCGCGAGAAGGACGGCACCGGTCCAGCGTCGTGGGGAGTCAGATGGCGTCGGCATGGAGCGAACCAAACATCGTTGCGTTCGGGTGCCAGAATTTTTCCGACGTCTGAACCTGTCATCAGCATTTGGCGGGAAGAAGCGTTTGGCGCAAGGCGGCACGCGTGATAGCTTCCTGCCATTGCCGCCAACCAACCAAGTTCTCGCCTATGCAGATCACAAAACAACTCGCCCTGTTTCTCGACAACCGGCCCGGAACCCTCGCGCGTCTGGCTGATGCGCTCGCGGAGGCAAAGATCAACATCTACGCCATTTCGACCAGCGACACCGTGGACCACAGCGTCATCCGGCTTGTGGTGGATGATTACCGGAAGGCGCTTGATCTGTTTGAAGCGCACGGAACGCTTGTGATCGAGGACGACGTCGTGATGGTGAACGGCGACAACCGGCCTGGATCGCTGGCGCGCGTCGCGCACAAGCTTGCCGACGGAAAAGTGAACATCGAATATGCCTACTGCGCCACGCCCCCCAATGCCAAGAAGGGTTTGCTGATCCTGCGCGTGAGCGACGCGAAGAAGGCGTTGAAGGTGTTGAATAGTTAGTGGGAGGCTTTAGGCGTGGGGCTTTAGGCTGACAGTGTCCGGTATTTTCAAATTTCACCTCTCGCCTGAAGCCTGGAGCCTCGAGCCTTGAGCCTTGAGCCTCACAATTCACGCCTTCACGCCTCACGATTCACGTGTCATTTGTCCTTTACGAAATTAACACCCGCTGCTGGTTGCGTGAATTGACCGATCGCCTCGGACATCCGGTGACGTTGGAAACCGTTCCCGAAAGCGAGTTTCACGAGTGGCAACGGCTTGGATTCACGCATGTCTGGTTGATGGGCGTTTGGACTTCAGGACCGAAGAGTCGCGCCGCGGCACTTGCCGTCGGTGATCTGCAAAAAACCTACGGTTCGGATCAGCATCGAGTTTCAGCTGATGACATTGTTGCATCGCCTTACTCGATTGCATCGTGGACTGTCCCCGAGGCTTTGGGTGGAGAACTCGGTTTGCGCGTTTTCCGGGAACGCCTCAACCGCATGGGCATCCGACTCATCCTCGACTTCGTTCCCAATCATCTGGGTTTGGATCATCCATGGCTTCAGAATCGGCCCCAGCTTTTTGTTCAAAGCGATTCCGAGCGCGAAGGCGCATTTTCCCAAGCGACGGAAATGGGAGTTCGCTGGATTGCGCATGGCCGCGATCCTTACTTCCCGCCGTGGACTGACACCGCACAGCTGGACTACCGGTTGATCGAAACGCGGGAAGCGATGCTGGGCGAGCTGCTCCGCATTGCTGAGCGGTGCGATGGCATTCGCTGCGACATGGCGATGCTGCTGTTGCAGGATGTTTTCGCAAAGACATGGAGCGACTGGCCGTCTGCGGGAAAGACGATCGCTTCCGGTGAAGAGGAATTTTGGAGCAAAGCGATTCGGGGCGTGAAGGAGCGGCATCCGGATTTTCTGTTTGTCGGAGAAGTTTATTGGAATTTGGAGGCACGGCTGCAAACGCTCGGATTCGACTTCACCTACAACAAGGAGCTTTACGATGAAATCGTACGTCGTGACGTGGGGGCAATCGGGCGAAGACTTTCGAACGCAAAGCCGGGGTTCCTGGCCCGCTCACTGCATTTCCTGGAAAACCACGACGAGCCACGCATCGCTTCTCTTCTCGCCGAACCGGAACATCGCACCACGGCTGTGCTTCTGCTGAGTCTGCCGGGAATGTGCCTGCTGCATGACGGACAGCTTTCAGGCGCGAAATTCAAATCGGCGGTCCAGCTTGGGCGTCGTCCTGTCGAGCCCGTGCAGACGTCCATTCGGAACTTCTATGAACGTTTGCTGGCAGTAACAACGCGGTTGCCCACCGACCCGAAACAATTTCAGATGCTTCAATCTGGACCCGGTGATGGTCCCCTTCTGTTGCTATGGCGAATCGATGCTTCCTCGTTCTGGCTGATTGCTGTGAATCTGCACACAAGGCCGATCGAAATGGAGTGGGCACCGAACGTCGAAATGAATCGCGCTGCCATTTTGGTTTCAGACAAATTTCAGGCTGCGGACGTGCCTGTGGAAATCGTCTGCAAGCCAACCAGTTTTCATTTGAATCTGCCGCCGCTGGCCGCCGGCATTTTCCGAATCGCCATTCGCTGAACACTTTCTTGCAGGGCGGGCTCGAAAGCAGCCGCAGGTTCCGGCGACGCATCGGGTCAATCCCGCAGTTTGCAATTTGCCGTTTTCTGCGATAGCTGTTCAGCGTCCAAATCGATTGTGATGAAAGGAAGCAATATGAGTTTCAATCCGGATCTGCCGGGCTGCGGAATGACGCGGCGTGACTTCGTAAAATTGTCTGTCGTCGCCGGCGTGGGCGCGACGCTTGCGCCCGACCTGTGGGCGGCGGAATCGACCGGCGAGATTCTCCGCCGGCCGCTCGGACGGACCGGTGAGAAGGTTTCCGTCGTCGGACTCGGCGGTTTTCACGTTGCGATTCCTGGTGAGACCGAAAGCATCCGCCTCATTCGAAGCGCGATCGATCGCGGGATCAACTTCATGGACAACTGCTGGGATTATCACAATGGCCGAAGCGAGATCTACATGGGCAAGG
>CALBZA010000038.1 GCA_937890005.1 uncultured Verrucomicrobia subdivision 3 bacterium | reverse complement strand
AGGCACAGTGATTTTTAATTGTCACTGAGAGTGAAGAATAATTGTCATTGAACACTGTTTCCCTTTTCGCTCGTGGGCGAAGTAGCCGGGCAATGAAAAATACGCGCCTAGTTCGGTCAAGGTTTCGATCATTTCCCGCGGACCGCCAAAGGAGTGAAGTACGAAACCGCATTCAGGTCGCGGTTCTCGTTTCAGGATTTCCAACAAGCGTCCCCAGGCCTGAAGGCAATGAATGCTGACCGGAAGATTTCGTTCTGCAGCCAGGCGCAGCTGCGCGGCAAAGACTTTTTCCTGATCGTCGATGTCGTGGTCGCGAATCCATTTGTCCAGGCCGATCTCGCCGATGGCTGAAGGTGCCGCATCCAGAAACCGTGATAGATTTTTCAGCCAATCAGACGTGCGCTCGCGGATGTACCACGGATGATAACCGAACGAAGGAATCACATTCGGGATGCGTTTCGCGAGCGCGAGCACCTGCGGCCAGTCCTCTTCGCAGGACCCGTTCACAACCATTTTTCCGATGCCCGCGCCTTCGAACTGCTGAAGGATCGAGTCCAGATGCGGTGCGAGACGCTCATCCTGAAGATGGTTGTGAGCGTCGAAAAAACGAGGCGGCATGAGCCCACTCTATTGAGCGAAGCCATAATGTCGAGCGGGTGAACGCTTACTCCGCCTTGGATTGTTCCTGCAGCTCCCTCGATGCGAGTGGCGCGGATTTCGTTTCCTTGCCGGTGGTCAGCGCCGTGGTGATTGAATTCAACAGGCTTCCCTGATCGAGCGGCTTCCGAAGAAATGCATTGGCGCCGCAGTCGGTGGCGCGACGTGCGTAGTCGGGTTTGTCACTTCCGCTCATCACGATCACAGGCAGTTCGCGGGTCTCATCCATTCGACGAATCCATTGCGCGAGTGAAAATCCATTCCATTCCATGCTGCCGATTTCGGCGGGGAAATTGACGTCCAAAAGGACAAGATCGGGATTTTCCTTCCTTGTCGCGGCCAGTGCCTGGGAGACATCTGAAGCGGCAATCACATTGAAACCGCATGCCTTCAGCTTGAAGCTGAGGGCCATCCGCACCACGGGATCATCGTCCACCAGGAGAATTTTGCGCGAGTCAGTCGCCGGTGTGCCCTGCTGCGAATCCTGCAATGACGGCTCATCGCATGCTGGCGCCGGTTTGATCTTACGTCGAAAAAACATGCTGAAAGGATGCGCGGCCGGGGCGTTTTCGCCAATTGCCTGCATTACGGAATTTCGTTCCAGTGGATTCCCGGGGCGTTCCCGGATCAAGTCCCGCTCAGAGTCAGTTCACCCTGCATGACGGACGTTCCATTCACGCTCACGGTTGCCTGTGCCTGAATGAGGGTGCCCATTCTGCCGATGACCTTTGCTTCGATTCGAAGGGTTTCGCCCGGCTTTGCAGAGCCGAGAATTTTGATGCCGCGCATCGCGGTCAGTTTCAGGCCCTGCAATGGCGGAATAGCTGGATCGCATTGCGCCACCGTGCCTGCAAGCTGGGCTGCGGCTTCGACAAGAAGCACCCCGGGAAACAATGGTTGGCCGGGAAAATGTCCTTTGAGAAACGGTTCGTCGCCACGAACAAGATATTCGCCGATTCCGCTTTTGCCGGGATCGAGCGAGATCAACCTGTCCACAAAACGGAACTCAGGTCCGTGTGGGAGATTCCCCAGCGCTTGATTGAACAAATCACTCATCGCCGATTCGCTCCAGTGGGTTCGGTAATCGTGAAGTCGGCGGAAATCTGCGGTGAGAAGAGATCGGCCGGAAGCGTTGGATTGAAGACGCCGTTGGTGAAGTCATTGCGCATCGTGGAGCCGTCGGCGAACTGAAGCTCTGTTGCGCGAAGAGAAAAATCGTTCGTCGAAAAGGCAATCCGCAGGAGCGGCATCATGCGGCGGGCTGAAGCTGACTTTGGTTGCAATGTCACTTCGCAAAGATCGTTTGTGAGCGTTTGCGACTGGATTCTGAACTTCGATTCGATGTCTGCTTCAGATCGGGGAAAACCGGCCTCCAGCAGGGCGAGGGTGTCGCGCCAGGGACCGGCGGCGCTGCCGGAAAGAGGATAACGTTCGGCGCGTTTCAATTTCGGGTAGATGACCCAGAGCTCCGATTCGGCGCGAAGCGCGATCGTGGGCGACGGCTCCTTGATCTCCCAATGAAAACGGTTTGGCGCGGCAAAGGAAATGTGGCCGGACGCTGTGAGTGGTTTCGCCAGCGACTTCAGATTTCGGGTTTGAATGAAGTCAGCGGACCAGGTCTGGAAATTGGTTTGCGACGCGAGCCAGGAGTTCAGCAGCGAATTGGTTTGTGCAGCCTGGCTGCAGAATGTTGCGAAGAACAGAATCGCCAGAGAAAGGGGCAGTCGAAGTGCTTTCATTTTTGGGGGGGCCAGATCGGAATGAATTGGAACCACTGTTCAATGTGTGTTCGGATCGCAGGTTCGAATGTGCGCATGATTTGCTGCGTCAGCTTCTGCCGGTTCTCACGATCGCGCAAGGCCGCTCGTTCGTAAGGAATTGGTGGGAGAATGTGGGCCGCATACGCCTTGTTGCTGTGCGGAATATAAACCGGCAGCAGGATGCAACCGGACGCGCGGGCGAGTTCGGCCGCGGCGACAGAAGCATCGAATGACCGGCCGAACAGTTCCACCTGCACAGCGGTTTGTGGCGACGGACGATCCACGAGGAGTGCCACAGTTGCGCCAGCTTCCAGCCGTTTGATGATTTCGACGAACGAGAAGGGATCGTTGCCGACCACGACGGTTTCAATGTTCCAGCGAGAACGTGAAGCCTGGCGCAGTTCAGTGAATTTCTTTCCAGGTTCCGCATGCGTGATCACGACCAGAGTGACTCCCTGTCGAGTCATCCACGGGCCGCCGAATTCCCAGTTGCCGAGATGCGGCGTCAGCAGCAGGATGCCGCGCCCGGTTGCCTGCGCTTCCTTGTAATGTTCCCAGCCGCTCGCCTCGCCAAGCAGCCGCTCGACCGGCATTCCGGTTTCGTATTGCCAGAGATCAACAACCTTGGTGGCAAATTCGCGGAACAGTGCCTTGGCCTTTCGCGTGGCGAGTGCGCGGTCGCCATTCAGTGCGGGCAGAAGGTTTTCAATGACGACTTCGCGCCGTTCCCTGGCCACAACCCAGTAGATCGAAGCAAAGAAACGTCCCGCCGCAATGCAAAGCGACCGTGGAATGAGGCGCACCACCCACAATCCCATGCGCCAGAACTCGGCACGGTAGAGAGAGGACGGCGCGGAAAGTTCGGGCTGTTTCTCTCCCTTGCCGGAAACCGTTTGTTGTTGCGCGAAGCTTCGCCACCAGACGGGGAGCAGCAGCACCGAGATCAATACGTTGAAAGCGATTCCAACGGCGCAAACCTGTCCGAGACCTGCCATGCCGGCATTTGAAGAAAACGCAAGCGAACCGAAACCGGCGATCGCGGTGCCACCGCAAAGGAACAACGCGCGCCCAACCGAACGATGCGTCAGCTTGATGTCGCCGTGATGTCGCCGCAGCGCCAGTTGCATGAAGATGCTGTAATCGACCCCGGTGCCAAGGATCAGTGGCAGCGCCATGAGGTTCAGAAGATTCCACGACCAGTCCGCGAGGCGCATCACTGTCAGCAATCCAAGTCCGCTGAGGGAAAGAATCGCAAGGCTCAACAAAACCTCGGGCACCCGTTTAAATGCAACCCACAACGACACGAGGATCAGCGCGATCATCGGCAGCACGAGCTTCCAAAGATTCGCGCGAACGCTTTTCAGGATTTCGTGGCCGAGCAATTGCCAGCCGGAGAGCCAGATACCGTTCCGATTGACCGCAGCGCCGAGTTGTTCCAGACGTTCGTTGGTTTGCATGTCGATGCTCTGGCCTGGATAGAGAAATCCGACGGCGAAAAGATTGGTTCCGTTGCGAGCCGTGAGTTTTTCGAGAACCCAACGGCTCATGTCGTTCGTGGGCCAGAAGACGTCCGAGGTGGCAGCAGCTCGCTGCCAGGTATCCAGCATTCCCGAAGCGAGCCCGAACGCGACTTCCGAGAATCCTTCCGCCAGCGTGGCATCGCGAAGCAATGTGCGTTTGGCAACAAGAGTCCGCGCGGTTTCACGATTTGCGTTCTGATGTTCCGGCTGCGGCCAGAGTGCGTCCGGCAAGGTCATTCCGGAAACCGTCTGATTTGAAACGGCATTTTCCAGCAGCGGTTTGATGGTTTGGAGACGCTGTGCCACTTCCAGTTCGGATTGGCCACCGAGGAGAACCCACAACGGTTCCTCTTTCTGTCCAAGCTGCGTCTTAACTTCATCCAGCGTTGCGTAAGCGGAACTGTTTCGCGGACGAAGTGCGTTGGACGTCGAATCCATTGTCGGCAGTCCTGTGCTTAGAAAAGCTCCGAAACCTGCGATCATCGCAGCCGTTGCGCCAGATACAGTCAAACGATGCCAGTGTTTTAAGGGTTGGGTTTCAGGCAAAGAATCGCTGCGTGAAAACGTTCCCGAGCCTGCTTTGCGTCGATTGGGAAAAAGCGGTGGAAGGTAGGCGAAGATCATTACCACTGCGGACATCGCCACGCCGATTGCCACAAGGGAACCCAATTGCGCCAGGCCGGGCAAACCACCGAGGTTCAAGACAAGAAATGCCGCGACGGTTGTCGTCGCCGCCCAGAAAATGCTGGGAGCAATGGCGCGGCGAATTTCGGGAATGCTGAGGCCCGGATGAGCGAGCGCCTCCTGATAATGAACGACGGCATAGTCCACGGCGAGGCCCAGAAGGATCGCCGCGAATCCCATGCTCACGACGTTGATCGTTCCAAAAATCAACCCGCCGAACGCCAGTGTGCTAAGCAGAACACCCGCAAGCAAAGCGAGCAGCCAGAGCATTGGCTTCAAACGTCGGTGCGCGAGCCAGAAAAGAATGGAAATGATCACGGCGGTTCCAATCACCGACTCGCGCATGTCCTTTTCCATGCCGCCTGCAATCTCGGACACGAATGCCGGACGGCCGGTGTAATGGATGACCATCGATGCTGGAATGTTTTCAGTGGTGCGCCAGTCCTGTTCCGCCTGTTTGATTCGTGCGAGCCAGTCGTGGCATTCGCGATAGCTGTTCAGGTCGGAGGTGGCTTTGACGAAGACGATTCGAAACGTTCCGTCTGCGGAAGCGAACAACTCGTTGCCGGAGGCAAAGCCCGGTGCCGCACTGCGCAATTCGTTCGGCAGTTGTGTCAGTCCAAAAGGATCGTAGCTGAGCTGGGCAACGTCTCCCGGCGACATGGAAGAAGCGAGCTGTTCGCGCGCGGTGGAAAGCAGCGTCGGCAGGTTTGTTTCGGCGAGACGCGTAAGTAATTGATTGAAGACGGCCGGAGGTTGATTGAACCAGAGATACGCAAGAAACTCGGCCGACTGGGCCGGATTTTCCAGCCATGGCGGCTGCCACGTGACGGTGGAAACATCGTTCGTTATGGAACGAAGCCGTTCCGCGAGCGAACGTGTGGCCTCTTCAGTTTGCTCCGGATCAGTGCCGCGCACCGTCAGGATCAATTCGCGCGCGTTGGCAAATTGTTGCTGGTAGATCTTCAGGCCCTGGACGGCTGGAACGTCGGGCGGCAGAAGATTCAACACTTCAACGTCCAGACGCAGTCGTAGCAGTCCAGCGATGATCAGCACCGGCAAGATCAACCAGAGAAGCGTGCGTAGAGGGCGGCTCATCGGGTGCGGTTGATTGCTGACGAATGAGAATGGCCGGTTGCGTCACTCATTTGGCTGGCTCCAGAAAACCGTGGAGACGCTCGCCGGTGGAACGGTTTTCCAGCGACCAGGAGTTGGAATGCGATTGCCAGATCCACTTCGAGGAAAGACTTGAGCCGCTTAATGCACGCGGGAGTTGAAACCAGATCAGTCGATCAGGCGGTGTGCCGCGATAACTGAATCGGCGATCTTCAACCGGTGCTTCGAGCTGCCAACCTTCGCTTGTGGTCTGGGCGATGATGAGCGGGAAGGGAGTTTTGGTGAACTGCAGCACGGAGCGACGGGCATTGGTCGCAAACAAAATCTCGCCGGCGATTTCGGCGGCGTCTCGGTCGCGCCGCCAGATGGCCTGGCCCTGTTGAATCGTCCAGCCAGGTTCAGAAAAATTCGCAGCGGGAATCGGCCCGAGCGTTCCGCATCCAGCGAGGAGCGCCATCACAAGGCTGGCGCAGGCGCCTTTCGCGACACGGTCGAGTGACGTCTGAAGACGCTGCAAAATTTTTTTGAACATTATTTTCAAATTTTGTCAAAAAACCGAAATCGGGCGGCAGTGTAGAAAACGCTGCGGCCAAAAACAACTTTGGCAGAAACCGGTTTACAATTCGATGGCTGCTGGCTATTTGAAACGCTCGTTTCTCCGCGGGCAATGGGGTGACCGTCGAGGTCTGTAAGGTCCACGCCGGCGGCAATTTCAGTCGGGATCGACAAAACTCAGCCATGAGTAAGAGCTATGATCAAAGTTGAAAATCTGGTCAAAGTCTTCGGTCCAAAACGGGCCGTGGATGGTATTTCATTTTCAGTCGAACGAGGCGAAGTGCTCGGCTTTCTCGGGCCGAACGGTGCGGGCAAATCCACCACAATGCGAATGATCACCGGATTCATCCTTCCCACATCGGGAAAGGTGACGGTGGGCGGATTCGACATGCTGGAAAAGCCGATCGAGGCGAAGCGGCTGATTGGTTATCTGCCGGAAAACGCGCCTGCCTACGTCGATATGACAGTGCAGGGGTTCCTGAATTTCTCCGCTGAAATCCGCGGGCTTCACGGTGACGCCAAGAAGCGCGCCGTCAATCGTGCCGTCGAAATGTGTTTTCTGGAATCGGTGCTGCATCAGAGCGTGGACACGCTTTCGAAAGGCTATCGTCATCGCACCTGCTTCGCACAATCCATCATTCACGATCCGGATGTGTTGATTCTCGACGAACCGACGGATGGCCTGGATCCGAACCAGAAACATGAGGTGCGCAATCTCATCCGCCGCATGGGCGAGAGAAAGGCGATCATCTTCTCAACGCACATTCTGGAAGAGGTGGATGCGGTTTGCTCACGGGCAATCATTATCGACCGGGGCCGCATCGTGGCGAATGGAACGCCGTCTGAACTGCGCCGCAAATCCGAATCGTCCGGCGCCGTGACTTTGCGCGTGAGCGGTGTGAATGCCGCTGCGCTGACACAGAAGCTCAGCCAGATTCCTGCGGTGAAGCGCACGACGATTGTTCGCGAAGAAGCAACCAGCGTCACGGTGCGAGTCTATCCGAAAGGTGACGTCAACGGCGCTCTCGCCGAGAGCATTGCTGATGCGACACAGGGATTGCGGATTCACGAACTGCACACGGAGGAAGGACGGTTGGATGAGGTCTTCCGCAGCATTACTCTGTCAGACACTGCGAAATCGGAGGAAAAGAAATGAGTGCCTGGTTAAACATCAAGACGATCACAAAGCGTGAACTGGCGGCATACTTCTCTTCGCCGCTCGCGTATGTGTTCATCATCATCTTCCTGCTGCTGTGCGGATTTTTCACCTTCATGGTCGGTGGGTTTTTTGAAATGGGGCAGGCTTCACTGGCTCGGCCATTCTTTGACTGGCACCCGTGGTTTTATCTTTTCCTCGTGCCCGCTGTTGGAATGCGGCTTTGGGCTGAGGAACGCCGCGTTGGAACGCTGGAGCTGTTGCTGACGATGCCCATCACTCCGTGGCAGGCCATCGTCGGAAAGTTCCTCGCCTCCTGGCTCTTCCTTGGACTCGCGCTTGTGCTGACATTCCCGGTTGTGATTACGGTGAACTATCTTGGAAATCCCGACAACGGCGTGATCTTCGCCGCTTACGTCGGCAGCTGGCTGATGGCGGGAGCGTATCTTGCTGTGAGTTGCATCACTTCAGCGATGACCCGCAATCAGGTCGTCAGCTTCATCGTGTCGGTGGTGGCTTGCCTGTTCCTCATTCTTGCGGGCTTTCCGCCGGTGGTGAGATTGATCTCGAATACATTCCCGACGCTGCTCGTGGACCTGATCACGTCGTTCAGTGTCATTACGCATTTTGAAGGCTTCCAGAAGGGAATTTTGGATTCGCGGGACATTGTGTTCTTCGTCTCTGTGATTGTGTTCTCGCTGTTCACCACCAGCGTGATTCTTCGCAGTCATCGCGCCTGAGTACAGAAAGGATTGTCATGCAGAAGAAATCTTTTGAAACAGTCATCTACTCGACCGCCGGCGTCATCGTCATGGCGGTGATCCTGATCGCGGTGAACGTCCTCACCAGCACAGTTCGGAAGCGCGTCGATCTTACACAGGAAAAGGCGTTCACGCTTTCGGAAGGCACGCGTGCCATCCTTGCCAAGCTCGATACGCCGGTGAAAATCCGCTTCTACTGCACGCAGGTCGATTCCGCCACGCCGCACACGGTCCTGCTCAATTCACATGCCCGCAAGGTTGAAGACCTTCTCGCCGAGTACAAACAGGCGGCAAAGGGAAAGATCATCATCGAAAAATACAATCCGGAACCCGATTCGGATGCGGAAGATTCCGCACGGCTGGATGGGCTGGAGGAATATCCGCTGCCCGGCGGTGACAAATTCTATCTCGGCCTCGCGGTAAGCCAGCTCGACGCGAAGGAAACAATTCCGTTCATGCCGCCCGATCGCGAACGGCAGATGGAATACGATCTGTCGCGCGCCATCACCCGGGTCATTACTCCCGAAAAACCGGTCGTGGGCGTGATGTCGCCATTGCAGGTGTTCGGCGCTCCGATGAATCCGATGATGATGCAGATGGGACAGCGCGGGCAGGAACCGTGGACGATCATCCGCGAATTGCAGAATGATTATTCCGTTCGCCGGATCGACATGGACGTCGAAAAGATTGAAGACGACGTGAAGGTTCTGCTCGTCATTCATCCCAGGGACATTTCGGAGCAGGCGCAATATGCCATCGATCAGTTCGTGCTGCGCGGTGGCAGGTTGTTTGCCTTTCTCGATGCTTCGTCACTCGTGGACAGCGCCAGACAGAACTCGATGATGGGCCAGATGCCTGGCGGTGGATCCAGTCTCGACAAGCTGCTCTCCGCATGGGGCCTGCAGTTTGACCCGTCAAAGGTCGTCGCCGACCGCACCTTCAAGATGGAACTCGGCGAAGCAGGCGATCGCACCCAGCAACGTCCCGCGTGGCTGATGTTGAATCCGGAGGCGATCAACAAGGACGACATCGCGACGGCGGAACTGGATAACGTCTGGTATTTCTCCGGCGGCGCTTTCACAGGCACGGCTGCGGAAGGATTGAAACAAACCGTTCTGCTGAAGAGCAGCAAGGATTCGCAGCTTGTGGACGCGATGATGGCGAGTTTCGGTGGAGACAGCATTTTGAAGGAGTTCAAACCTTCGGGTGTCGAATACACGCTCGCCGTTCGACTCACTGGAAAATTCAAGACGGCATTTCCTGAAGGCAAACCCGGTGATGATGCTTCCAGCACAGACACGAACGCTGCGCCGGCTTCCGTGCAATCGCTCAAGGAAAGCACACAGGAGGGAACCGTGGTGTTGGTGGGCGATGCGGATTTGATCAACGACGGCTTTTCAATCCGTCGGATGAACACGCCGTTCGGCCAGATCGCCGCGCCGTTGAACGGCAACCTGAACTTTGCGCAGAACTGCATCGAGCAGCTCTCCGGCGACAGCAATCTGATTGCGGTTCGAAGCCGGGCGGCGTTGAACCGGCCGTTCACTCGTGTTCGGGCGATCCAGAAGGAGGCCGAAGAGAAATATCTCGCGGAGATCAATCGCCTCCAGGAAAGCCGGAACCAGGCGATCACGCGATTGAACGAACTTCAGCAGCAGAAAGGGCAGAACCAGAAGTTCATCCTGTCACCCGAACAGCAGGCTGAGATCGAGAAGCTTCGCGTGGAAGAGGCGAACATTGCAAAGAAGCTTCGCCAGGTGGAAAAGGATCTGAAACGCGATGTGCTCGGACTGCAAAGGAGCATTCAATGGTACAACATCCTGACCATTCCGATCGCGGTCGGGCTCGTTGGGATTGTTCTGGCGATTTATAAACACAAACGCACTTCGGCAAAATGAATCTCAAGCAACTAGGCATTCTCCTTGTATTGGTGGTTGTCCTGGGCGGCGCGGGAATCGTCGTCCTGAACAAACAAAAGACCTCCCGTTCGTCAGGCAACACAGCCATCGGACAAAAGGTTCTGGGCGATCTTCCGGTGAACGACGTGGCGCATCTGCGAATCAGTCACGGAACAAACCAGCTGAACCTGGTTCGAAAGGACGACATCTGGCGCGTCGCGGAACGGGGCGATTATCCGGCGAATTTTCAGCAGATCAGCGAGTTCCTCATCAAGGCACGCGATCTCAAGGCGATTCAGGTCGAGGAAATCGGACCGTCGCAGCTGGGGCGTCTGCAACTCGCGCCGGGGCAGGGGACGAATTCGCCCACGCTGGTTGAATTCCTCGGTTCAGACCGCAAAGCGTTAAGCACGCTCGCACTCGGCAAGCCGCATATAAGCAACCGCAAGAGTTCGTCGCCATTTGGCGGCGACACAGGTGGCTGGCCCGATGGACGCTATCTGATGGCCGGAACGAATTCAGGCAAGGTGGCGCTGGTTTCGGAAACGTTCGCTCAGATCGAGCCGAAGCCGGAGCAATGGCTGAGCAAAGATTTTCTGAAGGTTGAGAAGCCGAGGTCGATTGAAGTTCAGTTTCCCGAGGCAACCAATTCATGGAAGCTGACTCGTGAATCGGAATCGGGTGAATGGAAACTTGTCGATGCGAAAGATGGGGAGAAGCTGGACACATCGAAGAGTTCAGGGGTGACCTATCCGTTCAGTTCGGCTTCGTTCAATGATGTGGAAAAGGGAAATCAACTTGTGTCCGGAACGAACCCGCCGACGATGATCAAGATCAGCACATTCGACGGCTTCAATTACACCGTTTCGGTTGGTGCGCGGACGAATGACACTTATCCGATCGCGGTGGAGGTGTCGGCTGACCTTGCCAAAGAGCGTCAGGCCGGTGAAGACGAGAAGCCGGAAGACAAGGCGAAGCTCGACAAGGAGTTTTCGGATCGGCGGCAGCAGCTCGAGGCGAAGCTGAAGCAGGAACAAAGTTTTCAGAACTGGACGTATCTGGTCTCGACGTGGACCGTCGAGCCTTTGCTCAAAAATCGGTCCGAATTGCTGGAGGAAAAGGCTGAAACGAAAGCGGAAGAATCCGAGTCGGAAGCGGCCGCGCACGACTCAACATCCGATTCTGATTCACAAACCGGTGCCGCGTCGGAACACGATCACGACCACAATCACGCGCATTAAGTTCGGATGCTGACAACGGCGATCGGTGAATGTGAATTGCCGCTGTTGGAGAATCGTTACTCCGGGCAGACTTCGCAGGTTTCGCGAGTTGTTTCCCCGTTGGCAAAGCTGATGCGCGGAACCAGCGGCCAGTGGCGCTGTGCCTTGACCAGCAGAAAAAAGAACTTTCGCCGCCAGTCCAGCTTGAAGCCGCCTTCGAGTTCTCCGGCGAGAATGGCAACGATCGCATCAGGGATCTTGAATTTCTTCCGCGGCTGAAGAAACAGCTCCATAAACGGAGTCGTGTAGAAGTGCTCCACAAGTTCCCAGTAGTAGTGCATGGCGCGAAACACACGCCGTTCGTATTGCTTTAATCGTTCGGCTCCGTCCGATCCTTCCGCGAGGGAATCGATGATGAGATTCGCCGCCATCTTGCCCGAATACATGGCCAGATAAACTCCGGCCGAAAAAATCGGATCCATGAAACCCGCCGCATCGCCAATTCGGATGAGTCGCGGACCGACCAGCTGGCGGTTGTAATAGGAGAAATCGCCGGTGGTCTGGATGGTGTTCAGAAGCCGCGCGTTTTCCATCCGTGATCGCATCTCCTCTGAAGAACGCCAGATATGATCGAAGGCTTCCGCAGGTGAGATTTTCATCGACACGAATTCATCCTGATCCATCACGCATCCCACGCTGACCTTGTTCGGATAAATTGGAATCAACCAGAACCATTTGTTCTCGAGTCGGACAATCAGAATGTCGCCCGCCTTCGATCCTTCATCCATCCGGACGCCATCGAAGTGTCCGAAAATCGCGAGTTTTTTGAGATGAGGATGAATGACACGAAGTCCCTCCTGATTTCCAGTGAAGTTGACCCGGCCACTGCCATCGATCAGGAAGCGTCCCTGGAATGTGCCTGTTTCTCCGGAATCACTTTTAGCTTCGATTGTTACGTGATCGTCGTGATGAGAATATCTGGTGACGGTCCATCCTTCCCTGGCATCCGCGCCGCGAGAACGCGCGTTGTTCAGGAGAATCTGATCGAACCGGGCGCGATCCACCTGGAACGCGGCGGGTTCACGGGTGAAGCGGCCGTTGCGGAACGTCAGTTTGATCGACTTGCTGGAATTGCCGAGATGGAACTGCGCGCCGTACTTGCGGTTGAATCCTGCCTGCTCCAGTGCCGGCAGAACACCGATCTCGCGAAAAATTCGTTCGTTGTAGGGCAACAGAGATTCGCCGATGTGAAACCGCGGGAAATGTTCCTTCTCCAGCAACAGCACGCGCTTCCCGGCCATGGCCAGATAGGTGGCGGCAGAACTTCCGCCGGGGCCGCCGCCAATGATCAGCGCGTCGTAAATCGTTTGGGACATGGTCATATCAAAGGCCAAAAGCTCCACAGGGGCAAGTCCACTGGATGCAGTCCCGGGGAAAGAAAAAGAGCGCCAGGCATGCTGGCGCTCAATTTGGAATCGGAATGTTTGAGACTCAGTTGGACCGGATGAAATCGTCCGCTTCTATGACAGTGCTGTCATCGAATCGGCGGTTTGGACCAGCGGAGCGGATCAGCACGCCGGTGTCGGAAAAATAGAAACGGAGCGGTGTTCCCCACGGATCGACAAATTCGCCCTTCTCATTCAGCTCAGTCTTGCGGCCGACAATCACGATAACGTTTTTCGGATTGTTGCCCTGGAGTGCTTTCGCAACCTCCGCATTTCCGCCGGTCGGATATGTTCCCACGCGTTCCTTGTATTTCTGAAGCGAGGCGAAAAGGTTCTCGATGTCTTCGTTAAACTTGGCGGTGCGGGCATTGACGCGGAGGGTGTTCCACGCCTGCGCCGCCCAAAGCAGTCCCGCAAGAAGGGTCAGGACTCCGACTCCAACAAGGATTTTCTTCATGCCTGCCTCTGAGCAGGCTCAATACCAATCAGCTCGCGTGGGCCGGCTGTCTTTGCGGCGCGGCGGAGCTGGCGCGCACAACCAGCTCGGCGGGCAGCCGCTTCGATTCGACTCGTTGTCCCTTGATGAGTTGAACGAGCGATTCGACCGCGGCGACGCCAAGGCGAAACTTGGGCTGGCGGACAGTCGTAAGAGGAACGCGGAAATATTCGCTGGTGAGAATGTTTCCGAAGCCCACGACCGAAATGTTTTGAGGGATGCGAAGGCCCTGGTTCAACAACGCGTCCGCACAACCGATGGCCACAAGATCATTCGCTGCCTGGATGGCAGTGGCGTCGCAGGATTCGTTCAACATCTGAAGCGCGGCTTTCACGCCGTCTTCAACAGTGCTGCCTGCCTGGAACACCAGTTTTTCGTCCACATCGGATCCTGCTTCGCGCAATGCCCGACGATACCCTTCAAATCGGTCTTGCGCCCATGGAGCCGAGAGCGGTCCCGTGAGAAAGGCGATTCGCGTGTGTCCCAGTGAAAGCAGGTGTTGCGTTGCGGCGTAGCTGCCAAGGAGATCGTCGATCTGAATTCCAGTGAACTGGCTGCAGAATTTTGCCGGCGCCCCAAGCAATATGGTGGGGGTGTTTCGAACCAGAATCTCCTGATAAACACGCGCCTCGGGATCGATGCGATAGACCGGCGCAATGAGAAGACCATCGACTCGGCGGGACAACAGCCGGCGAATGCAGAATTCTTCGCGATCGACATTGTTGAGCGTGTGCATCAGGACGATGTCGTAACCGAGTTCGTGTGCCCGTTCTTCAATCGCGAGAACCACGCGCGCGTAAACGGGATCGGTGGTGGAGGGGATGACAAGCCCAATCAGCTTGGTCGTGCGTGTCCGCAGGCCCTGGGCGGTGGAGTCGGGCACGTATCCCATTTCCTGCGCCATGAGCTTGATGCGGGCCTTCGTTGCGGCGGAAACATCCGGTTCGTCCCGCAGCGCCTTGGATACGGTCATGACCGATACTCCGGCGCGTTCCGCTATGTCTTTCAGTCGAACCATGTTGATCTCCTTTTGAAATTAAAGATTGGCGCCGCGCCAGTGCAGCTTCACCCGGAGCGTCTCAAAGAAGGAACTGTCCTCCAGATGCATCAGGCGCACGGTGCTGCGGCTGCGTCGAAACGTGAGTTGATCGCCGGCCGAAAGTTCCGTCACAACCTGGCCGTCGGCACTCAGAATGGTGACAGGCGTCGGGTTCACCACCTTCACACAGATGGTTGAACTCATGGGAACGATCAATGACCGATTGGAAAGTGTGTGCGGACAGATCGGCGTGATCTGCAGGACATCCGCGGTTGGAAAGACAACGGAACCACCCGCCGCGAGCGAGTAGGCGGTTGAGCCGGTCGGGGAACTGATGATCAGACCGTCGCAGCGATAACGTGTGACCGGCTCGTCATTCACGCTGACGTGCAGTTCGATCAGCCGGGACGCGATGCCGCGGCTGATGACGAGATCGTTTAAAGCAGTCTGTCGAATGAGTTTCCCGTTGCAGCGCGCGTGGGCTTCGATCAGCGCGCGGGACTCGAATTTGTATTCGCGGCGCCAGATGTGTTCCAGTGCCCGCGAGAGATCCGCCGAGGAAACCGCGGTGAGGAATCCGAGGCCGCCGATGTTGATGCCGACGATGGGTGTTTGTGATCCGGCAATTTCCCGCGCCACGCGCAACATGGTTCCATCGCCACCAAAGACGATCAAAAGATCGACTTCGTCTGCAAGGGCTGCGGCATCGGGCAGGATGTTGCAGTTGAGCCGGGCGAGGCCGGCTGTTTCAGCGTCACTGAAAACGCTACGGCCCGCGGCCCTGATCAGCTTTGCAGCCTTGTTGACCACGCTGGCGCATGCCGGCTTTCCGGAATTTCCGATCAGGCCGATGCGTTTGAGTTTGTCAGTTTGTTTTTTCAATCAGCACCAGAAATTCTTTGTTTCCCGCCGGACCGAGCAGGGGAGACTCCGTAACCCCGCGCCAGGCGAGATTGCAATGATTGCGCACAAAAGTTTCAAGTTCGTCCAACACACGCCGGTGAATGGTGGGATCGGTGATGACACCTTCGCCCTTGTCCACCTCCGCCTTTCCAGCTTCGAACTGCGGCTTGATCAGCGCGACGATCCGTCCGAAGGATTTCAACAATCCGACTGCGGCAGGAAGAATCTTGCGCAGGGAGATGAACGAACAATCGATCACCACCAGGTCGAGAAGGTTGAATGGAGAGGGAAAACTTGAAGGCGTTACCTCGCGTGCGTTTGTCTTTTCCATCACGACAACGCGCGGATCATTGCGGAGTTTCCAGGCGAGCTGTCCGTGTCCGACATCGACTGCGTAAACTTTTTCCGCCCCGTGCTGGAGCAGGCAGTCGGTGAAACCGCCGGTGGACGCTCCCAGATCCGCGGCCACGAATCCGGTGACACTCAAATTGAAATGGTGAAGTGCATGTTCGAGCTTGTGGCCGCCGCGGCTCACGAATTTTTCCGGCAGATCAATGGAAAGTTCATCCGCCGGCCGCACGGAGTCGCTTGGTTTGCGGGCCGTCTGTCCGTTGATCCGGACTGTTCCGGCCATGACGGCGCGTTTGGCTTTTTCGCGGCTTTCGCAAAGCCCTCGCTCCACCAATGCTTGATCCAGGCGATTCATGAAACTGAGGTTAGCAGAAGGTCCATGAAATGCACTCCGGTTCCAAGTGGAAACCGGAGCGGCAAATTTCATTCGCGGCTGCTCGACAGCACCCGGTTCTGGACTTCGCGGAAGCTGTGAAGGAAAAGGTTGTTGTCGGCCACAGCCTTCTCGATCAGCTGCTTGAGGAGGAACAGCTCGGAGCTGTTGATGACAGCGTGAACGCTCTGCTGGAAAGCCTGCATGGGAGTGAAGGTTTGAAATGAATCTCCCAGAAGAATCATCGTCGCGTGCCGGCGCTGGTTCATCGGCATCTGCTGGATCGCCTTCAACGTCAGATTTTCATCGATCGTGTTCGCTGCGAAGAGTTCCTCGACGACCACAACCTGATATCGAATCTGGCTGAACCGGATGAGAAAGTCGCCGTGTGTCGCAGCGGTGTGAACCTTGTAGCCCAGTTCCGTCAGCGCGGTGCGGACTGCTTCCAGCCATTCCGGACTTGAGAATGCAAGGAGAGCGGGCTTGTCGCTGGTGCTGATGAAGTCAAAACGGTCAGCCATAGGTCATTTCAATTTGAGTGTGGCAGGAATTGGCGGCGCGGCTGGCGGCTTGGGCGCCTCATGCGCTTTCATGCGAAGCGACCCAATGTCAGTGGTCGATTCGCCGCGGGCCTTCTTGAGATTGTCGATGCCGCGTGTGACCGGACCGCGCTTCGTGCAGTAGAGCAGGGCGGTTTCCTCGGTGATGATGCCCTTTTCAAATGCTTCGAGGGCGGAATAGTCAAATGTGCGCCAGCCGAACGGCTGACTGGCTTCGATGATTTCGTAAAAGCTCTTTCCTTCGCTTTCACCGAGGCGGATGGTTTCCTGGGTCCGGAGATTGGACCCCATGATTTCCAGAAGCGCGTGTCGTCCACCGCCGACCTTGGGCACGAGGCGCTGGCTTACGATCCATCGCAATGTGTCGGCGAGACGGGCGCGAATCTGTTCCTGTTCATCCGTTTCGAACATGCCCAGAATACGGTTGATCGTCTGGCCGGCATCGATCGTGTGCAGTGTGCTCAGCACCAGATGGCCGGTTTCAGCGGCACTCAATGCGATCTTCACGGTGTCGCGATCGCGCATTTCGCCGACGAGAATGACTTTGGGCGCCTGGCGCAGCGCGGCGCGCAGACCGCTTGAAAAACTGTCGTAGTCCGTTCCCAGTTCACGCTGGTTGAAGGTGGCTTTGCGGTGTGGATGAACGAATTCAACCGGATCCTCCAGCGTGATGATGTGAACAGCCTTCGTTTCGTTGATCTCATTCAGAACCGCCGCGAGCGTCGTCGATTTGCCGGAACCGGTCGCGCCGGTGACCAGCACCAGACCGGTCTTCTCACGGGGAACGAGTTTGATGATTTCCGGAAGCTTCAGCTGTTCGAGAGTCGGAATCGATGTGTTCAGCTGGCGGCAGACGATCGAATAATGGCCGCGTTGGGAGAAGATGTTGATACGAAATCGCGCGCGGTCACCCAGTGTGTAGGCGGAGTCACAGGAGCCGCGACGCAAAAGGTCCTCGATATGCCACTGATTCTCGCCGATCAAATTCAACGCGATCATCTCTGTTTGATACGGCGTGAGTTTCTCGATCGGGGGATCAATGCTGACCGGTTTCAGTTCGCCGAATGATTCCACCTGCAGTGGCTTGTCCGACGTGAAAAGAAGATCAGAGACCTCCGGCTGGGAATCCAGCATCGTGGTCAGGATGTAATCGAGTTCTGGGCGGCGCATAGTTCAGCTTACAAATCGTCGTCTTCCGGCGGATTTGCCAGAAAGCTGCGGAATTTCTTTTTGTCGAGAGCCTTGTCGTAGGCTTCCTCGGGGGAAATGCGTTTCATCCGCAGATGTTCCATGATCGCATCGTCCAGCGGCTGGTTGCCTAGTTTCTTTCCGACCTGGATCATGCCGGGAATCTGATGTGTCTTGCCTTCGCGGACGAGGTTCGCAATCGCCGTCGTGAAGACCAGAATTTCCAGCGCGGCGACACGGCCTTTTTTGTCGATGCGTTTGAAGAGATTCTGCGCAACGACCCCTTTCAGCGCTTCGGAGAGCGTGGCGCGCACCTTGTTCTGCTGTTCGGCTGGAAAGACGTCGATGATACGATCCACGGTTTTCGCCGCACTCGGAGTGTGAAGTGTTCCGAACACAAGGTGACCGGTGCTGGCTGCGACGAGAGCGAGTTCGATTGTTTCAAGGTCGCGAAGCTCGCCGACGAGGATGATGTCCGGATCTTCGCGAAGTGCGCCGCGCAGCGCTGAGGCGAATGATTTCGTATGAACGCCGACCTCCCGGTGATTCACAAGTGAGTTTTTGCTCTCGTGAACGAACTCGATCGGGTCCTCAACCGTGATGATGTGATCGCGACGGTTCTTGTTCGCGTAATCGACCATCGCGGCCAGCGTGGTGGATTTGCCCGAACCGGTCGGGCCGGTGACGACGACCAGGCCGCGATTGAGCATGGCGAACTTTTTCAGAACAGCCGGAAGCGGAGCGTCGAATTTTTCGAAATCTTCGAACGAAAGAACCTTGCTGGGAATCTGGCGGAACACGGCGGCCACACCGTTCTTCTGGTTGAAGAAGTTCGCGCGGAATCGCGAGATGTTTGGAATTTCGTAACCGAAATCGACGTCGCCGGTTTCTTCGAAGACTTTGATTTTGTATTCGGGGGCGATTTCGTAAAGGATCGTCTTCAGTGCGTCGCTTTCCAACGGAGGGAAGTCCACGCGCTGGAGTTCGCCGTTGATGCGCAGCATCGGAGAATTGCCGGACGAAAGGTGCAGATCCGAAGCTTTCTGCTCGAACATCAGGTTGAAAAACGCGTCAATCTTAGCCATAAAAATTTTGCGACTGCGGCTTATTAGCTAAATCCTTACCAGCTCCCGCCGTTTGAATCCCCTTCACGAAATAATCTCGAACGATATAAGTAAATCCGGATGGATCAGCTTTGAGCGGTTCATGGAACTTGCCCTGTATTGTCCAGAATATGGATTTTATGAAAAGGAAGGGGACAAGGTTGGCCGGAAAGGTCATTTCTACACGAGCGTCAGTGTGGGCCGGCTTTTTGGAGAACTGCTGGCCTTTCGACTCGCCGACTGGCTACAGGACATCAGGACGGTCGTCGATGAACAGAAATCGAACAACCCGCTGCGATTGATTGAGGCGGGCGCGAACACAGGTGACCTCGCCCGCGACATCCTCGATTGGTTTCAGACGTGGCGACCGGATCTTTTTCCCGCGCTCGAATACAGAATCGTCGAGCCGTCGCCGCGTCTTCGAAAACGGCAGCAGTCAGAACTCGACGCCTTTGGAGACAGGGTTCGATGGGATGATGATTTTTCCACAGTTCCGTCCGGCATCAACGGCGTGGTTCTTTCCAACGAACTCCTTGATGCCATGCCGTTGCGCCGGTTCGGCTGGAACAAACAAAAACAATGCTGGTTTGAGTGGGGGGTAACACTGGAGTCGGGAAGGTTCGTTTGGGCGGAAAGCAATCATTCTCTCGAGTCCGACGACCTGCCGAATGTTTCTTCCGAACTGCTGGGGATACTTCCGGACGGATACATCTGGGAATCATCATCGCGAGCGCGACAATGGTGGACCCGTGCGGCGAACGTGTTGAACGTCGGAAAGGTGATCGCGTTCGACTACGGTCTGCGCGAGGAACAGTTGCTGGCGCCGGAGCGAACCGGGGGAACATTGCGGACGTACTCGAATCATCAGGTCGATGACGATCCCCTGAAGAATCCGGGCGAGGTGGACATCACCGCGCACGTGAACTTTACAGCCATTCAGAACACCGGAGAATCGGCAGGACTCAAGACGGAATGCTTCGTCTCGCAGGAAAAGTTTCTCGTCCAGGTCGCCGAGGAAACATGGAGAAATCCGGAGCGGTTTCCGGCGTGGGATGCAGCGCGGCGAAGACAGTTCCAGACGCTCGTGCATCCACAACATCTTGGAAGATCATTCCATGTCCTCGTTCAATCGCGCGGCGCGAGCAGTTCGTAGTTCGAGACAGAAAGACAGAAGGTTGCCGCGGTCTCGACGCGCAGCACAAGACGGCCCAGCGTGATCGGATGTGCGCCGGCGTTGATTGCAGATTCAACCTCCTGCGGAGTGAAATCGCCTTCGGGTCCGATCCAGATGCAGACGCTTTCGGGCTTGCGCGAATGGTCGGCTTCAAATTGCTGGAAAAAAATTCGCGGGTGTTTCGCGCCGGGCTGAAGCGAGCCGATCAGGGGAAGGTCGAAACGTTCGTTACGGGCGAGAAACTGTTCCGGCGTGATGGGAACTTCGATTTTGGGAAGCCACACCGCGCCGCATTGCTTGATGGCTTCAATCGCGACCTGCCGCCATTTGGAAGCCTTGTCGGCGGCGGATTCTGGATCGAGTCGTGTTGCAACTCGTTCGCTCAGCAGCGGCACGATTCGCGAAACTCCGAGTTCGGTTGCTTTCTGAATGATGTCCTCAATGATCTTTCCCTTCGGAATTGCCTGTAGCAGCGTGATCGAAAAGGGCAGGGGAGCAACCTGCTTCCGCTCTGTAACGCTGACTTGAACACGCTTCTTTTCCACCGCCTCCACTTTGCAGAGCAGTTCTGTTCCGGCGCCGTCGAGAATCACGATTTGTTCGCCGGTTCGAACGCGGAGGACATTAGCCGCGTGATGCGCTTCCCGTTCCGACAATTGCAGGAGATCCCCTGTGCACTCAGATGGCGGCAGGTAGAAGCGGTGCATGGGATCCAGGATTTTTGATGTAAGATTGATGATTTACGATGTTATCCGACAGCCGAGTCAATTGGCTGTTTTCTTCGGATCACCAGTTGTCCTTCGCAAATCAATGATCACTGAAAGAAGCTTTTTGCCTTTTCGAAAAAGCTTTGGCTGATCGGGCTTTCCTTGCCGTTGCACAGTGCGGCGAACTCCTGAAGCTTCGCCTTTTGCGCTGCGTTCAGATGGGTCGGCACTTCGACAGTGATGCGGACGTGCAGGTCGCCGTGGCCGTAGCCCTGGACGTTTTTCACGCCCTTGCCTTTCAGTCGGAACATCGTTCCGGGTTGTGTTCCGGCAGGAATGCGAATCGCGGTTTTTCCATTCAAAGTCGGCACCTCGATTTCCGCCCCGAGCGTTGCCTGAACAAAACTCACGGGCACTTCGCACAGGAGATCGTCGCCCTCGCGCTGGAAAATGTCGTGCGGCTTGACGTGCAACACGACGTAAAGGTCTCCCGGTGGCCCGCCGCGGAGTCCACCTTCGCCATTGCCGCTGGAACGCAGGCGCGAGCCGCTGTCCACACCGGCGGGGATGCGAAGCTTGATCTTCGACGTGACATCGCGTCGTCCCTTGCCGTGGCAGCTCTTGCACGGTTTTTCCACAACGCGCCCGGCGCCCTGACAATGCGGACAGGTCTGGGCAATGCTGAAAATTCCGCGCGAGGTAATCACCTGGCCGCGGCCGCCGCAGGTCGAGCAGGTGCGTGTGTTTGAACCGGCTTCGGCGCCGGAACCTTTGCAGGTTTCGCAACGATCCGGCTTGGTGACGGAAATTTCCTTCTCACATCCGTTGGCAGCCTCTTCGAACGTGATCTCGAGGTCGTAACGCAAATCGTCGCCGCGTTGGGGCTGGAAGGGATCTGCACGGCCGCCGCCGAAGAATTCGTCGAAGATGCCGCTGCCGCCAAAGACTTCGCGGAAGATGTCCGCCGGATCATGAAACCCGCCGCCGCGAAATCCCCCGCCGGGTCCCCGTCGATCGAACGCGCCGTGGCCGTATTGGTCGTAGGCAGCGCGCTTCTGCGGATCGTTCAAGACTTCGTAAGCTTCACCCAGTTCCTTGAACTTCTCCTCCGCGGATTTGTCGCCGGGGTTTTTGTCGGGGTGATACTTTACCGCAAGTTTGCGGTAGGCCTTCTTGATTTCATCGGCGTCAGCGCCGCGGGAAACACCGAGGATCTCGTAGTAGTCGCGCTTGGCCATATCAGGATGCCGATGGTGCTTTGGCGACGATCACAGACGCCGGCCGGATCAGGCGTTCGCGGAGCTTGTATCCTTTTCGAAGCTGTTGGATCACGTTGCCTTCCGGAACCTCGGTGGATTCCTGCTGGGAAACCGCCTCGTGCCAGTTCGGATCGAATACCTGGCCGACGGCATTGATTTCCTCAAGGCCTGCTTCGACGAGGACGCTCTTGAATTGCTGGAAGATCATCGTAACGCCGGTTTGAAGCGACTGCGCGGCTTGATCGGCCGAGGCGTTCTGGACGGCGGCGAGCGCCATATCGAAGTTGTCCAGGACGGGAATCAGCTTTTCCATCAGTCCTTCGTTGGCGAAGCGGATGGCTTCCTGTTTCTCCCGCACGGCGCGCTTTTTGAAATTGTCGAAATCCGCGGTCGTCCGCACGAGCCGGTCCCAATGTTCGCTGGCTTTCGCCGCGGCGGCCTTGAGTTCGTTCAGCTGTTCGGGGGTGAGTGATTCCGCCGTTTCAGCTGAGGCGTTCGGTTCCGCCGGGGCGGGGTTCTCCTGCTTTTCGGTCTCAGACTCTGCTTTGTTCATGTACAAACGTGATTTGCCAATTTTTCGAATGGGAGAAAGTAAACGAAGGGAAAACGACGGGCAACTGTGTTGTGCCCGCCGTTTTTTGACGAAAGGTGCGGAAATAACTCAGCGTTGGATGAGTTTTTGGAACTCTGGCAGGCCCTTCAGCGAAACAAACCGTGGATCGCGTTCGGCTTCCACCCTGAGGTCCGGTGCCGCTTTGTTCTGAGTCATGCGGCGGGCATTGAGTTCCAACGCCTGTTTGAGGTTGGTCAAGGCGTCCTGCGGTTTGTTCAGAGCTGCTTTGGAAGCCGCCAAATTGTACCAAGCTTCGGGTTCGTTCGGTGCCAGCTTCACCAGACGTTCGAGCGCGGGTTCCAGGCGCTGCATGAGGTTGAGGTCGGCATAAACCTTTGCGACCTGATAGACGACCGAAGCATCGGCTTTGGGATTGGCGATGATGCTGTCGAGGACATCCATCGCCTTTTCCGTTTGTTGAATGCTCCAGTATCTCTGGGCCAGGTCGAATGTTTTCTGGAAGTCGGATGGATTGGCGCGAACCTGCTTTTCCAGTTGCGCGATCTCTTCCTGAATCTTTTCCAAACTGGCGCTCGGGCTGGAAGATCCCTTCAGCTGATCGACGAGTCCTTTCACCTGAAGGTTGAACGGATCGAGTTTCAGGCAGGTTTGCGCGACGAGAAGGGCCTCCTCAATCCGTCCCTGGCTTCCGAGAAGATGGACGTAGCGATAGACGGCTTCCGGGCTGTAAGGACAGAAGGCGAATGCCTGTTTGAAAGCAAACTCAGCCTCACGGATGAGACGCTGCCGTTCCGCCTCCGTCTTGGGCAGGTATTGAGCTGGTGTCGGCGCTCCGGAAGAGTATCCGAGGCGCCAGGCATAGATGCCGCCGATGGAGCTGCGAAGTTTTGAGAATGCTTTCTGCGCCTGATCGTCACGCACGAATTTTCGATCGCCTTTGAAGTCTTTGAAATTGCGGCGCATGTAAACCTTCTCTGCAAAGGCTGCGATGTCCTTTACCGGTGTGTCGTAATCGATCCAGTCACCGACCAGGCGTGTCGAGTAGTCCTTCCAGAACTGATGGTCACGTTGGAGGATTTCCTCACTCAGTTCGGGCAACGGTTTCCGATTGATTTTCATGATGATCCCAAACGGCGTCAGGTGTGGATACATCCAGTCCAGCGGGAAGCTTTCCTCGACGTAGAATTCGTTCGTCGGGTTGTTGTCGAAGATGACCTTGGTCAGCAGTCCGTTTATGGCCATGACGGCGACCTGTCCGGAAACCTGCACGCGGTTATCGACGATTGTGACGTTTTCGCCGGGACGGATCTGCCTTGGTTCATGAGGGAACTGACGGTCGTGCATGAGACGGCGCTGTGCGTCCTCGATATAGATGTTGAAGCAGCGCTGTGAATCTTCCGGTGTCGGCGTGTAGATTTCGGCGGGTGGATAAACACCAGCCTTGCGACGCCGCGCCTCCACCTTTGCGCCCCAGTCATTGATCGGTTTGTCGAGCAGACGATAGGCGAGCCGGGCAAGAATGTTGGTCTGATAGTTGAATCTGCCGTCGCGGTTCCGTTCCTCGGGACCCCGCAACAATTCCTGGAAAAAGGGCGTGTCGTATTTGTACTCGTCGCTGCGATAATAATGCGCGCGGATGTATTGGAGATAGGTGCCGTCCGCGAGTGCGTTCTGCGTGATGATGTAAACGTCGCGGCGGTCAAACACGGGATCGACCTTGGGCTTCTGGGAATTTGGAATGAAGCTGTCGCAGAAGATCATGTAAGTCGGTGCGAAACGTCCCGGATCTGTTCCGCCGAACAGGATGGTGTGCCGGTCCATTTCAGGATAAACGAGCTTCCCATTCGGCCCGTTCATCGCTTCCTTTCGCCCGTCGGCATCGTAACTCAGGTTGCCGTCCTTGTCTTTGTAGGGCGGGGTGAACATGTCATGACCGAACCAGTAGCCGAACCAGTGGTCGCGCTGCTCGTTTTCGAACCAGTGCGTCATGACTGAATAGGCGGGCATCAGGGCAAAGACCACGAGGGTGACACCCATCGGTGCACGGCCTTTTGCGACGAAAACGGCTCCGATGAACACGACCGCTGTAACAGCAAGGAACAACGCCGCAAACACCGGCAGGCCATACTGGTCAGGTGTGAAGGCCTGCCCGAAGTTCTGGAAAACGATGCCAATGTTCTTCAAGGAGGGAGTGTCGCCGAGAACGGTCAGCGTCGAAAGCGTGAGCGAAACCACGAGGAACAATCCCGGAATGCCGAAAGCGAGCGTTCGATCCCGTTCCATTCCCTTGCTCCAGAGAATCGTTACTGTTACCAGCGCCGCCAGCCAGCACAGCACCTTGGCAAATCCGTAGCCTGTGGCCAGTTCCGGATTGAAATCGTGCTGCGTGTGGAGCGCGATGAGGAACAGCGCAAAATCGAGCGCGCAGATGCCGCCCAGAATCGACAGCTTGCGGAACCGGTCAAAATGAACCGCCAGGGAAGCACCGAGAAGCGTGAGACCGAAGCCGACCGACATCGCCACAAATACGTGCGCCGAAGTGAGGAACACGCGCGTCAACTCCAGGGACTGTCGGTCTGAGGAGAAGTTCAGAAGAAAGACCAGAAACGGTCCGAGGCAGATGAACAGGGCAATCATGCCCATGATGAAAACCCGCTCGCGGCGTTTCATCTTCCGGTAGAAAAGGAAGACCACGAGCGCGATCAGCAGGTAAAAAAGGCTGAACTCGTTGCTCAGGCCTTCCAGAAAACGCCACAGCTGCATGCCGTACGTCTGGCAGAAGCTGATGGTCTGCTCGATGATGTTGTCGCCCGCGCCCTTGGTGGGGTTGATTTTGTCGTACTGGCCGCGGGTGAAGGCGTGGATGAATCCGTCCAATGTTCTCGGGTAGCCCCACTGCATCGGCGGATTCGTTGCGCCGGAAATGGGCATGAACAGGTAAAAGGCCATTCCAGCCAGCCAGCTCAATCCGCAGACAATGACATTCCACCATTCTTTGGCATAGCTCCATGTCTTCTTGATGAAATAACCGAGGAACAGTGCTGATACGAGGCCTGCAAGTGCGGCAAGGACGAGCGTTCCGGTGCCGTTTGCCCTGGGAAGATAATTGGTGATTCCGCCAAGGAACAACGCCACACAACCCAGTGTCGCGAGGAGCAGTCCGTCGCGGGCGAATTCGGTTCCGTTCTTCTTCGTCTTGATCACCAGCCAGATCCACATCAACGCCGAGGCGATGCCGATCACGTTGAACACGGCCTTCACCATCGTGTTGTTCATCAGCATGGAAGGACCGATTGCCAGTCCGAGAACGTAGATCAGGGTGTTCCAGAAGAACATTTCCCGGCCCATCTTCGGTTCCGCCAGCCAGATCAACACCTGCATGCCCATCGCAATCACGAGCAGCGACTGATGATTGTTCACACAGATGCCGTACCAGAAGAACGCCCAGTAAAGATACCGGTGCTGGTGCGGTGCATAAACCCAGCGCATCAGGCAGGCGATTACGCCGATCAGAGACAACACGCTCAGCGGATAAACCTCCACGATCACCGACTGGCTCCACATGTATCCGTTGAAGCCGATCAACGCGCCGGCAACAAATCCTGAAACCAGGCAGATCGCGCTCTCCAGTTTGCGGTTCAGATTCTTCAGGTCATCGATGCTCTCGATGATCATGCTGCTGCCGCGCGAGACCACCAGTCCGAGAAGACCGCAAGCCAGCGCACCCGAGAAAGCCACGCCCACGCCCACACGCCAGGCGATGTTTCCGATCGGAAGCAGCACGGTCCAAAGATAGGTGTAGAGCGTCCAGACTGGATAACCGGGCGGATGCGGCACTCCGGCGTAGTAGGAAGCCACCGCCAGTTCGCCCGAGTCCTCAAGCGTCATCTCTGGCGCGAGCGTCAGGAAGTATCCGATGAAAACGACCAGGAAGGTCAGTCCAAAAGTCAGCCAATCCACTCTGCGGAACAGCGGTGGAACTTTGCCGGTCAATGGCACGGCGGGAGTGGATGGCGTGCCGATCGCCTTTTCGGCGGATGCTTTAGGTTTTTCCATGCGTGTAAAGTCAGTTCACCTGAGCCGGTAAAAATGAGGTAACACTAGAAGTGAAAGCCTTGTCGTTTGTCCATTCAAATCTGCTCGCCGGGTTGTTGTGGAGCGAATGCCGGTTCCCCGGTGGAAGAATGAATCCGGAACTGAGATTCGAAACCGTCATCATGTTCCTCCCGGGTTCCGGAAGGGCGAGCTGTTGATTCATCGATTGGTGGAAGAAGGCGAGGCCTGTCAGCAAAAAGCAGGCAGCCATGGGCGCCGCGAACCGGAGCTGCCACCGCCAGTTGTGATCGTGATGTGATCGCGAACCGAACAACCGCCGCTTAATCGTGGCGGAGGGCTGGCGCGGTTTCCAGGATTCCAAAATGGTTTCCAGCGAATTCGTCTCTTTCATAACAGATTCCTTTCATCCAGGAGCGGATCTTCCGCAGCCCGTAGCGGTAGCGTCCCGCGGCGGTATTGGGTGAGATTTCCAGAAGCTCGGAGATTGCTTCAAACGTGCAGCCGTTCCAGATTTTCAGAACGATGACCTCCCGTTGTTCCATCGGAAGCTGGCTCAGGCAGTGCATCGCCGCCTGCTCGGATGGATCAGCACTTTCACCAGGTTCGAACCAGCGGCGCGATTCCAGTTCGCGCGTCAGTCGCCGCCAGAGCGATCGCTTGTAGTTGAGTGTGCGGTTTCGGAAGCTGCGAATGCAGTAGTATTCTGCCTGCACTGGCAGATGTTCACGATCCAGCAGGCTGAAAAATGTTTCCTGCAGAACGTCCTCCGCCTCGGCATGGCTCAATCCAAGTGCTCTGCCGTAAAGAATCAGCTCCGCCGCCTTTCGTTCGTAAAGCGGCTGGCTCCAATGGACTGTCGATTCCCGGCTCACGGTTCACTGCATAGACACCGGTGCCGGAGAATTTGTATAAAATTTTTCGTGGGCTCCCGGATGGACGAAACAAATTCCGCCCGCATTGCAATCACCGGGCGGGAGCGCAAGGAGTGAAGGAACAGCTGGTAGAACGTTCAGCGACGGGTAAATGCCCCCGATCGCCATTCTTTCTCCTGTTTGCTGGCCAGGAGTTTGAAACCGGCTTCGGCGTAAGCCTGCTCCACAAGGTGAAATTCGCTGGCAAGAATTCCGGCGAGGATCAATGTTCCATCCTGTTTGACGCGATTGATGATGCGTTCGCGTTCACTGATCAGCAGGGTTGAAATCAGGTTGGCGCAAACGACATCGAATTGCTCCCGGCTGCGTTTCGGAAGCTTCGTCAGGTCGGCCTGTGAAAGCAGGATTCTTCGTTCGACGCGGTTTGTCTTTGCGTTCTCTTTTGCGACGCGAACGCTTTCGGGATCGAAATCAAACGCGACGACTGGAGCGTAATCGAGTTTCGCGGCGGCGATGGCGAGAATTCCCGAACCGGTTCCAATGTCCAACAGCGAGGTGCCGTTTTTGCCGCGTTTGGCGACCAGTTGCCGAAGACAGAAGGAGGTGGTCGGATGCTGGCCGGTTCCAAAGCTCAGTCCGGGATCGAGAATGACAACCGCCTGGCGCGGACGCGGCTTGCGTTTGATCCAGCTCGGCTTGATCAGCAGCGACGAGCCGATGGTGATCGCCTTGAAGTGGCGTTTCCATGAATCCGCCCAGTCTTCGCGGCGAATGCGTTGAATGGAGATTCGACCGGCCCCGATGTTCAATCCGCAACGGCGAATGTTGTCCAGCGCTGCAGCCAGTTCTTTTCGCAACGTCGCGCTGTCAGGTTTTGTTTCCAGATACGCGGCAACACGAGTCTCCTTTGTTTCCGCATCTGTGTAGGAGGAGACGGTTGTTCCGGAGCTTTCGGAAAGCGCGGCTGAAACGGCGTCCTCCGCCTCGGCTGTTGTGATAATGGCAATTTCCCAAAGCGGCTTGTGCGACCGGCGAGTGCCGGCGCGTGATCGCGTGGAGGACTTTCGCTTCATGTCAGAGCTGCCTGTTGAGCGGCGAGCAGCTCGCGAATGCCGGCTTTGCCGATTGCGAGCAGTTCGGCCAGCTGCGCTTCGCTGAACGTCGATTCCTCGCCGGATCCTTGCAGTTCGATGAAATGTCCGATCGAATTCATGACGAGGTTCATGTCCACGGCGGCGGCGACATCTTCGGTGTAGCAGAGATCGCAGATGGGCTGGCCGTTGACGATTCCGACACTTACTGCGGCGACTGCATGCAGCAGGGGATTCTCAGTCAATTTGCCTTCTGCGATCAGCTTGCGAACGGCAAGTGACAACGCCACGTAAGCTCCCGTGATCGCCGCGGTGCGGGTGCCGCCATCGGCCTGGAGCACATCGCAGTCGATCCAGATTGTGCGCGGGCCAACTTTTTCGAGATCGATTGCAGCGCGCAAAGACCGGCCGATCAATCGTTGAATCTCCTGCGAACGGCCATCGATTTTTCCCTTCGAACTGTCGCGTTGTTTGCGCTGATGCGTGGAGTAGGGAAGCATGGAGTATTCGGCGGTGATCCAGCCGCCCGTCACGTTCTGTTCCTTCATCCAGCGCGGGACCGATTCCTCGACCGTCACGCCGCAGATCACGCGTGTATTGCCCCATTCGATCAAGGTCGAACCGGTGGCGTTTGGAGCAATGCCGTTCTGAAAACGAATGGGCCGAATCTGACCGGCTTGGCGGCCATCCGCACGGGCGGAGGCTGCAGGGGAAATGGATTCTGACATGGGCCGGATGCTAAGAGAGCATTTGGCGGCCAGCAACGCGGAAGTGTTTTGTCCGGTTAAATCGGGTGCAGTTGAACAGACACATCAGAATTGATGAAGCATTCAGCTGAAGCGTGCTGATCATATCTCCCTCTCTTCCGAGCGAAAGCCGGAGGAGAGGAGGTTTTCTGGATCAGAATCCCTCCCATGAACCCGGTTCAAGAGTGCAAAGCAGAAAATTCCATTTGGGAGAAATTTCTCCCTGGCCATCTCCGCGCGCTTCCTTGCGGGACAAGGGAACTTTTATGGTCGCGGGCGTTCAGTTGCGCCCCGTCAAATCCTCGGTGTGGCGGACATCTGCGCGATCAGTCGTTCGTTCAGCTCCTTCGCTGCATTGTAGCCGGACATCTTGAGCTTCGTCTGGAACGCGGCGACTTCGATGAGTCGTGCGAGATCACGGCCGGGGCGGACCGGAATGGTGATGTGCGGCACATCGACGCCGAGAATTTTCACAAATTCCTGTTCCATTCCGACACGGTCCACGTCTTGAACATCGTTCCAGGTCTTGAGTGACACGACGAGATCCACGCGTTTTTTTCCGCGAATGCTTTTCACGCCGAACATGGCGGCGACATTGATGATTCCAATCCCGCGGACTTCCATGTGATTGCGCGTCAATTCCGCGCTGGTGCCGATCACATCGCGGCCGTCGATGAGCGTCACCTTGGTGATGTCGTCCGCCACAAGGCTGTAACCGCGTTCGATCAGCGCGAGCACGCTTTCGCTTTTTCCGATGCCGCTTTCGCCCTTGATGATCACGCCGACGCCGAGGATATCGACCATGCTGCCCATCTCGGTTCCGCGTGGAGCGAACATCGCTTCGAGCGCCAGCGTCGCCATGTTGATGAACTTCATCGTGATGAACGGCGTCTGGAAGATCGGGATGTTCGCATCTTCCGCGGCCTTGAGGAAGAGCTTGTCCGGGTTGAGATCGCGGCTGAAGACGAAGCACGGGATTTTGTAACCAAGGAGCATTTCATAGCGCTTGAGCCGTTCCTCGGGTGGGAGTGCCTTGAGGAAGTAGGCCTCGGCGTTGCCAATCACCTGTACGCGCTTGTTGGCGAAGTAGCGGGTGAACCCGGCCAGCACGAGTCCGGGTCGATTTACAGTTGGCTCGCGGATGATCCGCTTCAACCCGGTCGCACCGGCGATCAATTTTAGACCGAGGTCAGCGGCGTGGTCGGTGTAGAACTTTTCAACTGTTACAATGTCGCGTTGCATGGGGGTGTGATTCGTGATTCGTGATTCTAGGGCGCTGGAGCGGATTGATCGAAAGTTGCCAGATCATTCTCCGAAACATCCGTTTGTGACTGTTCCGAAACTTGATACATAACTTCCAGTTCCTTCAGGGATTGATGCCGTTGATCGGGAATCATGGTAAGGAGCAGCCGAATGATTTGTGTCAATAAATCCATCCTGTGCGCCGTGATCTTCTTTTCGAGAATGTGTCGCGCGTCGAAATACCCATCGCGCGCTTTCCTGTCGGATCCGAGTGCGTATTCGTAGAAACGCGCTCGATCCCTCGTTGAGCTGCGCGAATATCCTTCTGCGATGTTTGCGTGAATCGAACCCAATGCCGAGTAAAGTTGCACTGCGGTTTCGCGATTGCGCCCGTCCCGCATCGGCCGCGTGACGTCTCTCCAGCCAAGATCGGTTACAAACAATCCCAGACGATAGGCCTCAATCTTCCAAAGCAGATCATTGCGGATCTCTGTCGGAACGCTGGCGGCCCATTCATTGAATTTCATATCGGAGAATAACAACGCGCGCCAAACACCCAGCGCGGCCTTCACGCATCACGCATCACGTCTTCACATATTGAACTCCGGTCCCAAATATATCTCCCGCGCCTTCGGATCGTTTGCCAGGAACTCGGAGCTGCCTTCCACCAGAACCTGGCCTTTGTGAATGATGTAGCCGCGGTCGATCAGCTTGAGCGTTTCGCGGACGTTATGGTCGGTGATCAGAATGCCAAGGCCGCGGTCGCGCAGGCGCCGGACGATCTTCTGCACTTCGTAAACAGCGATCGGGTCGATGCCGCTGAACGGTTCGTCCAGCAGCAGCAGCTTCGGACTCGTCACGAGTGCGCGCGTGATTTCCAGCCGGCGCTTTTCGCCGCCGCTCAATTGATACGCCCTGCTCCGGGCGAGCGGTGTCAGGTCGAGTTCGTCCAGCAGATACTTCAGCCGGATTGCGCGTTCCTGACGGTTGATTTTGCAGGTCTCGAGAATGGCCAGAATATTCTGCTCGACGGTCAGCTTGCGAAACACGGACGGTTCCTGTGTGAGATACCCGATCCCGAGCCTGGCGCGCTTGTGCATCGGGAGTCCCGTGATGACGTGATCCTGAAAACGCACCGCGCCTTCGTCCGGTTTCACCACGCCCACGACCATGTTGAACGTGGTCGTCTTGCCCGCGCCGTTCGGTCCAAGCAGGCCGACGATTTCTCCTGCGCCCACATTGATCGAAACGCCGTTCACGACACGGCGCTGGCGGTATTCTTTGACGAGATTGTCTGTTGTGAGCAGAACGCCGTTCGTCGTTTCGGCTGTGGCAACTGCGGACTGTTCAATGTCGCTCATGGATTCGCTGCGGGTGCGTTGGTGCGGGTATTGAAAGGGTTTTTGGCACCCAGATCGATAACTGTGCGCTGGCGGGAACCCTGCGCACTGCCGGGAATGTAGGCTGTGCCGGCGATGAGATCCCAAATCACAACGTCGCCTGTAACAAAGCTTTTTTCGCCGAACCTGATATATGCGTTTCCGGACAAAACAATCAGCTGGTTCGTGGCGCCTTCCTGAATCGCATACGTGTAGGTGGCTCGATCCCCCTTCGCCGTGATGGGAGTGTCATTTCGGTCTTTGTGAGTTATCACCACGTTTCGCTCCGCAAGGACATAGTCGGGCTGTTCCTCGCCTTTTTCGGTTCGAACAGTGAGCTCCTCGCACGACAACGTCGATTCGCCATAACGCACCTGCACGTTGCCGACATAAATCGCCGTGTAGTTGGTTTCGGTTCGAAGCTCAGCACGATCGCTTTCGATCTCAATATGATTCGTTGACGTGGAAATCGTGGACGCGGCGAGCGGCGGCTGGCTGTTGGTCTGAAGGGTCGTCGCCGGCGCATTCGTTGGATCGGATCCGGTCTCGGTCTGCGCTCCTGCGATCAGAACCGAGCAGCCAAGTGCAAGGAGGATGGAAAAGGTTTTCATGGTTTCTTGAAAGTGCGTCCGTCCGTTCGAATCACCGTGCGGACATCGTTTGAAAGCAGGATCGTTCCATTGGTCATGCGCAGATAACCCCGCGCCTCGGTGAAGAACCGTCCGCCAGTCATCTCCACCTGGATCATGTTTGTTGAGGAGACGGTTCGTTTCATGATGTCGAAGGTGCATTCGGGCGAACGCACCTGGAGTTCGAGCAATCCGTTGGTGGTGAAACGATCAATTCGCGGTTCTGTGAAAATGACAACGCCGCCCGGCTGCGGATCGGCTTTCTTTCCCTGAAGCAACGTTTTGATCTGGGTTTCATGTGGCGGTGGATACGTCTCCAGCTGCACTTTGAAACTGCTCGCTTCGACACGTCCGACCTGTTGCGCCTGAACGCAGAACGTCACGGCCGCGGCGGAGAGAATCGCCAGGGCGGAAATGCTTTTCCAATCAGCCGGCATAGTCAGCGACAACTTTCTCCCATTTCTTCTGCGCTTTCAGAATCAATTCCGCGCATTCGCGAATCGCGCCGTGGCCGCCCCTGGCCTTCGTGATGTAATGCGCGTATTCCTTCGTCTCCACGGTGCCATCATTTGTGACGATCGCCAGGCCCGCGTGCTTCAATACGCAGATGTCCACAATGTCATCTCCGACAAAACAGATGTCCTCCCAATTCAATCCGGTCTGTTTCAGAATCGAATCCACGGCGGCGAGCTTGTGGCTGTCGCTTTGAACCAGAAAATCGATTTTCAAATCCATCGCACGCTCCTCGGTTGCAGTCGATGGCCGCCGCGATACCCAACCCACCTTGATTCCACAACGCTGCAAAATGCGCAGCGCAAGTCCGTCTCGAATGTTGAATCGCTTCGTTTCGCCGTTGCGACCCATCCAGACCGCGCAGTCGGTCAGGACACCATCGACGTCGCAGAGAAACAATTTCACGCGCTCAAGGCGCTTGCGAAGTTTTGCAGGAATACGAGTGGTCATTGGAGAGAGAAGGGGTGTCAGCGCTTCGCGACGCGCGACAGTTCCACGAAACTTTTCAGCAACGACGGCATTTCGGCGAGCGGAATCATGTTGGGCCCGTCGCTGAGCGCTTTGTCCGGCGTGGGATGGGTTTCGATGAAGATACCTTTCGCGCCGGCGACCACGGCGCATTTCGCCAGCACTGGAGCGAATTCCCGCTGGCCGCTCGATTTGTCGCCACCGCCGCCCGGGAGCTGCACGGAGTGCGTCGCGTCGAAAATCACCGGAAAGCCGAATTGATTCATGATCGGGATCGATCGCATGTCCGCGACCAGATTGTTGTAGCCGAAAGTCGTTCCACGTTCGGTCACGAGAAGTTTCCTGGCACCGGCGGCCTTCGCCTTTTCAACGACCTGACCCATTTCCTTTGGCGAAAGGAACTGGCCTTTCTTGATGTTCACGATGCGGCCGGTGCGGACTGCGGTTTCGATGAGATCGGTCTGGCGGCAGAGGAACGCGGGAATTTGAAGAATATCGACGTATTGCGCGGCGGCTTCGGCCTGGGCTTCGGTGTGGACGTCGGTGAGGACCGGAACTTCGAACTCAGCGCGAATTTTAGCCAGCGTTTTGAGTCCGGCTTCGAGGCCGGGGCCGCGGAACGATTTTCCGGAAGTGCGATTGGCTTTGTCGTAGCTGGCCTTGAAAACGTAGGAAATGCCGAGCTTTGAACAGGTTTTTTTCAGCGATGCGGCGATCTGAAAACAGAGCTTTTCGCTTTCGATGACACAGGGCCCGGCGATCAGGCACACGGTTTTGGGAACACTGATGGATTTCCAGATAGCTGCGTCGTTAAGCACGGGCAGTTTCTATCAGTCACACCGGGGAAAGTAAATGCGGGAAGGCCGAAGGCGGGCGGAGACGCGTCACGTTCGATTCTTGGATTTTCATCCATTTACACCTGTGTTACACAGGTGCTCATGACACGTGATTCTGTGGGTTGCTCGAATCCTGCTGCACCATTATTTCTTGCGGTGCTCTCGACAGTGTGTGCTTCCGTAACATTTGCGGCTGAGAATCCGCCGCCGGCGGCGGCCAAGGCCAATCAGTACGTCCATCGCGGCGCTGCCAATCCGTATCTGCCTTTATGGGAGCATTTGCCGGATGGCGAGCCGCGGGTGTTTGAAGATCCGGATAATCCGGGAAAGTATCGCGCCTATATCATTGGCTCCCATGACGTCCGGGTTAACAGTTATTGCGGACCGGACATCCGGGCCTGGTCGGCTCCGGTGGAGGATTTGACCACGTGGCGTGATGAAGGCCCCATCTTCACTTACAACATCAGCGGCCAGTGGGACGTGATGTATGCCCCTGACCTCGTCGAGGTGAAAGGAAAAGACGGCAAGAAGGTTTACTATCTCTATCCGCACAGCCGCGGCCGCAATCGGGAAGCCATGGTGGCCAAAGGAGATCGTCCCGACGGTCCGTTTACTCCCATCAATTTGACTCCAGACGGAACGCGCACTGTTCCGGGCAGCACGATGGGTTTCGATCCGGCGGTTTACATTGAGTACATCACGGACAGCAACGATCCCGATTTCGAGATTGGATTCCGCGCCTACGGATATTGGGGATTCCAAAGATCCCTCGCCGGCCAGTTGAATCAGGCGACGATGTATTCCATCCGACCCGGGCATCAGGTGATCGACCGTTTTATTCCTGCCAGCTCGAGGTACGGTGTGATCCGCGATCCGCAGGGCACGCAATATCCGAATGTCTATCCCGACCAGGACCTCGGAATGTTCAACTTCTTCGAGGCCGCCTCCATTCGCAAAATCGGCAACAAATATATCTGGGTGTACAGCGGATATTCCGGGCCTGATTATGGTGTGGACAGTTCCAATTCGACATTGCGTTATGCCTTCGGTGATTCGCCGCTCGGGCCATGGAAAATCGGTGGCGTGCTGGTGGATTCGCGTGCAGTGGTGCCCAATCGCGATGGCTCACGGCTCCAGACGACCTATGCAGGTCACAACACCCACGGAAGCATTCAGCTGATCAACGACCAGTATTACGTCTTTTATCACCGTGCGCCGCGTGGATTCGGCAATGCGCGTCAGGCGATGGTCGCTCCCGTCAAAGTGGAGTGGGATGAGAAACCGGTGTCCGAGGGCGGCAAGGTGACCATCCGCGGCTACGATCCGTATTCAAAGGACAACGCCTGGACCGCAAAGAGCTCAACCCATGAGTACACCGGCGCGGAAGTGACGTCGGAAGGTTTCAACATCTTCGGACTCGATCCGTATCGATACTACTCGGCGGGCTATGCCTGCTATCTTTCCAACCAAAGGACGGTGCAGGATTCGTGGGATATCTGGGATAACAACATGCCCCTGGCAAATCTCGAAAACGGAAACATTGCCGGCTACAAGTATTTCGGCTTTGGCGGGCTGGACAAGGATCAGAAGGGTCTGAAGGCCTTCGCTGGCGCCAAGCCCGGAAACAAAACGGCGTTCAATCTGTTCCTCACACCCAAGACAACCAATGCGTTCAAGGTCAACGTGTGGCTGGACGGTCCATGGGATACCGAAGTTTGGAAAGGTCGTAAGCTCGGCGAAATTAATGTTCCGGCCAACGCCAAGCTGGAGGTGACACAGTTTACGCTGGACGTCGCCGCGGTGGTCGAAAATCTCAAGGCGAAACACGCCATATACCTCGTGGTCGAAGGCCAGGGTGGCGGACCATTGTGCGACATCGTGGGACTGGGATTCAGTTCCGACAAGGTGAAGATCGTTCGTCCGGTGCCGCCGACCGTGACCATCAAGGTCAATGGACAGGAAGTTAACCTTCCGGCCAACCCGGTCCGCTCCACCAACGCGAATGGCATTACGGGAGTGGATCTTTACGAGGCCAATTTCGCGGTTTCATCCGAGGCGGATGCAGTTCCGCAGGTCACCGCAACGGCCAGTGATGGGGCTGTAAAAGTCTCTGTGAAACAGGCCGAGGCGAAGAATGGAACGGCTGAGGTGAAGTTTGACTACAACGGCGTGGTCAAGACCTATCGGGTTGTGTTCACCTCGTCGTAGCACTGGTCGAACGAAATCGATCGTCGGAAACAATATTTCCAGCGCACCCATGAGAGAGCTGTTCAAGCTCTCTCATGGATTGTCGCAATCAGCGAACTCCTTCAGTTTCCTTCGTTTGCTTCTGTTGAAATTCTTTCTCTCGGAATCGAATAAATTGCGTGAATCGGTTTCCTGAACCGCTTCGCGCGAGACCCACCGAATCGACACCGATTTGATGGAACCTGCGAGTTTGACAGGTGGTAGCCTTTTGCTACCCTCCCTCCATGAGTCAACCTGTGAAGATCTCGGATACCCTGGTTCTCGACGCCCGGCTTACTGGAGAAGTCGCGGAACGGTCCATTGCCGGGCAGATTGAATTCTGGGCCAGGTTGGGGCGTGCCATTGAACCGCTATTGCGAGGAGACAAGGCACTCGCTTTGCGTCGCGCCGGTGATTCCAAACCACTTTCAGAATGCCTGCGTTCCGTTGATTCGCCGGAGGGCCGCCGGCGGGTTGCCGAGCATCTCAATTCCCGCCCGTATCCTCATTACGAGCCCGCTGAATCGCCAGGCCTGTTGGTCAGAATCGAGTCGAACGGCAAGCGCACCATCGGGCGCTTCGTCAATCGTGAATTTCAAGCTGTCCGGAAGGCAAGACGGTGAAACGGGGACGAGGTGTTCCAGACCAAGGGGCTTCATGGATCAACCTTTTGGACCGCCGCCCAATCATCGTGGCGATAGCGGGTTCAAACGGTTCCGGGAAGACCACATTTTTTGAATCGCACCTGAACGCCACTGCTTTGCGCTTTCTCAATGCCGATGTGCTCGCGAGAGAGCTGGAGGTCGATTCCTACGAAGCTGCCAGGATGCTTGCGGCACTGCGGGCGGAGCTTGTCGCCCAGAATGAAAGCTTTATTTTCGAAACGGTATTCTCCGATCCCGTGGGGGACAAATTGGGATTCTTGAAACAGGCGGCTCAATCCGGATATGCCGTCGTTCTTTGCTTCATCGGTATTTCCAGCGCTGAAACGTCGGAGCAACGCGTGGCCATGCGAGTTTCCCAGGGCGGGCATGATGTGCCTTCTGAAAAGCTGGTTGAACGTTTCCCCCGCACGCTCGCAAATCTTGCCGCTGCCATCCGCGAACTGCCGTGCGTGATGGTTTTCGACAACGATGATCTGAAGTTTCCGTTCCGTCATCTTGCCTCATTTACGAACGGCCATGTGGTGCAAATCAAGGAGCCAGTTCCTTCCTGGCTCAAACGCCTGTTAAGTTCCGCCAACCTCCCATAGCCTCTCGTCCCAAGCCTGTCGCCTTCCTCAAATGTTCAAGCTTGCACCTGTGATTCATTTTTCAGAAAACACTCGCGCATGATTACCAGTGTCACTCCGTCCGAGATCGAGCGCGCGATTCGCAACGTTCCCGATTTCCCCAAGCCGGGCATCCAGTTCAAGGACATCACGCCCGTGCTGGCCGACGCCCGATTGTTTGCCGGTGCGGTGGATTTGTTGATCGACGGTTTCAAGCCCGGCGAAGTGGACGCAGTAGTGGGCATCGATGCTCGCGGATTCATCTTCGCCTCGGCCGCAGCGCTGCGATTGAACGCTGGATTCATTCCGGTTCGCAAGAAGGGCAAACTGCCGTATCAAACCCACGAACAGGCGTACGACCTGGAATACGGAACCAACACCGTGGCCATTCACACGGACGCACTCAAACCCGGCTCGAAGGTTCTGCTGATTGACGATCTCCTCGCCACTGGCGGCACTGCCGGAGCTGCGGCGGCGTTGATTCATAAACTCGGCGCAACCATTCTCGAAGCAGCGTTCCTGATCGAACTGAAGTTCCTCAACGGTCGCGAACGTCTCGCCGGCAACAAGGTCCGGTCGCTGGTGGTTTATTGATCGATCGCACGAAAGAATGACGCCGCCGCAATGGGGCAGGTCCAGAACCCGTTCGCGTCGGTAAATTCTCGGATGCGGACAGCCAATTTTCCGGGAGACAATTAATCTTTGAACGCCCGCACGGCCCATGTATCTATACCTCCGTGCACAAACTCAGACCATCGATCGCATTAGTGATCCTGACGCTTTGGGCGTTTTGCACGATGGGTTGTGAGGTTGGGTGTCTCGATGAAATCCCCGACGAATGCTGTGCCGGAGCCGGTTTCAAGCTGCCTTCTTCAGAATCCAAGCCCTTTCGTTCCAGTGAAAGAGAGTGTGTTTGTCGTTGGGTGAAATCAGGCAGCGTTCTGATCGTCCGCCATTCGATTCCCGCGCCGCTCTCCAATCCGCTTCCGTTCGATCTTCCGGCAATACTGACTTCCGATGTCACCTCGTCGTCGGCAGCGGTCTTCCCGGCATCGCAGTCGCATCCGCCTCCATCCAGCTGGCAATTCTCCTTCCGCACGGCTCTTCCGCCGCGCGCTCCCTCCTTCGTTTCCTGATCGTCTCGTCCGTACGAGATGTTTCCGCGTTGACGCTGCCTTAAGACGGGCGGCCTGTTCCTGTTAAGTGGGTTGGTCATGACGGTCCTATGAAACGAAGTTTGATCTGTATCCTGATGGTGGTTGCAGCAATGAGTGCGAGCGTGGCGGAAGAAAACCTTCCGAAGCCGCCTCCGCCTGAAGTTCTATCCATTGAAGCGCTCGTGAAGGAGGCGCTGGAGCGAAATCCGGAATTGAAGTTCTACGAAGCGGAATGGCTCGCGGCGAAAGCCGAGCGCAAGTCTGCAACTCAATGGCGCAATCCAGAGATCAGCGGCAGCGTCGGACACAAGACCGTTCGTGGCGGCGGAGCGAGTGCCGAAGGCATGGCGTGGTCGGCGTCGGTGATGCAGCCGTTCGAATGGCCGGGCCGGATCGGTTTGCGCAAGGCAATTGCAAATCGCGAGATCGAACTGGCCGAACTGGGTTTGACGCGGTTCAAGGCCGCTCTTGCCGGACGCGTTCGAACGCTCGCCTGCGGATTGTTCGCAGCACAGGAAAGAGCTGAAGCCGCGGGTGAAGTGGCGGAGCGATTCAAAGCATTGCGGGAAGTTCTCGTTCAGCGCGATCCGGCAGGCCTCACGCCGCTGCTTGAAACGCGGGTGATCGAAGCAACTGAACTGAACGCCCGGCGGGAGGCTTCAGAAGCATTGCTTGCGATGAATGCGGCTTTGTTTGAATTGAATCAACTTCGCGGTGCGGCGCCGGATCGGCCGCTGAAAGTGATTCGGCCCAGGTTGAAGTTTCGTCCGGCGCAAAGCATCGCGATGCTTCAGGCGCTGGCCAGAACCAACAACTTCGAATTGCGCATTCGGGCCGTTGAACTCGCACAACAGGGGTTCCGGGTCGATCTCGCGCAAAGCGAACGTTTCCCATCCATTTCGGCGGGCCCCATTTTCTCCGAAGAAAATGCCGGTGAACGGGAACGGGTCATCGGTCTGGGCGTGAGTTTTCCCTTGCCGCTCTGGAATCGAAACAGCGGAAACATCGACGCCGCGAAAGCGCGCCAGCTTCAAGCCGAAGTTTCGTTGAATCTGGTCGAGCGGGAAATTCAGCGAAAGGTCGCGGAAGCAGCGCTGGCGTATGAAACCCGGTTGCGGCAGATGAAGATGACGCGACCGGATGCAATCGAACATTTCAAGGACGCGGCGGAACTCGCGGATCGTCATTACCGGCTCGGCGCCGTTCCAGTTTCCACATACGTCGAACTGCAGAAGCAGTATCTGGACGCCGTCACAAGTCTGCTTGAAACGAAACGGGATCTTCTCGAAACGGCGCTGAACCTGGAATTGCTGACCGGGCTGACGCCGCCGCTTGCGACGGAACAGGAGGATGCGGAATGAAAACGCTTTCTGAAATCGTTCCAGCGCTGTTGATCGTGGCCGGTGCGTTGATATCGTCCGGATGCCGACACGGCGAGTCAGGTGCACACGGACACGACCATGAATCGGGCGAAGCGGCGCACAATCACGAAGAGGGAGTCACGTTCACGGAGGGCAGGGGATTGTTCGTTCCAGCTGCAACGGCGAAGTTTATCGGACTTCAAATTGCCGATGTTGAAGAGCGCAATGTGGATTCGGTCTTTCAGTTTTCGGCGAGAATTTATCGCGCATCGAATGAATCGCAGCTTGCAGCGTTGCAACCCGTTCGCCTTCCAGACGCGCTGGCAAGCGGAAGCGTGAGTCCGGATGATGCGGCGCGGTTGACTGAAGGCCAGTCCGTTTCGGTGCAAAAGAGCGGGAATGATGCTCCGTTGGAGGGCCGGATCGTTTCGTTGAAGCGCGGCATTGAGAAAGCCAGCGGCCAGGTTGAAGTGATTGTGGCGGTTCGCGATCCGCAACTTGCGGTTACGCTGGATGATTTCGTTTCCGTGACGATTCCGTTGCAAAGTGAAAGCAAGGTGATTGGAGTGCCTCGCGCGGCATTGTTGCGAACGACTGAGGGCGATTTCGTTTACACCGTCAGCGGCGCGCATTTCGTTCGCACCGAAGTGAAGCTCGGTGTTGTGAACGACGAACTGGCTGAAGTCGTGGACGGACTTTACGCCGGCGACCAGATCGTGACGCGGCCTGTAATGACGCTCTGGCTTGCGGAACTTCAATCCTTGCGAGGTGGCAAATCGTGCGCGCACGGCCATTGACGTATGCTCCACCGCCTCCTTGAATTTTCAATGCGTCATCGCAGCGCGGTGTTGCTCGCGACGGCGGTTCTGATTGTGGCGGGCATCTGGTCGGCGCTGCGGCTGCCGATCGATGCGGTTCCGGACATCACCAATCCGCAGGTGCAGATCAACACAGCGGTTTCCGCACTGGCGCCGGAGGAGATTGAAAAGCTGGTCACGTTTCCGATCGAAAGCGAGATGGCCGGACTTCCGGGAATGCTGGAGCTGCGATCGCTTTCCAAATTCGGCCTGTCGCAGATCACGATGACATTCCGTGACGGCGTGGATATTTATCGCACCCGCCAGCTTGTGAGCGAACGTTTGCAGGCCGGGCTGGACAGATTGCCGCCCGGACTGTCGCCTCAACTGGCGCCGATCGCGACCGGGCTTGGTGAGATTTTTTATTACGCGGTGGAGTTCACCGAGGGGGCGACCAACGTTCCCGCGACGCGGCGGGAGCAGCTGATGGCGCTCAAGCTGATTCAGGATTACCAGATCAAACCGATGCTGCGCACCACTCCCGGTGTGGCCGAGGTAAACACGAGTGGCGGTTATGAAAAACAGATCGTCGTTCAACCCGATCCGGCCCGGCTGATGAGTGCGGGCATGTCGTTCGCCGACCTTGCAGAACGCATCGATGAAAACACGCGCAACTCCGGCGGCGGGATGGTGGAGATCGGCGGCGAACAGATCGTGATCCGCGCGGACAGCCGCGTGGCGTCGATGGACGAGATCGTCGAAATTCCGTTGAAGTTCGGTGCCGGTGTAAAGCCATTGCTGGTGCGCGACGTGGCCAATGTTGCGATCGGTCATTCATTCCGCACAGGAGCAAGCACGGACCAGGGCGAAGAGGCTTTGATCGGCGCAGCCATCATGCTTGCCGGCGAAAATTCACGGCTCGTGGCGCGTGCCGTGCGCGAAAAGCTGGAAGAGATCCAGACCAAGCTTCCGTCCGGTGTTGAAGTCCGGCCCCTTTACGATCGCGCCCAACTCGTCAATCGCACCATCGCCACGGTTGAAAAAAATCTCGCGGAAGGCGCGTTGCTGGTTGTTGCGATTCTTTTTCTATTCCTCGGCAACTGGCGCGCGGCGTTTATTGTGGCGCTCGCGATTCCGCTTTCCATGCTCTTTGCCATCACGGGCATGACTCGGCTTGGCGTGTCGGGAAATTTGATGAGCCTCGGCGCCATTGATTTTGGACTTATCATCGATGGTGCGGTGGTGATGGTGGAAAACATCGTTCGCCATGTGGGCGAGAAACAACGCCGTCTGGGACGCTCGTTGACCGCAATGGAACGCGCGGGCGAAGTGCTGGCGTCGGCGAAGGAAGTGGCGCGTCCGATGTTCTTCGGTGTGCTCGTGATCACCGTTGTGTATGTGCCCGTGCTGACGTTGCAGGGGATCGAAGGAAAAATGTTCACGCCGATGGCGGTGGTGGTGATGCTGGCCCTGGGCGGCGCGCTGGTGCTGGCGCTCACGTTGATGCCGGTGCTGTGTTCGTTCTTCTTGGGAGGACGCATTGGTGAAGGCGACAACTGGTTTGTGCGCGGAGTGAAGGCGCTTTACCGGCCGCTGTTGAACTTTGGACTGCGACGCCGCTGGCTGGTGATTTTGCCGATGATGGCGGCGTTCGGCGGATCGCTCTGGTTGTTCACGCGGCTCGGGGCGGAATTCATTCCGCAATTGGATGAAGGCGACCTGACACTTCAGCTCATCCGCAGCAGCAGCGCCGGATTGGAGGCGTCACTTGAACTGCAGAAGCAATCGGAACGCGTGCTGCGGTCGGAGTTTCCGGAAATCCGGGAAATCTTCTCGCGAATCGGGACAGCCGAGATTGCGCTCGATCCAATGGGCGCGAATGTCGCCGACACCTATTTGATTATGCACCCGCCCGAAAAGTGGCGCACGATCGATGGCCGACGCCCGACGAAGGAGGAACTGGCGGAACAGATGCGTCGCTCGTTGATCGAGAAAGTGCCCGGGCAGGCATATCTGATTTCGCAGCCGATCCAGATGCGCTTCAACGAAATCATGGCCGGCGCGCGGGCGGACCTGATCTGCAAAATTTACGGCGACAGCTTTGAAGAACTGGAACGCCTTTCCGGCGAAGTGCGATCGGTGTTGCAGGACATTCGAGGCGGAGCCGAGAGCGAGTTCGATGCGATCGGCCGTGTGCCGATGCTGGAGATCAAGCCCGATCGCGCGGCGCTTCAGCGGTACAATCTTCACGCCGAGGATGTGAACCGTGTTGTTGAGACCGCGTTGGGCGGTGAACAGGTGGGAACGCTCATTGAAGGCAACCGCAGGTTTCCGATCGTCGTTCGCCTGGCCGAGCCGCAGCGGATGGATTTGGAAACGATGCGACGGCTGCCGGTGCGGACGGACGACGGCGGGCTGCTCACACTCGGCCAGATTGCGACGATCAAAACGGTTGAGCATGTCGGAATGATTGCGCGTGAGAACACTCAGCGCCGCGCCGGAATTCTCGTGAATGTGCGCGGGCGGGACACCGCGGGTTTTGTGGAGGAGGCGACGCGCGCCATTCGCGAAAAGGTGAAGTTCCCGGATGGCTACTATTTCGAGTTCGGCGGCCAGTTTCGAAATTTGGTGGAGGCGCGGCAACGGCTGGCGATTGTCGTGCCGCTCGCGCTGGCGCTGATCTTCGCTCTGATTTTCATGAGCTTTGGAAATCTCCGGCAGGTGGTGTTGATCTTCCTTTGTGTTCCACTTGCAGTGACAGGCGGCATTCTGGCGCTCTGGTTGCGCGACATGCCATTCACCATCAGTGCAGGTGTCGGTTTTATCGCGTTGTCAGGAATTGCAGTGCTCAACGGCATCATGCTGATCAGCTTCATCAACCAGCTGCGCGCGGGAGGGATGAATCTGCGCGACGCCGTGGTGGAAGGCACGTTGACGCGGCTGCGTCCCAAGTTGATGACGGCACTCGTGGCGAGCTTTGGCTTTGTGCCGATGGCTCTTTCGCGGAGTGCGGGCGCGGAAGTGCAGCGTCCACTCGCGACTGTCGTCATCGGCGGCATCATCACATCCACTTTTCTCACACTCGTCCTGCTGCCGGTGCTGTACGAGTGGATCGAAGGAAGAGCACAAAAAACGAACAGCGAAAGACGCAGTCCATGAAGACGATCTTGAACATCCTCACAATCGCCGCAGTGCTTTGTGTTGGAATGACAATGGTGCATGCAGCCGAAAAGAATTCCATCGCCGGACCGAAAGGCGGACGCCTGCTTGAGAAGACCGAGCCGAAAGCCGAGTTTTTCGTGGAAATGGATCGGACGGTGACCATTGCGTTTTATGATGCCGGGTTGAAACAGGTCGCCGCGACGACGCAATCCGTGACATTGATCGCTGATGCCAAAGGCGGAAAGAAGACCATCGAATTCGAAAAGAAGGGTGATGTGCTGGTGAGCCAGGGTGCGTTGCCGGATGGCGAAGGATACAGTCTGGTCGTGCAGTTCAAACAGACGGTTGATGCGCGGTCCCAGAATTTCCGCTTCAAGCTGGAGACGCACAAATGCGGTGAATGCAAGCGGGCGGAATATGCCTGCGATTGTCATCACTGACCGGTTGAATCCGGCGAATTGCGGGATTTCGCGAATGGAACGATCCGAAGATAAAATGCGATATAATTTGCTATTCGCGTGGAACAGCCGATAGTGGCGGCGTCTGTTCGAAGCTTTAAGCTTCCGAGATATGGGGAATCCTCAGGTGAACACAGTTCAGTGATGATTTGAAATCCGGCGACCGGAAACGATCTGGAAAGAAGCAATTGGGACAGCAATACATCACATGAGCAACAAACTGTTTGTCGGGAATCTTTCCTTCAACATCACTGAAAACGAACTCCAGGACGCCTTTGCCGCACACGGCACCGTGACTGAAGCCAATCTGATGATGGACCGCGCCACCGGCCGTCCGCGTGGATTCGCGTTCGTCACCATGAGCACTTCCGAGGAAGCGCAGAACGCCATCGCGAGCCTCAACGGCGCGACGCTCGATGGACGCGCACTGACCGTCAATGAAGCCCGTCCGCGCGAAGCCCGTCCGCAGGGCGGGGGAGAACGCCGTTCCTTCGGCGGTTCACGTTCCCGTTACTAAAATCCTTTTCATGGCCCGGATGCATTCAAACATCCGGGCCCTTTCTTTTCTTTGCAGTTCACCACCACTCCACTTTTAAACCAACAGATCGGACATTCTTGAGTTATCCTCCTTTTCGCTCCAACCGTTCGCGCGAACCGCTTCACCGTCGCAATGGAAAAATCCGCGCCCGCGAAGTGCGGGTCATCAGTGAATCGCGGGAGCAGCTCGGCGTCATGTCGCTCAACGACGCCCTGCAACTGGCGCGCGCGAAAAGCCTCGACCTGGTCGAAATCGCGCCGACAGCCAATCCACCGGTCTGCCGGATTGTCGATTACGGAAAGTTTCTCTATGAGGAAGCCAAGCGCAGCAAGGAATCGAAACAGTCCGGTGGCCGGCTCAAGGAACTTCAGATTTCACCGGCGATCGATCCGCATGACCTCGGCGTGAAGCTGAATCACGCGATTGGATTTCTTTGCGACGACATGAAGGTGCGGATCAAGATGCGTTTTCGCGGACGCCAGAACGCGCACAAGGAGATCGGCTTCGACTTGATCAATCGTTTCGTGAAAGATCTCGCGCCGTATGCGCTTGCGGATGCGCCGCCGAAGATGATGGGATCGCGCGATCTGTCCGTTCTTCTCAGCCCATTGCCGCGGAACAAACGCGCAAAGCTTCCGGAGAAATATCAGCGCGCACCCGAACCGGCGGAGGCTGACGCACCGGATTCCGAAGAACCTGGTTCTGAGGAATAGAAATCGAAGCTGGTCGCGACGCGTAGCGCGAGGCGCTTAATCGTCGGAATGTCTGGCGCGCAGCATTGCTGCGAAACGCGCGACCTTTGACTTGCGGCGTTTGGCCGCACTTGGCTTTTCGAATGTTCGTCGCCGACGGACTGTCAGCATCGTTTGTTCGCGATCCATTTTTTTGCGGAGGCGGCGGAGCGCTTTGTCCACCGGTTCGCCTTTCTTCAGCTTTACTTCAGACATAGGAAAGATTGAGTTTGTAACGGAGGAGATGCGGGCATGCGGTTTCGTGCTTCAGCGCGTTGGAACGCGTGCCGCCGCAGGCGATTTCACCCTGAACCGTCTTGCGTTTGCCGCGCACGGCCGTGCGGAGAATCTCCGTCAGATCGAACCCGCCGCCGCGGCATCCGGACGCCGGGCAGCTGAACGTGAGGACTGCTTTTGCGTGCTGAATGTTTGCGCGGTAGCGGAGTTCGCCGGAAGGCGTGCCGCGCTGGCTTTCGAAGTGGCCGACGACAACGCTCAGGGATTTGAGACTGGGAAACGCGCTGGCGAGAGTGGGCGTCCGCTCAAGGCGTTCACGTTCAAGGCGCATCTGTTCCTGGCGCTGGTTCGGTTTTTTTGTGAATTGCATATTGAAAACCAAATTCACCCGAACCTGAAAGGGCGCCCTCCGGCAGCCCTGAGAAGCTTGGACAAATCGCGGATACTTTACACTTCGCGGAGCCATTCACAATGAGCAATTCAACATTTCCGGCCGGGAGGTCGGAAACCGCTTTGTTTCAAGTTGATGTCGCTGCTTTCCGCTTCCTCGACCGAACCTTTTCCGTAAACTCTGCGCGTGCATTGGCTTCAGGAACTCGATCTCGGTCTGCTCCGCTTCTTCAACCAGACGCTGAGCAATCCGTTCTTTGACTTGCTGATGCCGTTTGCCAGCGGGAATCCATTCTTCTTCCCGTTCATCATCGCCCTGGGAATCGCCCTGCTCTGGAAGGGCGGACGGCGGGCGCGACTCTGCCTGTTGATGATCGCGTTGATCGTTGGACCGGGTGACGGGTTGATCGTGAACACCATCAAGCACGCGGTGCAGCGGCCGCGACCTTATGTCGAGCATTCGGATATTCGACAGCCGGCAAGCAAGACGCCGCGCGAACTGAAGTCGCAGGAGGACAGGAAGGTTCAACGGGACGCGGCGAAACCGGGTGCGCGCCGGGCCGGCTACAACAGCATGCCGTCGGCACACGCGGCGAACTGGTTTGCGACGGCCATGATCTTCTTCGTCTATTACCGTCGCAGCGTCTGGATTTGTCTGCCGCTGGCGCTGCTGGTTTCGTTTTCCCGGCTTTACAACGGCGTGCATTATCCGAGCGATGTGCTGGTGGGGGCAATCGTGGGCGCCGGCTACGCCATTGCAGGAATATGGCTCTTCAACGCCGTGTGGAATGTCATCGGCCGACGGCTTTTTCCGATTTGGTGGGCAAAGGTTCCGTCCTTGGTCAACCCCGACGCTTCCGACGAACCGGCAATCCGCAATCCACAATCCGCAACATCAGGGTCCGTTGACCGCCATTGGCTGCATCTCGGATATCTCCTGATCGCTGCGTTGCTCATCGGGCGGCTCTGGTACATCGGAAGTGGAAAGATCGAACTGAGCGGCGATGAAGCGTATCAGTGGGTCTGGTCGAAGCATCTTGCGCTGTCGTATTTCAGCAAGCCCTTGATGATCGCGCTGACGCAGTGGACGGGAACGCATCTCTGGGGTGACACGGAGTTCGGCGTGAGGTTCTTTTCGCCCGTGCTCGCCGCGACGATGAGCCTGTTGCTGCTCCGGTTTTTTGTGAAGTTCGTCAGCGGTCGCGCGGCTTTTGTTCTTCTCCTCATTTCCGCAACGACGCCGCTGCTGAGTGTCGGTTCGACGCTGATGACGATCGATCCCCTTTCTGTTTTTTTCTGGACGCTGGCGATGCTTGCGGGCTGGCGCGCCGTTCAGCCGGATTCGAAGACAACGGACTGGATCTGGGTGGGGCTTTGGATGGGGCTGGGCTTCCTCAGCAAATACACCGGATTGTTTCAGCTGCTGTGCTGGGCGGTTTTCTTTGCGATTTGGAGACCTGCCCGGGTGCATCTGCGGCGGCCCGGACCGTACGTCGCGCTTCTGGTGAATGCGCTTTGCACGCTTCCTGTGATCATCTGGAACGCGCAGCACGATTGGATCACGCTGGCACACGTGGCGGACAATGCCAGCATCGGGGACAAGAACCGGTTCTTTGTTTTTGATTTTCTCGGAGTGGAGATGGCGCTGTTGAATCCGGTGTTCTTTGTTGGAATGATCTGGGCAGCGATTGCATTCTGGCGGCGGCTCGGGAAGAACGCGCTCGCCGTTTACATCTTCTCGATGGGGACGCCGCTGTTCCTCTGTTATTTCCTCTGGTCGTTTCGCGCGCGAATCCTGCCGAACTGGATCGCGCCTTCGGTGATTCCCATGTTTTGCCTGATGGTGCTCTACTGGCGTGAACGCTGGCCGGATTTCCGCAGGTGGACAAAGCCGATTCTCATGTTCGGAATTGTTTTCGGCGCGGTGTTCGTGGTGTTTTTGCATGACACCGACATCGTCCGGAAAGTGGCTGGACGGCCCTTGCCGCCCAAACCGGATCCGTTGACCCGGCTCAGGGCTTATGGAGAATCCGCCCGGATCATTGATGGACTCCGGCAGAATCTCCTGGCTGAAGGAAAGCCGGTCTTCATCATCTGCGGGCACTATCAGCACGCCGGCCTCTTCAACTTCTACATTCCAGAGGCGAAGACCAATGTCAGTGGCAGGAAACTGGTCTATGCCCGTCCGACCCCCCATCCCAGGGACCAGTTTTATTTCTGGCCCGGTTACCGTGAGGAACGCAAAGGCGAGAACGCACTGTTCGTCCGCGAACTTGGCGGACCGCCGTTGGTGAAGGGATGGGTTTCCAAATGGCTGGCTGGAGAAACCAATCTGCTGCGTCATCCGCATCGAAGCTCGCCGCCACCGGAGTATCTCTTGGAGGATTTCGAATCGGTGAAGGATCTCGGGCAGTTCCATGCGTATTACCGCGGTCGCATCTTCCACACTTACCAGGTCTTTGAATGCCGCAATCTCCAGTGACGCGCCCCAATCGCGCGCGACTTTTGCAGCGATCGACTACGACCTGGCAGAAACGCTGAGTTCCGGGCAGGCGTTCCGATGGCGGCAGGTAAACGGATTCTGGCAGGGAATTGTGATGGGACGCGCGGTTCGTTTGACGTCGGATGCCGCCGGTATTCACGCTCAAACCGCCGTGCCGGTAACCGGTTGGGGCTGGTTGCGCGACTTTCTTCAACTCAACGTCGATCTCGCGGAGATTATCGGAACGTTTCCCGACGATGATCCCATGCGCGCTGCGGTGAGTGCGTGTCGTGGATTGCGATTGCTGCGGCAGGATCCTTGGGAGTGCCTCGCGTCCTTCATTCTTTCGTCCACGAAACAAATCGTTCAGATCCAGCAGATCGTTCGATTGCTTTGCGAACGGTTTGGCGATCGGATTCCCGGTTTTGGATCGGAGGACGATTTCACTTTTCCGTCAGCGGAACGAATCGCGTCGCTGAGTGAAGCTGACCTGCGCGCATGCAAAATGGGATTTCGAGCGCCTTATCTGCTGGGGAGCGCGCGCATGATTGTCAGCGGCGAGGTCGATTTGGAAGCATTGCGAGCGATCGACGTTTCCTCCGCGCGGGCGCAACTGATGCGATTGCCTGGCGTGGGACGCAAGATTGCGGATTGCGTGTTGTTGTTTGCCTACGGATTTCCAACGGCTTTTCCGGTGGACGTCTGGGTGTTGCGAGCATTGAGGCAGCTTTACTTTCCAAAACGCAGACCGAAAACGAAACGGCTGTTGCGATTTTCCGAAACGCATTTCGGTCCGCACGCTGGCTACGCGCAGCAGTATTTGTTTCATTACGTGCGGACAAAACTGAGGCACGGCCTCGGATGACCGTTGGATAGCATGAAGACACTCGAAGTTCTGTTTACGCCGGCTGATTTCAACACGCTCAAGGACCGCGATCTTTCGACGACGGTCTGTGTGGTTTTTGATGTGTTCCGCGCGACGAGCTCCATGATCACCGCGCTGGCGAACGGTGCCGCGGCAGTGATTCCGGTCGCGGAGATCTCGGAGGCTCTGGAAATTCGCAGAAGCCAGCCGGAGGTGCTTCTTGCGGGGGAACGTGATGGATTACGCATCGGTGCGGCGCTGACGGGTGGTGTGGAATTCGATCTCGGCAATTCACCGCGTGAGTTCACACGGGAACGTATTTCCTGCAAAACGATCGTCTCCACGACCACCAACGGTACGCGCGCGCTGCGATCCTGCGCTCATGCAAAACGAATTTTTGTAGGCTCGTTTTTGAACCTCTCCGCAACCGCCGCCGCGGTCCGCAGGCAAAATCCGGAATCGCTGATCGTGATCTGCAGCGGCACGTTCGAACAGACGGCGCTTGAAGATGTGCTTGGAGCAGGGGGCTTGTGCGATCAGCTTTGGACTGAAACTTCCGGCGCAAGGGTTTCCGATGCCGCATTGATGGCGTACAAGCTGTATCAGCTTGGAAAATCCGACATCCTCAAAGCGGCATCGGAAGCGCGAAACGGCCAGAAGCTTTTGTCGAATCCCGACCTGCGCGACGACGTTGCGTTCTGCATGCGGACCGACAGTTGCGATTTCGCCGCCGAATTGGAGAAAGATGGACGTGTTTTCCGGTCACGGGAACGTGATTGAGTTTTCGATCCTCAGTTCAGACCGAGCGAGGAGATGTTCGAATGCGCTTTCGGAGTCGAACCACAATCCGTGTTCATCTGTGCAGACTCAATCTTTCTTCTCCGTATCTGCGGCCGCTTCCGGATGTGACGCGCGATAGCTCGCCACAACCCATTCGCTCAGCATCTTGTCCGGATTTTCCACGGCGTCGCGGTCGAGGACGAATTCCTTCGGACCGGAATTCTGAACGATGAGCTTCAGGCCGAAGTGAAAATCCTTGAATCGTTCCGCGCAGAGATCGCGCACGGATTTGTTCTGTTCGAGTGCGTGAGAGACGAGAAGATCAGCGGCTGAATCGGTGAAACGGATCGCGATGCCGTGAGCTTCGTGGAAACGCTTGGCGAACTCCTCCACGACCTGCCGCGCCACGAGGCGTTCCTCCTGCTTCGGATCGGCCAGAATTTTCTTCAGCTCGCCAGCCGGGTCCTCCACCAGTTCGGGCGTGACGACGAACCGCTTCACCGGCGTTGACGGAAGCTCGAACTTGATCTCACGGAAGATGCGTTCACAAACCGTCATGAGTCCGCGCGCCCCGGTTTGTTCTTCACTGGCGCGTTCGGCAATTTTCCGCATGCCTTCGTCCGAGAAGAGAACTTCAATTCCATACGCGCCGAAATCCTGTTCGTATTGCCGGATGATGCTGCCTTCTGAATTCTTCAGAATGCGATACAGGTCGTCGGTGTTGAGCGGATGACACACGACACGGACCGGGAGGCGTCCGATGAACTCCGGTTCGAAGCCGAATTCGATGAAATCGCGCGTTTGCGCCGAGTTCATGACTTCTTCGGAAGTTTCCGGTCGCTGTTCCTTGGCCGCGAAACCGATCGACGCATCCCGCAGCCGTTTGCGCACGATCTTTTCCAGGCCATCGAATGCGCCGCTGACGATGAAGAGAATGTGTTTCGTGTTGATCGTGCTGGGGGACTTCTTTCCGCGCTGGCCGAGATCCATCATCGCCTGAATCTGTCCCGCGATGTCATTCGGCGAGCGTGCCGGAACCTCGGTTTCCTCCATCAGCTTCAACAGATTCGTCTGCACGCCGCGGCCACTCACATCACGCCCGCTGCCGTTGTTCGATGCTGCGATCTTGTCGATTTCGTCGATGTAGATGATTCCGTATTGCGCCCGGGAAACATCGCCGTCGGCGAGCCGAACCAGATCGCGAACCATGTCTTCGACGTCGCCGCCGACATAGCCCGTTTCGGAAAACTTCGTTGCGTCGGCCTTCACGAACGGAACGCCGATCAATTCCGCCGCACTGCGAATGAGATAGGTTTTTCCGACACCCGTTGGGCCGACGAGAATGACATTCTGCTTGGCGTAATGCGGCGTGGCTTTGCCTTCCAGCGCCATTCGGACGTGATGATAGTGATCGCACAGCGCGACGCTCAGGACTTTTTTGGCTTCGTCCTGCTTGATGACAAACCGGTCGAGAAACGCCTTCACCTCACGCGGTTTGTATTTGAACTGGAAAATGTCGGGTTTCGCGCCGGGTTGCTCGGGCGGCGGCTGGAATTGCGGCTCGGGTTCGGCGCTCCGGTTCTGGAATTTCTGGCGGACGAAATCGGAAAGCTGGCGCTGAAATTCCTCAGGTGTCATCGGACCGGATGCGTTGCGAATGTTCATGTGGTGTTTATGTCTGGATCACTCTTGCCACACAATCCCGCTTTTGCAATAAGACCCGCGCTTGAACGAAAACTTTCAGAACATTGACGCAGAACGTTTCCAAAATGCGATCCGCCGTTTCGATGAGGAGAACTCACGTGATCCGAATCACGAAATCGTGGATGGCGTCGCGCGTCCGCGCGAACTGGTCCATGCGAAATGGCTCACGGCCTGGGTGACGAGGCTTTGCCCCGACGCATCCGAACCGCTGCGACTGGCCGCGCGTTGCCAGCATCTTTGTCGCTGGATGATTCCACGGAGTTCCTATCCGATGACCAGGCCCGGCTACCTGCAATGGCGCCAGAAACTGAAACAGTTTCATGCAGAGAGATCGGCGGCGATTTTGCGCGAGTGCGGATATCCGGAGGAAATCGTTTTGCGGGTTCAGGATTTGAACCTGAAGAAGAATCTTTCGACCGATTCCGAAACGCAGGTTCTTGAAGACGCCTTGTGCCTCGTTTTTCTCGAACGGCAGCTGGGTGAATTCGCCACGAAGAACAGCGAGGAAAAGGTCATCAATGCCCTGCGCAAGTCCTGGGAAAAGATGTCATCGGCCGGACGCGCCGAAGCGTTGAAGCTTGCGTATTCGCCACAGGAAAAGGCGTTGATCGAGCAGGCGCTGACCGGAGATCAAGGCGGGGAAAATCGGGCCTGACCGCGGACTGCTGAGCTCAAAAGGGACTCGAGCATCGAGATCCCGTGGCGTGGTTGATCGCATCTCCAATCTCTTTTTCACGGTCCCAATTTGGCTTCCGGGAACTTCTTTCGAACCGGTGCGCTGCCAGTGGATTTGCAATATGGGTTTGTGGATTTGGGTTATGTGCGGACTGGCATTTGTTCAATAACGTCCCATCGTGCCCACAATAAAAAGCAGACTGGCTGATGTCTGTTGCCCTTCAGGGATTCCAAGGGAGCGTCCCCACACACATTTCGAGCAGCCGCAGGTGGCAGCAGATTTCGCAGGTTCGGAGACTCAACCCAATAACCAAACCGTATGAGAAACCTTGTTAGCAAAACCGCAGCATCATTGCTGGCCGCCTCAGCCGTCGTCATGACGGGCCACGCGGCAACATTGATCAACACCTTCGATGCGCCGTTCGACTATGTGGCGAATGGAATTGTCGGCGACCCGAACTGGGATGGCGTTTATCTCAGGCTCGGGGACATTCCAGGTGCGAATCCGGGTGGTGACGGCAATGGGCTGACGACGGATGCGAACACAACGGTTTTCGGTGGCGGCTTCCTGGGAATTCGGTCTCAAGGCACCTCCTGGTCGGGTCCGGAGAACGACGGGTTTTTCCTGTATAAGGTTGTGGATGGAGACTTTGATGTATCGGTGGAGAATCTTCCCTATACGCTTGCCGGTGGAACAACGTTCGATAATCAGGCATTTCATTTTGCCGGCCTGATGGTGCGCGCCTACCACACGAACAATTCAGGTGCGCCGTATGCCACGACCGTGACAAACGCGGCGGAGAATTCACTTCGTCTCTGGCGCTTCAACGAGTTCGGTTACGACGGCCAGATTCGTATCTCGACCAATGGCCAGAATATCGAGTTGAGCTTTCCCGGGAGCAATGACGAAATCGCCTCCTCACGTTTCTTCCGGATCACCCGTGTTGGAAACGTTTTCAGCTTCTATGTGAAAACAAACGTCTTCGATGACTGGGCGCCTGTGACGATCGGATTGCCGGCCGGCACGTTGACGCGGGACGATTGGGACGGAGTCAGGCTTCAGGTCGGAATTGCGCAGGCTTCCTTCAATGCCGCTGCCCGCGAGGCGTTGTTTGACAACTTTGAACTGTCCGGACCCAACGTAACCTTACCTGCATTGCCCGACGCTCCATCGAATCTGATCGCGACGGCAACCAATATCTCCGGTTCGATCACGTTCAGCTGGCAGAAGGGGAATCCGGCGAACAACAGCCTTGTGTTGATTCGTCAGGGCGGAACGATTCAACACAGCCCGGTAAACGGGCTGACGTACAACGCCAATGCGGCATTCGGAACCGCCGATACGTTGCTCGGCGGCTCCCAAACCTATGTGGTCTATAACGGCTCGGGTAACAGCGTCACAGTTTCGAACCTCGGCGCGAACAATCGCACCTACACCATCGCTGTTTATGAATACTCAGGAACCGGCGCCGCCACTGTTTACAACACGGAAAGCCCCGCGACGAACGGTTTTGCCGGACCGGGTGTAATTACTGCGGCGAATCTCAACGTTCCCAAGAATAGCATCCCCGTTGGAGGAGCGACGGCGATTCAACTGATTGCTGGATTCAGCACGGGTGAAACAAGCGATCAGACGGCGGCTGCTGCATGGGCAAGCGACGATTCTTCGGTCGCAGAGGTCTCTGGGGGAGTCGTCAGCGGAATGAGTGCCGGCAGCGCGAACATTACCGCAACCTTCGGGAGCTTTGTTCTGACAACCAATATCACCGTGCACGCTCCCGCTTTTGTGGACGACTTTTCCGCCACGAACGATCTTATCTCCAGTGGATTGTTGGGAACTCCTTATGACGGGTTGTACTTGAACTTTGGTGATGTTCCGGGCGCGGTGGCGTCGGCCGACGGAAACGGAGGGGCACTGGTTCTCGATACGCAGATTTCGAGCACCAACGGATTGACCATGTCGTCCGCGCAATCGACGTGGCAGGGAACCGCGAATGACGGTCCGTTCCTCTTCAAGATTGTTCCGGGAAGCCGCAATGGAATCTCGGGCGATTTCCAGGCCGTGATCGAGGTCAACACCATGAACACGCTCGCATCCAGTGCAGTCGGCATCATGGCGCGTCTTTACAACCCGACGACCGGTGGTGCGGCCCCGGCCGGTAGCGAGAATCATGTCAATTACTGGAAAGTTCAGAATGGCACCACCTCCGTGCGCAGGACCCAGGGAGGGGCGAACACAACTTTCGTCGCAGCAGGTCCCGCTGCGGCCAATACGATGCTGCTCGTGCAGCGCGCGAATTCCACCAACTTCTACTTCTTCGAGAAGACAGCGGCGGCAACTCAATGGACATTCGTCACCAACATTGTCCTTGCGGCGGCGGCAGATAACGCGCCCATGCAGGTCGGTATTGCCCAGCAGACACAGTCGGGCGTCACAGGCAGTGCCGTGATCCGCTCGTTCATGCTGGATGCCGCGGGTGTCGTGAGTCCAACCCCGGCCCCTGTTGCAGCGGGTTCTTTGGAAATGAATTTGAATCCGGACCTCTCAATGACCTTGAACTGGGTGGCGGCTGATAATCTCGGCAACCCCATTCCCAGCATCGTCGTAATGCGCGGCGGAGCGCCAGTCTCTACTCAACCGAGCTATGGCCAGGCTGTTACTGCAAATTCCGTGTTCGGAACTCCAGAGACCGGCCTTGGCGGCGGCAACTTCGTTGTGTTTGATTCAGGTCTCACGCCGGCTTCCACAAACAACACGGTGACCGTCACAGGACTGTCCCCGGGCGTTGTTTATTATGCCGCGGTGTTCACCTATGCCGGATCCGGCAGCACGACGACCTTCAATAACATCGTTCCGACGGAGGCCGCAGGCAGTCTGGCGGACGGATTCCTGACGGGAATTGAGGCGTCTTTGGAGGGAGGCATTCCGGTCGGCGGCATTGGCCAGCTCCAGGTCATTGCGAATTACAGCGGAACGCCGGTGAACGTCAGCAGTTCAGCGATCATTACCTCCGGTGACACAAACATCATCAAGGTGTTGAACGGAGTTTTGACCGGAATTGCAAATGGCGTGGCGCCCATCACCAACTCATTCGGTGGCTTCACAAACGTGGTGAATGTCACGGTTCGTGCACCGGCGTTTGTCGATGAATTTGATACGGACCACGACTATCTGATCAACGGTATCGCGGGTACCAGCTGGGATGGACTCTACAATCCCAACTCTGTTGAGAATCCCATCCCAGGCTCGCCTTACGCGCCGTTGGCGAATTCCGGGGCGACGGTTGCCGATGCAAATGTGTCGGGCAGTGGAGTGCTGACGATCACTTCCTCCGGTGACGGTTGGGAAAACGATGCAGCAGGTGGTTTCTTCCTGTTCAAGTATGTGCCGGGAGATTTCCAGGCGGCCGTGCACATCGAGTCCTATGACATAGAGGCCTACAATCAACCGGGGATCCTTGCCCGTGCCTATACTGCGAGCAACGGCATTCTCGGATATCCATTGGGTTACTCCGTCACGAACGCGGAAGGTGAGTTTACAGATGGAGAATACTGGGTGTCGCTCACACGGTTTGATGAGTTCGGCATTGGCACATATGCGCGGCAGAACATAGACAGCGTGGTGTCGCAGAACACGCAGCCGGATGCCAACGACAACAATTATTGGATGCTGATCATCCGGTCTCAGGGAACCAACTTCACGTTCTACAAGAGGTTGTCAGAGACCGATCCCTGGAGGCGCATCCCGAATAACACTGCGTATCGGATCATTGAGATGGCCGGCCGGCCTATGCAGGTTGGCGTGATGGCCGGGCCGTGGTCGGCAAACCAGCGGACAGTGCGGTTCAGCCGGTTCATGCTGGATTATTCGAGCGGCGCAGAGCTGAAGATCACGGCCTCTGGCGGTAATGTGACTCTGAGGTGGCCGGCTGATCCTAATCTCGTTTTGGAATACAGTCCGTCTCTGAGTGAACCGGATTGGGATACAGTGCCGGGAATTCCCGCGCTCGACACCGAAGGTTACATGCTCACGTGGCCGATCGGGACAGGTGAACTGTTCTTCCGGCTGAGACGATGAATTGGTTGGTGTGATTGAGGGGAAGGCGGGCGGGGGCCCGCCTTCTCTTAAGTAGAAGGAAATGTATATGCCGAAAAGCGTGGTGCTCCATTGTAGCGACCGAGCCGATGTTTCCGAGTCCGTCCGCGGTGCTGCGAAAACAGTCCGTTCCGCCTTCACCCTGATCGAACTGCTGGTTGTCATTGCGATCATTGCCATTCTTGCCGCAATGCTGCTGCCGGCACTGAGCAAGGCGAAGGAAAAGGCCAAGCGAACACAGTGCATGAACAATCAAAGGCAGCTGTCGCTTGCTTTGCTCGGATATGCGTTTGAAAACAACGACAAGTTTCCACAAGGAAAACAGGGTTTCTGGATATGGGATCTGGACGGTGCGGCGGCCGACTGGATTTTGAGCAGCCAGAATACGTTTCAGAAGTCTTCTTATTGCCCGGGAACAAGTACCCGATTTGATGATAGCGACAATCTTCGCCTCTGGTGGTGGGCAAATGGCGGCAATCCGTCACAGAATACTCCTGCCTACCGGGTTCTTGGCTACGCAATGGCAATTCCGGGAACAGCTGCATTGCTGGCAACAAACGTGAACAAGAGCATTCATCCCACACCGATCCAGTTCGGCCCCATTACTGTGATGCCCGGTCCTCCGACGGAACGGGTTCTTACTGCCGATGCGACGCTGTCTCTGAACCAACAACGAAATCCGGATCAGCGGAACAGTTACGAGTACGTCAACATCACGGGCGGCAGCTACCCCAAGCCTCACATCACAGCGCATCTTGATAAGAGACTTCCGCTGGGAGGAAATATTGGAATGCTCGATGGCCATGTTGAATGGCGAAAGTTCCGGGATATGACTGTCCGTGGATATGGAGGCGCAACACCGGGTGTCGCTCAGGATAATGGAACCTGTCCCACTTTTTGGTGGTAACCGATTTCGCGAAAAATTTCCTCTGCCATCCCCTCCTTCGGAGCCGGTCCGTTGACGGCTCCGATTTTATTTTCACCTCAAATGTCTGTTAATTCGGACGGCCTTTCCTACAATCCCGCCGAAGTATGAATCAGATTGGCGAGCTGTCGGACGTCACCATTCATAGCCCACGCACCAAAATGCGAGGAGTTCAAGCCGCCAATGTCGAATCCCGCCCCTGGATCGAAAATTTTCCTGTCTGCCAGACGCTCAATCAATATCAGATGGTTCACATCGGCATTCAGGAAGCCGCGCCGCTGACCCGGGTCGTTCGAACCAAACAGACCACGACTTATTTCCTCGCCTGCATCGGTGGGAAGGGACGCGTTCTCATTGACGGCCGTTGGCGCATCTGTTCCGAGGGCCACGCCTGTCTGCTGCCGGCTCATACGCTCAATGCCTTTGAAACGCTTTCAAAGGGCACCTGGGAATTCTGCTGGGTCTGCTATCAGCGTCCGACCGAACAGCGTCCCATTGCCGACACCACCACGCCGGTCATGGCCAAATACGATCCGTTGCCGCTGCGTTCGGCAATCCTCGGCCTGATGTATGAATGCAACGGCCCGGCGCAGCCGACGTTGATTCAGGAGTGGACTGATCTCGTTCACGCCTACGTGCTGCGGTTTGCGCAACCGAAGGATCAGCCTGATCAACTCAAGTTGCTCTGGGATCGTGTCGCGCAAAATCTTGCCGACGACTGGAGCCTCAGCCGTCTTGCGAAGGAGGCCGGTTACAGCAACGAACATCTGCGGCGCCTGTGCCGGCGTCAGCTGGGACGCAGTCCGATGCATCAGGTGACTTATCTTCGCATGCGCAAGGCTGCGGAGCTTCTGGCGACGACGGATCACACCATCGATTCGATCTCGCACGAAATCGGTTATCACAACCCGTTTGTGTTCTCGAACGCGTTCACGAAATGGATCGGATGGAGGCCTTCGGAATATCGCCGGAAGAAATTCAATCCTTCAGCCTGAGGCAAGGGTGACGTTCGGTTAAGACTTCCTCACGAAAACGTGAACCGGGTTTCCAGCGCATGCTGACAACGCCGAGCTTGAACCAGTGAGCGATGCGTTTGTCACCAAAACGTCACAAAGAGGTCACCAGGCCGACATTGTCGCCCGAGATTTCAAGTGGTATCCAACCGTCCGTGAGATCGAAGATTCTAGTCGTGGATGACGAGCCGGAGGCGGTGGAACTCGTGGAGTTCAATCTGGAGCAGGCTGGTTATTCAGTCATCACAGCTGCCGACGGCGCAGAGGCCCTGGAAAAAGCCCGGAGCAACGTTCCAGACTTGATCGTGCTCGATCTGATGCTGCCGGAGATCAGTGGATTGGACGTGTGCAAAATGTTGCGGCGCGATCCGGCAACCGCTGGGATTCCAATCATCATGCTGACGGCGAAGGCGGCGGAGATCGATCGCGTGCTTGGTCTCGAACTGGGGGCGGATGATTACGTCACCAAGCCGTTCAGTCCTCGTGAACTGGTGCTGCGTATTCGGAACCTGCTGCAACGGGGCCGGACCGAATCTTCCGACAAGGAAATTCTCCGGTTCGGTGACCTGTTGATCGATTCTCCCCGGCATCTCGTCAGCTGGCGCGGCAAGCCGATCGATTTGACCGCGACCGAATTCAAATTGCTGGCCGTTCTGGCACAGCGTCGCGGTCGTGTTCAATCGCGCGACCAGTTGCTCCGCGATGTTTGGGACTACAACAGCCTTGTGGACACGCGAACCGTCGATACTCACATGAAACGGCTGCGGGAGAAACTGGGGCCGGCCGCAAAGTTTCTCGATACCGTCCGCGGCGTTGGCTACCGTTTCATCGAAGCGCCGTGAAAAACCTCACTTAATCTGCTCCAGTAACCTGATCAAACCTGTGTGGCCAGCGTTGACAGTCGTTGCATTGATCGCCGTCGTTGCACTGCATCTCTGGTGGCGCCGGCGACTGCGCCTCCTTGAGCATTCGGCCCGTTCCAGAATCCAGCTGCTCAGGTCCGAAATGCAACAACAGGCGCTGGAGTACGAGGGACGCCAGCAGGCATTGTTCAACAGCATGGTGGAAGGAGTGCTTCTGCTGGATGAGAACGAACGCATTCAGATGGCGAACCAGGCGTTTCTTCATCTGTTCGACGCGGCTGGGGATGTTCGCGGCAAAACTGTGATCGAAGTCATCAGGCAACACGAAATGGACGAATTGCTGCAGCGTGTTTCCCGCGAAAAGCAGGTGCTTGGATTCGAGCTGATACAAAGCGGGCCGTCCGAACGTTGTCTGCAGGTCAATGCGTCGGCTGTGTTCGACGGCAGTGGCGCCAGAAGCGGAACGATCCTGGTATTCCATGATCTCACGCGGTTGAAGCAGCTGGAACACACTCGTCAGGAATTCGTCGCCAATGTCAGTCATGAGCTTCGAACGCCGCTCTCGTTGATCAAGGGTTATACGGAGACACTTTTGGAGGGCGCGAAGGAGAATCCCGAGGTTGCGACCCGATTCTTGCAGACCATTCAGCGCAACTCCGAGCGGCTTCAGTTTCTGATCGAGGATTTGCTCATTATTTCCGAACTGGAATCCGGCCGTGTTGCGATGAACATGCAGCAGGTTCAGATGAGGTCGGTGATCGAAAAGGTGCTGGAGGATTTGCGACCGCAGGCGTTGGGTCGGAACATCACCCTGACGAACGAAGCCGCAGAGCTGGTGGCGCAAGCCGATCCGGAGCGGCTCCAACAGGTGCTCGGAAATCTTGTCGGCAATGCGATCAAGTACGGCCGTGCTGGCGGCCGCGTGACAGTTCAGGCAAACGAGAAGGGGAATTGCGTGGAAGTGTGTGTGCGCGACGATGGTCCGGGCATTCCGCCGGAGGCTTTGGACCGGGTTTTTGAGCGCTTCTATCGAGTGGACAAGGCTCGCTCAAGGGAACAGGGAGGAACCGGCCTTGGTCTCGCCATCGTGAAACACATCATTCAAAACCACGGCGGACGGGTGTGGGCGAGGAGCGAAGTCGGAAACGGCGCCTCTTTTTACTTCACGCTCCCGCATCTGTAGGCGTTCAAACGCGTCGCGGCGCAAACGCGCCGGGCCGGCCGTTCAATGCTTGCCGAGAACCTGTTTCACCCATGCCTGGTTCGCGAGATACCACTGCACGGTTTCGCGAATGCCCTTTTCAAACGTGTGCGCCGGGACCCACCCAAGTTCATTTTGAATCTTCCTGGCGTCGATCGCATAACGTCGATCGTGTCCGGGCCGGTCCTTCACAAACGTGATGAGCTTCTGTGAATCGCCCCCGAGCTGCGGGGCGAGTTCATCGATCAGATCGCAGATCAACTTCACGATGTTGATGTTCGCCCATTCGTTGTGGCCGCCGATGTTGTAGGTTTCGCCGAGTTTGCCCTTGTTCAGCACCGTCCAGAGCGCTTCCGCGTGATCGCGCACATAAAGCCAGTCGCGGACGTTCATGCCGTCGCCGTAAACAGGCACCGGCTTGCGAGCCAGCACACTTTGGATGACGACGGGAATGAGTTTCTCGGGAAATTGATAGGGTCCGTAATTGTTCGAGCAGTTGGTGATCACAGTCGGCATGCCATACGTGTGATGATAAGCGCGAACGAGCATGTCGCTCGAAGCCTTGCTGGCGGAGTAGGGGGAGTTCGGCGCGTAAGGAGTCGTTTCGGTGAAGTAACCGGTGGCGCCGAGGCTGCCATAGACTTCGTCGGTCGAGACGTGGTGAAAGCGAACTTCGGATTGTGGATTGCGGATCGTGGATTGCGGACTGAGCCAGAGGTCGCGGCAGGCTTCAAGCAGGTTGAAGGTCCCGACCACATTCGTGTGGATGAAATCGCCAGGGCCGGAAATGGAGCGATCGACGTGCGATTCCGCAGCGAGATGCATCACGTGTGTGATCGCATGCTTGCGGACGACTTCGGCGACAGCAGCCTTGTCCCGCAGGTCCACCTTCTCAAAAATGTATTTCGGATGCCCGGCAATCTTCTCCAGGTTTTCAGGGTGTCCTGCGTAAGTCAGGCAATCCAGATTCACCAACTTCGAGATGCTGGGATCGTCGATGATGTGGTGAATCAGGTTTGAGCCAATGAAGCCTGCGCCGCCTGTAATGAGAAGGTTCATGTCGGGTTAGGGAAACGTGAATGCGTGAATGCGTGATGCGTGACGAGTGATTACGTGATTGCGAGGTGTTGACTTAATCCGTTTTTCTTACTTCTTACTCCATTCTCCCCGCTCCTTATTCAGCCTTCGTTTGTTCGGGTTTCCAGTTGCGAAGGGAGTTTTCGAGCGCTTCTTCCACGGGACGAATTTTGACACCGGCTTTCAACAGCTTGGTGACGTCCATCACGCAGTTGGAGCGGGGTGTCTTGGCAGCGACCTTGTAGAATTCCTCGTCGCTTTCCCAGAATTCGAATTTTTTCGCCGGCTTCAGATATTTTTCGACCAGTTCGACCACGTGCCTCGTGGTGACAAAGCCCGGGTTGGTGACGTTGTAGATGCCGAATGGAGCGCCAAGTTCCCAGGTGTCGAGACAGGCTCTGACGTAATCGAGCCGATGTGAAATCGAGTTCACGTTGTCATAGACCTTCGGATAACGCTGCACCTTGCTGAGGTAATTGCGCGGGCTGTCGAATTCATCGAATGGAATGCGCAATCGCCAGATGTAGCTGCGGCCAATGCCATGGATGGCTTCCTCGCCAAGAGCCTTGGTGCCGCTGTAAAAACTGCACGGACCGTCGCGGAAGGAAAAGTTCGGCGTGTCTTCTTCGGTGAAGCCGAGGATCGATTCGGGCGACTGGTCAATCAACGTCCGGAGTTCCGGACGCGTCATGTCTTTCTCAACGCGGATTGTTCCATTCTCGCGGATTTTTGCACCTGAATAGATGCAGCCGGAGGAGATGTGTCCCCATGGAACGCCAGCGACATCGCACGCCTGTGCGAAGGTCTGGGGCAACAGCGCATTGCCGGCGAGGGTGTCGCCCTTGGCGAGTTCACAGGCGTCCACGTTCGGCTTGCCGGTGTAGCCGGCGACGTTGATGACGAAGTCGGGTTTTTGAGCGCGGAGAAATTCGAGCAGGCGATCGAATCGGGTGTAATCGACCTCTTTGCGGCTGATGGGCAGCACGCGATGGCCGCGGCGTTTGGCTTCTTCGACAAACACCTGGCCGACGTAACCGGTGGCTCCGGCGACAATGACGAGTGGACTCATTGCTATTTCAGACGATTTGCTTCGCTGAGAACCTCTTCGAGGTAAAGCCGATATTCACACTTCGGCAGCCGGGCAACAAGCGCGCTGAGTTGTTCGAGCGAAAGAAATCCTTGCCGGAATGCGGCTTCCTCGGGGCATCCCACCTTTACGCCCTGACGTTTCTCAATCGTTTGAACGTAGGCGGAGGCTTCGTGCAGGCTGCTGCTGGTTCCAGCGTCGAGCCAGGCAAAGCCGCGGTTGAGCCGGAAGACGCGCAATTTGCCTCGCCGCATGTACTCGAGATTCACGTCGGTGATTTCCAGTTCGCCCCGGGCGGAGGGTTTCAACGCTTTTGCGATCGCCACAACTTCATTGTCAAAAATGTAGAGACCCGGCACCGCGTAATTGCTTTTCGGCTGCTCCGGCTTTTCTTCGATTGAAATGGCGCGGCCCTCGGAATCGAATTCGACGACGCCGTAACGTTCCGGATCGTTCACGTGATAGCCGAAGATCGTGGCGCCGTCGTGGAACTCGTGGAACGCCTTTTGAAAGATTTCGCCGCCGTAAAAGATGTTGTCGCCCAGGATGAGCGTGACCGCATCGTTTCCGATGAATGACTCCGCGATTCGAAACGCCTGTGCGATGCCTTCCGGTTTGGCTTGCTCCCGATATTCGATGCTCAATCCCCAGCTCGCGCCATCACCCAGCAGCTGTTTGAATCGGGGCAGGTCGTGCGGGGTTGAAATGAGGCAGAATTCCCGGATCCCGCATTCGATCAGCGTCGTGAGCGGGTAATAAACCATCGGCTTGTCATAAACGGGCTGCAGCTGCTTGCTCGCGACAAGCGTCAGCGGAAACAGGCGCGAACCCGCGCCACCAGCCAGGATAATACCTTTCATTCGCCGCAAAACCTACGGGTATGAGAACGGCAAGGGCAAGACACAAGTCTGCTTGTGCGGCGGCGACAATTTGGGACGGAAGGTCCGTAAAGCGGCGGAATTTCGGTCCGTGATTTCCGCTCAACGCGCGGCACCCGGCGTGACCTGTCCACCGGCGGCTGGCGCACCCTGTTGGATGTTTTGTGGCACCCGCTGTCCCGGCTGGAGAATGCGGTTTCGAAGAACGTTGTTGTCGGCGGGAATGACCGCCGGGCTGTTCGCGCCGGGTGCAACTGTCGGAGGTGTTCCCGAGGGATTCACGCCTGTGGGAGTCAACGTTCCGTTCTGGTTGAGCTGTTGTTGGGCGTTGGCGATGAACGGAGAGGCGTTCATGTCCCGCAGCGACATGAGCGTCTGTTGCAGGTGATTCTGAAGGACCACCATCAAATGGTAACTCTGGGGATCGACCTGAAGAGTATTGGTGCCTGCGGTGGCCAGATACGAAGATGGATTCACTCCGCGCACCGCTGCGCCGACAAGCTGGTTTGGAAGACCGGTGCGCGGATCCGTGCCGGCATTGGCTGCGGTCATTCGGGCCAGAACCGGAATGGCCTGCTCCAACTGCGCTTGCAGGTTTTGGAACAGTCCCTGGACTTCGACGAGGCCGAAATTCCCGCTTTGAAACACATTGGTCTGGTCGGCTGTGTTTGCCGCGCTTTGATTCGTGGCGAACGGAGTGGATGGCGCAACGTTTCCATAACCGGGAGCCGTCGGATACGTTTGCGGCACAAACTGTCGCTGACCGGCATTGGGAGAACCGGGCAGGGGATATTGAGGCGGGGCAACAGGCGTTTGCGAACCGGGAACCGGCGTTTGCGCGGCGGTATTTCCACCGCTAGTTCCAGTGGCTGGAGTTGTCGAACCGGTTTGAGCAGCGCACGTGAGCGCGCTTACGAGACCTGTTGCCAGAATAAGTTTCTTCATACGCAGTGAGTGGCAGGCTTCGGATGGAAGCAACCGCCGTGAGCAACGTCGGCGGCGACGCACGTTTTCTCCATGGGGACGTAGCCCCACTCAGCTGCGGAAGGGATGGACTTACTCGGTGACCTCGGCGGTTTTGCGATTGGCCATCAGGAAGGTGATGTAATCGGTAAGCCGCTGCTTCATTTCGTTCCGGGGAACGATTGAATCGATCAATCCGTGTTCGAGCAGAAATTCGGCCGTCTGAAATCCAGGGGGCAGTTCTGCCTGTGTGGTGTCCTTGATGACGCGCGGCCCGGCAAATCCGATCATCGCGCCCGGTTCGGCAAGGATCAGGTCGCCCACGCTCGCATAGCTGGCCATGACGCCGGCCATTGTGGGATCGGTGAGCACGCTGATGTAGGGCAGCCTGGCCTCGGCATGGTAGGCAAGCGCGCCGCACGTTTTCGCCATCTGCATCAGGCTGAACATGCCTTCATACATGCGCGCACCGCCGCTGGTCGAAATGATGATGAGGGGCAGGTTTTTCTCGGTCGCCTTTTCAATCAGGCGTGTCAATTTCTCGCCCACGACGGATCCCATGGAACCACCGAGAAAACTGAAGTCCATGATGCCGAGTGCAACGCGGTGCTCGTTGATCTTGCCGATGCCGGTGACCACGGCGTCCTTGAGTCCGGTGCTCTTCTGGTATTTCTCCAGCTTGGAGATGTATGAGGCTGCGCCGGTGAAGTTCAGCACGTCGATGCTGGTCATGTCGGCATCCATCTCCTCGAACGTGCAGGTTTCGACAAGCGAATGAATGCGTTCGCGGGCACCGATGGGGAAATGGTAGCTGCAGTGGGTGCAGACCTTCAGGTTTTCGTCCAGTTCCTTGTCGAAAACCATGGTGCCGCATTTGGGGCACTTGGTCCAAAGGCCTTCCGGAATTTCCTTCTTTCGAGACTTGGACTGCAGCTTCGGCTTTTTGACGAAAGAGGTGTTCGTGCTCGAAACGGGCGGGGGAGTGACGGCCGGTTCAGTCGTTTCAAGCCCGAGGGTTTTCTTGATGAATGAAGTTGCCATGGGGGTGCGTCGGGATCAGTCACGCCGGCTCAATCTGGCCAGCGCATCACAGGGTTCTGTTACGGCGGTCTTCATTAAAAATATTCGTGATACTATTCAAACTCCGCGCGCGACTGTCCAGACGCAAACTTCCTCCGCGCCCGCACGCCGCAGAACCCGCGCGCAGGCATTCGTCGTCGCGCCGGTCGTGAACACGTCATCCAGCACGACGATCCGTTTGCCTGAAAGAGCGGTGCGTTCCCGGAGAACGAAAGCGTCGCGCACATTCGCGGCACGTTGCTGGCGCGTGAGTTGGGTTTGCGTGGGCGTCGGCGTGACGCGGCGGAGCAAACGTGTGTTCACTGGAATGCCTGTGGCATCACCAAGGAACGATGCCAGACGCTCCGCCTGGTTAAATTCGCGCTCGCGTTGTTTCGTAGGATGCAGTGGGACCGGAACGATCCAATCCCATCGTTCGCGCTTCAATTCGGCGGCTGCCTGTCGGATCAACAGGTCTGCGAGGAAATTTTCGAACCAGAGTGCGCGTTGATATTTGTAGCGATGAATCGCTTCCAACACCGGGCCTCCGGTTGTGACGGCCGAGCGCGCGGAGCGGAAGTAAAGTTTCACATCGCCGCAGTTGGCACACTCGAATGCGGTGGTGATCTCGCCGGAAAACGGAAGCCCGCAACGTTCACAGAACGGCGGTTTGATGAAGCGCACGCTGGACCAGCAGCGCGAGCAGACGAAACCGTCGTCCGATCCGGCGCGTTCCGCTTCGCAGATCTGGCACACCTCCGGGAAAAGCAGCGCAAAAGCGGCATTGCCCAAATCCTTGAGTGTCGAGGGAAAATTCATCCGCGCCGCGACGATAGACAATTGGATTCAGTCCGAAAAGTGATAAACCGGAACCGCTCAAAGAGGTCTTCATCACGCCGTAGTCGGGCTTTTCGGAATAAACCGCCGCAGAGGCGCAGAGGCGCGCAGAGAAAGACTTGTTTTGCTTCTCTGCGTCTCTGCAGTGATTTTAAAACCTGGCTAAGCTTCGAACCGGTGCCGCAGCTGATCCATGTTGCGGCGAATTCGTTCGAGATAGAAATTGGGGCCGTCGGGGAACGGATGGTGCAGGTAACGGTAGATTGCGCCGAAATCCCGCTCCAGTTTCGGACGGACAAACGTATCCCAGAATCCCGGCGTCCTCCGTATCAGATCGTCCACGCTCTCATAATTCGCGACGAGGTGTTCCTTTCCTTTGGACCACGCAGCGGCCTCGCGGAATTCGCGAAACAGTTCAGGAAGTTTCTGAATGTAATCATTCGCCGCCATCTGTCCCAGAAGGTCCGCTGTACCCAATGCGTGACCCAGGATGCGTTCCAGTTCACTCTGGAACGGAATTTCACTCACCGTATTGCCGAGTCCCGTGCATTGGATCATGTTCCGCACCGCTGTGATCTGCGTCGCGTTGAAACCTTTTTCGCGGAGAAATCGTTCGGCAAATTCCGCACTCCGCCGGACGTGAATGGCGGTGTACTTCGCGCCGGTTCCTTCAGTGTCGTCGCGTCGCTTCAGGTAGCCGGTGTCATGCATCAGAATCGCCAGCAAACCGAGTTCGACCATCTCCTGAGTAAGATGCGGCGTTGGGCCCGCCTCATGCCATCCGCGAAGAATCCGCGCCATGCAGAGCGTTCCCTGAAGCGTGTGTTCGAAGTCGTGATAGGGAACATCGATCGGCTGGTAATCGTCGTAACGACCGTTGAAATAATCCTCCGCCCATTCGAAAGCCCGTGAAATGAACTGTGCATCTCCTGCGGGAAGAATTGCGTCGTAGGCAGATCGAACTTCAGCTGCAACAGCTTTCGGATCCTTTGTGTCAACGGGCGGATGCATCAAAACTGCGAGACTTTAACGCCGCAGGGCACGGTTTGCACGCTCATTTAAGATTCAAAAGGCCTTTGACTCGAAGGGCTGGTTTTCACTAAAACCGCGCGATGAAACGCGCATGGGGACTGTTGATCGGGTGGGTGTTGCTGGCTTCTCAATCCGGCCTTCCGGCCGCCGAAACGTTTCGCATCGCCACCTACAACATCGAGAACTACCTGGACCGCGCCACCGAAAGCCGCCCGAATCTCAAGAGCGCCGCTTCACGCGCCAAGGTTTGCGAAAGCATCCGCGCGGCAAAACCCGATGTTTTGGCGGTCCAGGAAATCGGCAACACCAACGCATTGCTCGAACTCCAGGCGGCGTTGCGCCGCGAGGGAGTCGATCTTCCGTACTGGGAACATGTGGCGGGATTCGATACGAACATCTTCGTCGCGGTCCTCAGTCGTTTTCCAATCGTGGCCCGACGTCCGCACACGAACGAAACGTTCCTGTTGAGCGGTCGGAGATTTCGCGTGAGCCGCGGTTTTGCAGAAGTCGATATCAAGGTCGCTCCGAACTACTCCGTCACGCTGATCACCTGTCATCTCAAATCCAAACGACCGAGCGGCTACGGAGACGAAGGCGAACAGCGGCTGGAAGAAGCGCGAATTCTTCGCCGAATTGTCGATGCCAACCTTTCAAAGAATCCCAATGTGAATCTGATTGTTCTCGGCGACCTGAATGACACGAAAGATTCTCCACCGGTGAAGACTGTGATCGGACGCGGCCGCACCAAGTTGGTGGACACACGTCCGGCGGAACGTAACGGCGATGATATTCCTGCGATCGCGCCGTCCACGGAACCGCGTCGTGTGACCTGGACGCATTATTACGCCGCGGAGGATTCCTACAGCCGCATTGATTTCATGCTGCTCAGCCCGGGATTGAGCCGTGAGTGGGTGAAGGAGGACAGCTGGATTGTCACGGTCCCGAACTGGGGCCGGGGATCGGATCACCGGCCGATCGTGGCGACCTTTCTGATTGGCGACCGGTAAACTGTTTCGATGCCAGCGCTGTTGAAAGAGCGTTGCGAGGAATCAACGATTAAACGTACAGCGTCGATTTCAATTCCCGGGCCATCACGCTCATGAACGGATAACGCCGGTCCGACTCGGTTTCCAGGCACTTCAAAATGACCTTCTCGAGATTGGCCGGCAGCTCGGGATTGTGCTGACGTGGCGGAATGAAATCAGAGCGATCCAGTTGCTTTCGAAGAATGTCCGTCGGCGTGTCTCCCGGGAATGGCTGTTGATTCGTCAGGAGTTCGTAGGCAGCGACGCCGAACGCGAAGATATCGACGCGATGTGTCAGCGGTTGTCCCTGCAACTGTTCCGGCGCCATGTAGGCAGGGGTGCCGGGGTTTTTCGAAAGCTTGATCGGTTTGTCGGAAATCGGCTGTGCGAGGTCAAAATCGACGAGGCGCACGCTGCCGTTGCGGGTGACGAGGACATTCTCCGGCTTGAAATCGAGATGCATGTAACCGTTCTCATGCATGTGTTCGAGCGCGCTCGCCATGTCGATGAGGATCTGCGCGATGTTTTCGATCAACAACCGGTCGCTGCGGGCGTAAAGGATTTTCAGGTTTTCAGCCTCAACGTATTCCATCACGAGATAAGGCTGGCCCTTCACCTTGCCGTGTTCCACGTAGCCGATGATGTATTCGCTGTCGGGAATCGTTGCGAGCACTTCGCATCCGCGCAGGAACCGGCGTTTGGCGAAGAGATTGAACTTGTAGCGATCGTGCATCAATCGCAGCGCGTAAGGTTTGTTCTTGCCGTCCGTGGCGAGCCAGATGTCGGCCATGCCGCCGCTGTTGATGCGTTCCTGAAGATAAAAACGGCCGAATTGTCCGGGCGCGGATGAGCTGCCTGATGCGTTATCTGAGCTGAACACGAAATTTATTTAGCACGGGGGCAGGGCAGGGCGAAAGGGGAAATCGGGAAACAGGTCCAAAATCCAAGTTCCAATGCCCAATGCCCAATGCCTCACCCCTCACTCATTATGCGGAATCTGAATCGTGCTGCCGCCTATGAATTCCCGGATCACAGCGTCACCGGGAATCAGCTTGAGATCGGAAATCTGTTCCCGCGTGAAGCCCTGCACGTCTGAGATCAATTCTTTTACGCGGCGATACCGGATTGCTGCATCCAGAAATCCCGAATACGGCTCGAATTCCCCCGGCTTCGGCAGAATTCCATCAGCACCCCTGAAGAACGGTTGCAGCGCCGCAAGATCGAACGGGAAACCGCCATTGATCGCATGATCGGCCAGGCCGCTGAGGGGAATGATGCTGAAAAGTTCTCCGGATCGCACGTAATGCCAGTGAAGGATCGTTCGAAGCGGACTGTGGTTGCGATGCGTGGCGTCGCGCAGCATCCGGCGCATCAGACGCAGATCGGTAAAACGCGCCAGCCGCCCCGAACTGCCGTCGCCTTCATGAATCATGTTCTGCGCCTCGATGTAGAGACGGAACTGCGCCGAGGGTTCAATGCCTTCGCTGATCGGCGGATAAAATCCGTGCAGACAGTCGAGCAATAGAATCTGATCGGGCTCGAGTCGAACCGGTTTGGTTCCGAGCCGCCGGCCTTCCTTGAAGCTGAACACCGGTTTTTCGATTGTTTTTCCTTCCAGCAGCGCGCGCAGATGTTCGTTCAACAACTGGATGTCGAGCGCCTCCGGCGTTTCGTAGTTGCGATCGTTGATCCAATCGGTCGGATGCTCCACGACCGACCAGAAGTAGTCATCGAGATTCAACATCAGGAACCGGAGCCCGTGCCGTTCCAGACGCTGTGTGAGTTTGACAGTCGTGGTGGTTTTGCCGGATGAACTCGGACCGCTGATCCAGAGCACCCGAAGCGCGTCACCGCGATCCAACCGGGCGATTACTTTTGCGGCAGCCTCGTCGAGCGCGGTTTCGTATTCCGCGATCGAAGCCTTGATCAACGCCGCCGCCTTGCCACTGCGGACGATTTCATTCAAACCTGCCACCGTGTCGCAGCCGTAAGAATGATTCCATTCCAGGCTCCGCTGCATTTCTTTCGGCCGGAAACCGTTCCCGATGAATTGATGCGGTTGAATCGCGCCTTCACGCATCCAGTGCCGTCCCCAGCGATAACACGCATACGCATCCGCGGTGTTCTGAAATCCATAGCTCAACAGCGCGTGCAGCACCTCGTCCTGGATTGTCTCGATCGTTGGGGGGAAGTTGGAAATGAGATGGTGCGGATTGGAATTGAGGCAAACCACAACCGCGTTGGAAAGAAACTCCGCGATGCGCTCGTCAGAACCGTAGGCTTCAAAAAGGTCGTCGTTCACGCCGGGAAGCAGGTCCGACTGGAAACCGCCGATCGACTGTGCCGCGCGAAGAATGGCTTTGTAAATGCGCGCCGGATCAAAGCGCACGAGCGCCCGGTTCCGTTTCTGCACTTTCACGATGCGGTTTTGAACTGGCACATCGGGAGAATAGCGGGCGAGTCGCGCCGCATCAAATCCAGTGAAGGATGATGTTTCTTTCGTCTTTTCGTCGAGCGGTGAGCCTGGGTGTGCTTTTCCAGCTTTCCGCATCCGCGGTTTTCCATTTCCATTCCGGAGTGATCAATCTCGTTGAGCAGGTTGAGCAATCAATCATTTCGCATCGACTCCTGTTGCCGGGACAGCCGGTAATCGTCGCGGTTTCGGGCGGCGTCGATTCCATGGTGCTGCTTCACGTCCTGATCACATTGAGAAACAAGAAGGCCAACGACTGGAAGCTGACTGTTGCGCATTTCAATCATCAACTTCGCGGCAGAGCATCCGATGCAGATGAACGGTTCGTTCGACAGCTGGCGGAGGAACACGGCATTCGTTTCGTATCCGGTAACGGTGATGTGAAGCGGGCGGCGGCCGACAGCAATGTCTCCATCGAAATGGCGGCTCGCGAGATGCGGCACCGGTTTCTCGCTGCAACGGCGAAACGGCTTCGGATTCCGACCGTTGCCCTGGCGCATCACGCAGACGATCAGACCGAACTGTTCTTCCTTCGCCTCTTGCGCGGAAGCGGCGACGAAGGATTGTCGGGCATGAAATGGAAAACGGTTTCGCCGGCGGATGCGGCCGTCGAACTGATCCGTCCGCTGTTGGATCAACCGAAGGAAGCGATTCTGGAATTCGCGCGAGAGAATCGCATTCGATTTCGCGAAGATCGCAGCAACGAATCCAAAGAGTTTCTTCGAAACCGAATTCGCCATGAACTGTTGCCGTTATTGCGACAGTATCAACCGGCTCTGGACCGAATCGTTGGACGGGTGAGTTCCATTTCACGGCTGAATTCCGATTTTGTGAATGGAGCGGCCGCAGCCTGGTTGAAGAATCGTGACCCCGAATTTTCGAAACTTCATCCAGCGGTACAACGCCGATGCCTCGCGCTTCAGTTGCGATCAATGGGCGTGGAAGCTGACTTTGACCTGATCGAACGGCTTCGACTTTCACCTGGGGTCCGTGTGTCTGTCGGCACGCAGGGATTTGTATTCATGAATTCGACCGGAACCCTCGTGCTTCAGCCGGCGCAATCCAGCGGGTTTCAATCGGAATCGATCCCGAAAAATCTCAATGGTTCACGCGGCACGATCGAGTTCTCCGACAAAGAGATTGTCTGGCAGATCCGGCGCGGGGCAGGGGCGGTTTCAAGACAGCCGGGGCGCGAGGTTTTTGATGCTGACCGCGTCGGCAGGCGCATTGTTCTCCGCCACTGGCAGCCGGGCGATCGCTTTCAACCGATTGGCCTTCCGCGACCGGCAAAACTGCAGGACCTGTTCACGAACGCCAGAATCCCACGCGATGAACGTCGCCGGCTTCTGGTCGCCGTGAGTGAAGGCGGGGAAATCTTCTGGGTTGAGCGCCTGCGCATTGGCGAGCGATTCAAGGTGACGTCCTCGACGAATCGCCGCTTGCTTTGGTGTTGGAAGCCCCGTTAAATCCCTTCGTTGCGGGTAAATCCCCATCATGCTACGTTGGGCGCAACCAAAAAATCATGGCTGACGAGAATAAATTTAACGACGACAAGAATCCCAAAAAGGGCGGAGAGTTCCGCGTCCCGCCACGCACATGGGTCGTCTGGATCGCGATCATCGGCAGCATCCTCATGCTCCTGATGATGCGTGGCAAGGTGGATGCGCCTGGAACGCTGCTCACCCAGGCGGACTTCATGTCCAAGGTGGATTCCAACCAGATCGTCGCGGGCGCAAAGATCAATTACAACCCACAGTCGCCCCTTCAGGAGATTACCGGACAATACGTTCCGCTGAATGCGAAGGGTGAATTCGACAAGAGCGTTCCCGCCGTTCCGTTCCGTACCAAGGTGCGTCTTACGGATGACATGGAAAACAAGCTTTATGCGACCGGAAAGTTTGTTCCGCACGAAGCGAATCAGTTCCTCATGGGACTGATCTGGAGCGTGCTGCCGATTCTGGCGATCGCTGCGTTCATCTGGTTCTTCTTCATTCGGCAGATCAAGATGGCCGGCAAGGGCGCGCTCAGCTTTGGAAAAAGCAAGGCCCGTCTGCTCGCCAAGGAACGTAACAAAACGACGTTCAAGGACGTGGCCGGCATTGAGGAGGCGATTGAGGAAGTTTCGGAACTGGTCGAGTTCCTCAAGGATCCGAAAAAGTTCCAGCGTCTTGGCGGACGCATTCCCAAGGGCGTCCTGATGGTCGGTCCTCCCGGAACCGGCAAGACGTTGCTCGCAAAGGCAATTGCCGGAGAAGCCGATGCGGCATTCTTCAGCATCAGCGGATCGGATTTCGTGGAAATGTTTGTCGGCGTGGGTGCAAGCCGCGTTCGCGACATGTTCGATCAGGCGCGCAAGAACACGCCCTGTTTGATTTTCATCGACGAAATTGACGCAGTCGGTCGCAGCCGTGGACACGGCCTTGGCGGCGGAAACGACGAACGCGAACAGACGCTCAATGCGTTGCTCGTTGAGATGGATGGTTTCGACACACAGGAAGGCATCATCATCATCGCCGCGACCAACCGGCCCGATGTTCTTGATCCGGCCTTGCTGCGCCCGGGACGTTTCGATCGTCAGGTGACGGTGAATCTGCCGGACGTTCGCGGTCGCGAAGCCATTCTCAAAGTGCACGCGAAAAACGTGAAACTTCTGCCGGGTGTGGATCTTTCCATCATTGCCCGCGGCACACCTGGTTTCTCAGGTGCCGAGCTGGCCAATCTTTTGAATGAAGCTGCTCTGCTCGCCGCCCGCACGAACAAGAAGGGCGTCGGCATGGAAGAGCTGGAAGAAGCGCGCGACAAGGTCCGCTGGGGCCGCGAACGCCGCAGCCTTGCCATGACGGATGAGGAAAAGAAATTCACCGCCTGGCACGAAGCGGGGCATGCCATCGTCAACGTGATGCTCAAGCACACGCATCCGCTGCACAAGGTGACGATCATTCCGCGCGGACAGTCTCTCGGCGCGACGATGTATCTGCCGAAGCAGGACATCCACAGCCGCAAGCGCAAGGAGATGCTTGATGTGATTGCCGTCACGATGGGGGGGCGCATCGCCGAGGAAATTGTTTCCGAAGACATCTCAACCGGTGCCGCCATGGACATTCAGCAGGCGACACAGCTCGCCCGCGCAATGGTCTGCCAGTACGGCATGAGCGACAAGCTCGGCATGGTGCAATATGGCGACGACGACGAGTATGTTTTCCTCGGACGCGAGATGGCCCGCACAAAGAACTTCAGCGAACACACAGCTGAAGAGATTGACCGGGAAATCAAGAGGATCATCGACGAGGCGTATCAGGTCGCCAAGGACATCATTTATGGCAACCGGGACAAACTGGAGCTGATTGCCAAGTCGCTTCTCGAATACGAAACGCTTGAAGGTGCGCAGGTCGAGGAAATCATCCGCACTGGAAAGTTCACTCCGCCTCCGACGCCGACGAACGTCGAACCGCCGCACGGCGCTCCGGCTGGAACACCGCTGCCGGAGAATCCCGCCAAGCCTTCGTCGCCGAAGCTCCCACCGGGACTCGGCAATCCGGCTCCGGCTCCAGTCTAGTCGGAAGGATTTCGCAAAGTTTAACGGCCGGCCTGAAGATTTCAGGCGGGCCGTTTTTGCTTCAGAAGATAGCTGACGTTCTATCCGCAGACATAGAGGCATATCCCCAATCCGATGGATCGACAGGATTGATTACTGACAGCATTATCCTGCGAATTGCACCCGCTGTCTTACATCATGCCCCCAATGTGTAAACTCATCGGAATCTGGTTGGGGGGGCTTCTCGTTGCCATTGCCGCTACGTTCGAAGCTTCCGGCGACTCCTTGCCGCCTTCATCTTCATTGAGTCGCCGCCAGATGGAACGCCTCGATCGCGGATTGGTGGCGATCAACAAGGGCGGTGGAAACGTGTATGTCAGCTGGCGGATGTTGGGACTCGATCCTGGGAACATTGCATTCAATCTCTATCGCTCCACGGGAAACGGACCAGCCATCAAAGTGAATCGGTCGCCCATCACTTCGACTTCCTCCTACAGCGATACCGGCGTCAATACGTCGCTTTCGAATACCTATTTCGTCAGACCGGTGATCGGCGATCAGGAACAGTCTGCGAGTTCTTCATTCACGCTTCCGGCGGGTGCGCCTGCCGCTTTCTGGCTCACGGTTCCGTTGCAGCGGCCCGAAGGCGGCACGACGCCGGATGGCGTGGAATACACCTACAACGCCAACGACTGCAGCATCGGCGATGTGGATGGTGACGGCGAATACGAGATCATCCTGAAGTGGGATCCGTCGAACTCCAAAGACAACGCCAATTCCGGCTACACGGGAAAAGTGTTTCTCGACTGCTACAAACTCAGCGGAACCAGACTCTGGCGAATCGATCTGGGCATCAACATTCGCGCCGGGGCGCATTACACGCAGTTCATGGTTTATGACCTGGATGGCGATGGGAAAGCCGAGGTCGCCTGCAAGACCGCGCCGGGAACGAAAGATGGCCTGGGCGAAAATGTGATCCTGCCGGGGCACAATCCCAGCGCCGATTACAGAAATTCGTCCGGATACATCCTGACCGGTCCTGAGTATCTGACGATTTTCGACGGACTTACCGGACGCAATCTCTGGACGACCAATTACATTCCGGCTCGTGGCAATGTTTCCAGCTGGGGCGACAGCTACGGGAATCGCGTGGATCGTTTTCTCGCGTGCGTTGCCTATCTCGATGGAGCCCGTCCGAGCCTGGTGATGTGCCGCGGTTATTACACGCGAGCCGTTCTGGCAGCCTGGGACTGGCGGGATGGGAAGCTGACCCAACGCTGGGTGTTCGATACGCTCACACCTGGAAATGCGGCCTATCAGGGACAGGGGAATCACAACCTGAGCGTGGGTGACGTCGATGGCGATGGCAGGGATGAAATTGTTTATGGTTCCATGTGCATCGATGACGATGGCAGCGGGCTTTACAGCACCGGACTGGGGCACGGCGATGCGTTGCATCTTTCGGACATGGATCCCAATCGCCCCGGCCTCGAAGTGTGGATGCCTCACGAGAATTCGCCTTATGGGGCTTCGTTTCGCGATGCGAGGACCGGCGAGATCATTTTCCGGCACACGGCGGGAGGCGATACGGGAAGAGGTTGCGCCGCACACATCGATGCCGCTCATCCCGGATATCAAATGTGGTCGTCCGGCGTCGGCGGTACTTTCGATGTCAATGGAACGCTCATTTCTGCAAACCGGCCGAAAATTAACTTTCTCGCATGGTGGGATCCGGACGTGCAGAGGGAAATCGTGGATGTTTCAGACGGCGGCGGCGTGAATCCGATCATCAACAAGTGGAACGGAAACGGAGAGACCCGCCTGTTGAGTCTCTACAATTATCCCAGCGCGTACGTGATCAGCGGCAACAACGGCACGAAGGCGAATCCGTGTCTGAGCGGGGACATTCTCGGCGACTGGCGGGAAGAGTTGGTGTATCGCCTCAAGGACAGTTCTGCGTTGCTGATCTTTTTTTCGAACACGCCATCGACGAATCGTTTCCGCACCTTCCTGCATGATCCGCAATATCGCCTTGCGTTGGCGTGGCAGAACGTTGCCTATAATCAGCCGCCGCATCCCAGTTTCTACGTCGGAGCAGGGATGTTGCAGCCGCCAACGCCGAACATTTACTACGCAAACCCGAATCCACCGATGTTGATGGCCACAACCTCCGGCAGTCAGTTGAAATTGTCCTGGCCGGATCATGCCGGATGGACGTTGCAAATGCAGACCAACGACGTTTCCTCCGGCCTTGGCACGCATTGGATCAATGTGCCGGGCAGCGCAGAGATGATTTCGACAAACGTGTGGCTCGATCCAACGGCTCCCGCTGTTTTCTACCGCCTCATGCTCAAGTGATTCACTCGGTCATCTAAACGGAATTGGGGATTGCGCGAAGTGGCGTTGGATTCCAAGGTGACGGTCGCATTTGCATGAACCGAATCCAATCGCAACTCGTTCTATTGTTCGTTCTCTGCTGCTGTTTCCACAGCCATGCCGCGTCAACGGCGGTCACTGTGTCCGGGGAATGGCGATTCCAAATCGACCGGCAGGACAGCGGCATCACCGACCGCTGGTTTGAAAAGTCGTTGCCCAATCGCATTCAACTGCCCGGTGCGCTTCAATCGCAGGGGTACGGCGATGAAATCAGCATCGATACGCCGTGGGTGCTGTCGCTGTACGACCGGCTCTGGTATTTGCGTGACGATTTTCAGGCGTTCACCAACGCGGGCAATGTGAAGGTGCCTTTTGTCTGCCAGCCGCCGCGACATTATCTCGGCGCGGCGTGGTATCAGAAGGAGATTGAAATTCCCCAGGAGTGGAATGGTCAACGCGTGGTTCTCTTTCTCGAACGGCCACATTGGGAATCGCGGGTCTGGTTCGACAACCGGTTGATCGGCACCAACAATTCGCTTTGCGTGCCGCATGAATATGAACTCGGGTTGGTGAACGCTTCGGGCAATTCTCCAGCGGCAAACATCACGCCCGGCAAGCACACGATCAGTGTTCGCGTGGATAATCGCATGCTTCTGCCGTATCGGCCCGATGCCCATGCAGTCTCCGATTCGCTCGGCAGCTCGTGGAACGGGATCGCGGGCAAAATGGAATTGCGCACGACGCCGCCGGTGTGGATTGAGGATCTTCAGATGTTCCCAGACCTCGAACGCGGTTTGGTGCGATTTCGTGCGACGGTCGGAAATGTCACCGGAACGAACGTGTCAGAGACGCTTTTTGTTCAAGTATTGCCCGAAGGCACCCAGGAAACTTCCCGATCGGCAAACACCATTGTGAAAATATCTGTGACGGAACCGCATCAGGTGTTTGAAGGCGGAATCAATATTTCCGGCCGGCAATGGGATGAGTTTTCGCCGGTCTTGTATCGAGGCGGCGCCACCCTGCGAGAAAACGGGTTCATGGTGACAGTTCCGGTCGGCTTCAGGACAATCCGCACCGACGGCACCAGGCTCATCATCAACGGCCGTGAAACGCATTTGCGCGGAACGCATCAGGGCGGCGATTTCCCGCTCACCGGTTATCCGCCCACGGACGTGGAGTATTGGCGCAAGCTGATCCGCACCTGCCAGGAATGGGGATTGAATCACATGCGATTCCATTCGTTTTGTCCGCCTGAAGCGGCGTTCCAGGCTGCAGATGAACTGGGATTTTATCTTCAACCGGAACCGGGCATGTGGAACACGTTCGATCCCGGTTCGCCGATGGAAAAGATGCTTTATCTGGAAACCGAGCGAATGATCAAAGCGTATGGAAATCATCCGTCATTCGTGATGTTCGCCCCGAGCAACGAACCCAAGGGACGCTGGAGGCAGGTGTTGCCGAAGTGGGTGGAACATTTCCGAACGAACGATCCGCGCCGGCTTTACACGACGGGCACGGGCTTCACGGATGCAGACGCGCCGGGACCGCTGGACAAGGTCGATTACACAGCAACGCAACGGTTCGGTCAGCGACTGGTTCGCCGCGAGTCTGCGTGGTTTGGACGCGATTACTCCGGATCGATCCAGGGCGTGAACGTTCCGATCGTCACGCACGAGCTGGGTCAATGGTGCGCGTATCCGGATTTCTCGGTGATCAACAAGTTCACCGGCTACATGCGTCCGGGGAACTATGAGATCTTCCGGGAGTCGGCGGCGCGGAATGGAGTGTTGGAACGCAACAGCGAGTTCGCCTGGGCGTCGGGACGTTTTCAACTCGCGTGTTACAAGGAGGAAATTGAAGCCAATCTGCGCACCGCTGGACTGGCGGGATTTCAGTTGCTCGATCTGCACGATTACGTGGGGCAGGGAACCGCGCTGGTGGGAGTGCTCGATCCATTTTGGGAAAGCAAAGGTTACGTGAGCGCGGCGGAGTTTCGGCGTTTCTGCGATCGCACCGTGCCGCTGGCGCGTTTGCGGAATCAAACATTCACCACGGACGACACGCTGAATGCCGAACTGGAAGTGGCGCATTATGGTGATGCTGCGTTGACAAATGCGGTTGTGCGCTGGGCGATTCGCGATGCCGGCGGCAAGGTTTTGGTTCAGGAACAGCTTGGGCCGCGAGACATCGCGATCGGACGCAGCCAGCTCGGACGCATTTCTTTCGAGCTCGGGAAACTTCCCGCCCCAGCAGCGTATCGACTGGAAGTGGTCATTGAACCGCGTTTCACCTATTCCGTTCGCCACGGTGCGAACGACTGGAACTTCTGGCTTTATCCCGCGCGCGATTCACGGTCTGTTCCGACCGATGTCCTCGTGACATCGTCCTGGGACGAAGCGGAGGAGCGCCTCAACGTGGGAGGAAAGGTTCTTTTCGTTCCAAGGAACACCAGTCTCGGCTGGGACTGCCCGCCGCTCGACCACGTGCCGATCTTTTGGAACCGGCTGATGAATCCCGGCTGGGGCCGGATGCTTGGGCTCTGGTGCGACACCAATCATCCCGCACTCGCGGCGTTTCCCACCGAGCCGAACTGCGACTGGCAATGGACGCAGGTCATTCGCGGCGTGCGCCCGATCAATCTGAGCAGATTCCCGTCGAAGCTTCAGCCGATCGTTTCGGCGATCGACGATTGGAACCGGAACTGGAAACTCGGCGCGATTTTTGAATGCCGCGTCGGCTCCGGAAAACTCATGGTTTCGTCATTCGACATCACAAGCGATTTGCCGCGGCGTCCGGTGGCGCGGCAATTGTGCTGGTCGCTTCTCGGTTACATGGGCAGTGAAAAATTCCAACCGGCAGTTGAAGTGGCTGCAGCGGATTTTCGCTCCGTCCTGTTCGACAGCCGCATCATGCAAAAGCTCGGTGCCAAAGCCACGGGTGAGGGGAACGTGGCTGCAGCGCTGGACGGCGATCCGAACACGGTATGGATCGCAGGTGGAACCGGTCGGAATGCGAGTGGCACGCGGCATCCGCATGTTCTGACTGTGACCTTCGCGGAGGCGACGAAGTTCTCCGGCGTTGTTTTGATGCCACGCCAGAACGATCGCGATCATTTGGGCGACATCCGCGAATACGCGCTGGAAGTCAGTGACGATGGCCAGAATTGGAAACCGATGGCCAAAGGCGAACTGCCTTCGAGCTGGTCGCCGTTCCAAATGCGGTTCCCAGTTTCCGTTACGGCAAAGCACATCCGTCTGACGGCACTGTCGGGATACGGACGCGACAGTAGCGTTGCACTGGCGGATTTTGCGGTGCTCTATGACGGGCCGAAGAGGATGGATTCCGAAACGGGCAATATGGAGTTCCGCCGTTCACGCAGCACGAGTACGGATGTGGATGAGGGCGATTAATTTCGTTCGAAACCGGCATATCTGCGAAACCGTTGAGGACGGGCATTCGTCTGTCCGCTTGTGTTCTCCCTTAGACTCAAACGCGCGTCGGATCAGCAACCGGTCTGGTTGTGGCAGCTGGACTGTGCGCCGATGGGTGTTCCTTCGATGACAATCCATTCGAAGCGGAGTGCGGCGAGCCACATTTCAATTCGATTCGCAGCAGAAGTGGAAACCGATGTGCGGATCAAATTCCTTCCGGGGCATTGCTCAAAGAAACGGAGCGTCTGATTCATTCCTTCGAACGTCTGTAGGGCGGCTTTTTGTGGGATCGAAGTTCGCTGCCTCATGAGGAGTCGGAATCCATCATATGATTGATAGGTTCGCGTTCGTCCGCTGTGTAGAGTGTCCGGGTTTTCGTCATGTGACGGATGCGGATGCGAATGCAAAGAATGTCATGAAGAGAATCATCTGTTTGTTGTTGTCGAGTATTGCCGCCTTTCTGCCTGGATTGTCGTCGCTGGCGGCTGATGCTGCCTCGTCCGGCTCCGTCGCTCTCGCTTCGAAAACGTTGAGCACGGGAAAAGGCTCCATCGTTCTCGACCAGTTTTTCTACGAAACCGCGCAGGGACGTGTCTCCATTCCGGTCGATTTCGGCGAAGTCAGCCGCAGCCAGTCGCGCGAGTTTCGCATGTCGGATGGGCGAACTATAAAGCTTTCGATCAAGCCCGATCGCGCGAATTACGTCGTCAAACTCAGCGCGAATCGAACGGATGACATTTCGAAATGGGGATTCTCAATCGTTGCGGAACCGAAGGAATACTTCACCGGCGTCATGGAACGCGTCGTGGACGGACCGCAGGCGGCTTCCTGGGCGCCAGGCATCACCGAAGCCATGGATCTGCGCGGTCAGAAGATCGAGATGATTCTGAAGCCGACGACGTCGGTCTATGCGCCGTATTTTATTTCATCGAAGGGTTACGCCGCGTTCATTCAGGGCAACTGGCCGGGCCACTTTGATTTTTGCAGCAGCGATTCGCAGCGGGTGAAACTGGAGTGGGAAGGTCCGTCGTTCGAAGTGAAGTTTTACACGGCAAAGACTCCAGTGGAACTGGTCAAGGCGCACGCACTGGACGCGGGGCCGCCCTTCCTGCCGCCGAAATGGACGTTCACTCCGTGGCGCTGGCGCGACGAACATAAGCATCGCACCGAATACTACGACGGCACGCCGGTCACCGGCCCGTTCAATTCCGAAGTGATGGAAGACATTCTCATGATGGATGCCTATGGCATTCCGTGCGGGGTGTATTGGGTGGATCGTCCGTGGGGTCCGGGCCGGCTCGGTTACGACGATTTCGAGATCGATTACGATCGTCTGCCGAACTTCGACAAGCTCATCGAGTGGATGGACGGTCGCGACATGAAGATGATGTTGTGGATCGGGCCGTTCTTCCAGGGCCACATGGAAACCAATGCTTTGAAGCTCGGCTACAATCTCGCCGGACAACGCCCGCATCGGAACAATTATCCGATGGTCGATTTCACCAATCCGAAGGCGAAAAAGTACTGGCAGGACGGCGTGGCGAAGTTGCTGAAGCTGGGCGTGGCGGGATTCAAGCTGGATCGCGCGGAGGAGGACATTCCCGACGGCGGTCCGTTCAATGTGTTCGATGGCCGGAGCATTCGCGAAAACCGCAATGCCTATCCCGCCATGTATGTAAAGGCCGCTTACGAGGTCGCGAAGAAGCATCGCGGAAACGACTTCGTTTGCATGCCGCGCGCGGCCTACACCGGCAGCTCGAAATTCGGCGTGTTCTGGGGCGGCGATGTGGGTGGCACGCAGGAAGGTTTGCGGGCGTCGATCATCGCAATGCTCCGCTCGTCGGTGATGGGATATCCGACCTGGGGCGCGGACACGTGCGGTTACACGCGGCAGATGATGGAAACCGAAGTGTGCGGACGCTGGCTGGGATTCAGCTGCTTCAATCCGATCATGGAAGTCGGTCCGACCCGCAATCGCGCATTTTGGAACTTTCACGATCCGCCCAGTTACGACGCGGATCTGATTGCGATGTGGCGTTTGTACGCGCGACTTCATATGCGGCTCGTGGATTACAGCTACGCTGCGGCGAAGGAAGCAGTGAAGACCGGAATGCCGATCGCGCGTCCGCTGTTTTTGATCGATCCTGAAGCGCCGGATGCATGGTCGAACTGGTGGACGTTCCAGTACGGGCCGGACATTCTCGTTTCGCCGATCTGGGAAAAAGGCCAGCGCACGCAGCAGGTTTATCTTCCGAAAGGCACGAAGTGGCGCGATGCATGGGATCCGAAGAAGATCTACGACGGCGGCCAGTCGATCACGGTGCCGGCGGAGCTGCATCAGATTCCGATTTTCGTGCGCGCGAATTCAAAGCTCGATCTGGGCGATCTGAATCAGGAATGGGCCGATGCGGTGGCAATTGCGAAGAATCCGCCTGACCTGGCAAAGCGGGATGCAGAACTGAAGGCGTGGTTTGAACAGAAGTATTCGAAGGCGGCGAGGAAGTAGGGGAAGTCGATGATGCCAGACGTTCGACAGGTTTTTTAGCTCAGAATCCCATCTCCCATACCCTCGCCTGGCAGCTTCGCTGCGGAGCGAGGGAACTTCATGGTGCGGATGTCGAGTTGCGCCGGATGTTGCTGCGTCCCGGTTGAAATGTTTTTGAGCTTTGATCGGTCAATGCCATGATGCGCCGGCATCGCAACTCCATGAGAACTCGTCATTTGTTTCAGTCTCTTATTGCGCTCAGTTGTGTCCTGTCCGTCGCTCCTGCGTCGGCGCAATCCCGGGTGACTCTGGAAAACGGTTTCCGTTCGCCGCCCATCGAAGCAAAGCCGCGCACGCTTTGGATGTGGATGAATGGAAACGTCAGCTCCAATGGAATCACGCGTGATCTGGAGGCGATGAAACAGGCCGGGCTCGGATGCGCGTTGATTTTCAACATCGGCGAATTCATTCCCAAGGGCGGTGTGGATTACGGCAAGGCCGAGTGGCTTGGTCTGATGGTGCACGCCGCAAAGGAATCGGACCGGCTCGGCCTCGAACTGGCCATGCACAACTGCCCCGGATGGTCCAGCAGCGGCGGGCCGTGGATCACGCCGGAGATGAGCATGCAGCGGCTCGTCTGGAGCGAAACGCGCATTCGCGGCGGGACGAACCTCACGCTTCAATTGCCGCAACCGTTCACCCGGCTGAATTACTACCGCGATGTCGCGGTGCTCGCATTTCCATCGTTGCCTGGTGAGGAACAGCCTTTCGCCGATTCCATTCACGCGATTCGTCAGCGCGGGCAATCGATCGACAAGCAACGGCTGACGGATGCCGATCTGGCGACGACAGTGCAGGCTTCCCCGGACAATCCCATTGTTCTGGAATTCGAAAACCCGTTTTCGGCGCGCGCGGTGACGATCTGGTATGCCGCAGGCGGCAGCACGATCGGGTTCAATCTGGAAGCGAGTGATGACGGCGAGAATTTCCGGCCTGTGATCCGGCTGACTCCGGTCACTCCACGCGCCATTGAAGACGCGTCGCACACGGAAAGCTTCGAGCCTGTTCAGGCGAAATTCTTTCGTGTAACGCCGAATCGTTCCCGAGCGGTTTGCGAAATCGAACTCCATCGGGCGGCAAGGATTCCAGGCTGGAACTACAAGGCGAATTACTCTTATCGCGCCGCTTTGAACGAGGGCGTGCCGACGCCGGTGGAACGCGGGTTTGCCATCGATTCCGCAAAGGTCGTCGATCTCACATCAGCGATGGATGAGCGCGGCAGGCTTCAATGGAATGCGCCGGAGGGAAATTGGACCATCGTGCGATTCGGTCACACGCCGCGCGGACAGGAGAACATCGCCGCACCGGACGCAGGCATCGGGCTTGAATGCGACAAGATGAGCCGGACGGCGACGGCATATCATTTCGAACATGGTCTTGGACCGCTGATGAAGGCGCTTGGGCCGCTTGCCGGAAAATCATTCAAGGAGCTGGAAGTCGATAGCTACGAAGTGGGCGTGCAGAACTGGACCGCGGGGTTTGAGAAGAATTTTCGTGCGCGCACTGGATACCGGATGGGGCCGTATCTCCTGGCGATGACCGGTCGTTATGTTGGAAGCGCCGAGCAATCGGAACGATTCCTCTGGGACCTGCGCCGGACGCACGCGGAAATGGTGGCGGAATGCTATTACGCAGAATTGCGCGACCTCGCGCAAAAGCATGGATTGCGATTGCTCGCCGAACCTTACGGGGCTGGACCGGGTGCTTACGATGAACTGCAGATCGGCCGCACGGTGGATGTGCCGATGGGCGAGTTCTGGGCGCATTTTCCCTGGGACGACATGATGAGCATCCGCCTCGCAGCATCGGCGGCTCATGTCAACGGAAAGAAGATTGTCGCAGGTGAGGCGTTCACTTCGACGGAAGAACAAAGCCGGTTCATGGATCATCCGTTCGGACTCAAGGCAACGGGTGATCTCGCGTTTTCGCTTGGATTGAATCGGATGTATTTTCATCGCTTCGCGCATCAGCCGCATCCGACCGCGACACCCGGAATGACGATGGGACCGTGGGGATTCAATTTCGATCGGAACAACACTTGGTTCGATCAGAGTCGCGGCTGGCTGGAATATCTCGCGCGCTGCCAGTTTATGCTGCAGCAGGGAACCTTTGTTGCGGACGTGTTGTATTTCACGGGCGAAGGTTCGCCGCGCGCTTCGAAGAAAATCGTTCCGGAAATTCCCGGCAACTTCCAGTTCGACGCAATCGATGCCGAGGTCCTGATCAAACAGGCGCGGGTGGAGCAGGGGAGAATTCAGCTGAATGACGGTGGCAGTTATCGGCTTCTCGTCCTGCCGCCGGATTTGAAGAGCATGACGCCGGCAACTTTGAGGAAACTTCACGAACTCGTGCATGCCGGTGCCACTCTGCTGGGATCGCGTCCACAATATTCTCCAACGCTCACCGCATCTGCTGCGGACGAAAAAGCGTTCGAAGCGATGGCGGATGAACTTTGGAGGGACGCGAGCGCGAACACTCCGGCGCGGGTCGGCCGTGGACAGGTGTTCACCGAGTTGAAGATCGGGCAGGTTCTGACGCGGATGAACACGATTCCTGATTTCGAGTTTCTGGCAACGCGTGGCGATGCGGCGTTGGTCTGGCTGCATCGGCGCACAAAGGACGCCGAGATTTACTTCGTGGCGAATCGTCAGCGCCGCGAAGAAGAAGTGCTTTGTCAGTTCCGCGTTGTCGGTTTGCAGCCGGAAATCTGGCGTCCGGAGACGGGCACAATCGAACGGCCGGCGGTGTTCGAATTCAGCCGGAGCCGGACGCGTCTGCCGCTGAAGCTCAAGCCCGCGGAATCGGTCTTCATCGTTTTTCGATCGCCTGCGATGAAAGGTGTCGCATCGATTGTGCGCGACGGAAAACCTGTGACGGTGACGAATCCGCAGGTGTTCCGCGAGCGTTCGGTTGCCGGCGTGATCCAGGCGACAAACAGTTTCACGATCAGCGCGTGGATTCGTCCGGACACTGACCTGATGTCGATTCCGCAAGAAGGCGGGAACGTGGCTGAGAATGGAAAGAGCTGGGTGCTCTCCGCGCTTGAAGGCGATCGGCATTTCGGCAGCAACAGCGGGGGTGTCGGAGTCGCCGCGGGTCGCAATGGCGTCATCGTCGCGGAACGCATTTCAAATCGCCTGACGGCGGCCCTCGTCAGTCGCACGCCGATCTCAGGTTGGACGCATCTCGCCGTCGTTTGTGATGACGGCAAACCGAAGCTGTATCTGAATGGAAAGCTGGATCGCGAAGGAAAGGTTTTCAGTGTCGTTCCACACGTGGGAATGGGTGTGACCGCAACTTCACGGACACCGATCTACTACTTCGATGGCGAGGTTGCCGATGTGAAATTGGCACAGATGGCAATGAGCGCGGCGGAGATCGAAACGAACGCAAGTCGCGGTCTGCCCGAGCCGGAGGTCGAGCAGGGTGTGGAGCTGGTTTGGTCTGCGAACGGGAAATTGGCGGCGAACGTCTGGGACACGGGACGCTTCAGTCTGGACGATGGACGCGGCTGGGAGATAACCGAACTGCCGGCTCCGCAGGTGTTGGCAGGCGAATGGAACGTGACGCTGAATTCGAAGCTGTCTCCGGAAAAAACGCTGACATTGACCAACCTCATTTCGCTTCAACGTCATGCCGATCCCGAAGTGCGACACTTTGCCGGCACAGTGGTTTATCGAACGCAATTCGAACTGGCGGGGACTTCGATGGGAAATGGAAAACGGCTCTGGCTCGATCTCGGTCGTCTCTCGGCTTTGGCTGAGGTGAGGTTGAATGGAAAGCTCTTCGGAAATCTTTGGACGATTCCGTTCCGCGTGGAGATCACCGATGCCGTTCAGCCGGGGCGTAACGAACTGGAAGTTCGCGTGACGACATTGCTGGCGAACCGGATGATCGGCGACGAACTGTTGCCGCCGGAGAACGAATACGATTCGAAAACCCGGGCAATCAAGAAGCTGCCGGACTGGTATTCCAGCGGCGCATCAAAGCCGCCAGGGGGCCGGACGACATTTTCGACGTGGAAGTTTTTCTCCGCTGATGAACCGTTGCTTGAAGCGGGGTTGATCGGACCGGTTCGAATCCTGACCAGCGTCTCTGTGGAATTGAACTGACGGTTGTGGGGGCGTTATTTTTCACCGCAAAGACGCAAAGGTACAAAGGCGGGAGGTTTTTCATTCCGATTAACGCAGAGACGCCGAAGACGCGGAGAACGGCTGAGAGAATTCTCCTTTGTATCTTTGCAGCATTCTGCCGGATCAGCATTCATTCGGACCCGCTGCTCGATCGAGAGAAGACGAAGCGATTCCAAAAGATCTTTGCGGCCTCTGTGCCTTTGCGCCTTTGCGTTGAAAAAATTGCGTTAAAAAAGAGTCTCAGTTGCCGCTCACGTCGAAATAGACCGAGTAGCGTTCGTAGCTTTCGTAAAACGGTTTCAGCGACAATTCTCCGAGCGTGAAGCGGAGGGTCGAGGGATCGCCGGTGATGGACTTGTCGGGTTCAAGAAGATTGAGTTGAACCTTTCGCCAGGTGCTCAGTTGTTCCGATTCCTGCGCAGCCAGCAGCACCGGGCCGTAGAAGAGACTGGCGATGTTCGGCTGATCCATCACGGGAAAGAGCCGGAAACTGAATGGCAGCTGAAGCTCGATGACATCGTTGTTCTTCCAGTTCCGTCGCAACGTGACGTAGCTGCCGGGTGTGGCGTTCAGATTCTGGGATTCACCGTTGATTTTTGCAGTGAAGCCGCGCGTTGCCCATGAAGGAACTCGGAGGTGGATTTCAAAATCGCCGGAGCCATTCACCGTGAGCTTCGTCGAATCGCCGTAGGGAAAACTCGTTTCCTGTTTGATCGCCACACCCTTTTCCTTCCAGTTGAGCTTTGAGGGAACGTAAAGGTTCACGAACAGCGCGTTGCCGTCTGCGCTGCGGAAATAGATCGAGTCCTGGAGCTTCGTGTTGCTTTCGATGGCGGTTCCGTTGCAGCAGGTGAAGCCGTCCATGCGCGGATTTCCGAACTGCTTCCGCACGCCGGGATTGAGCGGCACGTGATAGGTGTTGCCCGCGTTGTTCTCCGCAACGGAGGCGAGAATGTGGTTGTAGAGCGCCTGCTCGTAGTAATCCATGTAACGCGGTTCCTGTTTGAACAGGAACAGCTCGCGGCTGAGTTTCAGAAGATTGTAGGTCGCGCAGGTTTCATTCTGGCCGCCGTTGGCGAAGCCGTTCGCGAAAATCGTGTTCGGCTGCGCAGTGAAGCATTCCGCGTTGTTCGGATTCTTTGCGCCTGCGACTCCGCCGATGCTGTACATGTAGCAGCCGGTGCAGAGATCCCAGAAGTTTTCCGCGATTCTGAAATACGGAAGCTCCTGCGTGTTGCGATAGGTTTCAAGCGCGCCGGTGATTTGCGGGATGTGCTGGTTGGCGTGCTTGCCGCGGAGGGTGTCCACGTTGCACGCGAGTCCGTGTGTGTGCCTGGAGTCGCCGAAGAAGAAACTGATGTTGTCGAACAGTTTCGCGCATTCGAGGAAGCGCTTGTCGTTCGTCATGCGCGACAGCCGGGCCATGGCTTCGTTCATCCCGCCATACTCGCCGGCAATGTAGCGGTTCCACATGCTGATGCGTGTTTCGGGCGGAAGAACCTTTAGACGTTCGTGAACCCAGAGGCCCATGTCCTGTGCGATGATGAGCGCCTTTTTGTTGCCGCCGACTTCGTAGCAATCCATCAGGCCGGCGAGAATTTTGTGCAGCGTGTAGTACGGCGCCCAGATTTGGTCGTTGTGCGTGCCGTAGGTGGCGCCTTTTTCCAGCATGATGAATTGGTCGGGTGGGTAGGCGCTGATGAATCCCTTGCCCCAGTTCCAGTAGTCGGTGCGAATGCCTCTTTCGGTGAGGTCGGAGTCGTAGCCGCTTTTACCGGGACCAGGCGGCACTGCTGTCGGATCGGCGACGAATGGCGCGCCTTCATTCGTTGGATTGCCGGATTTGCGCGAAAGATCGTAAAGCGTTTCGATCATGTAATTCATCTTGTGCAGCAGGTTCGAACGAAGCGTCTGATCATAAACACTGCTCGCATACGCCTGCGCCAGCGCGGAGAGATAATGTCCGGTGGCATGGCCCCGCAGACGTGTGGTCTGCGTGTCCCATCCACGGAGCGGTTCAGCACCTTGAGGCTGCGGCTGTCCGAATGTGTTGCGGAACATGTAAAGGAAACGATCCGGATTCGATTCGGCCAAACCGCGCATGAACTTGTCGCGATTCTTCATGAACGGTGTCGGACGTTGCTGGGTGTCGAGTTCGAGCGTGACGGCATCGAGCGGAAATGCTTCGAGCGAACGCTTCGGACCTGCAGACGTTGTCTCGGCCTTCTTCACCGTCACAGTGGCTTTGGGTTGAAATTCGGTTCCCGCAACTCTTCCGGTGATGACGTAGCTGCCGGGCTCCAGCACCTGAACGTTGTTTGTTGGCGCCGGCCAGAGGACGCGAACGGGTGGCCCGGCTCTGCCATCGCGGTAAACGCCCGCGATCAGGATCGGCAGCTTCGGAAGCTGACCCTGCTCGGTTTCAACGGAAATGTCCGGAACGCCTGTGAGTCCGAATGCCGTTGCAATTGCCGATGCTCCGACGGCTTTGGAATCGGCAGCTGAGCGCGAAGTGGAGGTCTGCCCCGTAAGCGCGTTGCTGTAGATGGTCGAAACCTGTTGTTCGCTGAGGGCAATGCTGTAAATCCGGATGTCGTGAAGCTCTGCCACCAGTGTGGCGTCATTGTCGTATTGCGATTTTCCAATGTAGATGTGGTTGGCGCTTCCATTTTCCTGATCGAGCACCTGTTCCAGGCTGATCGGCACATCAGTTGCCTGAGCGACACGTTTTCCGTCGCGATAGGTGGTGAGAGTTTTTCTCGCGGAATCGAGAACGACGGCGAGATGTGTCCACACGTTGGTGGAGATCTGTGTTGCGATAGGGCCGTGTTCCTGTTCCCAGCCTGCGGTCGTGATGCGGGCGCGATAACCTTCCGAGCCACCTTCGCCGATGGGCGTGCAGAAGAAGTTGGCTGTTGTGTCCTTCCCAAAGTCGAAGAAACGTTGCCACGGTTCGTCGGATTTCAGGAGAACCCATCCCGCAACGCTGACGGTGTCCACGCCTTCCAGCGCTTCGCCGGGAAGCTGAAAGTATCGGCCGTCGCTCAGTGAAAGAACTTTTCCGAATTTCGCGTCGTCAACGAACATCGCCGTGCCACCGCGCATCGTGGCGTGACGGCTGTTTCGCGAGCGGTCCTGCGTGTTGTCGCGAAGGATGTATCGGGAGACGAGCGCGGTTTCTCCAATGCCGTCGAGGAACTGGTCGCCGCCCTCACTTTGCGAAAGAGCAGGCACGGGCGTGAATGAAAGCGCGAGCAGTGTGGAGGTGATCAAAGTTCGTGCGTTCATTTGAAAGCGTGTTGTCATTGAGGCGTTCATACGTTGATGGATGCGCGGCGCGGGTCACGTTGAATTGAGCTGCTTATACGCGATCTGACGTCGTCGGCTCAATGCCTTTGCGCGCAAAGGATGAAAACGGATAGCCGGCAGTGCATTTAGGATATGCCTGCGCGAATTGGAGGGCGAAGAAAAGCCTGTCAGTCGCCGAAACGTCTAGCAGGCCATCGCAACGAATGCCGGCCCAAAGCGGGCTTTTTATATGGCGCTGCGAACGCCTTCGGTTGCGGACTCTCTCCCGAAGAAATCGACCAGGCTTTGCGATGATGGTTCCAATCCTTCGGCCGCGATCGCTTCGAGAATGCGTTCCTCCGTCATGATGAAGCGGTCGCGTTTGTAGAGGAGATAGTTTCCACGAATGTCCGACGGCGTCATGTTGATCGTGACGAGATTCGCTCCGGTGCGCAGGCCGCGGCGATAACCTTGCCCCGGTTCGGCGAGGTTCAATGCGCTGACCGACGGAATCACCCAGTCCGGCCGCATCAATCGCATGGCCGCCATGCAGTTTAAAGTGACGTCGATGTCTGCCATCGGCGCATTGGCGAGCGGCGATTCGTCGCCAGGTATGAACGGGCTCACACTGCAGCCGTCAAGCGGCAGGTCGTCGGCAAGGGAAAGGTTTTGAAGGAGATCGTCGGGAGTTTGTCCCGGGAGCCCCGCGATGAATCCCGAGCTGACACGCCATCCGGTCGAGGCAAGGTGCTGGATGTTGTTGAGCCGTTCCTCGTATTTTCCGGGCGCCTGCATTTCGGCGTAGCGGACGGGATCGCCGATTTCGAACTTGATGATATAGATGCTCGCGCCGGCGTTCTTCAGTTCGGCGTAAATGGAATGGCTGAGCGAACCGAGGCAGACACTGATGCCGAGATCGGTTTCACGTCGAAGCGTGCGGATGAGCGGCAGAACCACTTCGCGCACCGCCACCGGATCTTCGCCGGCCTGGATATTGATGTCAGTGATGCTGGAGGGCCGGTGGTGAAGGATCAGTTCGGCCATCTGCTCGTGACTGGCGCGGAAGCGGGAGAGCGACCGGTTGTCGCGCCGCATGCCGCAATAGGCGCAATTCTCGCGGCAGAAATTGGAAACTTCGACAACAGCCCGGACAAACACGCGTTTGCCAAATCGGGCGCGAGCTGCACGCGCGGCTTTTTCGTGGAATTCTTTCTGGGCCTCGCCGCGCAACTGCAACAACTCGGCGTTCGGCTTCAACGGTTGAATCATCAGTGGCGAAAATTAAATCGGACGCTCTTTCAAAGAGCAAACCCAATCTCGGAATCGACGCGCTGTGAAGCGGGTAAAACCCCACTCCGACCGCAATTCCACTCCGGTCTGGGCACGCGTTTGAAGATCCATGGGCTGTTCTGAGCTGATCCAACCTGTGTGGCCCGGCCCAATTCACCCGAAATGGCGGTTGTGTTCATTCCCGATTGTTATTCTCATGGCCGAGTTCGCGATGTTGCCCGGTCGCGAGTCCGAGGATTCAACCTCGCGAAGAGAGGGGCTCAACTATGCGCAAAATGAAATCGTATCAGATGCTTTGGCCGTTCAAGGGAACACTGACTATGGCGTTGCTGCTCATGGCGGCGTCGCTGCCACTGTTTGCATCGGCGGCGCCGGTGCGTGAACGGATTCTCTTCAACGAAAACTGGCGATTCACTCATGGAGATCCGGCGGGTGCTCAATCGACCCTCGCTTACACCAATATCAAAACCTTCATGACGGCGACCGGTTCGGAGTTCTCAACGAATGCTCCCGTCGCGCGGCCCGAGGGCAATCCCGGCGGTGATGTCGCTTACGTGACACCGGATTTCAACGATTCCTCCTGGCGCAAACTCAACCTGCCGCACGATTGGGGTGTTGAAGGCGAATTCAAACAGGAGTACCCGGGCGAAACCGGAAAGCTGCCCTGGTGGGGTGTTGCGTGGTACCGAAAAGCGTTTCAAGTGCCGGCATCCGACAACGGCCGCCATTTTCATTTGTACATCGATGGTGCGATGTCTTTCGCGAACGTCTGGATCAACGGCCAGTACGTCGGAGGCTGGCCTTATGGCTATGCTTCGTGGCGTGTGGATCTGACACCGCACATTCGTTTCGGCGGGGACAACGTCATTGCAATCCGATTGGACAATCCAGAGGAATCCTCCCGGTGGTATCCGGGTGGAGGCATTTATCGAAATGTCTGGCTGGAAAAAACGGCGCCCGTGCATGTCGCGCAGTGGGGAACATTCGTCACCACGCCGGAAGTCACCGCTCATGCCGCTACTGTGCAGATCGACGTTGATGTCATCAATGAAACCGGCTCGCTCGCCACGATTGCCGTGAAGAACGAGGTGTTTGAATTGAATGACAAAGGTGTTCCAGGAAAGAACGCTGTGGCGGAGATCGAAATTGCGGCGATTGAAATTGCCGCTGGCAAAACCGAGAAGGTGACGTCACGAATCACGCTGAAGAACCCGCGGCTCTGGAGCATTGAGAAACCGCAGCGTTATCTCTCGGTGACCACAATCGAACACGACGGGAAGATTGTGGATCGTTATGAAACACCGTTCGGCATCCGGACGATTGCATTCGATGTCGCGAAAGGTTTTCTGCTGAACGGAAAGCACTTCCGGCTCAACGGCGTTTGCAATCATCACGATCTCGGCGCGCTTGGCGCGGCGATCAATACCCGTGCGATCGAACGTCAGCTCGAAATTCTGAAGGAAATGGGCTGCAATGCGATTCGCACCAGTCACAACCCGCCCGCTCCGGAACTGCTCGATCTGTGTGACAGCATGGGCTTCGTTGTGATCGATGAATTCACCGACACCTGGATGCGCGCCAAAAAGCGGAACGGCTACGCGCTGTTGTTCCCGGACTGGGCGGAAAAGGATATGCGAGCACTGATCCGGCGCGATCGGAATCATCCGTCCGTCATTCTGTGGAGCACAGGCAATGAAATTGGCGAACAGGGCTCCACGAGCGGCCACAAGCTGTCGCAGTGGCTCACGGACATCGCCCATCAGGAGGATTCGACACGTCTCACGACCGCCGGCTGCAATCACATCCAGGCTGGATACAATGGATTTCAGAAGACGATCGATGTGTTCGGCTACAACTACAAGCCGCAGGAATATGGCAAAGTGCGCGCCGCAAATCCCGACATGCCGATTTACGGCAGTGAGACCGCTTCGACCATCAGTTCGCGCGGCGAATATTTCTTCCCCGTGTCCGACGACAAGGCGGAAGGGTTGTCCGACTTTCATGTCAGTTCATACGATCTTTACGCGCCGCGCTGGGCGACGACACCGGATGTGGAGTTCCGCGGACAGGACGAATTCCCGTATGTGGCTGGCGAGTTTGTTTGGACCGGATTCGATTATCTTGGCGAACCGACGCCTTACAACGCCGATCTCAGTAATCTGCTCAACTACACCGATCCCGCGGAAAAAGCGCGTGCGGAAAAGGAGCTCAAGGAAATCGGAAAAATCCGGGTGCCGTCACGCAGTTCGTATTTCGGCATCATCGATCTCGCGGGCTTCAAGAAAGACCGCTTTTATCTTTACCAGTCGCGCTGGCGTTCGGAGCTGCCCATGGCGCACATCCTTCCGCACTGGAACTGGCCGGATCGCGTCGGACAGGTCACGCCGGTTCATGTTTATACTTCCGGAGATGAAGCAGAGCTGTTCCTGAACGGCAAGTCACTCGGACGTAAAAAGAAGGGCCAGTTTACCTACCGCCTGCGATGGGACGACGTGGTCTATCAGCCGGGCGAACTGAAGGTGGTGGCCTACAGGAACGGGAAGAAGTGGACAACATCGAGCATGAAGACCACCGGCCCCGCGACGAAGCTGTTGCTGGAAGCCGATCGCGATCGGATTGCTGCCGATGGGCAGGACCTGTCATTCGTGACCCTGACCATCGCCGACAAGAACGGCAACCTGGTCCCGCGCACGAAAAACCGCATCCAGTTTGAAATCGAAGGACCGGGAGAAATCATTGCAACCGACAACGGCAGCCCGATTGATTTCGAATCGTTCCAGTCGAAGCAGCGGAACGCCTTCAACGGTCTGGCACTCGCGATCATTCGCACGAAAGCCGGCCAATCCGGAACCATCACTGTGAAAGCGATAGCCGAAGGTTTGGAACCGGCGACGGTGAAGATCCGCAGCCGCTAAGAGCTGCGGGAAGTTTTTTAAAAGGGCAGGGATGTCGATTCGCGCGACGTTCCAGACCTGCTGCGCTTCGAGCGACGAGATCGATGATCTCGTCGTGTGCGGAATCGGGTGTTTTTGGGAAAGACGACGATGTTTAAATTCTTACCGCCCTGTCAGTCCACATTGCTGTCTCACGGTATCTGTTCTTCGAACATTCGCGCATACGGCTCTGAGAGTTTTGATGGCAGTCGGGTAACGCCGACTTTTGGCGCAACGACCTGTTTACCCGAACGGTTTCCTCGTGCGGTGACAATCTTTTTGGTGCTAATCGGACGCTAATCGGCCAGGACGAAAATCTGACGCCGGGCTTGACCTTTTCTGGCCAAAAGGCACAGTACGCGGCTCCATTCACCCGGTGGGTAGCGCGGGCGCACTTGCGTGCCGTAAATTGAATTTTATTAAATTTCTCCGCTACAGTGACGGACGTGGATTTGGAATCAGACATTATGCAGCACATTCGGAACATTGCGATCATCGCACACGTCGATCACGGCAAAACCACACTTGTCGATTGCCTCCTCAAGCAGTCAGGCACCTTCCGCGCCAACCAGGCTGAAACCCAGGTCGAGCGCCTCATGGACTCGATGGATCTCGAAAGGGAGAAGGGCATCACCATCCGCGCCAAGAATGCTGCGTTCAAATACAAGAATTACCATGTCAACATCGTCGATACGCCGGGTCACGCCGACTTCGGCGGTGAAGTGGAACGCATCATGAACATGATCGACGGCGTGCTGCTGGTCGTCGATTCCGCAGAAGGTCCCCAGGCGCAGACCCGCTTTGTGCTGCGCAAGGCGCTTGAAGCCGGCGCCAAGCCGATCGTCGTCATCAACAAGATCGATCGCGAAAATGCCAATCCCAAGAAGGTGCTGGATCAGGTGTTTGAACTGTTCATGTCGCTCAACGCGACGGATGAACAGCTTGATTTTCCGTTCATCTACTGCTCGGCCAAGGAAGGTTACGCCAAGGTCGAACTCGAACACGCGTCGGGCACGATGGAGCCGCTGTTCGAAGCGATCGTGAAGCACATTCCGCCGCCCCGCGCGCACGCCGGCGAAGGTTTCCAGCTGCTGGTGGCGAATCTCGATTACAGCGATTACCTCGGCCGTATCGCGTTCGGAAAGATTTACGAGGGCAAAGTCAAAGTTGGCGAACCCGCGATCTGCCGTCATGGCGATGGAAAAATCACCAAGGGCAAGATCACGGCGATTTATCATTTCGAGGGCATGAAGCGCATCGAAGTGCAGGAGGCGCACGCGGGCGACATCGTCGGGCTTACCGGTTTCGAAGATGTCTTCATCGGTGAAACCATCTGCGATTCCGAGGCGCGTCCGGCTCTGCCTTATATTCCGATCGATCCGCCCACGATTCAGATGGAGTTCGCGGTCAACGACGGTCCGCTCGCTGGGCAGGACGGCAAGCTCGTCACAGCGCGACATATCTGGGATCGGTTGGTGAAGGAAACGCGCACGAACGTGGCATTGCGCATTGCGCAGACGAGCGATCCAAAGGTTTTCGCTGTCAGCGGCCGCGGCGAAATGCAGATCGCCATTCTCGTCGAACAGATGCGTCGCGAAGGTTATGAAGTTCTCGTGTCGCGTCCCGAAGTGCTTTGGAAGAAGGGGCCGAACGGTGAACCGCTGGAGCCGATTGAAAAGCTGTTCGTCGAAGTTCCCAACGAGAACCTGGGGACCATCATGGAGAATCTCTCCAACCGCAAGGCGCAGATCGTGAACATGAATCATGTCGGCGCCGTGGTTTCGGTTGAGGCACTGATCCCGATGCGCGGTTTGATCGGCTTTGAAACCGATCTCGTCAATTCGACCAAGGGCATGGGCGTGATGAGCCATCTCTTCCACGAATACGGTCCGGATCGCGGCGAAATCGCGGCGCGCAAGAATGGATCGCTGGTCAGCATGGACAACGGCGATGCCACAAGCTATGCGCTGAACATGATCCAGGAACGCGGCCGGTTGATGATTGAGCCGGGCGACAGCGTTTACGTCGGAATGATCGTCGGCGAGAACGCGCGCGAGAACGACATCCCGGTCAATCCGGTGAAGGAGAAAAAGCTTACCAACATGCGTTCGCAGGGCGACGGCAAGGGCATCCAGCTCAACGCGCCTCTCAAGCTGAGCCTTGAGCGCGCGCTGGAATATATCGACGTGGACGAATACGTCGAAGCCACGCCGAAGAATCTGCGTCTGCGCAAAAAAATCCTCGACGAGAACCAGCGCAAACGCGCCGAGAAGAGCCGGTCGATTCGGTTTCTCGAATCCTGAGGGTTCTCATGGTTTCACGTGCCGCCATGGGATGAATGTGCGGCACTCTCAAGCGGAACATGCCCCGCTTGCGTTTGAACGGACTGATGGCAGTGTGCGCGCGTGCGTGGAAAGACGCCGCGCATCAGATCGGGAGTTGAACCTATGAAGATACGTTGGTTGCTCGCGTTTTTTATTCCGTTGTCGCTCGCTCATGCCGGTGTTTGGGACGAAACCACCATCGGGGTTCGAGGTGGAACATCGCTGAACGAGCGAAGCAAAACATTCCGGCAGGTGGAGGCACACCTCGATTTTCAGCTGCCGTGGAAATGGAACCTTGGAGAAAACTTTTCAGTTCGGTCCCGGCTGGATACCGCCGCAGGATGGCTTCGTGGTGACGATCAGGATGGATTCGTTGGAAGAGTTGGCCCGTCTCTTGAACTTTGGAGAAGACATTTCCCGTTGTCGCTCGAAGGCGGAAGCAGCCCCACTTACATCAGTCGATACGCGTTCAGGGAGCGGAATTATGGTGTTCATTTTCAGTTCACCACGCACATCGGTTTGAACTGGAACGTCACGGAACATGTCCGGTTCGCCTATCGTTATCAGCACATGTCGAATGCGGGCATCGGTACTCCAAATCCTGGATTGAATCTTCACATGCTCGGCCTCAGCTACCGCTTTTGAGCTTCTGACGTTGCCCTGTAGCGGCGCTTTGTGAGCGCTGAAGTTTCGAACAAACTTTTGATAACCGCAGAGGTCGCAAAGAACGCAGAGATGATCGGAATCATTCGTGGATTGAGTATGGCCGACTTTCGACCAATCGCACCGCCGATCGTAAACTGGATGGGAATCGCAGCCGCCCCGGCTGCCGTTCGGCGCGCCCCGCGACGAACACATGTAATCTGCGAAAATCTGCGTCATCTGCGGATAACCGCGGAGAGTCCACAGATTTCGCAGATGAACGCAGATGAGAATACAGACGAATTAACGCGAAGGCGCGAAGATTCGAAGACGCAGAGGTTTTCAGAGTTTTTCTTTCTCCACGTCTCCGCGGTGAAAAAGAAGGTATTGCCGTAATCTGCGAAAATCTGCGTCATCTGCGGATAACCGGAGAATCCGCAGATTTCGCGGATGAACCCAGATGACAGAACAAACGGATTTTAGGTTAATTGTGCATTCCTCTTGTTGTTCCTCATTTCCATTTGCGCCAGCGAGGCTGAGTCTGAGGTGAGATTGTCATCCTTGGATTTTTGCTTTGGGAATCCAGTCGCATTCGGTAGAACATCTGCGTGATTTCTGGTGTCGAAGGGCAATCTTCCCAAGCGTTGGAACCGATGCTGAAGCAGTATTTTGGCTTCAGCACGTTTCGGCCGCTTCAAAAGGACATCATCTCCGAATCGCTCTCCGGACGAGACGTCTTTGCAGTGCTTCCCACCGGCGGAGGTAAATCACTTTGCTATCAGTTGCCGGCGTTGATTCGTCCTGGATTGACCGTTGTTGTTTCGCCGCTGATCGCGCTGATGAAGGACCAGGTGGACGCGTTGCAGGCCGTCGGTGTTCCTGCGACTTTTCTCAACTCATCGCTCGAGACCGGCGAATCGCGTCCGCGTCTGCGCGGTCTGCACAATGGCGACTACAAACTTCTCTATGTCGCACCGGAACGGTTGATGTTGTCAGGCTTCCTTGAGGATCTGAAGCGCTGGAATGTCAGCCTGTTCGCCATCGACGAAGCCCATTGCATCAGCGAGTGGGGACACGATTTCCGTCCCGAATATCGCCAGCTGAAAACGCTGCGCTCGCATTTCCCCGGCGTGCCATTCATGGCGTTGACCGCCACGGCCACAGAGCGTGTCCGGCAGGACATCATCAAGCAGCTTCATCTCCGCGATCCGGCCTGTTTCGTGGCGAGCTTCAATCGGCCGAATCTGATTTACCGCGTTTCTGGAAAGAAGGACGCCTACGACCAGATCCTGGAGTTCATTCGTGGCCGCAAGCGTGAGAGCGGAATTGTTTACTGTCAGGCGCGCAAGACAGCGGAAAGCCTGGCGAACAAGCTGAATGCGGATGGTATTGCAGCCGCGGCTTATCACGCCGGGATGGAAAACAATGAACGCAGCCGAAGCCAGGAAGCGTTTCTGCGTGACGAAGTCCGCGTGGTTTGCGCGACGATTGCGTTCGGCATGGGCATCAACAAGCCGAACGTTCGCTTTGTCATCCATTACGATCTGCCGAAAAACATTGAAGGCTACTATCAGGAGACGGGACGCGCCGGACGCGATGGCCTGCCGAGTGAATGCCTGCTGCTCTTCAGTCCGGGCGATCGAATCAAGTACAGCCGGTTCATTGACGAGAAGCCGGATCCGCGCGAGCGGGAGATTGCGCGGCAGCAGCTGGAGCAGATCGTTCACTACGCCGAAATCGCCAGCTGCCGGCGGGCGCACCTTCTCGAGTACTTTGGCGAGGTCAATCACGAGATTCAGAATTGCGAAGGCTGCGACAACTGCCTGACGCCGCGTGAGACCTGGGACGGAACAATTGCCGCGCAGAAATTTCTTTCGTGCGTTTACCGCATCCGGGAGAAGAGCGGCTTTGGCGTGGGCATTCAGCACGTGGTGGAAGTGCTTTGCGGTGCGGACACGGAGCGCGTCCGGAAGCTCGGCCACACGACGATTTCGACCTACGGCATTGGAACGGAACACACCCGCTCGGAATGGGGATCGATCGGACGCGAACTGATCCGGCTGGGATTTCTGAAACAGAGACAGGAGCAGTTCAGTGTGGTGGAACTGACGGCGGAAGGACGCGCGGCGTTGAAGTCTCGCCAGAAGATAACGCTCACACGACCCATTGCAGCGATTCAACCGGCGAAACAGCGTTCGGGTGAAATTGCGTGTGACGAAGCTCTGTTCGACAAGCTTCGTCAGTTGCGAAAACAGCTGGCCGACGAACGCAGTGTGCCGCCCTACATCATTTTCTCGGATGTTTCACTGCGGCAGATGGCAAGGATTTATCCGCAGGATCAAACGGCGTTTGCGCGAATCAGCGGCGTGGGTGACAAGAAGCTGGGTGAGTTCGGCGCTGTGTTCATTCAGGCGATTCGCGAGTTTCTTGAAACAAACCCGCGCCAGGTCTTTGCGGAGGAAACCTTTACGGCTCGACCGACTGGAATCCCCACGCGCTCGAGACTCTCAGAGACCATCCAGGAAACAATTCATCTGTTCAGTGCCGGCAAGACGGTTGAAGAGATCTCCCGCATTCGAGGTTTGAAGGAATCGACCATTTTCGGTCACCTCGATGAAGCACTGCTGGCCGGAGAAACCCTGGAGATTTCACGCATCGTGAGTCCGGTCGCTCAAAGGGAGATCGCAGCCGCTTTCGAACGGCATGGCTTCGGCAATCTCACAGGCGTGTTCGAATCGCTGGGAGAGCGATATCCACACGGTCAGCTGCGCCTGATGCGCACCTGTCTCCAGAGGGGAATCCCGCTTCAACGCTGAATCGCCTTCTGTGAAACAGCTTCAGGCACTTGGCTGCGTGCCGGTCTGAGTCTGGTTTTGTTGGGGAATTGAATGGACCGGCGTATGCCGGATCAGGTGGTAGATGTAATCCTTGAGCTTCGCGCGCCGCATTTTCATCTCCTCAATCTCCTGGTCGGTGGCGAAATCGATCTCTTCCTCGATCCGATAAATTTCGTCATCGAGCCGGTGATACTCGTCGTAGATGTGGCGGAAGTGATCGCTGGAGAGTTTGAGTCTGCGGACAGCTTCGCGGTATTCAGGGAACTCGCGGAGGATTGGATGATGGAGGTCCATTGGATGATCCTTTCATTTCGGTTGAGGTTTGCGAACGGAGTCGATGCAGCATTGCCGCGGGAGAGCGGGGCGGGGGGAGGCATTGTTTTGGAACTCAGCCGTTGCCTTCGGCACCGGCTCGCAGACACCGTGGAGAACGTGTCGCTTCGGTTCCATTCGCAGAGCCGTTCCTTACAGCTCCACTCGCATCCTAACCCAGGTCTTCATCCAGTAAAGAGCTTCGTTTCAACTTCTTTTGGGAAATTTCAGACGGGAATTGACCAGTGCCCGATGTTCCTCTGAGGCGGAAAGGAAATCAAAGGGTTGAACCTCTTAATCCTCGCTCAATCCTCGGGATCGCCGATGCGGGCGATCTCCATACCCACCAGGCAGACGTCGTCATTGAAACGTCCATCCGCCGAGAACTGCTGGACATGAGTGATGATTTCGTCGAACAACGCGGAGGCGGGAAGATCGATTCGATTCTCGATTTCCTCCATCAGGAGGTTCTGGCTGTAAAGTTCCTGGTTTTCCCCGTGCACTTCGTAAAGACCATCGGTGAAAAGCATGATGAGGTCTTCTGCGGCGAGTTTGACCTCGGAGGTTTTATAGATGGCTTGTTCGAACAGGCCGAGAGCCGGCTGGCTTTTGCCGCCAATGTTGACGAGCGGATCGATTTTTCGAAGCGAACGTTTGATATGAAGCGGCTTGGGATGCCCGGCGTTCGTGTAACGCATGATCCCGGAACGATAATCTGCCACCAGGTAAAAGGCCGTTGTGAGCAGCGGCGTTCCGGCATGACGCAGGATCGCGTGAAGGTCGCTGTTTAATTTCGTCATGAAATCGCCAGGCTCGGCCCCCAGTGGACGAAGCTCTTCGACCAGCGCACGGATCATTGCTGTGACCAACGCCGACCGAACGCCGTGTCCGGCGACGTCGCAGATGAAGACCATGGCTTCGTGACTGGACAATGATGAAACCGCGAAGAAATCTCCGCCGACTGCGCCTGTGGGAAGGTAGCGATGCGCGAACTGCAACGCGCTTTCAGCGGCGGTGGCGCTGCGTGGAAACACAGGATATTGCTGCGGCAGCATCGTCAGCTGAATCTCCCGTGCCATCACGAGATCTTCCTCGAGCTGCTGATTCTTCTGGCGAAGCTCCTTCCGGTTCTTTGCGAGCAGCGCATTCGAGCGGCGAATGCGTTCCTCAGCCATGCGTTGTTCGGTGATGTCCCAGAAGATTCCCTGCAGACCGATGATCTTGCCATCGGGTCCAAACAACGGCGTTTTCACCACCTGCGTGATTCGTTTCTTCTGCCCGATCGGTTGATGTTCCTCAATGATCTCGCAGGTCTGGCCGGTTTCCATCACACGCCAGTCGTCTCGCCGGTATTTCTCAGCCAGTTCAGGCGGGAAGAAATCGAAGTCGGTTTTTCCGATGATGTCCTCCAGCGTGCAGCCGTAATGTTTGCAGTACTGTTGATTCGCAAAGGTGAAACGGCCCTGGAGATCCTTGCGGAACACGTTCTGGGGCATCGTTTCGACGAGCGAATGATAAACCGATTCCGACCGCCGCAAATCCTCCTCAGCCTGCCGCCGCTGAGTGATGTCTTCCACCGTGCCTTCGTAATAGATGATCTTCCCTTCTGAATTTCGGATCGCGCGGCAGTTTTCAGAGATCCAGATGATGCTTCCGTCCTTGCGGTAAATCTGCGATTCGAACCCCGTAATCGTGTCGTTCTCCTGCATCAGCCGCACGAACTCATCCCGGCGTCCTTCCTGGACGTAAAGGCTGTGCGCAATGTCCGTGAGATTGCGCATGAGTTCGTCGGGATTGGAATAGCCGTAAATGCGGGCGAGCGCGTTGTTGGCGAGAAGATACCTTCCGTCGGGCGTTGTCTGGAAAATGCCTTCGACCAGGTGATCGAAAATGCCATGGTACTTTTCCTCGGCGTCGAGCAGCGCCATGTCCATGCGATGGCGTTCGATGGCGTAGCGGATGGAGCGTTCGAGCCAGCCGGCGGTGAGCTGATTTTTCACGAGATAATCCTGCGCGCCGGCCTGCACGGCTTCAATGGCGACCGTTTCGCTGTCGGCATCACCGGCTGCGATGATCGGGAGTTTGGGAGCTTCGGCTTTTAAAAGGGTGATGTTGGCGAGACCGGCTCCGTCGGGGACGGCCACGTCCATGACAATCACATCGAACTGGTCTTTTCGGAGAACGGAAAACCCGGCGCGCAAATCAGCTGCGGTCGCAAGATCAGCCGTCAGTTCCCGTGCCTGGCTGAGCATGTTTCCAACGGCTCGGGTGAATCCGGCATCGTGCTCAATGAGCAGGATTTTCAGTCTTTCGTGCGACATAACTGCGACAGTGAACTGCGGGCCAACATATTCCGCTGACGCTGTGGGGTCACAATGGCAGGAGGCGCCGGACGGTGCAAGCGGTTTGAATTTACCGTGCTTCGTGATTTTGCAGAGGTTTGGAGAGCGGATGCACGTCGTCGCTTTCGGATCGGGGAGAAAGACTCCTCTTTTAGAGCGCAGACGTGTTTGCGAAATCCAAAGTGCGCAACGCGAAGGATCAGCCGACAGGTTCCGACATTGAACTGAAGAGCGTTGCGAGTTCTTCCGCTTCCCTGTTCAGGTGTGACAGTTCCATGTGTTCACGGGTGGCGAGTTCGCGAAGCAGCTCGAGCCAGAAACAGACTTCCTCGGCTTTTTCCCGTGCGGCATTCGAACGTTCGCTGACCGTTCCGGAATCAGAATCCGTCATGATGCGGCAAATCCGGGCAATATCTGCCGCGGCGCGAATCATGCCTTGTTTGATCACAGAGAATTCTTCACCGGGCGGAAGTTTTCGGCTGAAGAGGATGATGGCGAGAGCGAATTTTTTTGTCCTTGGCTGCAAATCGTTCATGAACCCTGTTTCCCTTTCAGTCGCTCCGGACTGATCCACTTACTTGACCGTGTTCACCAGCGGCGTCAGTCCCTGAATCCGCACTTCAAGCCGGTCCCCCGATTCGATCGGCCCCACGCCGCTGGGTGTTCCGGTCAGGATGACATCGCCTGGCAGCAAGGTCATGTTCGTCGAGACGAAGCTGACAATCTGATAACAGTTGAAAATCAGCTGATTCGTATTCGAGTTCTGACGCAGTTGTCCGTTTTGGAAAAGCTGGATGGTGAGATCGTGTGGATCGATCTTGGTTTCCACATAGGGTCCGAGCGGCGTGAACGTGTCGAACGACTTGCAACGCGTCCACTGGCTTTCGGAGTTCTGGATGGTGCGATCGCTGATGTCCTGCGCGCAGGTGTATCCGAAGATATAGCGTGCGGCGGCTGCGGGTGTGACATTGCGGACGCGCCGGCCGATGACAATGCAGAGTTCCGCTTCGAAATCTGTGCGATGATCCGCAAACGGCACTTCGATTTTCGCGCCGTCCGGAATCAGGGAAGTGGTGGCCTTGAGCCAGAAAAGCGGTTCCTTTGGGATCGGCTTCTGAAGTTCGCGCGCGTGATCGGCGTAATTCAAGCCAATGGCAATGATCTTCGAAGGGACAACTGGAGTGAGCGTGCGAACGCCTTTGAGAGGGGTTGGCTTGCGATCGAATGAAGGCGACCCGAAAACGTCCCCACGCACTCGAAACAATTCCCCATCCACAGCTTTTGCGTAGAAGATCTCTTCGCCTTTTTGGAAACGTCCAATGGCTGCCATAGGGCGCGGCCACTCTAATGAATTCGCGGCTTTTACCGCAAGGAATTACTCGGAAGTCTCCCGGGACACGTTTCCGACCCTTGCCGCAAGAGGATTTGTCACGGCCGACGTTGCGTAAGCCGCCAAACCGCCTATCTTTTCCGCCCGATCATGGCTGGATCCGAATTAAATCAACTTTGCCTTTCGTGCGGTTTGTGCTGCAACGGCGTGATATTCGCCCGCGGCCAGCTTCAGAAACAGGATGATCCGGTCCGGCTGAAGGAACTGGGGTTGAAGTTGTTTCGGCCGGGCTCCCGTCCGGATGCAGTGAAGTTCCGTCAGCCGTGTGCGGTATTGGAAGGCTGCCGCTGCACGATTTACGCGGACCGACCCCAATATTGCCGACAGTTCCGATGTTCCCTGTTTAGCCGGGTGGAGGAGGGGAACGAAACGACGGAATCTGCAGAGTTGACTGTGAAACGTGCGCTTCGAAAGGTTGCCAAAGTCAGGCGCCTTCTTCTGCAGATGGGCGACGGCCGGGATGATCTTCCGCTCGCCACACGTTTTCGCCGCGTTCAGCGAAACGTGGAATCAGGCGGTTGTTCCACAGAGGAGGCGGTTCAATTCGGAGAGCTGACTCTGGCCATGCACGGATTGAATCTTTTTCTCGCCGAAAACTTCTATCCCGGTTGACGACGTCTTTGAGGCGTCGTCGGCCATTCGCGGTTTCCCCGTAATTCCGGCTGTTGCAGCCTCGTTGTGTCGAAATTTTCGACAAAAGTGTCACGATATTTTTTGTTCTTTCTTCTTCAGCTGCTGCGAGATGCGTCGATGAAACTTCTGAATGCATCGGCATTTCGGCGATGTCGGAGCGTTCTGAGTTAACTCGATTCCGGCGCCGAGGTCCCGATCCGGCGGGGTTTTGTCGGTATGATGAAGTTGAAATCGGTTTTTCTGTTTTCGGTCCTTTCCCTGTTCCTCGCCGGATGCGCCACAACCCAGAATTCGGCCCAGGAGGAACCGAAGTTTCGCGACGCGCGCGATGCCAATGTGGTGTTGCGGTTCTCCAGCTGGGATTATACGTTCATGACCAAACCGTTCTACGCTGAGGACGGTTACATGCAGCAGGTTCGGCGGGATACCTTCGGCAATGTTTTGAACCGGTTCGATGTGGATCGGAACATGGCTGTGGTGGTGGTGGGCTGGCAATACAACGGTGACCAGCTCGACGAAATTCTCTCCGGCTGGAAACAGACCCTCGGGGGCTGCGGATTCCAGCGCGTTGTGTTCCTGCGGGCAACCAAATCCAGCGAACTCAACGGATCGATCATTGTCGAAGACGCACGCTTCCCGATCAGGACAGCGCAGGCCGGCCTCTAATTCCGGTCCGGTCGCTGCCGCAGTTCCGCAGCGATTTTCCCGCCCGCCTCTGGAGCGCATGCTCCGGATTCACCAGGCGATTCAATCCGGCAAGTATCCGAACGCATCGAAACTTGCCCGCGAGATGGAAGTCAGCACGAAATCCATCCACCGCGACATAGAATTCATGCGTGACCGAATGCTGCTGCCGATCGAATACGACGGCAGCAGATTCGGTTATTTTTACACGGAAGAGGTAAATGCCTTCCCCACGATGCAGATCACGGAAGGCGAATTGTTCGCCCTGATCGTCGCCGAAAAGGCGCTTCAACAATATCGCGGGACCAGCTTCGAGAAACCGCTCCTGAGCGCGATCCGGAAAATGGAGCAGGCGCTGCCGGACACGATCTCCGTCAATCTTCCCGACCTGGAACAGACCATCTCGTTTCGAACGCGCGCGGAACAGATTCTGGATCTGAACATCTTCGACCAGCTCGCCAAGGCGACCGCGCGTCGTCAGCAGATCGAGATCGCCTATCGCAAACCCGGCCGCCGCGAAACCGAGCAACGGCTCGTCGATCCCTATCATTTGGCCAACATCAACGGCGAATGGTATCTCTTCGCATTCGATCATTTGCGAAAGGACATTCGCACGTTCGCACCGGCGCGAATCCTTTCGGTGACACAGACCGGCAAGACGTTTGAACGGCTTCAGCCATTTTCATTGGAGAAACGCTTGCGCGACAGCTTCGGCGTTCATTCCGGCGAGGGACAATACGATGTCGTCATCCGATTCAACGAACGCGTTGCGGATTACGTGCGCGAAAAGAAATGGCACGATTCGCAAAAGCTGACCGAGCTGGACGGAGGCGGGGTGGAATTGAAACTCCGGCTTTCAGGATTGGCTGAGGTTCAACGCTGGGTGCTGAGCTGGGGCGGCGACGCAACGGTGCTTCAGCCCAAGGAACTGCGCGACAGCGTCCGGGAAGCCGCGCAAAAGATTCTTGCCAGTTAGTTTTTTAGGGAAGGAGAAAGAAGTAGGGAATCTGGAAGAAGAAGTAGGGAGTAGGGGGGAAGAAGGAAGTGGATTCTGGCTTTTTCCTTGATGAACCTTGCCGCGAGATTTCATCGCAGAGCGATGAACGACCGTAGCCGTGGACTTCAGTCCACGGTCAGAGATCGATGCAAGATATGTCGCGTAGCGACGACAACTGATCTCCGCACGAATCATTAATCCTCATCTGCCGCGCGATCTTCGTCCTAGGTATCGAACTCAAAACTCAAAACCCAAGACTCAAAACTTCTCAAGTCACTCCCATCCATTTCAAAATCTGTTCCGCAGACTTTTCCGGCGCAGTTCCAAGGACGTTGTGGTCCGCCCATCCAATGATCCGATATTCCTTCAGCGCACCACAATTTCTTCGAAGCCACGGTCGGATCAAAAACCATGGTACAATCGGATCCAGCAATCCGCTCAAGGCATAGACCGGCACCTGTGTTTGCTGGACAATTGCGCAGGGATCGTTTTCCGCAATGAGATGCAAACGGTGCTTGGCCGCCTGTCGATCCAGTTCGGTTCGCCTCGCAATGAATTCATCGATGCTGCTGGCAATTTCCGGCGCATTGCGGAACCGGAAACGGGCGATTTTCGCATACCCGAACAGAATCCGAGTCAACAATGTCAGCGAGATTCCTCCGGCAAAACGCTCCGCCATCCTCACTCCCAACCGGACGGGATGCCTTACGAATCCACCGGCGAGAATCACACCTTCCGCCTTAAGTCGATTCTGTTGAAGCAACGGCCAGACGACCTGCGAACTGAACGATTCGCCCAGGATCCAGCCGCCGGTGATTCCAAGTTCGGCGAGCTTGAGTTGAACATTCTCGGCATAGTCGGAGAGCGACCATGTGAGCGTTCGTGGATACGTGATTTCCGCGAAGCGAACTCTTTCACGCAGCGCTTTTCGAAACGCGGGAATCAATGTCCAGTCGCCATGCAGTCCCGGCAGATAGACCAGAGTCTTCTGCTCCGGCGTTCCATAAACTCGAATGCGAAGCTCTTCTGTCATCGGATTAAAACCGCTGCTGGAAGGACAACTTTGCTGGTTCGTCTCAATGCGAATTTCTCACGAATCAATGAAACCGTGAGGGCGATGATTGTCATGCCGCTGATCCAGACTGCTGCCGGCGCGAGGATTCGATCCAGCGGAAGCGCAGCGGATGACCATTCGAAGTTTGGCCGTGAGAATTTCGCCTTCTCCCGGAAAACCGGCGCTTGCGACAACGTTTCCACGCGCATCCACCGCCTGCGATATTCCGGAACTGGCCAGCCGAAAGATCGGAATTCCGCATTCCTTCGCGCGCGCCGGCGCCACCATGGCATGCAGCTCGTGCTGGTGTTTTCCCCAGCTCGCGACATCCATGGTCGGCACAATCAGCATTTGCGCGCCTTGTTTCACAAGTTCATCCGTGACGCGTGTATAGCTGAGATCGTAGCAGATGCAGATGCCGATTTTTCCCCACGGCGAATTCCAGACCTTCTGTTCCGGCGCCGGAAGACCGTCCGCGAAGAACTGGATCGGAACGCTCTTTGCCTGCTTGAAGACAACCTCCCCATTCGGATCGATCACGAACGCCGTGTTCAGAAAAGTTCCATTCCCGAGCGGATTCTTCCCGCCGACGATCAGGTGCTTTTGATGAGTCCGGCACCAGTTCTTCAATGATTCGGGCACATCTCCATCCAGCGTGTATTCGCTGAGAACAACCAGATCGGTTTCCGGCGATTCGTAAGCGAGCCGGTTCAGGTTCTGCATCAATTGAAGTTCGTTTGGAAACTCCAGTTGAACGCCTCCAATCCGAACACTCCGATCGTCAATTGAATCGCTCGCGAACAGATTTGCGATGAATGCGGCCGCAGTCGTCAGACCGGTTGCGCCCAATGCCGGTTTGCGCTTCATGCAGAGCAGAACAGCTCCGATGACGGCACCGGCGAATCCAATTCCATACATTCCAATCCAGTGGACGGGAAGCTGCGGAACTGTTGCCGCAGGATATCCCGCGTTCAACCAGGAAAATTTCAGGTGGTAGAGTTCACTGCGGAAATACTCCAGACCGGTCCAGAGAAACGGAATCAACACGAGTGCGGCGACAGGACCGAATCGCCGCAGAACTCGATGCGCGAGCAACACGAACAGCGCCGTCCATAGCGAGAGAACCATCCAGAGCGGAACTGCGGCTGCGCCGAAAATATTGAAGAACCAGAACAACTGCGGTGCCACACACATCAATCCGGTTCCGAATCCCATGTAGAAGGCCAGCCGGCGCGAGCCAAGCCGGGCGAGTTGAACGAGAAATGCAACGTAGGCGAGTGACAGAAGACGGGCAGGGGGCGAATCGATTGAGCAGGCAAGATGGAAACACGTTATTCCAGCCAATCCCAGGAGAGCTCCTTTCTTCCAGGTGATTTGCGGTACGGTTGAGTGGATCGGTTTCATGGCTCCTCCTTCACGTTTGCCAGTTTTTCGGCGTTTGCGGTTAAACGAGACAGATCCGCGGTGAGATCCCTGATGTGAGTTGCCGGAATGTTCTCCCAGATGGCATTCGCGAGCGAATGAAACTCGGGCAGAATCTCCGACATCAGCTTGCGGGCCGGTGCGGTCAGGACCACGCGATACGCGCGGCGATCGCCTTCCACCTCCTTTCGGCAAATGAGACCCCGCTTTTCCAGCCGATCGACAAGCCCGGTGACATTCGAACGATGCATCAACAGCTGCCGTCCGAGTTCGATTTGCGACAGTCCATCGGGCTCGTCGGAAAGAAGGTTCAGCACATTGAACTGGCTGGGACTGAGATCCCATTTCGTGAAAAAGACGCGGCTTGCGTTCCACAGCGTGTCCGCAGTGCGGAGAATCTGGATCAATGCCTGATACCGGGAGGTGGCTGGACTGGGTTTCCTTGTTTTCACGGCTTCTGTTTAAACATGGAATGTTGACATGTCAACAATATAACCCGTTGAACGTTCAGCCGGATTCGGGCGCCGATGGAAAATGCCGTCGAGTTTCTCCAGATTGCAAAGCGAGCCCGAAGCGGATTCCGGTCAATTTGTTCCAAGGGGAAGGGATTGAAAACAGTTCCGGTGGATGCAAAATCCGATTTCAGGCCCCGGTTCCGGACTGGACAAGATGGAAGCCATGCCTAAATTTCCTCAACGAATTTTCACGCCCGAAGCGCCAAGCGGAAAGTAACTTACGCAATCACATGGAATGACAGCCAAACTCACAGAACTCAGCTTCGCGCAGCCGAATGGTCCTTCCGTTCATGAAGCTGAAATCCATGAACTCAAGCGCGTCAATCAACGGATGAGGCGCCTGGTTGCCGCGGTTCAGGAACTTTCACTCGCGCGCGACCTCGACTCGATCACGGCCGTTACTCGCAAAGCTGCGCGTGAACTCACCGGCGCTGACGGCGCGACTTTTGTTCTCCGTGATGGCGATCAATGTTTTTATGCGGACGAAGATGCCATTGCTCCGCTCTGGAAAGGACAACGGTTTCCAATGGGCAGCTGTGTCAGCGGATGGGTCATGGAACACCGGCAGTCCGTGGTGATTGAAGACATTTACAGCGATTCCAGAATCCCAATCGATGCCTATCGTCCAACGTTTGTGAAAAGCCTGGCGATGGTTCCGATTCGCCCGGAGTCACCCATTGGCGCGATCGGAAATTATTGGGCGACGCGACGTCAGCCCACGACTGAAGAATTGGAACTGTTGCAGGCTCTGGCGAACACGACGGCTGTGGCGATCGAGAATGTCAATGTTTACAACGAGCTGGAGAAACGTGTGCAGAACCGGACGGCGCAGCTCGCCGCGGCCAATCAGGAACTGGAATCGTTTGCCTACGCCGTCTCCCACGATCTGGGTGCGCCGCTTCGCGCCATTCGCGGCTATTCCGAACTGTTGCTCAAGGAATGTTCGACCCAGCTGAACGATCGTGGAAAGGATTATGCCGGCAAAGTTCTGACTGGAACTCGTCAGATGCGGGAACTGATGGATGACCTGCTTCGGCTCTCTCGTGTCACTCAAACCGAAATGTCGATCCAGCCGGTCAATCTCTCCGAACTTGTTCGGGATGTTCTACGGGCTCTCGCATCGCAAGATCCCGAGCGGAAAGTGGAAACACGCATTGCCGACAATGTCGAGGTGGAGGCGGATCCCGGCCTGATGCGGATCGCGCTGGAAAATCTGCTTTCCAATGCATGGAAGTTCACGGGTCGAAAAACTGATGCCAGAATTGAGTTTGGCGTTCTCAACAGTCAGGGTGTCCGCGAATACTTCGTTCGCGACAATGGCGCGGGCTTCGAATTTCAATACGCCACCAAGCTGTTCCAGCCGTTCCGGCGGTTTCATCGACAGGAGGATTTCAGCGGTTCCGGCATTGGGCTTTCAACCGTTCAACGGGTTGTGAGCCGTCATGGCGGAAGCATCCGGGCGGAGGCAGAACCGGACAAGGGCGCGACATTCTATTTCACGCTTGGAACGTGAATGAACGTCGCGTTCGACAACGATCGGGAGCGTCGGTCAGGCGCCGCGCTGCAGAAGAGCGGGGGATCTGAACGATTGCAAAAGGAGTTCTGTCTCGGATACCAGCCCGGCCTCGATGGTGTTCGAGGAATCGCGATCATTTTCGTCCTGCTTAGCCATGGCCTCGTGGTGCGCGATTCCTTCAGCTTCATTGCCGTAAACACGTTTTTTGTTCTCAGCGGATTTCTCATCACGGCGCTACTGGTTTCAGAATGGGACCGAACGGGAGGTATCAGTCTCAAAAAGTTCTATCTTCGCCGCGCGCTAAGACTGCTGCCTGCGTTGAGTGTGATGCTGGTCCTGTTCGTGGTATTCGTCTGTTCGACGGATCCTCCAGGACGCGCCATGCGCCAGTTGCATGAGGCGCTTCGAGCGCTTTTTTATGTGCAGAACTGGGCGAGTATCTTCAACGTCGGACGAAGCGTTTCACTGGCACACACGTGGTCGCTTTCAGTGGAGGAACAGTTCTACATCGTCTGGCCGTGGATGCTCATTTTTCTGCTGCGGAAAACAAATCGCGCGTCTGTGCTCTGCTGGCTTTTCCTCGCTGCGTTTGTCGCTGTGGTTTATCGCATCGGCATTCACATGTGCACCACGACGACAATTTGGGGCAATGTCTTTCCGGTGAAATTCAAGAGAGTTTTCGCGGGCACAGACACTCGTGCGGATTCGCTTTTGTTCGGCAGTTTTGCGGGGGCTTTGATGGCCTCACACCGCCTTCCCTCCGGCGCGTGGCTTGACCATGTTCTAAAATACGCCGCGCCGATTTCGGGCGCCGGACTTTTGCTGCTGTGTTTCGTGGACGAACAATCGGCGTTCATGATCCGTTTCGGCTGGGCGCTTGCATCCTTGCTTGCGATGACGTTGATCGGATCTTTGGTGTTGCAACCGGCGGGCGGATGGCTGTCCCGGTGTTTCGCGATGAAGCCGTTGGTGTTCATCGGCCGGATTTCCTACGGCCTTTACATCTGGCACTACCCGATTCTAATGGCCCTGAAGCAACATCACTGGCCCTGGAAAAACATGATCTATCTGGTTTTCGTCATCCCGGTTGTTCTCGCATCCTATTACCTGGTGGAAAGACCGTGCCTGAGACTGAAGTCGAAGTTGGAGAACAGGGGATCGTCTTGTTGAACTTCAACGGCCCGCTTCCGGCAGCCGTTCGCGCGGAAACCACCCGCATCCCCACCATTGGTTCTCAAGCCAAAAGGCCGCCCAGATAATGAGATGCAACGGAAACAATGCTGCGAGCCAAAGACGATGATGAGGAGCGGCGAGAACTTTGATTCAGATTTTTAAGATCAGGGCGCAGGACCACACAGCGTCATACATTCCGTCTCCTGCATGACAAGAGGAATAAAACAATGCCGGTCAAAAGGAACGCAATCGATGCCAATATTCCCACCTTTAAAACCCAGGTCCCCGCAGAGGGTGAAAGGATCGCAACACTGTCATCCGGCATCTGCTGGCCGCCGGCCTTTTGCGCCCATGGAAACAGGAACGCACTGATCGGATACGCTGCAACTCCACAGACAACACAAAGCAGGGCAAAAACTCGAAGATTCATATGCGTTTGCCTGTCGGCCTTCCGGGCACAATCAGGGGCAGGCCCAGATCAGGAACTGAGATGCGACGAGAGTCCATACACTAAAACAGTCGTGACAAGGACTGGAATCACGCAAAGCAAAAGAACGCAAAACGGATCTACCCCGAAATAAAGATGAAAAACCATGCACCACGCAGGATAAATGAACCAGGTGCCGTAAGGGGCCATGAATGTCGGAGCCATGAGGAATGCAGTGGCGCCAGATATAAGCCACCGATTAAGACGACTTCGCTGAATCTTCCGGCGAAACAAGGCCCACCACAGGGTCACGACAACAGGCGACGCGACTATAAGAGTCTCGAGAAAATATCCATCAGTGCGCATGGTCACAGCCGCTTGATGTCACTATATCGCACAGCCGTCCGAACGGACGATGCAATCAAGGTGGATGCCGTGCATCTCGTCGCTCGATACGACACCGAAAAATTTTTCAAAAAAGTCCATGATCTCAGTCCATCGGTCAGCGACGGAGGCCCCCCGCCGGTTGCGTTTCATTTGTTTCTGAGTTGAACGGCTGGTGTCCGTTGGCTTCGGCCCCAAGCTTTTGAACTTTCTTTTCGTGCAACGCTCTCGACGCGTCAAACTGGCCATCCATCCAACCAATCTCCCGCGCTGTGCCGACAATGCCCTCGCGCCCGAATGCACATATTACGCCGGAATCTCCCGACATCTGAGCAAGGTATCCATCGCGATACGCTTCCAGATAGGCCTTTCTCGCTTTCGGGTTGCAATCGAAGTCAGTCCTTTCTGGCAGAACCACGTGTGGCGTGGACTCCTGCTCTCGGCCGTAAGCCGCCCCTCTGTGTGGATTTGAACAGCCGCTGACCAGAACTGCGAGTGCGCCGACAAGCAATGCTGACATGCTGTGGTTTTTCATATTTACCTGCGGATTTGAGATCGTGCCGTCGCCTAACGAATCAGCGACCGGTGCCGAAAGTCGCTCGAGCTTTGTCGACCAATGTTTCCAGGTTTCGATAAACGTCAATCTGGCAACGCAGGCGCCAGTTCGCTTAGCGCCCCTGATTGAACTGAGCCGTTGCGCGGCAGGGAGATTTGGGCCCCGGTTGCATGCTCCTGTAGTGGTCGATCGTTCTTCTTTTCCCGGCAGCCAGCCGGAATGAAATCAACGACGTTTCTATCTCCCAGTTCCAACAGCTCGTCGAGCTCAAAGATTATCGGCCGGGGAATGAACAGAATTGGCAGGCGGATTTAACAGAAGGAAACGAAGGGAACAAAGGTTCTGCGGACAAAAGTCTGTAGGCCTTCAACGAGGTCTTCGGCAAACCCGGCAAAGACGCCGTAATCATTCTGAACAAGTAACACCTTCTTCGTTCACTTCGTTTCCTTCTGTGCGTTTTCATCAAAAGGAAAAGACAGGGAACACTGAAGGACATCCCCGGGCTCGTTCAACCAGATAGCGACCGCCGCCGAGAGTGAGGCCGGAGCGTAACAGGCGCTCTCGAATTCCCGCCCGGCCTCGAACGGAAGCGCGAGGCGGCGGTTTGTCTCCACCCACTGGTTTCACCACGGCTCGCGATTACTCCAATCCAATCGATTAAATCGAAGGAACTCGCCGCATGAACAGAACAACGCCCAAACCCATTTAAAGGTCCCGGCGATGGTTCCCGTTTTGCCGCGATGGGATTCTTCAAACCGACCTGGTGGTGAGAGCACGATGAAATGTCCGGGATGAAACACACCGTTGAAGAATCAGATCGGTGCCTGGGGCAAAATGGAGGCATCTGTCAATCGAACGTCGCTCATACAGGGATGGAGATTTCCCTTTTCTTCCGGATGGATTGAGCGGGCGCAAACACATGCGCCAATAGCGAAATGACCAGTCAGCCTCGAACCTTGAACCTTCTCCCGGGCTTGCCCCGTGGACCGCAGGTCTTTACGGGGCTTGTTCAACCAATGGCGTGTTTGTCAGCTCCGCTTCGCTCCGTGGCAACACACCCTTTATTGTTAGCCATGTTTGTCGTCACGTGTGATTGGAGTCGATGAACACGACAGACCTAAAATGTGTGTCGCCGCCAAGATTATCTTGGGTGAAGTCGCAGCGAACGATACGACAGCGAAGAAATACTGCTTCGTCGAGGTTTCCGCCGCGAAAGCTGACGTCCTCCAAATCGCATCGAATAAACTTCGCTCGGAAACCGCGTGCCCAATAAAAATCGGCCCGCTTGAACGAGCAGCCGACAAAAACCGCTGCGACCAAATTTGCTCCTTCGAGGCGGTAATCTTCGAATTGGCAGTCCAGCATGATAGCGTCCTCGAAACTTCGTTCGAACGTTTCGACTTCCGAGAACTTCTCATCTTTCCAAACGACCGAAGGCATATTTTGGCTAACGTTTAAGCAGTGTATCCCGCAAGCCGCGGGCAGGCGGGGTTGAAAGGCACGGGAGGTGTGGACCGCGGATTGTGGGATACACTGTGGTTGAACTGAACCGCTGAGCCCGCGACGTCCGAGCTACAGGGGAAAGTAATTCCATGCCACCCCAAAACGCCGGGTGGACACTTCGATGTGGGTTCATCCGATTGTTCGCCTTCACGGCGCGCATCGTTCCCCCGCTGGCCATTGCGATGAGATTCGGCTCCAGGCTCCTTGTCCGCCATGGTTCTTTCTTCCGGCGACAACACTCCGCCTTCAACAGGTGTGCTGTTTTTTGGATTCCGTCCCTGCATGCGCCGACTCTGCCGCGCTGTATGGCGTGTCGCAATTCAAAACTGTTGATCCTGCTTGGAAGAGGAAACTGGAACAGAATATTGCGCGAAGAGCGCGAGATGTTCTCGCGTGAATGTAGCTAGGCTGCGACGTCACGGAGAACGGGGCGTTTATGTCATGATTGTAATTTCGCCGGACATGGCGTCCGTCTCCGAACTGACCGTTCCATAGATTGCGTCGGCGGCATCAAATGCCGTCTGTCATCAAATGCCGTCTTGCAAAGAAAAAGGGGCAAAACTAGAGTCGCGCACATGAGAGGCGGAACCCTGTTGTTGTTCAGAAAAGTTCTGGAAACTTTCAGTTGCTCCATTCTGTGTTGACCCTGGGAACTGGTTGCGCAGCCAGGAGGCATCATCCGTCCGAATCGGTTCATTCGACGCCGGCCGCTGCGCCCAATTCCGACTGGCTATCCGAGCAGGTGTTCGTCGTAATCTGCGAAAATAGGCGTCATCTGCGGACGCTGAATAATCCGCGGATTTCGCAGATGAACGCAGATGAGAGAACAAACGGATTTAACGCAAAGGCGCAAAGATTCGAAGACGCAGAGAAGGCATGCGACCTGGTTTCGTATCCGGGTTCAATCGAACAAATGATGAAAGATCTCAAGAGTCCGAAGGCGATCTGGTTCAAAGGGGTGGCATTCGCTTTGATCGCGATCGTGTCGTCTGTTTTGTTGTTTCTGGAGCTGCCCACGTTTCGAGTGGCTGTTCTCCTGGTGCTGGCGCTTTGGGCCAGTTGCCGCGCTTACTACTTTGCGTTTTACGTGATTCAACACCACGTGGATTCGAGTTTTCGTTTCTCTGGATTGGGATCGTTTCTCGTGTATGCGTTGCGCAAGCGGAAGGTCTGACGATTCGGGGGAGAAAAATGTTTTCCAACGGACTAACGCTGAAGTTCAATCTCAACCATCCGTCAATCAAAGTATAAACAGAAGCCTGCCGCTATGAATGCTGTCATCTGGTCTGTAATCCTGATCTCTGATTCTTGTCGAATACGACGAGCCTGAGATGGTAGCCGCAATCTGTTTTAATCGTGCAAAACTCTCGAAATGCGCCAGTGACGGATCGTTGGGGAGCGATCGTAGGACTGCTGGTTATCGCGTTTGTCGTGTGGAAGATCTGGAGTGAGTTCAGTCGGGCAAATCGCGGCTCGGCGGAAAATGCGCTGTTTACAGAGATTGTCATGCAATTGAAGAATTGGCCTCCTCACACTCCGTATCCCGGTTCGCTTTCGGAGCTTCGCCTTACCTATCCAGATGGGGATCCCCTTCGATTCTCGCCAGTTTTGAGTACAACTCGTCGGGCACCAGTTGCGTGTTGCGGATCAAAGGTGTCACGCCAGACCATGAGATTACGTTTCCATGATGGCCTGAGCAATTGGATGGATTAAGCATTCGTTGATTACTTTTGTTGGACCTTGCTGGATTTAGACCGCTGCATTCAAGGTGCGCGTGTGAGTTGTCTCTGGATTGGGATCGTTTCTCGTGTATGCGTTGCGCAAGCGGAAGGTCTGACGATTGAATTCGTGTAGTGGTTGTCGAACACGTTGCCGCCGGAAAGCGTCCGCTTCCTGACCTCGGCAGCTGCAGTTTTTCTAAAACCGCTCTGAAGGTGGCTTTTGAACTGCTGTTGGCTTTGAGTGATGAATGCTGAATCAGGTCAATCGAACTTTATACTGTTAAGAATCTTTGCGGGAATTGCAGCGCTGCCGCTGAGCGGGCTTGCGGTTTCGTTCGTGCGGACCGGTTTCGATCTCTTTTGGGCCGGGTTCATCCTGAGTTTTTTTGCGGCAGCCAGCCTGTGCTGGTGGTTTGCTTTTCGAGGTCATGTTGCACTGGATCGTGTGCTCATGCTGCATGCGCTTGTAGGTGGTGTTGTGATTGGAGGCATCAGCTTCATCGCGGGTTTTGTCGGGCCAATGATTTTTATGCCGAAGTCGAATCAGGGCCCAATGCTGGGCATTTTCATCACAGGACCGCTTGGATTTGCAGCTGGCGCTGTGATTGGTCTGATCGTTGGTGTTGTTCGACATTGTCGGCGCAGGTAGAAAAGGGGACATGCGCGTCGCAGGAATCATCGGTTCGTTCGTTGCCCGGCATGCTGTTGCGGCGGGAGCGGTCTTTGTTGTGGGATGCGTTTTGTGGACCGTTACTTATTTCGCGTTGCTTATTTGGGCATCGGTTACAGGCGGCGGGATGGGAAGTCCCGCGGTGTATCCGGTTGGATTGATGCTGTTATTGGCAGGAACCGCAGCCGTGACGTTTCTTCTCTTCCTTCCGGCAACGCTCGTTGGAGAAGTTCTTTGCAGACTGCGATCCTGGCCGACGCTTGCGGGCATCCCTGTGACGCTTGCGCTTTTCAGTGTTCTTGCAGTGTTCTGGAGTTCCGTTGCTCATGATCTTCCTGCGTTCGAAAAGGTCGAATTCTGGCGTCTGACGGCGGGAACCATTTTGACGCTGGCAATTCCCCTTGGCGTGTATTGGTGGGCGGCGGAGTTTCCGCACATTGTTTGGGACCTGGTCAAGACAGTCAGGCGTTCTTAATCCGAGCGGGATGGGAGTGGCGGGTTAACCACGGATGGACACCGATGAACACCGATGCTGCGAAATTCGAACCGCTCAAATTCTCCAGCATCGAAATCAGTCCCCGACGTTTTCAGACTTCAAAGCAATCCCTATCCGTGTCGATCGGTGTCAATCTGTGGTTGAGAAGCGTTTGTCCTGTGTGCCGTCATTGGCGGGAATCGTCCACAAAGCCGTTGAAACGGCTCGTTCATTCAGTGCCAGCTTCACCGCGCTGAAGCACGGTGTTAATGAGAGGTTTTGGTCGCCTGACACTGACCATTTCGCTCGATTGCATTCGGCCCGCACGGTCCGCTTCGTTACTCAGCGACTATGAAAAATTGAAACAGCTGGGCGGCGCTTTTTTCACGGTGTCTGTCTGAAAATAGACGGGCTGTGTTGCAGACCGGCCGCAGCAATGTAGAACGATGTAACGGCGGAATCTGTTTAACACAGTGCCTCTCACTGATTCGTCTGATTCGACAAATCTGCGTGAGGGAAACGATCGTTGCTGCGACTGGAGCTGAAGCACACAGTCGCGCTCCCAAAAATGAATTGGAGAAATCTCGATTTCTCAAAGTTGAACCCGGCAAACCTTATCCGTGTCGATGCGTGTTTATCGGTGGTTGGAAAAGCTTTTACGATAGCAACGTCTCTCAGACGGATTGCGGTTCCCAGATCTCGACGCTTAATGACTTCGAAAAGTGAGCAAGAGGCGTCGTGTCGGGTTCGGGGAGATTCAGCGCTGCGACCATGCTGGAGCGATATTCAACCTCCGGAACTTCATCCAGAATCCACGGATGATGATAGATGCGGGACATCGTAAGATTTTCGCTGCTGCCGGCGAACAGCGCGTAGCGTTCGACAAGGAAGAATGCGAGCGAGTGGGCATCGGGATCGCGCAGGCGCATGCCGGTCCTCCATCGAGCCTGAAACTCGGCCGCGGGGCCGACTGTGCGCTTTGAAAAGAACTGATGCTCGTCAACGTTCTGCAGCGATTTCATTTCGGCCGTGTAATACGGAAGCATGTACAGCACGCGCGCTGCGAGCGCCGGAAGCAGTTTCGACGCGTCGAGAGAGAAGAACCAGACGCCGGGTTTCCCATTGAGATGAACGTAGGTGCGAACGTTCAGTTCGAGCAATGATGCCAGGCCCGGGATCGGCGGGATGCCGGTCAGATGCACGTCAGTCATTTCGAATGGCGTGATCCCGATCCATGCTTTGCCATCGAAGGTGTCGAGTTCGAGGCGCATCGGGATGTGTGGACGGAGAAGAGCGGGATCGATTGGCCAGTGCAGGAACAGGAGGTTTTGCCAGGTTTGATGCATTATGGGCGAACCAGTCGGCCGCGCCCGCATTGCCAATCGATCCAAATCGGTTTCCATTTTCAAATCAGCGTTTCAGATTTTCGCCGGCTGCGACGAATGCCTCCAGCCGCGGTTCGGGCAGATGCGGCTGGGTGACGAGTTTGCCGTAGTCGAGTTTGATGACCCGGTCGGCGACGTGGAAATATTTGTCGTCGTGCGAAATCACGAGCACGGTTTTGCCGCGCTGTTTCAGTTCGGGAAGCAGCTGGGTGTAAAAGACGTTTTTGAAATGCGGATCCTGATCCGCCGCCCATTCGTCGAAGAGATAGAAGGGGCGGTCTTCGAGATAAGCCGTGAGCAGCGCAAGGCGTTTGCGTTGTCCCTGGGAAACCGACGTGGTGGAGAGCACGCCTTTGTTCACCTTGATCTTGTGGCTGAGATGCAGCTGTTCGAGATATTCGGACGCCTGCGCATCGAGTTCCTCCGAGCCGAGTCCGAGCAACGTGTGGAACAGGTAGAAATCGACAAACACGGCGGAAAACAGCTGACGGTATTCGTCGCGATTTCGATCGGTGATGGTTGTGCCGTCGAGCCGGATTTCGCCGCCTTCGGGTGAGTAAAGACCGGCGATGATTTTCGCGAGAGTGGATTTGCCGCTGCCGTTGCCGCCGACCAGGAAGACCAGTTCGCCGGCGTTCAAACGCAGGTTGATCGGACCTAGGACGAAATGACTGTCATCCTTCTCATGACGGTAGGTGTGGGAAACGCCGACCAGTTCGATCTGTTCAAAACGGCGAGGCACTTCGACCGCATCAAGCGGGCAGGTTTCGCGCGAATTTTCAGTCAACGCAATGCCGATCTCATCGATCTTCTGCAAGGCCACATTCGCGCGTCCAAACAGCGACAAACTGCTCAATGCGCCCGACAGCGGTCCCATCAGATACAATGTTGTGATCACGTATCCCGTCAGCGTGGGCCGGTCCATGGGAACCAGTTTCGGCAGAAGAAAGAGGATCAGGCCGATCAACGCAAAGTAGAGAAAATGCGTCCAGTTCTGGGAAAGGATGAATCGCATTTCGGCAGCGACGGTGTGCTGCTGGTATGCTTCGGTGGTTTTCTGAACGTCCTGTGTGAGGAACGCGCGCCGACGATTCCGATGCAGCTTCAGCTCCTTGATGCCTTCGGTGAGCGCCCGGAAATGTTCGTACAACGTGTCGCCCTGTTCACGCGCGAGGTTCAGATGTCGAAACGCGCTGGTCATGATCATCCGGTAGCTGATCCCGCCCAGAACAATGGTGACACAGACTGCGAGCAGCACCTGCCACGACAGCCAGCCGAGATACGCGGCGCCGCCGAGAAGAATGGCTACGTTCACCGTGACCGTCGGAATGGCGAGGAGCGCATTGGTGATGCTGTTCACGTCGTCGGTCAACGCCATGAGAATTCGTGGCGCGCCCAGTTCCTCCAGCTGCCGCAGCGGAACGGTCAGCACCTTGCGGATCAGATCCCGCCGCAACTGGGCGACGACCGTTTGCGAGAACTTCGCGAGCAATACCTGCGCGACAAAGTTGCTGATCAACTTGCCGAGTCCGACCGCCACGAAGGCCCAGATGAGGATGGCACCGGGACTGAGCGGGCCGGTCAGAGCATGATTCACGAGGCCGATCAAAGCTGCATTGCAAGCGCCGCTGATCAGGGCGACGACGGTCGTGATGACCATCATTCGCCGGCACGATTCCCAGATAAAGGCGAGTATCTTCATGCGTTGGCGACAGCGTCCGTGCGAGGTTGGGTTTTCCGGGCGGCCGCGAGCGCGTCCTGCAGCTCGTGGGCGAGATGTTTCACATTGGGTTCCATGAATATGTTTTCGTGTGAACCGGGAATCCGCCGGATCTCGACGCGCCCGGCCACCTTGCCCCAGCAGAAATCCTCTGCCAGTGAACAGAACATCGGCTGGCCGCGCGTCCGGATCAGAGTCACGGTTCCCGGATAGTATTTCTCAGTGTGGGTCACGAGCGCTCTCAGGTGAATTTCCCAGAACCTGAGTTCGTGTTCGGGGAAGTAGGATGGGTCGATGACCTCCTCGAGATCGACGTCCGCGGACGATCCATTCCTGCCGGAAAACTTCTGCTTCAGCTTGCGGCCGAAAATGCGGCCTTTGCGGATGAAGAATCGGCGGCGGTCCTCGGAGGACAGATCGCGGAAATCTTCGAGCCAATACCAGAAGTTCCGCGCGAACCGGAAGGGGAACTTCGGATTCCACCACTGCGGCCTTTCGTAACCGGCGTTTGACGGCGAGGCATCGATCAATGCCACCAGCGCGACTTCCTCACCGTTCATTTTGAGCTGACGCGCCATTTCGTAGGCGACGTTTCCGCCGAGGCAATAACCGCCGACATAATAAGGTCCGTGCGGTTGAATCTTTTGAATTTCCTCAACGTAATAACGCGCCATCTCTTCGATGGTGTCGAATTCCTCCAGCCCGATCTGGCCACGCGATTTGATTCCGTAGATCGGCTGATCCGGCGGAAGATGCTGGGCGAGATTCGCGTACCCCCACAGCACGTCACCTCCGGCACCGTGTGCGAGAAAGACTGGCGGAAGATCGCCGTTCGGCTGAACGGGAACGATCGGCGAACGAACCATGGCGTCGTTGCTGCCATCGAGAACAGCCGCGAGCTGTTCGATCGTGGGCGCCTGGAACACAGTGACGAGCGGATATTTCCGACCGGTCAGTTTTTCCAGTTCGGCAAACAATCTGACCGCCAGCAGCGAATGGCCGCCGAGTTCAAAGAAGTTGTCGTGAATGCCGACCTTCTCGATCCGCAACAGCTGCTGCCACAGGTCGCAGAGCCGGTGTTCCATCTCGCTGCGCGGCGGCGTGAGGTCGCTGGGACGAGATGTCCGACGGGTGACGCGGGATTCCATCGTGGCGTGAATGGCGGTGGGATCGGCGGCTTCAAACGCGAGCTGCCGATAGCGACGAAACCGGTTTCCGCAAAGTTCCGGTCGCGAACCGGTTCGAGCAGAGGTTTTCTTTTCCGACTCGTCTGAGCGATTCGACGTTCCACGAGGAGATTCTTTCGGAGTGAAAGCAATCTTTGCCGCAGTCGCGGCGGGGAAGCGGTAAACGAAACCGCCATTCAATGCCTGACGGAAGTTTGCACCGACGTTTTCGAGGAAATCGTGCGCGGGTTTGTTCTTCTCGGATTTGACAAAATGAACCGTCACCCACTCCAGCTCGCGTTCGCGGGCAAGGGTGCCCAAACGAGCGAGCATTGCATGCTCCACACCGCGTCCGAGAACACGGCAGCTCAGAAGGAACGTGTCCACATCCACCCCGGTCTCCTTCACCGACGCGATCATCACACCGACAAGCCCGTAGTCGCCGAAGCGATCGCGGACCGAGACTGTGAAAATCTCCGATGTTGCCAACAGTTGACGAATCTCCGTTTCAGAACGCCGGATCGTGGTGCAATTGAACTGGTTTGTCCGATGCGTCAGCTGGGAAACCCGCGCGAGCTGATCGTCGGTCATTGGCGTGATGTCGATCTGCAATTGCAAACTGGCGATGAAGTCGGCCAGCCCGGAGGATTTCGAACGCAGCTGTTCGCGCTGAAGATTCTCGCGATACATCTCGCCGCGTTTCCGGTCTTCGGTGGTGACGTTCGTGTGATCGAACACCCAGCAATGTTGCAGGAACGCGGGAATCTGTTCCGGATCCTCCGGCAGTTGCAGCGTGAGAACCTCCGGACAATTCGCCTCCACTTCAGCGCATTCGACCGGGTTGTCGTCGATGAAGATGAAGCTGTCGAGACCGAGGTTCAGTTCCTGCGCGAGGGCTTTGAGGTTTTCCGATTTCGGAAGCCAGTTCGTTTTCCATGCGACGAAGTGTTCGTGGCGGAGCGGCATGTCGAGGCGTTGTGCGAATACGTCGCTGACATCCTCGGGATTATTCTTGCTGCATACTGCAAGGAGACGGCCCGACTCCTGTTGCGCGCGCATGAACTCCTGAAACGCCTTTCGCGGAGCATCAATGCAGATCCCCGCGGCACCGTCCTCGCCGCACACGCCCGACCAGAGCGTGTTGTCGAGATCGAGCACGATCACCTTGTGCGGAGTGCGGTTCAGCACGTGCAGCCGGCGCATGATCGCGGTGCCGAGTGCGGTGAAGAAAACGGGAGTGAATGGAACGCGCCCAAGTTCGTCACCACTCGCATCGTAGTAGTCCCGGACGGAATATTGCCTGAGCAGTTCGTCACTGGTGATGAGATGCAGGTTCGCAACGTTCCGCATTCCAGTCGCAATCGTTGCTTCGGCTTCATCGATCGCAGCGGACAATGAAGTGTCGGTTGTCGAATCCACTGAACGCGGACAGAGAATGGTGAGGATTGGAACCTGTGCATGGGATGCCGCGGATTTGACGGCATCGACGAACTCGCCGGCGACACGTTTGAGCGCTGCACTTCGGTCCGCATTCCCACCGGCGTCCTTCAACCAGTCTTCGGGCCGGATCAGCAGCACATTCATGCCGCGGCTGTTTCCGTTCAGCAGGCTGCCCGGATCGAGCAGTTCCTGGAACACCTGGTTGTAACCGGCGAATTCGACCTTTGCCGGAAGCTCCAGTTCCTTCGCCCAGTAACGCAGCGAATCCTCGACCGGCTCGGCGGTGAAGGTGGAGGCAACGGCGATGGTGAGATGCGCGTCGCGGCTTCGGGCTGTCCGCGCCTGGGCATCAAGTGCCTGGGGGAGCCGGAAGTCAGACAGCCTGGTTTCCGGCTTGAACAGGATGATTTCGAGGAACTGTTGATAGCAGGCGAGCAGCTCCTGAATGGTGGTGTCGTCGAACAGGTCGCTCTTGTATTCGCATGCGAGTTCCATCTGACCGTTGTTCCATTCCGCTTCGAAGCGAAGATCCAGAAGGGCGGCTTCGAGATCGACCGGAATGGTCGTCACCTGGAGGTCGGGATTGCGGAACATTTCCGTGGGGAAGTTCTGCAACAGCAAGGCGACGTTGTAGAGCGGGTTCTGGTTTTTGTGACGTTCGGGATTGACCGCCTCGACGATGCGTTCAAAGGGGCAATCCTGATGATCCTGCGCCTCCAGCACCGACGCCTTCACCTTTGCCAGCAGTTCAATGCCCGATTCCTCGCCGGACATCCGCGTGCGAATCGGAAGGAAGTTCATGAAGCAGCCGATGAGATTCTCCATCTCGCGTCGATTGCGGCCGGCGACGACTGTTCCGACGACGAGGTCGCGCTGATGACTCCATTTTTCCAACACGGCGCAGAGCGCGGCGGTGAGGACGGTGAACGCGGTGCTGTTCTGGCGCTGACTGACCTGTGCGATCGTGTCCGAGATCGACTTCGGCAACGTTATGAGCTGGCGTCCGCCGCGGTTGGTCGTCTTTTCCGAAGGCGCGCGATCGAAGGGCAGTGCGATGGAATCAGGCGCGCCGGCGAGTTTGCGCTTCCAGAAGTCCAGTTCCTGATCGAGCAAGGCACCCTGCATCTGCTGACGTTTCCAGGCAGCGAAGTCTGCGTATTGCAACGGCAGTTCGGGCAGCACAGGAGCGGGTTTGTTTTGGGCCAGGGCGGCATAGATCAATTCCAGTTCCTGAAAGAGAAGTGTCAGCGACCAGCCATCCGAAATGGTGTGGTGCATTACCACGAGCAGCGCGTGATCGGTTTTGCTCAGTGCCGCGAGGCCGATGCGCGTCAACGGTCCGGCGGCGAGATCGAAGGGATGCTGACTTTCCCGACGAAGCCATTGTTCCAGTCGCGTCTCTGATTGATCCGCTGGATGGCTGAGATCCGTTGTGTCGATCGGAAGCGTCTGTCCCTGTTTGATCCGCTGGGTGAGCAGGCCGTCTTCGTAGGCGAACACACTGCGCAACGATTCGTGGCGTTCAGCGATCATGTTGAACGCGCGCTGAAGAGCGGCAGTGTTCAACGGGCCCTTGATCCGCAGCGCGACGGCGACGTTGTAGGAATAGTCCCCTGGATCCAACTGATGCAGGAACCAGAGACGTTCCTGGACGAACGAAACCGGAAGCTTTCCTTCGCGCGGAATTCTCTGGAGCGGCAGAACCGGGCGCTGATTTTGTGTCCAGGTGCCGGACTCGAGGCCGGTGGCGAGCAGTTCGATGGTTGGCGCGTCGAAGAGGCTGAACAGAGGCAGCTCGACCTTGCAGGTTTCGCGAACGCGCGAAATCACTTGAATGGCGAGCAGCGAATCGCCGCCGAGTTCGAAGAAATTGTCCTGCACGCCAACCTGTCGCAGACGCAGCACTTCACGCCAAATCGCCGCAAGCTGCGCCTCAACCGGAGTGCGTGGCGCGAGGCACGGCGTGCTGAAATCGCGATCGTCGCCTTCAGGATCGGGCAGCGCTTTGCGATTCACCTTTCCATTCGGTGTGAGCGGCAGTTCGTCCAGAAGCACGAACGCGGACGGAATCATGTATTCTGGAAGATGTTCCTTTCCGAACCGTCGGAGTTCATCGGACGGAACCCGTTTTCTGTTTCGACACACCAGATAGCCGACAAGCCGCTTGGGTCCGTCGGGAGTTTCCCGCGCGAGCACGATCACGTCGCGAATGTCCGGATGCTTGCGATAGGCCGTTTCGATTTCGCCCAGTTCGATGCGAAATCCGCGAATCTTCACCTGATGATCGATGCGTCCCAGGAACTCAAGATTTCCGTCGGCGCGCCAGCGGGCGAGATCGCCGGTTCGATACAAGCGCCTGCCGGGTTGAAACGGATTTGAAACGAACTTCTCCGCAGTCAGTTCGGGGCGATTCAGGTAACCGCGCGCGAGCTTGTCGCCGCCGATGTAAAGTTCGCCCGGAACGCCAACCGGCACCGGCTGACGGTTGGGATCGAGAACGTAAACCTGTTCGTTCGCGAGCGGTTTTCCAATGGTGGGCGCCTCGCTTGGACGTCGCAGTGTGAACGTGGAATAGGTGGTCGTTTCGGACGGACCGTAAAGGTCGTAAACCTTTTCAACGTTCGTTTCGCCATGGATCTGATTGACGATTGAGGTGGCGAGCGGTTCGCCTGCGAGATTGACCACCCGCACGCCGGGCGGAATTCCCCGGATGCGAAGCAGCTCGCGAATCGCCGACGGGACTGTGTTGATCAATGTCACTTCCGCCGCGGCGTCCAGGGAAGGCAGCGCCAGCGCGTTTTGCGCGAGAATGACTTTTCCACCCGCACAGAGCGGAACGAACATTTCGAAGATCGACAGATCGAAACAGATTGAAGTGGATGCCAGCACACCGGCGAGTTCCTCCGAATTGAAGACTTCTCGCGCCCAGAAGATCAGAGCGACCGCGGCGCGATTTTCGATCGCAACGCCCTTCGGCTGACCGGTTGAACCGGATGTGTAGATGACATAGGCGAGATCGGAGCTTTGCGCGCGGCAGGCCGGATTTTCCTGGCTGTGGATGTGAATCGAACTCCAGTCCGAATCGAGACAGAGCAGGCGGCCCGAGTTGTCAGGGAGAAATCCGCGCAACGATTCCTGCGTCAGGAGAATGGGCGCCCTTGCATCCTGGAGAATGAACGCGAGACGTTCCTTCGGATACGCCGGATCGAGCGGAACGTAAGCGCCGCCAGCCTTCAACACACCGAGAATTCCGACGAGCAGCCGCCAGGAACGTTCGAGACAGATGCCGACGAGAACGCCAGGGCCGACGCCGAGCGAGGCCAGGTGATGCGCGAGCTGATTGGCGCGAGCGTTCAATTCGGCATAACTCAATCGATCAGTTCCGGAAATCAGCGCCGTCGCCTGGGGTGTCGCAGCGGCCTGTTGTTCGAACAGCGAGATGAGCGTTGCGGAAGCCGGATAGGAAAGCGTGGTGGCATTCCATTCATTGAGGACACGGCGCGATTCTGCTTCAGGCATCAATGGCAACGTTGCGATCGATTGAGCCGGATCGCTCTCTGCGGCGGAAAGCAATGTGAGCAAATGATCCGCCATCCGTTCCATTCGGGACGGTTCGAAAAGGTCTGTGTTGTATTCAATGAATCCACGAAGTCCATCGGGCGATTGTTCGAGATGCAGTCGCAGGTCGAGCTTCGACGTTTTGTTGTCGAGATCGACCGGAGCGAACTCGAGTCCGGCGACGTTCATCGCCGGGAGAGGTTCGGGTTCGAAGGTGAACATCACCTGGAACACCGGCGTGTAACTCGCATTCCGTTCCGGACGCAATTCGTCAAGAATGAGTTCGAATGGAAAGTCACCGGCAGCGAGTGCGGTCCGGGTGCGTTCACCGGTTTTGCGCAAGAGATCGGAGAACGAAGGACTGCCGGAAAGATCGTTTCGCAGCACGACGGTGTTTTCGATCTTCGCAATGGTGCCGTTGAGTTCCGGCCGGTTCCGATTTCGCAGAAGTGAACCGACGACAATGTCGGAGGAACCGGAATATCGCGCCAGCAATGTCTGAAATCCTGCGAGCAGTGTGCAGAAAAGATCGCATCCATGAGCTTCACCAAGTCGTTGCAATGAAGCCGTGAGCGACGAGCTGAACCGGATGTTTTGTCGCGCGCCGTCATCGCGTTGATGTGGCGGGCGTGGACGATCTGTGGGCAACTCAAGGAGGGCCGGCGCGCCTTGAAGCTCCCGTTTCCAGAACGCGAGTTCGTCCTGAATTCTCTCAGGACTGATCGTCACGTGGCTCGGAATGTCCTCGTATCGAATAGCCGGATCTGGAAGCGCCGGAGCAGTGGATGTGGCGAAAGCACCGTAAAGCGCCGTCAGTTCCTTCACGAGCAACCGCGCGGAATATGCGTCGCAGGCGAGTTCGTGGGTGACGATCAGGAGCAGGTGATCGTTCTCGGCGAGCTGCCAGAGGAATGGCCGCAGCATCGGACTCGACAGCGCGTAGGAACGGCGTCCTTCTTGGACAGCCATCGCATTGGCGCGTTCTTCGCGTTCCGATTGCGGCAGATGCCGAAGGTCTGTGACCGGCAGCTGAATCGGCTTTGGTTCGCAAATAATCTGCGTCGGTTCGCCATTGGCCGACGGGAAGAGCGCGCGCAGGGCCTCGTGACGGCGCGCCAGTTCAGTGAATGCCTGTTCGAGCGCGTTCAGATTGAGCGGTCCGCGCAGTCGGAGAACGGTCGGGATGTTGTAGGACGACTGTTGCGGTTCGAAATGATCGAGGAACCAGATGCGGCGTTGAGCGTCCGTGAGCGGCAGCCGTTTTCCCTGCATTGCCGAGGCGGGAAGCACCGGCTGTGTTTCCGTGGCGGTTTCCGACAACGATTCAGCGAGCGTGGCGACTGTGGGAAACGTGAACAGACTTCCGAGGGGAACTTCAACCTGGAGCGCTTCGCGAATTCGGGAGATCACCTGAATCGCCAGAAGCGAATGACCGCCAAGATCGAAGAAGTTGTCTTTGATGCCGACCTTGTTGATGCCGAGCACTTCGCTCCAGATGTTGGCGATCACCGTTTCGATCGGTGTGCGCGGTGCCGCATATTCTTCGGCCAGCTCCGGACGATCGTCGCCCGGCGCGGGAAGATTTTTTCGATCCACCTTGCCGCTGGGCGTCATTGGAAGCGACGGCAGCGGGACGAACGCCGACGGCACCATGTAAGGTGGCAGCTTGGACTTGAGCATCTGGAGCAGTTCGCTCACGCCGGGCGCGTTGCCATTGCGCGGCACGATGTAGCTCACGAGACGCTTTTTTCCGGGAATGTCTTCGCGGGCGATGACGACTGCGTCCTTGATGGCGGGATGCGAGCGAAGGGCTGTTTCGATTTCGCCGAGCTCAATTCGGAACCCGCGGATTTTCACCTGTTCGTCTGTTCTTCCGGCGAATTCAATCGTGCCGTCCGGACGAAACCGCGCCACGTCGCCTGTCTTGTAAAGCCGCTCGGACGCAATCTCCGGGAACGGATTTGGAATGAACTTGCTCGCGGTCAGGTCGGGACGATTCAGGTAACCGCGCGCCAGGCCTGCGCCGCCAATGTGCAATTCACCTTCAGCGCCGACCGGGACCGGCTGAAGATTTGCATCGAGAATGAGCGCCTGCGTGTTCGGCAGTGGCTTTCCAATGGGAAGCGTTTTCTCATTCCGGTCCGCAATGTGCAAGGTGGCGGATACGGTCGCCTCAGTCGGGCCGTAAGTGTTGATCAGCTGAACGGTTTCCCGTGCGCGTTCTTTCCAGCACTGCCAGGCGTCATCGGTCGCCTTCTCACCACCGATCACGACCAGCCGCAGGGATTCGGGCAATTGTTCCGTTCGAAGATGATCCACGATCTCGTGCCAGTAGGCGGTCGGAATGTCGATTGCCGTGATCTTCTCTTTCGCGATGAAGCTCAGAAAACGGTGGACCGACGAAATGTCGTCGTCGGATCGCATCACAAGCGCGCAGCCGGAAATCCACGATGGGAAAAGTTCCTCTACCGAGATGTCGAAGCTGAACGGACTGAACTGAAGTACACGGTCGGACGGACCGAGCCGGTAGGCTTCTGCCACGGCGAAGTTGTGGTTGAGCAGTGAACGGTGCGTGATCTGAACGCCCTTGGGCGCGCCGGTAGAACCCGACGTGTAGATCACGTAGGCGAGATTCAGGGGTGAAGCGTGTGTTCGCGGATCGGTGCCGGGATGTTCTGCGATGCGCTTCTGTTCCATCGGATCGTTCAGGCAGATCACGGTGGCGCTGCCGGCGTCCAACTGACTCGTGAAATCCGAGGTGGTGATCAACACCCGCGCGCCGGAATCGGACAACATGTAGGCGAGGCGATCTTTGGGATAGGAACGATCGAGCGGCAGATACGCGGCGCCGGATTTAAGAATCGCGAGCAGCGAAACGGGCAGGTCGATCGAACGTTCCAGACAAACCGCAATGAGCACTTCCGGCCCGGCGCCCAGTGCCTTGAGTCGGTGCGCCAGTTGATTGGCTCGCGCATTCAGTTCGGCGTAAGTCAGGTCCTGATCCTGGAATCGCAGCGCCAGTGCGTGCGGTGTTTTTTTAACCTGCGCTTCAAAATGCTCGGTATAGGAATGATTGACCGGATAATCGGCGCGAACCTGATTCCATTCCGGATTCGGCATCGGTCCGGCAGGGGACGCGGCAGGTTTCGTGTCCTCAACAGGAACGTTGTTCTGACGGGTGAGCACTTCGCTCAATGCATTCGCAAGCGACGCGACGCACGGTTCTTCGAGGATCTGCTCGTGCATTCCGGGAACGACACGAATTTCCACGCCGCTCCTGGCGATTTCGCCCCAGCCATAGTCATCCTCGAACGAACAAAGCCATGGATGTCCCGGACTGCGGAAGAGCTGCACTTTTCCCTGGAAAGGCCTGGGGTGGTAATGAACCAGCGCGTAAATGTGCTGTTCCCAGAGCTGGCGCTGATCGTCGCTGAACGACGAGAGATCGACCAGTTCGCTGGCGTCGATGCGGCCATTGTGTTGATCCGCGTTTCCAAGCAGACGTGTGGCGCGGCGCTGCAGCATCTCGACTTTCCAACGGAAAAATTCGCGACGCTGCTCCGGCGACCAGCCGAGGAAGTATCTCATCCAGTAGCAAAGATTCACTCCGAAGCGGAAGAACCAGCGCGGGGAGAAACTCAGGCGCGAGTAACTGGAATTGGCCGGTGCGCAATTGAACAGCGCGAGCGTGCGAACCTCCTCACCCTGTTCCTCCAGCTGACGCGCCATTTCGTAAGCGACATTGCCGCCGAAGCAATAGCCGCCCAGATGATACGGCCCGCGCGGCTGGATCACACGCATGTCGGCGATGTAATGCCGCGCCATTTCCTCGATCGATTCAAATTCCTCGCGTCCGTCCAGTCCGCGCGAACGAAGTCCATACACCGGTTGATCCGGTCCGAGATGACGGGACAGATTCACGTAACCCCAGAACATTCCGCCGCCTGCGCCATGGATGAAGAAGAGTGGTGGACGGGTTCCCTTGGGCTGGATTTCAACGATCGACGTGCCTGAAATGGCGCTGTCCTCCTGAATCTCCTTCCGGAGAATCGCGGCAAGTTGTTCGATCGTTTGCGCCTGGAAAATGGTCGCGAGCTTCAGCTTGCGGCCGAAATGCTTTTCGATCTGTGAAATGACCCGCACTGCCAGAAGCGAGTGGCCGCCAAGTTCAAAGAACTTGTCCTGAATGCCGATCGGTTTGATTCCGAGGACATTTTCCCAGATGCGCGTCAGTTCGACCTCGACCGCGTCCTGCGGCGTGGCGTAGCGCTTTTCAAGCTCCGGCCGGACGCGCTCCGGTTCGGGCAGTGACTTGCGGTCAACCTTGCCATTGGGTGTGAGCGGTAGCGCGTCAAGCCGGACGAACGAAGACGGAATCATATAGTCCGGCAATTTCTGCTTCAGAAAATCCCGCAGCTCGGGAAGAGACGGCGCCTTCCGGCCCTGTGAAACGAAATACGCAGCAAGCTTCCGGTCGCCGGAGTTGTGCGAATGAACGGTGACGGCGCAGTTGCGGATGCCGGGATGCTGCGAAAGGATGTTTTCGATCTCACCCAGTTCAACCCGGAATCCACGTAGCTTCACCTGACTGTCGATGCGGCCAACGAACTCGATGCTTCCGTCGGCGAGCCATCGGACGAGATCGCCAGTTTTGTAAAGCCAGCGATTCTCCGAGGACTGGCTCCACGGATTGGGAATGAACTTTCGCGCCGTCAGTTCCGGCTGTTTCCAGTAGCCGTTGGCAAGTCCGTCACCGGCGACGTGCAATTCGCCGGGAACTCCGACGGGAACGGGATTCAGGTTGGAATCGAGCACGTAACACTGGCTGTTGGCGATCGGTCTTCCGATCGGAATGGTATGGGCGTCTGGAGTGACCGCTTTGATTTCGTGCCAGGTTGAGAACGTTGTGTTCTCGGTCGGACCGTAAACGTGCAGGAGATGTTGGGGCGGATGTTTCAGCACCTCGCGAATCCATCGCGGATCGACCGCTTCGCCTCCGAACAACAGCACACGCGCGCAGGAGAACGCGTCGGACTGATCCGCTGCAATCTGGTTGAACAGGGCTGTTGTGAGAAACAGGACACTGATTTTCTGCTCCCGAAGTTCGCGTGCGAAATCCTCCGGCGACAGCGCCACGTCGAAGGAAATTCCTGCGAGCCGCGCTCCATTCAGCAATGCGCCCCAGATTTCGAACGTGGCGGCGTCGAACGACGTATTCGATGCCTGCGCGATGCAATCGTTCGCGTCGATCTGGATGTAGTCCGTGTTCAGCACGAGCCGGGAAATGGCGCGGTGCGGCACAGCGACACCCTTGGGCTGACCGGTCGAGCCGCTGGTGTAGATGATGTAGGCGGTGTTGTTTCCGTTGATGGTGGCTTGCAGGTTGTCCTGCGGCTGCCGTGCGATCAGTTCCCAGTCTGAATTGATGCAGATGACGCGTGCGTGAGTGCGGGGAAGAAACGCGAGCAGATGTTGCTGCGTGATCAGCACCGGCGCGCCGGCATCGCCGAGCATGTGGGCCAGGCGCGCTTTCGGATAGCTGGGATCGAGCGGAACGTAAGCGCCGCCGGCTTTGAGAATGGCGAGCATTCCGACGAGCAGGGAAGGGGAGCGTTCCACGCACAGGCCAACGGGAACTTCGGGACCGACGCCGAATTGAAGAAGGTGCCGCGCCAGCTGGTTCGCACGGGAATTCAGTTCGGCATACGTGAGCGTTTCCTTGCCGTAACTGACTGCCACGGCGTCGGGCGTTGCCGCCGCCTGTGCCTCGAACAATTGCGCCACACTGCGATCGCGCGGATAGTCCCGCGCGGTGGCATTCCAGTCGCACAGCATCGCAGACTTCTCGGACTCGGACAGCAGCGACAGTTCTGAGAGACGCCGTTGCGGTTGCGTTGCGATGCCGTCCAGCAGCGTTTCGAACTGCATCAGCAGGCGTTGCATCGTGTCCTCACGGAACAGCGCGGTGTTGTATTCCACGCGGGCCACAAGGTTGTGTTCCAGTTCCTGGACGATGAACGTGAGGTCGAACTTGGCGGTTTCAGTGAAAACGTCGATCAACCGCGCCTTGAGGCCGGGCCAGCGGATTTCGTCGAGCCGATGTGTCTGCACCGCGAACATCAGTCGCGTGAACGGGTTGTGATTTAATGACCGTTCGGGGCGCAACGCTTCAACCAGTTTTTCGAACGGGAGATCCTGGTTCGCGTAGGCCGCCAGTGTTGTTTCGCGGACGCGATGCAGCAGTTCGGTAAATGATGGATTTCCGTCGAGACTTGTCCGAAGCACCAGCGTATTCACGAAGAAGCCGATCAAATCCTCGGTTTCGAGCTGATTGCGTCCGGCGATCGGCGATCCGATCACGAGATCGGTCTGTTGCGTATAACGGTGCAGGAGCGTTTTGAATGCAGCGAGCAGCACCATGAACAGACTCGTGCCGCTCCGGCCGGCGATGTCCTTCAGACCGACACTGAGCCTGGGCGGAAGTGTGTGTGAAAGCGTGTTGCCACGGAATGTCGGTGTGACGCCGCGCGGAAAATCGGCCGGAAGTTCAAGCGGTGGCGGTGTTCCCTGGAGCTGCTTTCGCCAGTATTCCAGCTGCTTTTCGCCAATTTCGCCGGCGAGTCGATCGCGCTGCCAGAGCGCGTAGTCGGCGTATTGAATCGGCAAGTCGGCAAGGCCGGAGACGCGTCCGCGATGGGCGCTGTCGTAGAGCGCGGCGATTTCCTCAAGACAGATGCGAAGCGACCACTCGTCGCAAACGATATGATGGAACGTCAGCACGAACCAATGACGTTCAGCGGAGAAACGAACCAGCATCGCTTTCAAAAGCGGCCCGGTGCTCAGGTCGAACGGGCGGTTGATCTCCTCCCGCACAAGACGTGTCGCGTGCGATTCGCGTTCGGATTCCGGCGCGTCAATGACGTCGTGCATGACGAACGTGACATTCCCGGACGATTCGACGACCTGCACCGGCATTTCGTCGATGCATTTGAATCGCGTGCGGAGAATCTCGTGGCGGCGGATGAGTTCGCCCAGGGCCTTCTGGAGTGCTTCGACGTGAAGCGGCCCGGAGAGTTCCAGCGCGAGCGGAACGTTATAGAGCGCGCTGTCCGGTTCCAGCTGGTCGAGGAGCCAGAGACGCTGTTGCGCAAAAGACAGCGGAACGGTTTCAGGCTCCGCAGTCGCCTGCCGGAGCTGTTCCTCCAGCAGGGTGCGACGATCGTTGGAAACAGTCGTGTCCACGGGGCGGGAAATCAGATTCATTGTACGGCTTGAATGGTTTCGGTCATTTCTGTCGGGTCAAAAGTGATTCCACCTCGGCGTCAGTCAGCTCGTTGATCCTTGTCAGCAGCTGTTGCGCGCGGAGGCGCGGTGTAATTCGCGGGGTGATGCTTTCCTGGCAGGGACGGGCCGGGGCGAGTTCCTTCAACTTCAAAGCGAGTCCGGCCACAGTTGGTGACTCGAACACCGCGCGAACCGGCAGTTCGACTGAGAAACTGCGCGCGATCCGGGAGATCATCCGGATGACGAGCAGCGAATGGCCACCCAGCAGGAAAAAGTTGTCTTCGACGCCAAAGGAGTTGCGTCCGAGCACCTCCTGCCAGATCAGGTGCAGGCGCTGCTCGGTTTCGTCGCGCGGCGCAACACTTTCGCCCTTCGGCAGGTCGCTGTCGGGAGATGGCAATGCTCGCGTGTCGATTTTTCCGTTTGGCGTCAGGGGAATGGCTTCAATCGGAATGAACCGCGATGGGATCGTGTGCGGCGGAAGTGATTCCGCGAGGAACGTTCTGAGCGCGGCATCGTCAAGGACGGCGCGATCGTGAAGTTTCACGTAGGCGACCAGTTCAGGTTCACCGGCGGCATTCCGATGACCGATCGCGACGGCCTGGCGGACCGAAGGATGACGCAAAAGCGCCGTTTCGACTTCAGCCGGTTCGATTCGAAAACCGCGAATTTTCAGCTGCCGATCGTTGCGACCGAGAAATTCAAGCGTGCCGTCGTCCAGCCATCGGACGCGATCGCCGGTGCGATAAAGTGTTTCGCCCTGTGGGGCTTGTGGTGTTGAAACCACAACGAACTTTTCTCGCGTGAGTTCGGGTTGGTTCAGATAACCGTTCGCAAGACCATCTCCACCGACGAACAGTTCGCCCGGCACTCCGATCGGAACCGGTTCGAACAATTCGTCCATGACATAAACGCGTGTGTTGCGAATCGGTCTGCCGATCGGAACGGACCGATTTCCGGGCCAATCGGAAGGAACCGTCCAGCAGCAGGTGAACGTGGTGTTCTCGGTAGGGCCGTATCCATTGATGAGTCGGCATTTCGGAAGTTCGCGAAGCACCTTCAACACGTGCGACACCGAAAGTACATCGCCACCGGCCAGCAGTTGACGCAGCGGCTTCAGAGCTTCGATCTGCTGATCGACCATCTGATGGAACAAGCCTGCCGTCAGCCACAGCGTTGTGATCTTTTTTTCCGCGATGAAGCGTCCGAGTTCCTCAAGCGTCGGCGAGTGCGGCGGAAACAGCACGAGCTTCGCTCCGTTCAGCAGCGCGCCCCAGATCTCGAATGTGGAGGCGTCAAAGGACGCTGGCGCGAGTTGCAGGAAGGTTTCGTCGGTAGAAAAGCTGGCGTAGTCGTTTCCGCGAACGAGTCGAATCACAGCGCGATGCGGAACTTCAACTCCCTTGGGAGAACCGGTGGATCCGGACGTGAACATCACGTAGGCAGGACTCAATGGACTGACTTCTGTGACTGCCGGAAGCGTATTTGTCTCAGCGGATGACTCCGCATCGATCTGAATGAGTTTCACCGCACTGACTGCGTCGCCACTTTGCAGCAACGAGTCGAACGCACCTTCGGAAACAATCACGGAAAGTTTTGTTTCCGCGATCATCCATTGCAGTCGTTCGCGAGGATAATTGCGATCGAGGGGAACGTAGGCGGCGCCCGCCTTGAGAACAGCCAGCATGCCGATGATCAGATTCGCGGAACGTTCCGTGGCGAGTCCAACGAGGCTGTTCGGTTGAACGCCGGATTTGCGGAGACGTTGTGCGAGTTGATCCGCACGACAGTTCAATTCCCGATAGGTCAACTGTGTTGATCCCGCTTCGATGGCAATGGAATCGGACGTTTGCCTTGCCTGCGCTTCGAACAGCTGATGGATGCAACTGTCGCGTTCGTGGTCGGACGCAGTCTGATTCCATTCCGCCGTGACCAGCCGGCGTTCGGTCTCGGACAGAATAGGATATTGCCCGATCAGGCGTGCTGGGTTCCGTGCGATTCCATCCAGCAGCAGGTGAAACTGCTGGAGCAAGCGCCGCATGAAGGCGTCGTCGAACAGATCGGTTTTGTGTTCGAGACGCCCTTTGATTCCACAGCCCGTTTCCTCCAGGAGAAACGCGAAATCGAACTTTGCCACCGGCACTTCGACATCGACCATCTCCGCTGCGACATTGCCCAGAGACCAGCCGGATGCGAATCCACCGTGCAGAGCCATCACCGCGTTGAAGAGCGGATCCTGGCCGTCGCGCGGGACGTTGACCGCTTTCAGGATTTCGTCCGCGGGTGTCTCATGATGGGCGAAGGCCTGAAAGATCGACGCGCGCACATCGCCAATCAGGTCACGGAAGGTGGAATTGCTTTTAATTTCCGTCCTGAGCGGAATCGTGTTCACCAACAGACCGATCAGGTTTTCAGTTTCCGCCTCGTCGCGGCAGGAAATGGGCGTGCCGAGAATGAAGTCGCGCTGGCCTGTGACGCGATGGAGCAGAACGTTGAACGCCGCGAACAGCACAGTGAACAGCGTGGCGCCTTCGTCCTGAGCGATCCGACGGAGCCGCTCCGTGATGTCGCGATCCAGTACGAATGGTGTGGATAAGCAGTGGTCCGAGTTCGACGGATGATGTTGTTGGCCCGGCAGTTCAAGGCGGGGCAATTCACCTGCGAGATAGCTCTTCCAGAAATCAACCTGTTCGGCGAGCAGCGTGCCCGTGATGCGTTCGCGCTGCCAGTGAGCGTAATCGAGATACTGGATCGGAAGTTCCGGCAGCGATGTTTCTTTTCCCGAGATCGCAGCTTCGTACACCGCGGTCACCTCACGGCGGAGAATTTCAAACGACCACGCATCTGCAACGATGTGGTGGACGACGAGCAGAGCGATGTGGTCCTGTGGTGAAAGTTGGAAAAGTTGAACGCGGTAAAGCGGGCCCTGCTGCAAATGGAATGGCTTCAAAGCGGCTGCTTGCAACGTGCGTCGGATGGCTTCGGCTTCGTCCGATTCACTATCAGCGCCAATTCTGACAACCTCGATGTCGAATGGTTTGTAGCGCGAGATGATTTCGACCGGTTTTCCTTCGATGCGGCTGAATGTGGTTCGAAGGCTTTCATGCCGGCGAACGACAGTGTTCACGGCTTTGGTGAACGCGCCTTTGTCGAGGTCGCCTTTCAGCCGCCACGCCTGGGGGACATTGTAAGCGGCGCTGCCTGGTTGAAGCTGGTCGAGGAACCACAGGCGTTCCTGCGCGAATGAAAGCGGACACAGTTCACGATCGGACGTTGAGGCCGGAGCTTCCGGAGCGGTCTGGAGTTGTTCAGGGTACGGCATGGTGCGGTTCCTCAGGTCTGAACGGTGATGGCGTCCGAATCGGATCGCCGGGCGATTCGCGGAATCGAACGGCAGGGCGCGGATGATGCCTTCAGGATCGCGCTCGCCAATCCTTCAACCGTCGGAGCGTCGAACAGAACTTTCAGCGGCAGGTTCGCCTTGAACATCTCCCGCACACGCGCCATGACCTGAAGCGCGAGCAGTGAATGACCGCCAAGCCGGAAGAAGTTGTCCGTGCGCCCGACAGTTTCAACGCGAAGCAGATCGGACCAGATCTGCGCGACCTTCGACTCCGTTTCGTTCTCGAACTTCGTTTCCGTTGAAACCGTGGGCTGAAGATCAGCTTCGGCATCCAGTGCCGGAAGGACGGCGCGATTGACCTTTCCGTTGGGATGCCTGGGAAGTGACGGCAGCTCGACGACGCGTGACGGAACCATGAAGTCCGGCAGTCGCGAACGGCAATGCGCCTGAAGCGATTCCGCGGAGGGCTTCCGTCCGGCAGGCGATACCACATAAGCGACAAGTTCCTTTTCAGGTGCGGCATCGCCGGCGATCTGAAGCCGTTCGAGAAGCAGCTGGCGCTGTGCGGGCGTGAGATGGTTTATCCGTTCCGCGGTGATCATACGTTATTTGAAAGCTGTTGCGACGACCATGGAATCGGACCACCACAGGTCGGCGCAGTTGTCTGGAAGCTGCAGTTTCTGAATGCGCGTTGTGAGCGATTGGAAATGCCGGAAGACCAGTCGCTGATGCCGCCGGCTGAGCGAATCGATCTCGTGAGTCAGATACGTGAACGCTCCGCCCTCGCGCAGATGTGACGCCGCTGTTGGAAAGAAATGTTCGGCGAACACAATGCTGCGCGACAGATACGCCGTGAATTCCCTCTCGTTCAGGGGATAGGTTTGAAAAAAAATGCCATCGAATCTTCCGAGCGAGTTGATGACGTCCTGCCATCTGCCGTGAAGAAGTCGGATGTTTCGGTCCGCATGCCGCGTGCGCCACGGTTCGTAGAAGCGGCGGATCACCGAATCATTGCACTCAATAATCGTGTGGGAGCGGACACCGGATTGTTGGAGAAACTCCGAAGCCACTCCGCGTCCAAAGCCAATTTCAAGGATGTCGCCGTGTGTCGATGTGACTGCCTTCGCCATCGACTGCATCAGCGGGATATGCCAGTCCTCCAGAATTTCCGGTTCGGACAGTTCTGTCTGGCTGCGATCGGCGAGAAGCGTTTGCAACGACGGTTCCGCTCCGGGAACCATCTGTTTTGACAGCGTGTTGAGTTCGCGAAGGTCGGCTTCGAACTCGTCCAGCGTTCGATTCAAAAGCCATTTGCGTTGTGTCGCTCGCGGCGGCTGGATGAAGTCGGGTTGTTTGAACTCAATGGTGATGTCGAACTCGGACGACTGGCGGACATGCCGGTCCCGAGTTGCATTAACATGACCCTGGACCATCGCGGCATGGTGAGCCGAAATCGAAGTCTGACGTTCAATTTCCTGCAGTAACCGTTCGGCATCGATCTGCGGCATGGCATTCAGTTTTTTGAGGATCAAGGAATCTGTCTCGCCGTTCGGCGGACCGCTTTGTGATTTTTCACGGACGATGACGACAGCTTCGGTGACGTCGCTGTGCTGTCGCAGGACGGCTTCGATTTCCTCCAGTTCGATGCGATGGCCGCGGATTTTGATCTGGTTGTCCATGCGACCTAGAAACTCGATGGTTCCATCGGGAAGCCAGCGCCCGCGATCGCCTGTCCGGTAAAGACGCGTCGCTGGGAGTGAATCGATCGATGCGGTGACGAATTTCGATGCGGTGAGATCCGGTCGATTGAAATAGCCGCGCGCAACGCCCGGTCCGCCGATGTAAATTTCGCCGTTTGCGCCGTTCAGCACGGGGTGAAGCTGTTCGTCCAGAATGTAAACGTCCGCGCCGGGAATGGCGCGTCCGATCGGAATCGTGCGATATCCAGTTGCACGCCAGCATTTGTAAACCGTGCTCCAGACGGTCGCCTCGGTCGGGCCATATTCGTTGTAAAGAACGGCGCCCGGCAAAAGCGCGTGATGACGTTCCACGAGGGCAGGCGGACAGGTTTCGCCGGCCACAATGACGCATCGCAGACTTCCAAAAGCGGCGAACTGTTCGAGCAGCACGTTGTAGAGCGACGGCAGACAAAGCAGATGCGAAACGCGATGCCGTGAAATCAGGTCGGCAAGCTCCGACGCCGTCTGATGCGAATATTCGTGCGGCAATACGAGCGCGCCTCCGGCGGACAGCGTCCAGAAAATACCCGCAACCGAACTGTCGAAGGAATGCGACGAGAGCAGGAGATAACGTTCGACCGGTTCGGTGTAGTAACGGAAGCGTGCGTTTGTGGAATGGAGCAGATTGGAGTGCGTGACCAGAACGCCTTTGGGAGCTCCGGTCGAACCCGACGTGTAAATCGCGTAAGCCAGATTCTCTTCCGAAGCTTCACAGGACGGAGCGGAAACCGGTTCGGAAGCAAACAGGTTGGTATCGTTCAGATCGAGAACGGTTCCATCGAATGCAATGGGCGCGAGATGCTGCTGCGTCAGGAGCACCTTCGTGCGTGAATCGGAAAGAATCGCCTGCTGGCGGACGATGGGATACGCGGGATCGATCGGAACGTAAGCGCCGCCGGCTTTCAGAATGCCGAAGATGCCGATGATCATTTCCGGCGAACGTTCGACGCGGAGGGCGACGAGCGAGTCGGGACCCACCCCGTGCTTTTGTAGCACGCGAGCGACCTGATTTGCGCGGGAATCCAGTTCGGCGTAGGTGAGTTCGCGGTGTTCGAAAACGAGGGCATTGGCGTTGGGATTCGACGCTGCCTGCGCCTCGAACAATTGTTGAATGCACCTGTGCCGCACCGTCTCCTCGGCGGATTCTGTGTTGACGGCAGTGAACCGCGGATTCACGGCATCCGCAGCCGGTGTCTCAATGCAGGTTCCCATAATGCGCGACCAGCGTATGACGGTGTTTTGAAAAGCAGGAAGTGGGTGAACTCCTATGGGCAAAGGCAGAAAAACCCTACACGCCGCTGCTGAACCAATTTCAACGCAAAGGCGCGAAGGGCGCGAAGGCGCAAGGGAGAAGGTGGGAAAAGCAGTGCATAGAGCGGTTTTAAAACTTTCGCGGCTAACGTGAAGCGGATGTTATATGAGGACTGCCACATTACCTCGGCGGCTGCAAAAATAATGGAAAGCTGGCGCCTTTGCTCCGTAGCCCCCTTGCGTCAACACGAGTAGGCAGCTCGCCCCATTGTCCGCGGAACGTTGTGGGCTAGTGTTCGCGCGAGGAAATCAGGATGAACAAACCCGCTGCGGTTGGAATAGATATTGGCGGCACGAAGACGCTCTGCGTTCTGGTCGATGAGCGTTGCCGCCTGATTCACGAAATCAAATTCAAAACGTCTCCAGACGAGGGAAGGGATCGATTCACCCAGACACTCGTCAAATCCGTGAAGGCCCTGGAACGCAAGGCCGGATCGGTGAAACGCGAGATTGTCGGCATCGGACTGGGTTGCGCCGGTTCGGTGGATGAAGAGAAGCTGAAGATCAACAGCTCACCCAATCTGCTCTGCCTGGAGAATTATCCCGTCGGCAAATTCCTGAAGGAGATCGTCCCGGCAAAGATTGTGATCGGAAATGATGTTCAGCTCGGTGTGTATGCGGAGCATCGTCTCGGCGCCGCGGTGGGATCTTCTCATGTGCTGGGAGTTTTCTTCGGCACCGGCGTGGGCGGCGCGGCGATCATTGGCGATCGACTGCATTTCGGTGCGAATGGATTCGGCGGACAGGTCGGATGCCTTCTCGCGCAACCGGTCGGTGGACGCGAAGCCGCATTGAGCCACGGCATTCTCGATCGCATTGCCAGCAAGGCGGCGATTGCCAGCGAAGCGCTCGCCATGGCTTCTAAAGATTGGGCGCCTTATCTTCACAAAAAGGTGGGCAGCAATCTTTCAAAGGTTGGATGGGGCGCATTGCGGCGGGCGATTGAACATGGAGACGATCGCATTGCCGACATGCTCGCCGCGCGCATGCGGGTGGTTGGAATTGCACTGGCGAACGTCGTCAACTTTCTGAACCCGCACATGCTCGTGCTGGGCGGCGGTCTGATCGATGAAATGGGCAAGCGGATCATTCCGGAAATTGAAAAAGGTTTGCACGAATATCTCGTCCCGGAGGTCGCGAAGGTGTTGAAGGTGCGTCCGGCGAAACTTGGAGGCCGTGTGGTCGCACTCGGTGCGGCGCACCGAGCCCTGAAGGCGGTGGAACTATGAGCCAGCCGAGAAGATTCACAGCGCTGGCGACCGACTACGACGGAACGATCGCGCGGCATGGCGAAGTGTCGGCGGCAACCTTTCGCGCGTTGAGCCGATGGAAGGATGCGGGCCGAAAGCTTCTGTTGGTCACTGGCCGTGAACTGCCGGATTTGTTCAAGGTCTGTCCGTTCACCGCCGTCTTCGACCGCATCGTCGCTGAGAATGGAGCGCTGCTGTTCAATCCTTCAACGAAGGAGCAACGCGTGATCGCGCCGGAGCCGCCGAAAGACTTCGTCGATTTCCTGCGCTTGAAAGGTGTGACGCCGCTGTCGGTGGGACGAACCATCGTTGCGACGAACGAGAACTTTCATGGCGTGGTGCTGGAGGGAATCGAGAAGCTCGGGCTCAAATGGAAGGTGGTGTTGAACAAGGGCGCGCTCATGGTGCTTCCGCACAACGTGGACAAAACGACGGGACTGATCGTGGCGCTGGAGGAACTGCAGACTTCACCGGCGGATACCATCGCGGTCGGCGATGCGGAGAACGATCATGTGTTTCTGGCGTTCTGCGGTTATTCCGCTGCGGTGGCGAACGCGCTTCCATTTCTCAAAAAACAGGCGCACTACGTCACGCGGTCGAGTCATGGGGCCGGTGTGGAGGAGTTGATCGACCGGATGCTTCAGGATTCCGCGCCGGACTGCGGAGAACACGCGGTGCAACAGGAGCTGTTGCAGCCGGAACGGTGAGTTTACTTCGGCGAATCGGCTTCGTTTGGGGTTCAAAGCGCGAAATTCCATTTGAGAGAAATTTCTCCCCGCGCATTCGCTTGCAGCCGGGGGAATATTTCGTGGCGCGGAAGTATGGGCAAAGCTCGGTCCGAAAACCTCCTCTCCCCGGCCCTCTCCTCCGGCTTCGCTCGGAGGAGAGGGAGATGTGAGCATCAAGCCGTGGCTGAACGCTTCATCAATCACCTTGCGTGCATTCCGTTGCGCACTTTCTGCCCAAGTGCAGCAGGACACCCGCGCCCCCAAAAGTTCCCTCTCCCCGCTGCGAAGCGCGGGGAGAGGGTTAGGGAGAGGGGATTCTCAGCCGAAAACCTCCTCTCCCCGGCCCTCTCCTCCGGCTTCGCTCGGAAGAGAGAGCATCAAGCCGTGGCTGAATGCTTCATCAATCACCTTGCGTGCATTCCGTTGGGCACTTTCTGCCCAAGTGCAGCAGGACACCCGCGCCCCCAAAAGTTCCCTCTCCCCGCTGCGAAGCGCGGGGAGAGGGTTAGGGAGAGGGGATTCTCAGCCAAACACCTCCTCTCCCCAGCCCTCTCCTCCGGCTTCGCTGGGAAGAGAGGGAGATGTGAGCATCACGCTTCGGTGAAGGGTTCAATCGATTCTGGATTCGTGTGTCGTTGATGAACGGAGTGTCACCGGGCAGATCAAAACCAGCCACTTGTGGGCGGATTAAACCGGCCACC
>CALBZA010000037.1 GCA_937890005.1 uncultured Verrucomicrobia subdivision 3 bacterium | reverse complement strand
TGGGGCAAAGCGGCAGCTTTGCCCTACCGATCGAAACGTTTGGTAGGGCGGACCTGCCGGTCCGCCCAAACTTCAACAAAAACAAGCGGAGCGACGTTTTTGTCCTGCCAATTCAATCTCCCGACCACCGGATGTCATGCACGCGTCCGAAATACGGCCACTCCTCCGGACGTTTCACCAATCCTGCGCGCACGGGATTCTCAACGACATACTGCCATTTCTGCGCATAATTTTCGCCGGCACGCAACCGGTGATGAAACCCTCCCGGTTGAAACCTTCCTGCGTCGGCACATGTTTTTGCGAGGCGATCTTTCCAAAAGCCCATCCATCGTTCGATGGTAAATTTCAAATCTCGCGGCGCGCAGAAGAGATGCAGATGGTCTGGCATCAGCAGGTAATCTCCGACGAGCCAGGCGGTGGCGGTGTTGAGCCAGATGCGATGCAACGCGTGCTGAATGAGACTCTGTGCCAGCCAGCGTTCACGATTTTCCGTGCAAACGGTGAGGAAAACCCAATTCGGTCCGTTAAAAGAAACGTGAACTCCCTTTGCGGGCGTGCGGCGTCCAGGCTCGTGAACGGGAGCGTCTCTCATCGGCGAACCGTTTATAGCGGCGAGCGTGCGGGTGGGGAAGTTTGAATTTAACAGACCCGGTAGGGCGGACCTGCCGGTCTGCCCAAACTTCAACAAAAACAAGCGAGCGAAGTTTTTGTCCGCGACGTTTCAAAATCCACGAACGGGTGTGACAACGCCCTTCGTTCATTCCCGCTCATTGCGAGAAAGGAATATGGGGCAAAGCGGCAGCTTTGCCCTACCGATCGAAACGTTTGGTAGGGCGGACCTACCGGTCCGCCCATGCTTCAACAAAAACAAGCAGAGTGAAGTTTTTGTCCCTGACGTTTCAAATCCCACGAACGGGTGTGATTACATCCTTCGTTCATTCCCGCTCATTGCGAGAATGGAATATGGGGCAAAGCGGCAGCTTTGCCCTACCGGATTGAGAGGTGAGGCGGCGCTGCCGCACCGCTGTAAATACAAAAACCGGATTGCCTTTCGACAATCCGGCTTCGCTCAAGATTAATTTCAGCTCACGGATTCCACTGGATGTCCAGTGCCAGCGATTGCCCGTTGGTAGGGGGCGGGAGCTGATTCTTTGTGTAGATGTAGAACCGATATTGTTGGGAGGCTAAAACCGGGAAGGTTACCGTGTTTGTCCCGCACCAGGATTGACCGTTGTTCTTGCGCGTGGCACGCACGACCGAAACATACGGCGTTGGTATTTCGGAGATATCAGTGATTGTACAACTGCTGCTGCCAGCAGGTGCTGTGAACCAAAATGAACCATTACTGATGTTTGTGATGATGGTCGATCCAGTGAAAGCTCCAACGCAGGCAACAGTCCCATTTGTGGAGCAAAACACTCCGCTTCCTCCCGATTGAATTCGGAGCGCTTGCGCCCCTTCCCCGGACTTTCTGACTGCAAGATTGGAGATCATTCCGTCCGCGGAGTTAGTGTTGTTGGTTGAGCAGCCCATAAAAGTGAGCAATGCCGTGACAGTAATCAGTCCGATAATGATACAGTTCTTGGTTTTCATAACTCTTGGCTTTCCATGATGCAGGTTCCTTGCCCGTGGATGATGACTTAAAGTGTCCAACGGGCAAGGACGGCGCTTGTGGGGGGTAAGTGGGTAAATCGGGGCGGAGGGGAAAGGGAGAAAAGGGGAAGAGGGGAGAAAGCGAACAGGGCGGCGTCGAAATCGTGTCTGCTTTGGAAACTCGCGGATTGGTTTGCGGTCGGATATGGAACCACGAGTGAATTTTCAGATCGAACGAACCAGAAAAGAATCGGCCGCAATTCGTTTCGAATATGCCTTCGGTAGGGCGAACCTGCCGGTTCGCCCATACTTCAACAAAAACAACCAGAGCGAAGTTTTTGGTCCCTGCGGTTTCAAAATCCTATCGTTATGGAGCTTTCCGATTGAGTGCCAGAAAACACAATGTTTGCAGGGGTTTGATCGAAATATTCCAACACTGATGATCTGCAGCATTTCATTCAAAGTCTTCTCCACACGTGCACGTTTCTTCAATATGGCCACCAGCAGATACGCACATATCGACTCCAATCTGCCAACGCACTGAGTTCTTCGAACGACGTAGAACGCTCGCAGCCTCAGATGCTGTTTGATCCACTTGAGAACAGTTCAATCTGCCAGCGCTTCTTGTACAACTTGGCGATGATGGCTGCATTGCTCAAAAAGTTGCTCATCAGCAGGACCACTTCGTTCCTGGTTTGTGAGTCCCAACACCGGATGCGACGCAAACTTTCCGGATATGATTTCTCTGACCAGTTCTTTTCAATCTGACGGTTTGATCGCATTGAATGCCCGAGCCCTTTTCCATCTGCCTGCGCTCGAACTCCTCAAACTCATCAGTTCTTGCATCGAACTACAAAGAGTCCTCCGGCCGATGCAGCCGTAGAGGCGGATAAAATCCACGCAGCCCCGGTCCGTGATATGGCGAGGCCCGGATAAATCGGGATCTGGTCGAGCACAGTCTCCTTACTCCTTGCTCCCGACTCCTTGCTTCTCCTCCTCGTTTGCGTGCGGCAAAGACGGCGTGAGGAATACGTTTTCAACCGGATTAAACACGGCGTAGGCTATCGCCAATGACGGCCTCAAAGTCGAAAAAGTCGAAGAACTCCAAACGCGCAACACCGGTCCCGAAACGCTGGCGCGGGGAACTGGATCGGGTGCTGATCGCTGAGGGACAGATCGCGCGCCGGGTGCGCTCCCTTTCACGGCAGATTGAGCGCGATTTTCGCGGACGAGAAATGGTGATCGTTTCGCTGTTGAATGGAACGGTGATGTTTCTTGCGGACCTGATCCGGCATATCAATCTGCCGCTCCGACTAGATTTCATCGGCGTGTCGAGCTACGGCTCCGGCACGCAGTCGGGTGAACTGGTGTTCACGAAGGAACTGCGGCTGGATGTGAAAGGGCGCGATGTGCTGCTCGTGGATGACATCCTCGACACAGGCCGGACCATCACTCGTGTGCTGGAAAAGCTGCGGCCCTTGAAACCGCGACGGATTCGCACCTGCGTGTTGCTGAACAAACCGGCGCGCCGGGTGGAAAAGGTCGAGGCGGATTACGTCGGGTTCAACATTCCGGACTATTTTGTGGTCGGTTATGGACTCGATTTTGCCGAGCGCTACCGAAACCTGCCGTTTGTCGGCGTGTTGAAACCGGGCGTTTATGAAGCCAGATGAAGGTGCCGCGATGGATATCAAAGTGAATTTCTTTTCGTATTTCCGGGATCTTACCGGCTGCGCGGAAACAGTGGAACAGGTTCCCGACAACACCACGCTCGGGGAACTCTACGCGGCGTTGATTCTGAAGTTTCCGAAACTTGCCGCGATGGAGAAATCGACCCTGATGGCAGTGGGAGTCGATTACCAGCCGCGAGGCTACCGGCTTAAATCCGGCGATGAAGTGTCGCTCTTCCCGCCCGTGCAGGGAGGGTGAGGCGATTGTTGAATGCGGATTGTTGCAAGTATGAAGCGGGAATTGATCATTACGAATGAGCCGATTGACGAAGCAAAGCTGATTGCTGCCCGAACGATGTCGTCGGGAATGGGGGCGGCACTTTACTTTGTCGGGGTGGTTCGCGGACAGGAGGGGGACAACACCATCAGCGCGATTGATTACGAAGCGTTTCAGAAAATGGTGGAACATCAGTTTGCACTGCTGTTCGATCAAATGGAAAAGCGCTGGCCGATCGAATCCGTCCGGCTCGTGCATCGCATTGGAATCGTAAAGGTGAACGAACCTTCGCTCTGGGTGGAGATCGTTTCGCCGCATCGCGGTGAAGCCTTCGCCGCCTGCCAATGGTTGATTGATGAAATGAAGCGCGTGGTGCCGATCTGGAAAAAGCCGGTCGTTGGGGACGCGGCCTGACGCACCAGCGTTTCGTTTTCTGCGGTTTGCAGCCGGAATTTTCCGGACGATTGGCGGCGGTTTCTCCGCTTGTAGGACTGCCCGCTTGTCCGCACAATGCGCCGCATTCGAATGAAAGCCTTCTCGGTTCACTGCCTTGGCGTTGGCGATGGCTGGTCTTGTGCAGATCGCAATCACGCCTCGTTTTTCTATCGCTTCGGCAGCACGCGTATTCTCGTCGATTGCGGCGAACCGGTGGATCGCAGCCTCAAGGAGGCCGGCGTCCGGCATGGCGATCTCGACGCCATCCTGCTTTCGCACATGCACTCGGATCATGTCGGCGGGCTGTTCATGCTCATGCAGGGCGCGTGGCTCTGCAAACGTCGCGAACCTCTGCCGCTCTTCATGCCGGGAAAGGCGATTCGCACGCTCGGGAAAATGTTCGAGGCTGCGATGTTGTTTCCGGAACTGATCGGTTTCGAGTTGCGGCCCTCGCCATTGAAATCGCGCCGATCCATTTCATTGAAGGATGTCCGCGTCACACCGTTTCCGACTTCTCATCTTGAAAACCTTCGCTCCCGCTTTGAGAAGAAGCATCCGGTGGATTTCTCCGCGTTTTCATTTCTGTTCGAGTCGAAGGGGCGCCGCGTCGCACACAGCGCGGACATCGGCAAGCCGGAAGATCTGGCGCCGCTGCTGGAAAAGCCGCTCGATCTTCTCGTCTGCGAAATGTCCCATAACAGGCCGGAGAAGCTGTTCGGCTATCTGTCACGGCATCGGATCAGAAAGATTGTTTTCGTTCACCTGAGCGATGCGCAGTGGCGAAACGTTTCGGATCTTCGCATAAAGGCCGCCAAATTTCTCAAGTCCACTCCCCACGTCTTCGCAAAGGATGGCGAACGTGTCGTATTCTGAGAACTTCATCCGGGGATTCATCCCTGTTCATCCGATGCTTTCGTCCGCTGCACGTTCCTGCCCATGAAACTTTCTGAAATGCGCGAGCTGCTCGCCCGGGAGAATATCCAGCTGACAAAATCGCTCGGGCAGAACTTCCTTCACGACGAGCATCAGCTGAAGCGGATTGTGGATGCAGCGGAATTGAATCCTCACGATCGCGTGTTGGAAATCGGTCCTGGACTTGGGCCGTTGACCGAGTTGTTGTTGGACAAAGCGGCCGAAGTGCTGGCGATTGAAAAGGACGGACGGCTTGTGGAGTTCCTTCAGAAAAGCTTTGGACTGGAAGCAGGTGAACAGGCGTTTGGAACGGAACTGACGGAGCAAACCGCAGTGGACAACGGAGCGACTGAGACCGGCATGCTTGGCCTGCTGCACGACGATGCGCTTGAGTTTCTGAAACGCGAGCGGCGCGACTGGAGTCAGTGGAAGCTCGTGGCCAATCTGCCGTATTCCGTTGCGTCGCCGATTCTCGTTGAACTGTCCAACGGATCGAAGTCGCCGGAACGAATGGTTGTCACGCTGCAATTGGAGGTGGCGAAACGTTTGATGGCGAAGGCGGATGACGACGATTACGGAATTCTCACGCTGCTCGTGCAGGTGGATTTCGAGCCGCGTTCCTGGTTCAGGATTCCGTCAGGTTGTTTCTTTCCGGAGCCCGGAGTTGATTCTGCCTGCGTGACATTGGTTCGTCGCCCGCAGCCGCTGCTGCCGGAGGAACAACGCGCCACATTCGTCCGCGTCGTGAAACTGGCCTTTTCGCAGCGTCGCAAAATGATGTTGAAGCTGCTTAAACAGAACTGGCCTGTTGAACGCCTGACTGAAGCATTTGCGAAACTGGGAATTTCTCCGCAGGAACGGGCCGAGAAACTGACGCTGCAACAATTCGTGCAACTCGCCGGGTTGTTGCACCAGGCATAACGAAATCGAAACAGGCCATGGCAGAAGAAATCTTTGATGTGGTGAACGAGCGGGATGAAGTGGTGGACCGCAGGCCAAGAAGCGAAGTGCACCGGTTTGGACTGCTGCATCGCGCCGTGCACATCCTTGTCTTCAATTCGCGCGGTGAAGTGTTTCTGCAAAAGCGTTCGATGAAAAAAGACCGGCATCCGGGCGTTTGGGATTCCTCCGCTTCCGGCCACGTGGATTCAGGCGAACATTACGATGCGACAGCCGTTCGTGAATTGCAGGAGGAGATCGGCCTGCGCGTTTCCGGGACGTTGAAACCCTTGTTCAAGATCAATGCCTGCGATGAGACCGATCAGGAGTTCGTCTGGGTGTATCGTTGTGAAGCGGAGGGACCGTTCCAGTTGAACGCTGACGAGATTGAACGCGGTGATTGGTTCGCGCCGGGAAAGATTACGAGCTGGATCGCGGAACAGCCTGAGGATTTCGCTCCTGCTTTTGCATTCATCTGGTCAAAGCTCAGCCACTGAAAGGAATCGCTTGTTCGAAGTTCCGGGAAAATGGAGCGGACTGATGTCCGCTGCTACAGGTAAGGCTCATCTCACCGGTGAATCGGACGAACGTTCCACGAGATGCAGCAGGTTGCCCTCGGCATCAGGGAAGAACAGCACGCGTCCACCGCCACCGGCCGGTTTGATGTCCTCCGTGAACTTCACTCCACGGCGTTCCAGCTCGGCCTTTGCTTCTTCGATGGAATTCACCTTCAACGCCACGTGCCGCCAGCCATTGAGTTTGTTGTTGCCGGTTTCAGGCAGGGCAAAATCTCCGGCGTAAATTTCAATCATCACGCCGCCGCCAACTCGCAACAGAAACATCGGAGGCGTCTGAGCATTGTCGAAGAGCACCTCCGCCCCGAGTGCTTTGACGTACCAATCTTTCAAGGCCACAGGATCGCGCGCTGGAAGTCCGAGGTGTTCGAGTGAGAAATTCATGCGGCAGTTTTAGGAACGATCAAGGACGGTTGCACGGAATATTTCGCTCGATTGTGCCGTCGCTGATTTCTGGGGGTGCAATCCGGAAGATCACCTTGGGAACATTTTGTTCCACATCTGTGCGGGAATAAATTGTTCCCATTCACCGTTTCTCCTCGGAAATCCGATGGAAGTGACTGGCTCCGACCGTCTGGCATATGCCCTGCATACTGGGACTGCGCGCCAGCAGTCTGGCTGTTAATAAAGTTATGAGTAAAAGAATTTTGGCGGTCGATGACGATGCGTCAGTCCGCGAGTCCCTTGGAAAAGTGCTTGTTCAATCAGGTTACACGGTTGACCTGGCGACCAACGGGGCGGAAGCCGAGCAGCTGTTGAAGGCTGGCGGTTTTGACCTTTTGATCCTCGACCTGAACATGCCGGACAAAGATGGCTGGGATGTTCTCGCCCTCACCACGACGGAGTTTCCGTTGATGCCGGTGATCCTGATCACTGGAATGTTCGATCAGCTGGATTCGACGATGATCCCGGGGATCAGTGTGTTGATGAAGAAGCCGATCGACGTGCCGCCGTTGCTGGAGAAGGTTGAAGAACTGTTGGCGCAAACTCTTGAACAACGAATGAGCCTGGCGGCGCGGCGGCGTGAGAACGAGCCGCGGCTGCGGGTGGGTTGAATTTTATCTGATGTCTGAATCTAAAAACATGCGGTTGGTTGTTGCCTCAAATCGGTTGCCCTTCACGGTCTCCATGCCGAATGGAGTGCCGGAGTTCAAATCCAGTTCCGGCGGGTTGACGACCGGCCTCTGGAGTTATCTGGAGCGCACGGCGGCTGATCCATCCCGGAAGCTCGACTTTGTCTGGGTCGGCTGGCCCGGCGGCGACATCCCGGAGGAAAGTCGCGAGCTGGTGCTGAAACATGGTGAAGCCTACAAGGCGGCTCCAGTGTTTCTTCCATCTGAAAGCGTGGACCGGTTCTATCACGGCTTCTGCAACAAGACGATCTGGCCGCTGTTCCATTACTTCTCCACGCTCGCGCGTTACGAGGAGGATTACTGGCAGGAATATCAGAAGGTGAACCAGCTTTATGCCGACGCTCTTTTGAGGACGCTGCGGCCTGACGACACGCTCTGGATTCATGACTATCAGCTCATGCTGGTGCCGCGAATGATCCGGAAGCATTACCCCGAAATGCCGATCGGATTCTTCCTGCACATTCCATTTCCGTCCTACGAGGTTTTCCGTCTGCTGCCGCGGGCCTGGCGTGCGGACCTGATTGAAGGGGTCCTGGGCGCAAGTTTGGTGGGATTCCACACACACGATTATACGCGCGACTTTCTCACTTCCGTTCTGCGCACTGTCGGTTACGAACATCAGCTTGGCAGCCTGAGCCTTGGTGATCGGGTGGTGAAGGTGGACACATTCCCGATGGGAATCGATTTCGATCGGTTTGCCACGGCTGCCGCGAGCCCGGAGACAGATCAACGCGTCGCAGATCTGCGCGTCAACTGCCGCGAACAGAAGATTATTTTTTCCGTGGATCGGCTCGATTACAGCAAGGGGCTGATCAATCGGTTGCGCGGATACGAGCTCTTCCTCCAGCGCAATCCACAGTGGCACGGAAAGGTCACCTTCGTCATTTCAGTCGCTCCATCACGAATTGGAGTCGAGAGCTACCAGGCTATGAAGCGCGAACTTGAACAGGCCGTCGGCCGCATTGTCGGCGCCTACGGCAATGTTCAATGGACGCCGCTGATCTATCAATATCGCGATCTGAACTTCGACGAGATCGTCGCCCTTTACCGGTTCTGTGACGTGGCGATGATCACGCCGTTGCGCGATGGAATGAACCTGGTCGCAAAGGAATTCATTGCTTCACGTCCGGATCAGACCGGCGTTCTGATCCTCAGCGAAATGGCCGGCGCCGCGAAGGAAATGGGCGAGGCGCTGATCGTGAATCCGTATCACTCGGACGACTTTGCGCGGGCGCTGGAACAGGCGCTGACGATGCCGGTTGCGGAACAGATCAAGCGCAATCAGGCGCTGCAGACACGGTTGCGTCGATATGACGTGAACCGCTGGGCCGAGGATTTCGTGCAGGCGATGTTCAATTCGCAAAAGACCGAAGCGGCACGCCGCGCACGATCGCTGAGCGGAAAGGCTTACAACCAGCTCGTTCAACAATATCGCGTCGCCAATCAGCGTGCGTTGTTGCTCGATTACGATGGCACGCTGGTTCCGTTTTCGGAGACGCCGAGGCAGGCCCGGCCTGACGCCGATCTCCTGGAATTGATTCAACGGCTCGCGTCGGATCCGAACAACCAGGTCGCGATTGTTAGCGGCCGCTGTCGTGCCGATCTGGAAAGCTGGTTTGGGCATTTGCCGCTCGCGCTCATTGCCGAGCATGGCGTCTGGCTGCGGCGTCGGGGTGAGGAATGGCGGCAGTTGAGAACGCTGACGACGGACTGGAAGGATCGCGTTCGTCCGATTCTCAACGTGTATGTGGATCGCCTGCCGGGTGCGTTGCTGGAGGAAAAGGAATTTTCGCTCGCATGGCATTATCGCAAAGCCGATCCGGAACAGGCTTCATTGCGCGCACAGGAACTGGTCGATGATCTGGCGAGTTACACCCGCAACATCGACGTGCAGGTCCTCGAAGGAAACAAGGTCATCGAAATCCGCAATACCGGCGTCAACAAAGGAACGGCTGCTATGAAGTGGCTGAAGAACCAGCCTGTCGAATTCATCCTGGGAATCGGCGATGACTGGACGGATGAAGATCTGTTCCGAGCTCTTCCGCCGGAAGCGTTTTCTGTCCGCGTCGGAATGGCAAAGACAGCGGCGAACTATCATTTGAACAGTCATCTGAACGTCCGCCGTGTGCTGCGCGAACTCAGCGACATTCATGAACCACGCCGTCCTGAGAAAGTAGTTCCGCCTCTCGGCGATCCGTCATACCGATCGGTAGGCGGCATCGAAGTGACTTTGCCGTGATGCACAGGGGCACACGGCTCTTCCTGGTTTTCAGTTTTCAACATGTGGTCATCATTGAATAACAATTGGGAACAATTGCTGACGCAGTTGTTTGGTCCTGGAATCGGTAAATCCGCGTTCGCTCACGTCAGTTGGGCCGATCTCATCGCATCAGGCTTCATCATTCTTCTCCTGCTGTTTCTGCATGGAGCGGCGGCATGGTGGGTGAACTCGCAATCGGCGTCGTCGGACAAGGTGAATTGGTGGAGGCGCACATTGCTCACCATCAGCCGGCCGCTTTATCTGTTCCTGTGGGTTCTGGGAGTTTATCTGGCGGTTCTGCCGCTTTTCCCTTCCGGCGAATCCGAACAGAGCTGGCCGTCGCTCCAACGACTTTGGAACCGGCTTTTCGACATCGCTTCGTTCACCGTCCTGTTCTGGACCTTTATGCGGCTGACGCGGCTTCTGGAGGAGTGGCTGTTGTCGCTGAGTGAAAAAACGAAGAGCACTCTCGATGACGCGTTTGTGCCGCTCTTGGGCAAAACCTTGCGCGTGGTCGTTCCGGGCGTCGCCTTGATCCTCCTGCTTCCGGTCGTGAACCTTCCGCCGGAATACAGCGGAGTCATCAGCAAGATCAGCAGTCTTCTGATCATTGGAATGATTTCGTGGGTGCTGATTCAGATTGTTTCGGTTTTAGAACGAGTCGTCCTGAGCCGCTACGACATCACGGTCGCCAACAATCTTCAGGCGCGAAAAGTTCATACGCAGGTTCACGTCATCAGCAAGACGGCTTACGTGATTATCGCGATCTTCACCGTGGCGTCCGCACTCATGTTGTTCGAAGAAGTGCGGCGTTTCGGCGCAAGCATTCTGGCGTCAGCGGGAATCATCGGCATCATTGCCGGTTTTGCGGCGCAGAAAACCATCGCCAACCTGTTTGCAGGATTCCAGCTGGCGATGACACAGCCAATCCGCATTGATGACGTGGTGATCGTGGAAAACGAATGGGGGCGCGTGGAGGAAATCACGCTGACCTACGTCGTTGTTAGAATCTGGGACGCGCGACGACTGGTCGTTCCGCTCAGTTATTTCATCGAGCAGCCCTTCCAGAACTGGACCCGCGTGTCCGCTGAACTGATGGGCGTCGTAACGGTCTGGGCCGATTATACAGTTCCCGTGGAGGAACTTCGTCAGGCAACCAAGGAAATTGTTGAAAACGAAAGTCTGTGGGATCGGCGTTTCTGGAATCTCCAGGTCGTGGATGCCACCGACCGCGCGATTCAACTGCGTGTCCTCGCGACCGCGGCAAATTCCGGCGATGCCTGGAATCTTCGCTGTGAAATTCGCGAGAAACTGATCGCACACATTCAACGGAAATATCCGAACAGTCTGCCTCGCGTCCGCGCGGAACTGGAAAACCCGTCCGCCGAACCGAAAGTGTAAGGTTGGATTGGATCCTTCGGCTTTCCGAATGGTTTGGACAGAAATCCGACTCAACCGGAGCCGAAGCTGCTGCTGAGCATCTTTAATAGCTTCGTCGAGCGTTTTGGAACGCATCGCTCGGTGTGGAAATAACGGCTGGGCCAACGCCCAGCCGTTCATTTTTTAACTAACGGAGATCATCCGTCTCCCCGCTCTCGCTTTTTTTTGTCGGGATTTGGGATTCGATTCACCGCAGACGCCCAGGGCGCAGAACGAGTAAAGACAGCTTTTCGTTGCACCTCTGCCGTCAGCCATAATGCGCAAAAAAGAGGTCTTCAACCCTGATTCTTCGGTCGCACTTCCCCCAAGTTCTCCCTGTACTGAACATCAGTAATACTTAAAACGTATCACTGGTAGATAAACATAATTGATTCACTGCCTGTCGGGTGTATCGTCCATTACGTAACGATAAATCAATATCGATACGCGGTGACATGATTGAGAGGACTGCAAATGTCGGTGATGGGAACCCGCACAAAGCCAGCGTGGCCTGCCTCCGGCGTTTGCCTTCCTACCTCCAACTGCTCCGAGCCATGCAAGCCGAAGGGCGTGAGTATGTTTCGGGGACGGTTCTTTCCTCGGTTCATTCCCTTGAACCGGTGATTGTTCGAAAGGACCTGGCGTTCACGGGAGTTGTCGGAAAACCGAGACTCGGATTTCGGATCAACGAACTGATTGATGCGATCGAACGCTTCATCGGCTGGGATCGCTCGACTGAGGCCATTCTCGTCGGATGCGGCAGTCTGGGAACGGCGCTGTTGGGATACAGCCGTTTCCATGCGTTGCGATTGAAGATTGTCGCCGCCTTTGACCGGGACCCGGAGAAAATCGGCAATACCGTTCATCAATGCCCGATCTACGCGATGGAGTCACTGGCGGAGTTTGCCGGGAAGAAACACATCGAGCTGGGATTGCTGACGACTCCGGCTTCATCGGCGCAGGAAGTGGCGAATCGCATGGTGAGCTGCGGCATCCGCGGCATCTGGAACTTTGCTCCGGTCAAACTGACCGTTCCCGACTACGTCACGGTTCAGAAGGAAGACCTTGCGGAAGGATTGGCGGTTCTGATCCACCGCCTGCGGCACTCCACGCAGGCCGATGGCGCCCACACCGCCGTGCAGATTTGAATGAATAGAAACTGAGATTTGCGAGCCAACAACGTAACCGACACGAATTCATGAAAGCCAAGAAAGTATTGTTCAACAACACAGTCCTGCGCGATGGTCATCAATCCATGGCGGCCACCCGCATGGCCACGGCGCAAATGCTCGAACCGGCGCCAATTCTCGATGAAATGGGTTTTGCCGGACTCGAAACCTGGGGCGGCGCCACCATCGATTCGTGCCTCCGGTTTCTGAACGAGAATCCTTTCGACCGTCTGCGCACGTTGAAGAAGCTCGCGCCCAAGACGCCGCAACTCATGCTTCTCCGCGGCCAGAACATCGTTCAATACGCCAGCTTTCCCGATGATGTCGTCGAAACGTTCGTCAGGCTCACCTGCGAAAACGGCCAGGACATTCTCCGCATTTTCGACGCCTTGAATGACGTTCGAAACCTGCAGACCGCCATCAAGGCCACGAAGAAATACGGCAAGCACGCCCGCGGCGAACTCTGCTACACGATCAGCCCGGTTCACACCGTGGAGAACTTCGTGAAGCTCGGGGTGGAACTGGAGAAAATGGGCTGCGATTCGATCGGCATCAAAGACATGTCAGGCATCATCCAGCCGCAGGTCGCCTACAAACTCGTCAAAGAACTGAAGAGCAAGGTCGGCATTCCGATCACGATCCACACGCACGACACCGCCGGTCTGGGCGCTGCCAGCTACCTTGCGGCCATTGATGCCGGCGTGGATTGTGTCGAGGTTTCCATCACTCCCTTTGCCAACGGCACGTCCCAGCCCGACACACAGCGCATGCTCGCCCTGCTCGAAGGACATCCGCGTTGCCCGAACTTCGACACTCAAAAGCTCGCGAAGCTGCGCACCTATTTCGAAGGCGTTTACAAGGAACTCTCCAAGTTCACGAGCCCGGCCAATGAACGTGTGGACAGCGACATCCTGATCTATCAGGTGCCAGGTGGAATGCTCTCCAACTTCCGCACCCAATTGAAGGAACAGGGCATGGCCGACAAATACGACCAGGTGGTCGCCGAAATTCCGGTGGTGCGCGAAGCACTCGGATGGATTCCGCTCGTCACGCCGACTTCGCAGATCGTTGGCACGCAAGCCATGATGAATGTGAAGTTCGGCCGCTGGAAAATGATCTGCCAGCCCGCGCAGGACATTGCGCTCGGCAAATACGGTCGCACACCCGGACCGATCGATCCCGCCGTGCTTGCGCAGGTCGAAAAGCAGTCGGGCAAGAAGCCGATCACGGATCGTCCCGCCGACCTGCTTTCTCCAGGAATGGAAACCTATCGCAAACAGGCCGCCGAAAAAGGACTGCCCACGGACGACGAGACTGTCGTGCTCTTCGCCATGTTCCCGCAACAGGTGCAGGATCTTCACAAGGCGAAAACGGGCGGCGCTTCCACAGCCACCGCTTCGGCACCGGCCCCTGCGGCCAAACCTGCGGCTCCGGCTCCATCCGGCTCGCCCACGGCAACCGCTGGAACAACGGGCGCTAAAGGCAAACAACTGTTCGTCACCGTCAATGGCCAGCGCCACAACGTGACGGTAGAAACACTGGATTAAAGCGAGCATGCCAGACGCTGATGCAACCAGATTGAATCCCGATGGGGAGCGCAGCCGCTCCAGCTGCAGTTCAGCGCGCCTCGCGCTGAACTCTGCGGCAGGGGACGTTTCGACCCGTCGGGATGAATCAACGCGCTGGATGTCAGCCACGAGGGCGCGGCTGACAGCGCCCGAGGCGGCCGCGCTTCCCAACCTTGCGCTCACTCAAAGTTGGAAGACGGGATCGCATCCCTATCGGTAAAGCAACTTTCTATGACTCCTCAAAATAAAACCGAGCTTGAAAAACTGCTGGCAGAGTTTGCGCCGGTCAGCGTCGAAGACTGGCGCAAACTTGTCGAAGCCGAGCTGAAAGGCGCGCCATTCGACAAGAAGATGTACACTGAAACGCACGAGGGCATCAAACTTCAGCCGCTCTACCGCAGCTCCGACATCGCCAATCTGCCGCACGTAAACTCGTTCCCGGGTTTCGCGCCGTTCGTCCGCGGTGCAACGGCGAGCGGTTACGTGAAACAGCCCTGGGACGTCTCGCAGGAAATCGCGGTTTCGAGTCCGACCGCGTTCAACGAAGCGGCGCGCAATTCCATCGCCCGCGGATTGAACGCGCTCAACATCGTGCTCGACCGCGCCACTCGAAACGGTCAGGACCCCGATTGGGCGCAACCGCATGAAGTCGGCCTGGGCGGGCTTTCCATCGCGACGATGAATGATCTCGATCGCGCGTTGGATGGAGTCGATCTCGATAAAATTTCGCTCTTCGTCCGTTCCGGCGCTTCGGCAATGCCGTTCGCCGCAGTGCTCATCGCACTCGCCCGCAAGCGAAAGAAAACACCCGCCAATCTCCGTGGCTGCATCGAAATGGATCCGCTCGGAGTGTTGTCCCATGAAGGCAAGCTGCCGCAATCCATGGACGGCGCTTACAACGAAATGGCGACGCTCACCGCATGGGCCGCCGAACGTGCCCCCCAGCTTCAAACGATCTGCGTTCACAGCCGTGCCTGGCATGAAGCCGGCGGCAACGCGGTTCAGGAACTGGCCTTCACCGTTGCAACCGGACTCGAATACCTGCGCGAACTGAACAAACGCGGATTGGACGTCGATACCGTCGCACCGAGGATGCGCTTTGCGATCACAGTCGGCGAACAGTTCTTCACCGAGATCGCCAAATTGCGCGCGCTGCGCATGCTCTGGTCTCGTATCATCACCACGCTCGGTGGCAGCGAGACTTCGAAAAAAATCTCAATCCACGGCCGCACCTCGCTCTGGAACAAAACCGCCGTCGATCCTTACAACAACATGCTTCGCACAACGGTTGAGGCATTCAGTGCCGTTCTCGGCGGCGTGGAAAGCATGCAGGTTGGCGCGTTCGATGACGTCATCCGAACGCCCGATGACTTCAGCCAGCGAATCGCGCGCAACACGCAGCTCATCCTGCAGAAGGAATGCAATCTCAACAGCGTGATCGATCCTGCCGGTGGCTCATGGTATGTCGAATGGCTCACCGCTGAACTCGCAAAACGCGCCTGGGCGTTGTTCCAGGAAGTGGAGAAACTCGGCGGCATGCGCGCGGCTCTGGAAGACGGGTTTCCGCAGAAGACCGTCGCTGAAACTGCCGCAAAAAAACTGAAGGCTGTCGCCGGTCGCCGCGATTCCATCGTCGGCGTGAATCAATACGCCAATCCGGCCGAGAAACCACTGCCGGTTACCACGGTTTCCGCGGAACCGTTCCACAAGCGCCGCGTGCAGCAGGTGACTTCTCATCGCACGTCGCTCGACGATGAAACCAATGCGGAAGTTCTGAAACAGCTCTCGCGTGTTGTCGGCGCGAAAGGCGCCCAGCTGTTCGATGTTTGCGTGGATGCCGTCGCTGCCGGAGCCACATTGGGTGAACTCACCCGAGCCATCCGGATTCAGGATGCGCCTGGCACACCGATCATTCCCGTTTGCATCACACGCGCGGCGACGCAATTTGAGCGTCTTCGTGCGGCAATGAACCGCCAGACCGAACCCGCACAGGTGTTTCTGTGCACGATGGGTTCGCCGAAGGAATATCGCGCACGGGCTGAGTTCTCACGCGGCTTCTTTGCCGTGGGCGGATACAACGTGATTGCCGGAACCGGCTTTGCAACCGCGGCTGAAGCAGCGGATGCATTTGCAAAAACCAAAGCGCAGATCGCGGTGATCTGTAGTGTTGATGAAAACTATCCCGCGCTGGTTCCTCCGCTTGTAGCCGCGCTTCGAACCAAGAATCCGGAAGTGATCGTCGTGCTCGCGGGTTATCCGCCCGATCAGATTGAAGCTCACAGAAAGGCGGGCGTGGACGAGTTCATTCACATTCGTGCCGACGTGCTCGAACTGCTCGGCAAATTGCATCAAAGGCTCGGAATCGTATGAGTGTTTTCGTAGAACAAAAATGGGGAGCGCAGCCGCCCCGGCTTCAGTTTGGCGCGCCCCGCGCCGAACATTGTGACTCGAGAAATTCAAAGCCACTCAGCCTGGTCCTTGCACGAAATTCAAACACAGGGCGCGATCCCCGGAACTTCGACATTGCTCCAATTTGATTCATGAAAACCATCCCTGATTTCACACAGGTCCAGTTCGACAGCACACCGGCCAACACGAGCTACGCCGACTGGCGTGCGCATTTCGAAGCCGAAACCGGCGCGTCGCTCGAACAATGGGTGGCGCGAACGCTCGAGCAGATCGATCTCCAACCGCTCTACACAGCGAAAGATCTCGAACGCTGTGAACATCTGGACAGCCTGCCCGGTCTCGCGCCGTTCGTGCGCGGACCTTATGGCTCGATGTATGTCACCAAGCCGTGGACGGTGCGCCAATACGCCGGTTTCTCGACCGCCGAGGAATCGAATGCGTTCTATCGCCGCAACATCGCCGCCGGCCAGCAGGGCTTGTCAGTCGCGTTCGATCTGCCGACGCATCGCGGATACGATTCGGATCATCCGCGCGCTTTTGCCGACGTCGGCAAGGCGGGCGTCGCGATTGATTCGGTGGAGGATGTAAAAGTTCTTTTCAAGGACATCCCCCTAGACCGCATTTCGGTGTCCATGACGATGAACGGCGCGGTGCTGCCGATCATGGCGTTCTACATTGTCGCCGCGGAGGAACAGGGCGCGAAGCTCGAACAGCTCTCCGGAACGATTCAGAACGACATCCTGAAGGAATACATGGTGCGGAACACCTACATCTATCCGCCCGCTCCTTCGATGCGCATCATCGCGGACATCTTCGGCTTCACATCGAAGTTCATGCCGAAGTTCAATTCGATCTCGATCTCCGGCTATCACATGCAGGAAGCGGGCGCGACCGCCGATCTTGAAATGGCTTACACGCTTGCTGACGGATTGGAATACGTCCGGACCGGCATCAAGGCCGGCATCAACATCGACGCATTTGCGCCGCGGCTTTCGTTCTTCTGGGCGCAGGGAAAGAACTACTTCATGGAAGTTGCCAAGATGCGCGCCGCGCGTGCGCTTTGGGCGAAACTCATCAAGCAGTTCGATCCCAAGAATCCGAAATCGATGGCGCTCCGGACGCATTCGCAGACGTCGGGCTGGTCGTTGACGGAACAGGATCCGTTCAACAACGTCGCCCGCACCGCGATCGAAGCGATGGCTGCAGCGCTGGGCCACACGCAGTCGCTGCACACGAACTCGCTCGACGAAGCCATAGCGCTTCCGACCGATTTCTCCGCGCGCATCGCTCGCAACACCCAATTGTTGCTCCAGGAGGAAACCGGCATCTGCAAAGTCATCGATCCGTGGGGTGGATCGTTCTTTGTGGAAGCATTGACCGACGAACTGATGCGCCGCGCGTGGGGTCACATTCAGGAGGTCGAATCGCTTGGCGGCATGGCCAAGGCCATCGAAACCGGTTTGCCGAAACTGCGCATTGAAGAAGCTGCCGCGCGTCGCCAGGCCCATATCGATTCCGGCAAGGAACAGATCATTGGCGTCAACACGCTGCGATTGGAAAAGGCCGAACAGCTGGATGTCCTTGAAGTGGACAACACCGCCGTTCGCGAAGCTCAGATCAAGCGTTTGCAGCAGGTGAAGACCGGTCGCGACAACACCAAGGTGGCTGCCGCGCTCGAAGCGCTCACGCGCTGTGCGGAAACCGGCGAAGGCAACCTGCTGGCGCTCTCAGTTGAAGCCGCACGCGTTCGTGCGACGTTGGGCGAGATTTCGTTCGCGCTCGAAAAACATTTCAGCCGTCACAAAGCCGTCATCCGATCCGTGAGTGGAGTCTATCAAGCCGAATTTGGAAGCGACCCGCAAATCCAGCAGGTTCGCCAGTTGACCGATCAGTTCGCCGAGAAACAGGGGCGCCGTCCGCGCATTCTCATCGCCAAGATGGGACAGGACGGACACGACCGCGGCGCGAAAGTGGTGGCCACGGCCTACGCCGATCTCGGCTTCGACGTGGACATCGGCCCGTTGTTCCAGCAGCCCGAAGAGGCTGCGCGCATGGCGGCGGAGAATGATGTTCATGTGGTGGGCATCAGCTCGCTGGCCGGCGGACACAAGACGTTGCTCGTGCAGCTGCGCGACGAACTCAAGAAGATCGGTCGCGATGACATCATGATCGTCGTCGGCGGCGTGATCCCGCCGCAGGACTACGACTTCCTCCGTTCGAACGGCGCCGCGGCGGTGTTCGGCCCCGGCACATTCATTCCTGATGCGGCCAAGGAAATCCTGACCCAGTTGAATCAGACGTTGGGGTAATGAAGCGAGATGGCTATAGAGCTGACCATGACCATCGGACCGGGCGTATGTGCGTTCGCCCGATCCGCGCGATCCGCCCCCTCTCTTCCGCTGCGCGCGGAGGAGAGGATGGCGGAAGCATTTGGGCCGGCCTCCATCAATTTGGTAGGGTGGCGGTGCCCCGGCGCCCATACTTCCGCGGTGGCGCAAAAGCGCCGTCCTCCCGTCGGGTGCAGGAGGTTCTCATGACCGAGTCCGCCCCCACGCCCACTCCTCCGCGACGGCCGCGTCAGCTCACGGTGGCGGATTACGTTTCCGGTGTGCTTGCTGGAGACCGCTCGATTCTCGCCCGCGCGATCACGCTCGTTGAAAGCACTTCCCGATTGCACGAAAGCATGGCTCAGGAGGTGTTGCATCGCGTCATGCCGCACACCGGCAAGGCAAAACGCGTCGGCATCACCGGTGTCCCAGGTGTCGGCAAAAGCACGTTCATCGAATCGCTCGGAACCTTTCTTGTCGAACGCGGACAAAAGATCGCGGTGCTGACGATCGATCCGACCAGTTCCCGTTCCGGCGGCAGCATTCTCGGCGACAAGACGCGGATGGAAAAACTTTGCCAGCTGGAGAACGCCTTCATTCGTCCTTCGCCGACCGGTCAGAGCCTTGGCGGTGTTGCACGACGCACGCGCGAAACCATGCTGCTTTGTGAAGCTGCAGGTTACGGAACGATTCTCGTGGAAAGCGTGGGTGTCGGTCAGACCGAAATCGCGCTGCGCTCCATGGTCGATTTCTTCCTGTTGCTGCTCCTGCCCGGTGCAGGCGACGAGCTGCAGGGAATCAAAAAGGGCATTGTCGAGATGGCCGACCTGGTCGCCATCAACAAGGCGGATGGCGAGAACCGGATCAAAGCCGAGCTTGCGAAGCAGGATCAGAGCGCCGCGCTGCATTATCTCCAATCCGCCACGCCGGGATGGAAAACGGATGTTGTTCTATGCGCCGGACTGACAGGTGAAGGCGTGCCGGAGCTTTGGGAGGTCGTTGAGAAGTTTTATAGCGAACTCGAACCGAAGGGCACCGTTGCGCGCCGGCGTCAGGAACAGAATTTCTCGTGGCTCGAGTCGTTGATTGAGGACGAACTGAAACGCCGCTTTTACGAAGATCCCCGCGTGAACGCGAAACTGCCCGAAGTTCGGCAGGCGTTGATCCGCGGCGAAATGACCGCGGTGCGCGCCGCGGCGGAGTTGATTCAGGCACATCGGGAAGGGGGAGCCAAATGAGTCCCAGACTTTCGCAAATCCCGGTAGGACGGAACCCTCACGAGGATCGAACCTGAAGGTGGAGCGGCAGCTCCGCTGTGTCATCGGACGAAGAATTTATGATCAAGAAAATCGACCATCTCGGCATCGCGGTGAAGTCACTGGATGAAGCCATTCCGTACTACGAAAAGGCGCTCGGCCTGAAGTGCGAGCATCGCGAGGAAGTGGCGTCGCAGAAAGTCCGCACCGCATTTTTCAACTGCGGCGAGGTGCATCTTGAATTGCTCGAACCCACCGACCCGGAAAGCCCGATCGCGAAGTTTCTCGAGAAGAACCCCGCCGGCGGCATTCATCACATTGCATTCGGAACGGACAACATTGAAGCGCAGCTCAAGCAGGCGGCGGACGCGGGCGTGAAGCTGATTCACGAAAAACCGTTCGAAGGCGCGGCAAACAAGCTCGTTGCCTTCCTGCATCCCAAATCAACGTTCGGCGTGCTGACGGAATTCTGCGCGCCGAAGGACGGAGGCTGCTGCTGCAGTCATTGAGCAGATTTTAACACAACCACAGATGGACACAGATGCACACAGATTCAACGGAGCGCGGGTCTGCGACCCGCAGCTGGTTGCCTGTTGGAGTGCTGATTCATCTACCGGCAGCGACAGTTGTTCAGATGCTGCGGCTCATAGAGCCGCGCTCCTATCGGTGTTTATCTGTGTTCATCCGTGGTTAACCAAATCCTGAATTTATGGCCATAAGCAAAACATTGTTGGAAGAGCTGGAGAAAAAACGTGCCGCAGCCCGCGCAGGCGGCGGTGAAGAAAAACTCAAAGCGCGCCGCGCCAAAGGTCTGATGACCGCGCGCGACCGGCTGGATGCACTGTATCAGTCCGGCACGTTCCAGGAGTGGGGCATGCATGCCGATCACGACTGCCACAACTTCGGCCTCGAAAACAAATCGATGCCCGGCGACGGCGTGGTGACCGGAACCGGACTGGTTGACGGACGCGCGGTGGCGGCGTTCAGCCAGGACTTCACCGTGAGCGGCGGATCGCTCGGCCGCATTCATTCGAAGAAGATTTGCGACATCATGGATTACGCCCTCAAGGCCGGCTGCCCGATCATCGGATTCAACGACTCCGGCGGCGCGCGCATTCAGGAAGGCGACGATTCTCTCTCGGGTTATGGCCAGGTCTTCTTCCGAAATGTGCTGGTGTCGGGCGTGGTTCCTCAAATTGCGATCATCGCCGGTCCGTGTGCCGGCGGCGCGGCGTATTCGCCGGCCTTGATGGATTTCATCATCATGGTGAAAGGCAGCGCAAACATGTTCATCTGCGGACCGGAAGTGATTCAGGCTGTCACCGGCCAGAAATGCACGATGGAGGAGATCGGCAGCGCGACTGCCAATGCCAGTGTCAGCGGCAACGTTCATTTCATCGCTGAAAATGACGCCGACGCCATCCGCATTGCGAAGAAGCTGCTCTCGTATCTGCCGTCCAACAACGTCATGGACCCGCCGCACACGCCGGCGCCGCAGATCGATCTCGCGCCCGATCCGGAAATGAACAATCTCGTCCCGGAGAACGCGAAGGATCCGCTCGATGTGAAAAAGATCATCGCGCGGCTGGTGGATGGCGGCGATTTCCTTGAAGTGATGGCCGAGTTTGCCAAGAACGTGGTGATCTGTTTCGCCCGCATTCAAGGCATCGTGGTTGGCATCATTGCGAATCAGTCCGCGGTGAAAGCCGGAACGCTGGACATTGATGCCTCGGACAAGACCGCACGGTTCATCCGTTTCTGCAACGTGTTCAACATCCCGATCGTGAACCTCGTGGACGTGCCCGGCTTCCTTCCCGGTGTTCAACAGGAACGCGGCGGCATCATTCGTCATGGCGCAAAAATGCTCTTCGCCTACGCATCGGCCACCGTGCCGAAAATCACGGTCATTCTCCGCAAAGCCTACGGTGGTGCTTACCTCGCGATGTGCAGTGCGGACATGGGCGCGGATGCGGTTTATGCCTGGCCGACGGCGGAGATAGCGGTGATGGGTGCGGAAGGCGCGGTGAAGATTCTCTACAAGCGCGAGATCGCTGCCGCCGCCGATCCGAAGAAGGAAGAAGCCAGACTCGTTGCCGAGTACCGCGATCATTTCTGCTCGCCTTATGAAGCAGCGAAGAAGGCGATGATCACGGACGTGATCAGTCCGGCTGAAACCCGCGCCACGGTTGCGCTGGCGCTGCGGAACATTCTCAGCAAACGCGAAACACGGCCGCCGAAGAAACACGGCACGATTCCGCTGTAAGCCTCAACTGATTGAGCCATGAGCGATTCAACAAATCCAAATGATGGCGTGGCTGCGGCCGAGGCCAGCCTGGGCAAAGCGCTGGTGCTGCTGCACCGCGTGGCAGCCCGGCTGGACGATTCCGCCCGCCACGGAGACGTGCAGAATGCGTTGCGGCAGGCGGCCGATCTGGTCGAAGCCGCGCGACGTGCGCACGCGGGCGTCGGTGCCGCAGGTACCCAGCCGATCGGAGCACACAAAGTGGCCACGGCCGTCGGTTCACAGATCGCGGCGGTGATTGCGGCGGCGGTTTCCGTCGCACTCGATCGGCCTTACCGGCTCGTGTCGGTGCAGCAGGTCACCGTGCCCGTTGTTCCACATCTGAACGTGTGGGCCGTGGAAGGCCGCACGCAAATCTTCATGTCCCATCGTGTCCGTTAACCCTGATTTCCCATGATCAAAAGACTTCGAGTAACTGTAGATGGCATCGCATACGACGTGACAGTCGAGGTGCCGGAAGAATCCGCTGCCCCGACGGCAGCCACACCTCCTCCCATTGCGCCGCCGACCTCAGCGCCGGCGGCGGCTGCATCGCCGGCGCCTGCCCCGGCGGCCGCGCCCGCGCCTGCGCCCGCAGCTGCACCGAAACCGGCTGGACCCGCCGGAGCTGGAGATGTTCCCAGCCCATTGTCCGGACGTGTCACAGCGGTGGTGGTTCAGGCCGGCCAGGAGGTCAAGGAAGGCGATCATCTGCTGACGTTGGAAGCGATGAAGATGAACACGTTCGTCTTCGCGCCAAAGAGCGGCAAAGTCACCGCGGTGAAAACCGAGGTGGGCGCCGTGGTCGAAGAAGGCCAGGCGCTTGTTACGATCGGATGACCGGATGCGATTGGGAACCGGCAAACCTCACGATCACAGGACAGACTTTCAAGTCTGCGGATTCACCGGGCTTTCAGGTTCGGTGAATCCCGATGCCGGCGGGCATTTCGAGAAATTGACAACAACACGGCGCTCGAAAGCGCCGCTTGAACGCGGGCTCGGAAGCCTGCCCCATACTGCGTGAACACCTGCGTTTCCAGTCCACATCGCGTCCTGCCGGCAAATGCATCGGAGCGAATGGTTGATGGATGGAAGCTGATCGAGTTCGAACAGGTCGATTCCACCAATCTCGTCGCCGCATCGCTGCCTGCGTGGCACGCCGTTCGCGCCGAAACGCAAACCGCGGGGCGCGGACGGTTTCAACGCAGCTGGGTTTCGGATCGCGGCGGACTTTGGTTCTCAGCGGTTGTTCCTTCGGGCGAAAAGCAGACACGCGAACTTCTGCCGCTGGCGGCGGGGCTGGCAGTGATTGAAGCATTGCGCGGCCTGGGCGTGCAGAACATCCGACTGCGCTGGCCCAACGATGTCATGATCGGCGAGAAAAAACTGGCGGGCCTGCTTGTCGATAGTTTTGATCCCCTGCGCGCCGTGGTTGGAATCGGTTTGAACATTTCCAACGAACCTGCCGCGCACGATCCCACGCTCAAGCCTGTCGCGACGCGCCTTGCGGATCTTCTGCCGAAAACACCGGGTCCGGACGAGATCGTTGAGGTCCTGTTGAAATCGCTTCGCAGCGTGGTGAACGAACTGCATCAAGCCGGAATGATGCTGCTTTGCCCGCGGATCAACTCGATGTGGGATCATTCGCTGAAGGTGAGGCTGGACCTCGATGGCACGGAGGAAACCGGGTGGTTCTGTGGGGTGGATGAATCCGGACGATTGCTGCTGCGTGACGAGAGCCGCCATGTGCGGGCCTTTGAATCGCATCAGGTGAAGCTGCTTCGGGAACTGAACTGAGGCCTGAAGTCCTGGAATTGGCACCGGGATTGTGACGTGACGCTGTTGGAGTCGGCGATCGCAGGCACAGACCGCCACAGCCCGTCGCAACAGATTGGAAATTTATCATGAACGCGTATCCAAAACTTACCGCCGCGGAAGCGGCAGAACTGATTCAACACGATCACACGGTGGCATTCAGCGGTTTCACTCCGGCCGGAGCGGCGAAGGAAGTGCCAAAGGCGATCGGCGCCCGCGCCAAGAAGCTGCACGCGGAAGGAAAGCCGTTTCAGATTGGCGTCATGACCGGCGCTTCAACCGGCAGATCGCTCGACGGTTCGCTCGCCGAGGCGGACGCCGTCAAATTCCGCACGCCGTATCAATCCGATCCAACACTCCGCAAAAGCATCAACGAAGGCCGCGCGCAGTTCTTCGACATGCACCTTTCCATGGCGCCGCAGAACATCCGTTACGGATTTCTCGGACCCGTGCATTTTGCCGTGGTTGAAGCGGCGGACATCTCTCCGAGCGGCGAGATTACACTCACGTCATCGGTCGGCGCCGCCCCGACCTACTGCCGTGTTGCGGACAAGATCATCATCGAACTGAACCGTTTTCACCCGGCTTCATTGCGCGGACTTCATGACGTCTATGAACCGGAAGATCCGCCTTATCGGAATCCCATTCCGATCTTCCGCCCATCGGATCGCATCGGCGCGCCGGTGATCAAGGTGAACCCAAAGAAGATCGTCGGTATCGTCGAAACCAACGCGCCGGACGAAGCCGGTTCGTTCAGTGAAATCGCAGAAACCACCGCGAAGATCGGCCGCAATGTGGCGGAATTCCTGGCATCGGAATCCCGCCGCGGGTTGATTCCAAAATCCTTCCTGCCCGTGCAGTCCGGTGTCGGCGACACGGCGAATGCTGTTTTGAAGGCGATGGGCGAGAATGCCGACATTCCCGTGTTCGAGATGTACACGGAAGTGATTCAGGACGCCGTGGTGAACCTGATGAAGCAGGGAAAAATTCGTTTCGTCAGCGGCTGCTCGCTCACCGTCACGACACCGACCTTGAAGGACATTTACGAGAACCTGGAATTCTTCCGGCCCAAGATGCTGCTGCGTCCGCAGGAGATCAGCAACAGTCCGGAAATTGTCCGCCGGCTGGGAATCATTTCGGTGAACACGGCGATCGAAGTCGATATTGCCGGCAACGTGAACAGCACGCATGTGCTTGGCCGAAACATGATGAACGGCATCGGCGGCTCCGGCGACTTCGCTCGCAACGCCTTCCTGTCGATCTTCACGTGTCCTTCAACCGCCAAGGATGGAAAGATCAGCACCATCGTCCCGCTCGTCAGCCACCTCGATCACAGCGAACACTCGGTGCAGATCATCATCACTGAACAGGGCGTCGCCGATCTTCGCGGCAAGAGTCCGATGCAACGCGCGGAGGCGATCATCCAGAACTGTGCGCATCCGGACTACAAGGGACTGCTTCGCGACTATGTGAAGATGGCGGGTTCATCGCATTCGCCGCAGACATTGAGCGCCGCGTTTGGACTGCATCAGACCTTCGCCAATACCGGCGACATGCGGAAAACCTCCTGGAGCAATTTCGCCAAATAATTCGCTTCTCATCGGCTTAAAAAAACAACGCGCGGAGTTTCGCTCCGCGCGTTGTGTTCAAACTGTCCGATTGATCACTTCGCTGGAACCGTTTCGGGTTCCGCAATCGCATCCTGCGGCATGTGCGCTTCGTCTTTCTGATGCTGTTTCGCAATCAGCACATAGAGCGACGGAATCACGAGCAGCGTGAAGATTGTTCCCAGCGCCATTCCGGCGACGACGATAATACCGATGGAATTACGAGCCGCCGCACCGGCGCCACTCACCAGTGTGAGCGGGAAGTGACCCGCGACGGTTGCAACGCTGGTCATCAGCACCGGACGGAGACGCACCAGCGCCGCTTCGCGTACGGCGGAGATTTTGTCCATGCCGGTTCGCTGCAGCTGATTCGCAAATTCCACGATCAGAATTCCGTTCTTCGAGACCAGACCGACCAGCGTCACCAGACCGACCTGCGCGTAGATGTTCAACGTGGTCGTCCAGCCATCGGTCCAGAACGCCATCTGCGGGTTCGGGAACTTCAGGAAGGTGAAGATCAGCGCGCCGAACAAAGCGAGCGGAACCGATCCGAGAATGATGATGAACGGATCGCGGAAGCTGTTGAACTGAACCGCGAGCACGAGAATGATCAGGATGATCGACAGCGCGAGCGCGGGCAGGAACTTGTTGCCTTCCGTGCGGAGCTGACGTGATTCACCCGTGTAATCGAGCTTGTAGCCCGTGGGCAAAATGGCCGCCGCTTCGCTTTCCAGGAATTTCAACGCTTCATCCAGCGGACGGATCGGCACGCCGCTGAGCTTCACCGCGTTCAGCTGCTGGAAGCGGTTGAGCGAGCGCGGCGTTGTGTGCCGGTTCAGCTTCGCGAAAGTTTCCAGCGGGATCATGTCTCCCTGCGGACCGCGCACGTAGGTGTTCTTCAACTGGTCGGGCGTCAGACGATCGGCGCGTTTCATCTGCGGAATGACCTTGTAGCTGCGGCCGCCGAAGTTGAAGCGGTTCACGTAATTGCCGCCGACCAGCGCGGCGAGATCGGCGCCAATGCTCTGCATGTCGAGTCCCAGCGCGGCAACCTTGTCACGATCAAGTTCGAGTTCGACTTCCGGTTGATCGATCTTCGTGTCGATTTCAGGCGGGAATGCGAACATCCCGTTCGTCGCCGCCTTTTCCTGAATCTGCTGTGCGAACTGCAGAATTTCCTGAGGGTCAGCCGTCGAGGAAATGATGAACTCCACCGGCATGTCACCGCCGCCCGGCAATGCGGCCGGTGTGACGAAGAAGGTGCGAATGCCCGGGATTTCGCTCACTGCCTGTTGCACCTCCGGCACGATCTGGAACACGCTCCGTTCGCGATTGCCCCACGGCTTGAGCACCATTCCGGAAATGCCGTTGTCGGGCATCGTCAGCTGGAACGTGCGGTCCACTTCCGGAACCTTGAGAAGGCGGCGATTCACTTCGTCCGTGTAAAACACGGTCTGGTCGATCGTGGCATCGGCCGGCGCCGTGATGATTCCAAGCGCAAAACCCTGGTCTTCGGTCGGCGCGAGTTCAGCCGACGAAAACATGAACATCGGAACCGACAGAAGGCTTAGCACGATCCAGATGATGTAAACCGCAGGCCGCGCGTTCAGCGTGATGTCCAGCACGCGAGCGTAAACCCGGCGCAAACGGTCGAAACCGTGATTGATTCGTCCCACCAAACCTTCCTCCTCGTGTCCGCCCTTGAGCAGCTTTGCGGACATGACAGGCGAAAGCGTGAGCGCAACGACGCCCGAGATGAACACGGCGCCGGCAAGCGTCAGCGCGAATTCACGGAACAGCGATCCAGTAAGACCACCCTGAAACGCGATCGGCGCATAAACCGCGGCGAGCGTGATCGTCATGGCGATGATCGGACCGACCAGTTCGCGCGCGCCGAGCAAGGCTGCTTTGATCGGTGTCTGGCCTTCACGAATGTGGCGTTCGACGTTCTCGACGACGACGATGGCATCATCGACGACCAACCCGACCGAGAGCACAATGGCCAGCAACGTCAGGAGGTTCAGCGAGAATCCGAAGATCTGCATCAGGAAGACAGCGCCAATCAGCGAAACAGGAATTGCAACGAGTGGAATGAGCACCGATCGGAGTGATCCAAGGAACAGGAAGATCACGATCGCGACGATCACCAGCGTTTCGCAGAGCGTCTTGATCACTTCATTGATGGCGTCGTCGATGTATTGGGTCGCATCGTAAGCAATCTTTCCGGTGAGGCCCGTGGGCAGTTCCGCCTGAATCGCGTCCATTTCCGCCCGGACGCGCTTGATGACATCGAGCGAGTTGGCATTGGGAAGAACCCAGACGCCCATGAAGACTGCGCGTTCGCCATTGAAGCGGACTTCAGAATCGTAGTCTTCCGCGCCGAGAACAACATCCGCCACGTCGCTCAGGCGAACGAGCTGATCGCCAGACTGGCGGATGACCAGGTTGCGAAACTCTTCGACGGAGCGGAGATCGGTATTGGCGGTGAGGTTCACCTGGACCAGCGCGCCTTTCGTGCGGCCGACGGCGGAAAGATAGTTGTTCGCGGCAAGCGCCTCGCGAACCTGATTCGGGCTGATGTTGTAGGCGGCCAGGCGATCGGCCTTGAGCCAGATGCGCATGGCGAAGGTGCGTCCGCCGAGAATGTCCGCCCGCTGCACGCCTTCCAGCGCAGATAATCGCGGTTGAACCACTCGAACGAGATAATCGGTGATCTGGTTCGCTTCGAGGATGTCGGACGTGAAACTCAGGTAGGTTGACGCGAAACGGGAGTCCGCTGTTTCGATGTTGATGATCGGCACCTCCGCTTCCGGCGGCAGGTCGCCGCGCACCTGGTTCACCTTGGAACTGATTTCGGAAAGCGCCTTGTTCGCGTCGTAGTTGATGCGCAGGCGGGCGGTGATGGTGGACAGACCGAGCGCGCTGCTGGATTGGAGGTATTCGATGCCGTCCGCGGCGGCGATCGCGCGTTCGAGCGGTTGCGTGATGAATCCGCGGACCAGTTCGGCGCTCGCGCCCACGTAAACCGTCGTTATGGTCACGGTGGCGTTCTCGCTCTTCGGATATTGCCGGACGTTCAGCGTTTTGATGGCGGTGAACCCTGCGATCAGGATGATCAGGTTCACCACCAGAGCCAGCACGGGCCGGCGTATGAAAATGTCTGTGATCGACTTCATTTATTTCCCTTTGGAAGCGTTCGGGGGAGCATCAGCGATCGGGCGGGCGCGGCGCTTCCGAGGCCCTTGGCACGACTTCGTTGTTCTCAACCACGGGCATGCGGTTTCGGAGTTTGAAAACGCCGGAGGAAGCGACTTTTTCACCCACCTTAAGGCCGTTCTGAATGGAGATGAAATCGCCACGTCCACGGCCGGTTTTCACGAACTGCTGGCGCACCACCAGCCCGTCCGTGGCGGCGTTGGTCGATTTTTCGATCACATAGACCGAGTCACCATAGGGCGCGCTCAGGATCGCTGTGGCCGGAATGACGAGAACCTTTTCTTCGACAGGAAGAAGCACCTCGATGCGGGCAAACATGCCGGGCCGAAGAAGCTGATTCGTGTTCTCGAGCGTCGCCTGCAACCGGATGCTGCGCGTGGTGGCGTTGAGGTCGGGATTGATCGCGGTCAGCACGCCTTCAAAAGTCTGGTTCGTGTAGGTATCGGTCGTCACCAGAACCCGCATCCCGGTCTTGATCTTCGCGAGATCCTGCTGCGGCAGCCAGAAGTCGGCGTAAACCGGCGTGAGCGCCTGGAGCGAAACGATCTGTTTTCCAGTGTCGAGATATTCGCCCAGATTGACCTGGCGGATTCCCAGCCTGCCGCTGAACGGAGCGCGGATCGTTTTCTTTTCAATGGCGGCCCGGATGGCGTCGGCGTTGGCCTGCGCCTGCTTCAGCGTGGCCTCGGCGGTGTCGAGTTCCGACTGCGAAACGGTGTTATCGGCGCGCAGCTGGCGGATGCGTTCGGCGTTGATGCGGGCAAGGTTGGCCTGCGCTTCGATTGCGCGAAGCTGGGCTTCCTCGGTCGAGGTGTCGAGGCGGACGAGAAGATCGCCCTTCTTAACCATCGCGCCGGATTCAAAAGCAATTTCGCTGATCGTGCCGGCAACTTCAGGAGTGATGGAAACGCCCTGAACTGCAGTGATGGAGCCGATCGCTTCCAAAGTTTCCTGCCAGACCTCTTCTTTGGCGGTCGCGGAGGAAACCGCCTCTGGTGGCGCAGTCATGGTTTTGGCTGCAGCAAGGAGTGTCTGAATCTGGAGGACCTTTATTCCCGCAAGTCCGCCGAAAACGACGACAACAATAATGATGGCTATTGCGATTTTCCGTTTCATTTTCCTTCTTTCTGAGAGTCAGTGATTGCCGCGCTTTTTCGCGGCGGCGCCCGAGAGGAACAGCTGAACGATGCGGCCCGCCGTGTTCCGATCAAGCGCACATTCAGGCATGATGAGCTGGCTGACGAGATAAGAGTTTACCTGCCCGTAGAACCCGAACGCGAGTTCCCGGCTGTCAAAGTTGCGGTCGAGCGTTCCATCGGCCTGCCCCTTCTTCATCAGCGAATGGATGAACTCGAAGTTGCGCTCGCACTTGTCGTTGCACCGAACGCCCTGGGGCATTTCGCCCGGCGCGGCAAAAGCCGAAGAGAATGCAATGCGCATCAACTCCCGGTTTTTGTGAAGGTAATCAAAGAGGCAGGTCAGGATTTCGATCAATTGGGTCTTGAGATCTGAAGCTTTCCGCACCGCAGCCTGCATGAGACGATACCGCTCGTCGTGCGCCTCATTGACCAGTGCCTGAAAAAGTCCGGCCTTGTCCTTGAAATAATAATAAAGCGTCGGCTTGGAGACGTCGGCGTCATCCACAATCTCCTGGACAGACGCGCCGGAATAGCCGCTGTTGGCAAAATGCTTGAGCGCGGCGCGGAGAATTTCTTCGCGCGTTTCAGAGATATTACTGGCGACGGGCGGCATACCTGGAAAAACCTACCGAACGGTAAGTATGGTATCATCCGGCGTCAAATGGTTTCCATGGAACTTTCGGCCCAGTCGTTGAAATGGATTCATCGTTCAGGTGAGGAGTTTTAGTTTGGGTTCGGTTGGAAATCAAACGGCCGATTTGAAGCGTCGGCAGCCCAGCTCCACCGGCCATTTTCAGCCACGGTGTCAATTCCAGCTGGCGATTCCGGCGGATCATCTGTAGAACCTCTGCATCAATGACCACTGGCAAGTTCCGTGAATGCTGGAGTTCCCGCCTCGGTGTCATCATGGCCGTGGCCGGGAGTGCTGTCGGGCTCGGCAATTTCCTGCGTTTCCCCGGTTTGGCCGCGCAATACGGCAGCGGGGCGTTCATGATCGCCTACTTCATTTCGCTACTGATTCTGGGGATACCGATCTGTTGGGCGGAGTGGACGCTGGGACGTTACGCAGGACAAAAGGGATTTCGTTCAAGCCCGGGAATTTTTTATGCCCTGATCCGCCATCCGGTGGGCAAATACATCGGCGTTCTCGGCGCCGTCATCCCGGTGACGATCTACATGTATTACGTCTATATCGAGGCTTGGTGCCTGGGATATGCCTGGTTCTCCGCGACAGGCCATTTGAATTTGGGAAACGATGTCGCGGCGTACGGAGATTTCTGGGCGCGATTCGTAGGTGCGACCAAGGATGGACTCACGATTTCGGGCGGAAGTAATCAGGTGGTGATCTTTCTCGTGATCGTGTTCGCGTTGAATTTCATCATCATTTATCGCGGAATTTCAAAAGGAATTGAAACCTTCTGCAAATGGGGCATGCCCGCGCTGATCCTGCTCGCGATCATCGTGCTTGTGCGGGTGCTGACCCTCGGAACGCCGGATCCTGCCAAGCCTGATCAGAATATTCTCAACGGTCTCGGTTTCATGTGGAATCCGGGCGACATCGGCACGCAACTCGCCAATCCGCAACTCTGGCTGGCGGCGGCGGGACAGATCTTCTTCTCACTTTCAGTCGGGTTCGGCGTCATCATCACCTACTCCAGTTATCTCCGGGAAAAGGATGACATCGTGCTGAGCGGATTGACGGCAACCAGCGCGAATGAATTTTGCGAAGTCGGTCTGGGCGGCATGATCACGGTGCCTGCGGCGTTCATTTTCCTCGGAGCCGCCGGAGTTGTGGGCCAGGGAACGTTCGGACTCGGATTCAAGGTTTTGCCGCTGGTCTTCTCCAAGATGCCGGCGTCGCAATTTTTCGGCGCGGCGTGGTTCTTCCTTTTGTTCCTGGCAGCGATCACCAGCTCGCTTTCAATGCTGCAACCTGGAATCGCCTTTCTGGAAGAAGGGCTCGGGCTGAACCGGAAGCAATCAGTCAGCCTGCTTGGATTGATCACCGCGCTCGGGACACTTTTCATCGTTTATTTCAGCAAGGACATCAAGGCGCTCGACACGATTGATTTCTGGGTTGGAACGTTTCTGATCTTCGTGCTGGCGACGGTGTTGATCATTGTCTTTGGCTGGGTGCTAGGAATTGAGAAAGGCTGGGAAGAGGCGCACAAGGGCGCGTCGATGCGAATACCCGGCTTCTTTAAACCGATCATCAAATACATCTGTCCTCTCTATCTGCTCACGATTTTTGCGCTTTGGGTTCTGTTCAATGTGTTTGGATGGAATCCTAAAACAGGTGAGTTCAAGCCGACCGGCTACGTCACGGATCTGATTTCCAGCGAAGGCAGTTCCGTCGCGCGCATGAGCGTGGGGCTGATCGTTCTGATCATCGTTTTCTTCATCATCACAACCGCTGCGGCCGGGCGACGATGGGACAAGGCCGGCAACAACAACCGTTCAAAGGAGACAAAAGCATGACTGCGGGCGGCTGGTTTACGATGTCAGTGTCGGTGGGTTTCGTGCTGGTTCTTTTCAGCTGGTGCATCTGGCGCGTGCTGACGGAAAAGAAGCCGGAAGATCACATTCACGGAATCGAAGACATAGACAAGGGCGAGGACTGATTCTTCTTCGGTCCTCCATTTTTCAATTCGCTTTTCTCACGCGAAGGGTGCGGTAAAGTCGCAGCATGGCAACATTCAGGCCACGTCAGTTTGCGAGCGACAATTATTCAGGCATCTGTCCCGAAGCGCTCGCGGCCATGCTGGAGGCGAACGCCGGACACGACGTCAGCTACGGTGACGACGCCTGGACGAAACGTGCCGCCGATCTGATTCGCGACGTGTTCGAAACGCATTGCGAAGTGTTTTTCGTCTTCAATGGAACCTCGGCGAACTCACTTTCACTCGCTTCGCTTTGCCAGAGTTACCACAGCATTCTGTGCCACGAGCTGGCGCACATCGAGGTGTCTGAATGTGGCGCGCCGGAATTCTTCGCGAACGGAACCAAGGTGCTGTTGCTGCCTGGCGAGAACGGAAAGATCGCTCCCGATTCGATCGAAAAGGCGGTTTTGAAGCGGACCGACATTCATTATCCCAAGCCGCGGGCAATCAGTCTCACGCAAGCAACGGAGGCGGGCACGGTTTACACGCCGGATGAGTTGAAGAAGCTCTGGGGCATCGCGCGGAAATGTGGGTTGAGAATTCACATGGATGGCGCGCGATTCGCCAATGCCGTGGCAGCGCTCGGTGTCACGCCCAAGGAACTGACATGGCAGTCAGGCGTGGATGTATTGAGCTTTGGCGGAACGAAGAACGGAATCGCAATCGGGGAGGCAGTGGTGTTCTTCAACCGCGAACTTGCCAAAGAATTCGATTACCGTTGCAAGCAAGGCGGACAGCTTGCGTCCAAGATGAGATTTCTCTCAGCGCCGTGGGTCGGAATGCTGAAGGACGGCGCGTGGATCAAACACGCCCGGCACGCGAACAGCATGGCGTCGCGACTTGCATCGGCGATTCAAAATCTGCCGGGAATCCGCATCGCCTTCCCACCGGAAACCAATGCGGTGTTTGCATCGATTCCCGATGAAATCGTGCAGGCGATGTACGAGCGCGGCTGGAAGTTTTACACAAATGTTGGTTTCGACTACGCACGTCTGATGTGCAGCTGGGATACGACACCTGAGGACGTGGATACGTTCGCGGCCGATCTCAAACAGCTGGTCAGCGGTTCTTGAAATTTCTTTTTCGGAATCGATTCACCGCAAAGAACTCAAAGAACTCAAAGAACGAAGCAAACAGTTTGCTGTTTTCAAACCATCACTTTGCGCTCTCTGCGTTCTTTGCGGTTATAAACAAATTTTCGAGCTTTGCTCGCGACGATTCAGGCCGGCACCGCTTCGGGTTTGCCTCTGAACATCCCGCTCAACCACGACCATGCGGCTCTCAGTCCGACTTCGCGTGTACCTGCGAGGCCGTAGATTTCGGAGACCTGAGTCTCGTGATCGAGGTAGCGTGGTGGCAGGAGGAGAACTGTTTTTGTTTCATCTCCCTCCACACGCTGGATTTCGGAATAGAAAAAGCCGCATCCCACCGCATACGTGCCTTCGGGCAGTTCGATTCTTCGCTCGGGAAAAATCAGCCACGGACGATACCGCAGTGTGAGCCGTCCGTTCTCGTTCCGACTGAGTTTTCCGTAAGTGCGGGCCGGAACGCCTTCCACCTTTCGTCCGAGAAACAGTTTGTTCTCCGTTTTATCCGGCACGAAGCGTTTGCAGCGGCGTGTGACAAAATCCCAGACAAAGACGAGTCCGAAGTGCGACAGCCGGAAGGACCAGCCCGCGATGAAATAAGCGAAGACAATGATGATCAACGACCAGATCGCTCCCACCCACGGATTGGCCCACGCCGTCACCGCAACGCTGGCGAGGACGGCGCCGCGAAACGCCTTCAATGCTGCGTCCACTGTTGTGAACGGGCTCAGGAGAATGAGGATGTTGATGGCGTTGGAGGCGAGAAACACGATGAAAAACGCGATCATCGCAACGGGAATGATCACGACATTGTAAAGCGAAGTCAGATCCACAGCGGCAAACCCAAGACTGCTCAACATGGCGCCATCGCCCGGGTTGGTTTGTTCGAAAAGAGAAATGGCCAGGGGCACAAACGCACCGGTGGCGACAAGGCCGCTGATCTTGTTTTCGATCGTGTCTGCGATATCGAGCGGTTTCTTGAGCGCTGTCGGTAGTGCGGTGCCGGCGGTGTCCTTGATGAAGCAGAGCGCCACCAGAATAAGTGCGGAAACCCAGAAAACAGGCTGGGCATACCAGTGCAGCTTGGCCTTCTGCTCCGGAGTTTCTGCTTTGAACCATTGATAGGCACCCACGGCTCCCACTCCCAGAAGCGGTGAGATGGCCACACCGGTCAGCATTGACAACGTCTGCGCCATCTCCACGCCCGGCGTTTTGGAACGCTTCGACGAAGCGGAGGCCGAAGCCGCGAACGCTGGCGGTGACATCAGCAGCGTGATCGAAAGGAACAGCGTCAGGAGAACGGCGGGCCTTGTTTTCATGGTGCTTAGATTGGCCGAAGATGCAGCGCTGTAAAGGTCGGCGTGACTCCACATCCGGCCGGAGTTTGTAAACGGTCACTTCAAGTTTCGGTCCGTGAAAAACGATGCCGGGGTGAAAACCTTATGCGTTTTACCAAAAAACCTTTTGCAATTCCCGTGTGCGTTGCTAGAAACAACCATGTCGGCCATCGGGGCCGGTAAAAAAATTCTGTTTTTCGTTGAACGAATTCCGCTCGGGCGCGTCGGTTCCTCACGACCAAAATCGCGGATAAATTTCGTGAAGGAATGAACGTGCCTTTATTTTTTGCGGCAGCTGCCGCCAATACCGCTTCGAGAGCGGGTGAGTTCGAGCTGGTTTACATCTGGCGTCAGGCCACGGTGGAAGCCAAAATCATCATCGTCTGCCTCGCCATCTTCTCCGTCGTCGCCTGGTTCGTCATGCTCTCGAAGGCTATCCAAATGCGAAAAGCCAAGAAGCTGAACCAGTTTTTCATGGCCGAATTCCGCTCGCAGAAAGCTGTTCTGGATGTGTTCGACCGGCGCGTTCAGGCCGAGGGTTGCCCGCTGTTCATGGTCTATCAGGCCGGAAGCGTGGAACTCGACAGCCGGCTGAAAACGCCTGAAGGAACCCGGAAACGCTACGTTTCGATGAAGGGAATGGAACACACCAAACGCACGCTGGAAAATGCCGTCGCGCAGGAATCCCTTAAACTCGAATCCGGCCTGATCCTGCTGGCCATCGCAGTCAGCGGCGGGCCTTTTCTTGGATTGCTCGGAACCGTGTGGGGCGTGATGAGCACCTTCGGACACGTGGCCATGCAGGGCAGTGCGACCTTGAGTGCCATGGCACCTGGTGTGGCGGCTGCTTTGATCACGACGGTGGCCGGTCTGCTGGTCGCGATTCCGTCGATGTTCGGCTATAACTGGCTGGTGCATAACCTGCGTGTCCTGACGGTGGAACTGGACAATTTTGCGCAGGAATTGGTTTCCAAAATGGAGACGGAATATTTGAGCGAAGAATGAGACGGTTTTCACAGCGCAGTCATCTGGTGACGTTGAGCGAGATCAACATCACGCCGCTGCTCGATCTGGCGTTTGTGTTGTTGATCATCTTCATCATCACCACGCCGCTTTTGGAACAGGGGCTTTCGCTCAAGCTGCCGCAGGGCGGGAAACCCGACCAGCCGGTCACTCCGAGGGACATCCGGACGGTGGAGATCAGCGCGCAGGGGATTTACATGCTCGACAAACGTCGGGTCAGTCTCGACCAGCTTGAAGCCATGCTGGTCAACGCCGTGCAGGCAAATCCGAACACCGTGGTTTATATTCGGGCCGATGAGAACAGTCGGACGAAAGATTTTACGGCGGTGATCGATCGATGCCAGAAGCGGGGAATCACCCGTTATTCGATTCGCACCGAACCGCCAACACGCAGATGAACCGGATTCAAAAAAGATGCTTTATCGCCTCTGCAGGCATTCACCTGCTGTTGCTGGGCATTTTGTTGATTGGGCCGGCTTTCCTCAGCAAAAAGAAAGTAGTGGATGAATCTCCGATACTGGAATTCATTCCGGTCATAACCACCTACGATCAGAAGCAGGGCGGCGGCGATCCGAACGTTAAATCGTTGCCAGCCGCCCAACGAGATCCACAGCCCGCACCGGAACCACCCAAGCCCGCACCGAAGCCGGAGAAGAGTCGAGAACCTGAGGTCGTCCAGCCCGAACCCGTTAAGAAACCGGTTGCAAAATCAGAGCCTCAGAAACCGAAAGAGAGCGATTCGCTCGAAGTCAGCTCAAAACCGAAGAAGCCGCAACCGAACCTGACGCTTGTCAAACGGCCAACGCCATCAAATCGCTCGAACGAGCAGGCGGAACGCGAGGCGCGCGAAGCTCGGAACCGTCTGGCTCGAGAGCTGGACCGGGCCGTCTCTGGAATCAAAGGCGGACTGTCGGACAGCACGGAAATTCGATTGAAAGGATCCGGTGGTGGTGGTGTGCCTTACGCGAATTTTTATGACGCGGTAAAGAGTGTTTACTATCGGGAACTCATCAAGCATTTGCCCGATTCGGTGGACGATTCCGCTCGAGTGGAAGTCACCGTTGTCATTGCGAAAGACGGCTCGGTTGTTTCCTCGCGAATTACAAGACGCTCAGGGATTCCCGCAGCAGATCGAGCCGTTCAGAATACACTCAACAGTGTGCGCTTCGCAGCGCCGCTGCCTTCATCAGAAACTCTTGCTCAACGCGAAGTGACAATCACTTTCAACATCAGTGCGATACGACAATTACTAGGATGAACATGAAACGGTTTCTTTGCTCCGCAATCGCTGGCGGTGCGCTTTTGATTTTAGGCTCAATTCAGAATGCCTCGGGGCAGATTGATATCGATGTGACAGTAAAGGGTCCGGGACGCGTTCCACCCATCTGGCTCTCAATGAGCGGCATCACGGGTGAAGCGGCGGAAGTGCTCCAGTTCGATCTCTTCGTCCAGGGCTTCGCATTCACCAATGCCGAAAATGCACAATATCTGATCTCCGGTTCCGCGAACGGAAACCTTCAGGCCCGCGCGGTGGATGCAGTGAACAAAAGCCAGCTGGTTTCGAAAATTTACTCAGGCGCCTCGTTGCGCCGGCAGGCTCATGCGTTTGCCGATGACTTTGTCGAGGCGCTCGGAAGGAAAGGCATCGCGAAAACCAAAATCGCTTACAAGGCAGCGAAAGGTCAGAACAGCGAGATCTTCGTTGCCGATTTCGACGGCTTCAATCAGCAGGCCGTCACCGCAGACAACACGATCGTCGCCGCGCCTGCCTGGGCGCCAGGGAAGTTCGGATTGTGCTTTCTTTCTTACAAACTCGGAAATCCGGCGATTTTCTATCAGGACCTTGCCAGTGGTACTCGAACGAAAGTTGCCTATTACGGCGGGTCCAGCATCAGTCCTGCGGTTTCGTTCGATGGCCGTCGCGTTGCCATGATCCTCAGCAAAGGCGGCAGTCCGGATGTTTATGTTTCGGATCTGGACGGAAGCAATCTCAAACGCCTGACATCAACCAAGCAGGCGGAGTCTTCGCCGTGTTGGACTCCTGACGGGCAATGGATTTGTTTTGCCACAGAGATCAATGGCCGACGCGCACTTGCAAAAGTTCCGGCCAATGGCGGTTCTGTTCAGATTGTTCCCACGCCAGGATTTCTGAATCCATCGGAGCCGGAATATTCTCCGGACGGCAAGTGGCTGGCGTTCACTTCTCAGATGCGCACGTTCCGAATCTGCGTGGTTCCCACATCTGGAGGACCGGTGACGGAGCTGATTGAAGGCGAGGATCCATCATGGGCGCCCAACTCGCGAACCCTTGTATTTACAAGGCGTCAGGCAGGTGGGCGCCGCGGCCTGTCTCTTCTTGACGTGCCTACCAAACAAGTCAAGGATGTCACCCGGATTTCGGGAAATAGCTCTCAACCCAGTTGGGCCAAGTAGCCCGTTTCCACTTAAATTTAGAATGAAATCGACCCTTTTACTGAACCTTGTTGCGATTGGATTGGTGTTGTCGGTCGGCGGTGTTGGATGCCGGAAAAAACCCACCGGTGTGACAAATATTCCGAATCAGCGTCTCGCACACGTTCCGGAAGTCGGCACATTGCCGCCGATTGAATCCGAGATGCCGGATGGATTCGATGGTGGACAGAACACGGGCGAAATCCTGACCCCAATCATTGATCCATCAACTCGTTCAAACTGGGAGCAGGACAGCGACGTTTTCAAAGTGCATACGGTTCATTTCGCCTTCGACAGTTCTGCCGTCCGGAGCAGTGATAAGGCGCACGTCGCGGCGGTGGCGGAGTATCTCAAGGCAAATGCAATCGCAGCCGTGCGGGTTGAAGGTCATTGCGACGAGCGCGGAACGGAGGAATACAATCGCGCCCTGGGCGAACGCCGTGCTCTGGCGATTCGTGATGAATTGATCCGATTGGGCGTCGATGCCAGTCGCGTTGAAACGATCAGCTTCGGCGAGGATCGTCCCGTGAATCCGGATCAGACTGAAGAAGCTTTCCGTCAGAATCGTCGCGGCGAATTCATTCTCCTTTCGCCGCCGCAGTAATCCGTTGCGGTAACTTCAACTCGACTCAATTCAGAAAGATCCCATGAAACTGACTCAACTTTCGCGCGTTCTGGTGCTCGGGCTTGTGCTGGGCGTGGCTGCGGTGGGCTGTAAAACCAAGAAGCAGGGAACGACACCCCTGCAAGGTGGCTCCGGTGCCGGACTTTCCGGCGCACCGATTGGATCCGGTTCGCCCTTTGGAGTGGATGGCCAGGGACCTTTCGGTGGCATGGATGTGCCCCCCGGCGGAGGAGACCTCCCGTCATTCGATCCCGACCAGATGCACCAGGATCGTGGCGCCCTGGCGCCCTACACGGTTTACTTTGGTTACGACAGCGCTGCAATTTCCGGAGGCGAGCGTTCCAAGCTGGAGGCCGTGGCTGCGGCTCTTCGCAGCGACATGTCGGCAAGACTTTTGATCGAGGGCCATTGCGACGAACGCGGCACCGAAGAGTACAATCGTTCTCTTGGAGAACGTCGCGCTCTTTCCGCTCGCGAGGCGTTGGCGGGAATGGGAGTTGATCCGGCCCGGGTTGCGACCCGGACCTACGGTGAAGATCGTCCGGCTGAATTCGGCCATGACGAGGCGGCCTGGAGCCGGAACCGCCGGGGTGAATTCGTCCTGCTTCATCCGCGTTGATCTGCGATTCACTGCATCGATCAGTCTTTGAAGCCGGTTTTGGCGCTTTACTACCCTGCCGGACAGGCTTACGGTAACTCGCTGGTTTTTTTATGAATATCATGTTTGCAGCAATGCTTGGCGGCTGGGAAATCGTTTTGATCCTGGCAGTTGTTCTGATTTTGTTCGGAGCCAAGAAACTTCCCGAACTCGCCAAGGGATTGGGAACCGGAATTCGCGAGTTCAAGAAGGCAACGCGCGAAGTGACCGAAGAAATTCAGAATGCCGCCGACGATACGCCGCCTGCCCCGCGCCGTCTGCCTCCGCAGAATACTCAGCCTGATCCGCAGCAGCAGACGGTTCCGCAATCTTCCACGCCTGGCCCGAAAGCCTGATCTTCTGAACGCTTTCTGCCATGGCTGAACCACCGGAAGCGGAACGCTTTGACGAAACTGAAGAAGAGGGCGGACCGGTAAAATCTTTCCTTGAGCACCTGGAGGATCTCCGCTGGGTGCTGATCAAAAGCGCCGTCGCGCTCTTCGTCGCGATGCTGCTCTGCCTCATCGCCGGCAATTATGTCGTCGATTTTCTGAAGTGGCCGTTATCCAAGGCAAAGATCGCGTATCCCGGAACCAACCAGGTTGCGACCGTTCTTTACGGAACCAACAAGCTTGGGGTTTACACACTGTCGGCGGAGCAGCAGTCCGCATTTGGACTTGGAACGAACCGCTTCGTGGCAGTCCAGATTGAGCCGATGCTGATTGGCACCAATCAGGTGCTTTCCTGGCGTGTGGAATCGGATCCGGCTGTTGCCGAAAGCGCCAAGCAACTTCACATCGACCTCGTGAACCTCAGTCCTGCCGGAGGTTTCATCGTCGCCGTCCAGGTTGCGTTTTATGGAGGCATGGTTCTCGCCGGACCGTTCATTCTCTATTTCATTGCGAGCTTCATTTTCCCGGCCCTGAAGCTGACAGAACGGAAGTACGTTTATCGTGGAATGATCTTCGGCGGCGGGCTTTTCTTTGCCGGCGTCGCGTTCTGCTATTTTGCTTTGATGCCCCTGGCGCTTGCGGCATCGCAGATGTATTCCAACTGGCTCGGATTCGGCGCCTTCCAATGGAAGGCGGAGGATTACATCAGCTTCGTCTGCAAATTCATGCTGGGAATGGGGCTGGGATTTGAACTTCCGGTCGTGATTCTGACGCTGGTGAAGATTGGCGTTCTGAACTACGCAATCCTTTCGAAGGGCCGTCGTTACATGATCGTGGTCAATCTCATCCTCGGTGCGCTGCTCACCACACCGGAGGTGGTGACGCAGGTGGCCATGTTTATTCCGCTCCAGGTTCTTTACGAGGTGAGTGTTCAGGTGGCGCGTTATTGGGAGCATCCCGAACCCGCGAAAGTGCGGCGACAGGTGATTATCGCCCTGGTCATTATTGCAGGAGTCCTCGCGACTGCGTGGTTCATCTACAAACGGGGTGGGTTCTCGCTGACACATGGATGATTAATGGGACAATACCCACCTTACGCAGCCCAAATCACACTTTACAAAAGGGTTGATGCCATTACTCTCCGGTCAACGAATCGAACTCTATGAGAAAAACCCTCTCCCTACTGAGTCTTCTGTCAGTTCTCGCTCTTGCTGCCGGCTGCACCAATGTTGAACGCAAGATGGGACGCGGCATTGCAAATACATTTGAAATCGTCCGTGGCGGTGAGTTCCGTCGTACGGTGGAGCAGACCGCATTGTTCAGCTCGCCGGACGAGGCTTACACCTTTGGATTTGTTCGCGGTGTCAACCGCACTCTGGCCCGCACGGGCATCGGCATTTACGAAATCGTCACGGCACCTTTCCCGCCGTATGACCCGGTCTTCGTGAACGACTTCGCGCCCGGACCGATTTATCCCGATAATTACACCCCGGGACTTCTGGCGGACTCGATGTTCGACAACGACACCTACTTTGGATACAGCGGTGGCGATATCGTCCCCTGGGTTCCCGGCAGCCGGTTCCGTGTGTTTGAAACCCGCTGAAAAACCTTTCTCAGGTTCTCGCGCCAACGTCTTGTTGGCGCTTTTTTTATGGCGCTCGAAAAGTCGTCTCCCTGCAAAGTCAATCTGCTGCTGAACATTCTCGGTAAACGACCGGATGGATTCCACGAACTGGAAACGATCATGCACCCCGTGAACGTTTTCGACCGATTGGAGTTCGAGAAAGCCGGGAGTGGCATTGAACTGAGCTGCACCATTCCCGACCTGCCGACGGACTCAGGAAATTTGGTGTTCCGGGCGGCAAAAGCGTTCCTGGATCAGGCTGGTCTGAAGGACGGCGTACGGATCCGACTGGAAAAGAATCTTCCCCTCGCCGCCGGATTGGGCGGTGGAAGCGCCAACGCCGCGATCACTCTCAGCGGCTTGAATGAGCTGTTCGGAAAACCACTGTCGCCGGAACAGCTGAACCATCTTGCGGCAACATTGGGGTCGGACGTTCCCTTTTTCCTTCAGGACAAACCGGCTCTGGCAACCGGGCGTGGTGAAAAGGTGAAATCATTGGATCCCTTCGCTGCAATGAAAGGCGCCGCGTTTCTATTGGTGCATCCCGGATTTGGAATTTCCACAGCCTGGGCTTACCAATCCCTGGCGCGCTATCCTGCAGCGTTGAACGGCGAGGCCGGGCGGGCAGACAGGCTTGTCGAGCTGCTTCAACAATCCGATCTCAGAAAAGCGGGAACCGAATTTTACAATTCCCTCGAAGCGCCGGCACTTCACAAGTATCCGCTCCTGATCCTTTTCCAGGAATTCTTCCGCGAAAACGGCGCATGTGCCACGTTGATGTCCGGCAGCGGCTCAACCACGTTTGCGCTGGCGGAAAGTCTTTCAGCGGGCGAACGCCTCCTGGAAGGTTTCAAATCGAAATTTGGCGCAACGCACTGGACTGCGGTTGTGCCGGTCTGAATCAGCGCTCTGATTTTGGAGTCTCGAGCTTCAAGGCCGCGTCTCCGAGCTTGCCTTTCAACACGTCGTAGCGCTTTTGCCAGTCGATCCAGCTCATCACCCATTTGTCCCCGGAAAAATTGGTTTTTGCCTGCGCCCACCCCGCGGCCAGGGTTTTGAACTCTCGCGCAGCGGCGGCTTCATCCCCCCATCGCAGATAAGCTTCCGTCAGAATCAGCCGGTTCTCCGGATAGTTCGGGGCAAGTTCGACAGCCCGGCGAAGATGCTGCCGCGCTTTGCTGCGGCTTCCGATGCTTCCGAACGCGGGCGCTTCAAGATAGAGAAGTCCGAGATTTCGCCATGGACCGGCGTAATCGAACTTTTCATTCAATTTTCGCGCTGCATTGAATTCCACCTCCATCAGATCCACGAGCCGCAGCGCGCCGAGGGTTTTCGTTCTGGCCAGCTGGCCCATGTTCATCGCGAGATAATATCGTCCCTCGACTGAATTGGGGTGTTGGGAAACCAATTTCCGCGAAACGGCAATTCCGGTTTCCGCCACTTCAGCACGTTCGGAGTTGTTTCTGGCGAATTCACCAAGGTCGAAGCATGCGCGGGCAAACAGCCACGCCGCCTCAACGTCATTGGAATTCGTTTGGTAGCGGGAACGGGCTTCGACGAATTCCCGTTTGGCTCGAATCGCGAATTCGCCAGGGCCGGGCGGGTTCGTGGACTGCGCGGAGGCGGCGAAACCGGCCAGAAAGACGGCAAGCTGTATCCAAATGAACATTCCCTGCCAGGAGATCCGCTGAAACATGGCTGCTGATGTTAATTGCTTCGGCAGGAAGTTTTTAGCAATAGGATAAACCCCTTCCCAAATAGGTATTGCTAACATCACCTTCCGTCTTATACTGCCGCCTGAGTGAGATCAAACGGCAAATGGTTGCGGTTCGCACTTTGTTCCTTCCTCGCCACATTTGTCGCGGGGTGTGGAGGCATTCACGCATCCAAGAGCGTTTCCCCGCTTGATTTCTTTCTGCCCGGACTCATGCAGACCGATCCCCCTGCTGTGCCAGATCGCGAACTGCCCGGCGCCGAACCCGTTCGGCAAATAGCTCAACTCTAATCCGCCTATGCGATTTCCCTTCGCGTTGTCGGCGAAAATCGCCGGTCACATCATTAAACATAAGCTCAAGCGCACACCAAAATTTGCCATGGTGCTGCAATTGGAGCCTTTGCATACCTGTAACCTGACCTGCACAGGCTGCGGCCGCATCCGCGAATATTCCACGTCGCTCAAGGACATGGTGCCGCTGGAGAAATGCCTCGCCGCGGCGGCTGAATGTGACGCTCCGATGGTCTCGGTCTGCGGCGGTGAACCACTGATTTATCCCAAGATTGAAGAACTGATCGCCGGCCTGCGCGAACAGGGTCGCGTCATCTACATCTGCACGAACGGCATGTTCATGCGGAAGAAGATGAAGGATTACCTCGCGGCCATTTATTCGCCCGAAATCGAGCCCATGCTCAAACAGCTGCTCGATGAAAAGCTGATCACCGACAAGGACGCTGAAACGATCCGCAAATCCGATGAAGCGGCGAAGAAGAAGGTCGTCATCCGTCCCAGCGAATGGATGTACTGGAACGTCCATGTCGATGGTCTGGAATACACGCACGATCTCATCGTCGAACGCGAAGGCGTGTTCAAGGAATGCGTCGAGGCGATCAAGATGGCGAAGATTCTCGGCTATCAGGTTGCGACCAACACGACCGTTTACAAGGAAACCGACGTTCAGGAGATCGAGGACATGTTCAAGTTCCTCAGCTCGCTGAATGTGGACGGCCACACGATTTCGCCGGGATACGATTATGACGCTGCGAAGAAGGACATGGTGAAGCGCCTGGGCAAGGATCCGAAGGATTTCTTCCTGACGCGCGACATGACGCGGCAGAAGTTCGCGAAGATTCTCGACTGGGGCAAAGCGTTCACGATCTTCGGCACGCCGGTGTACCAGGAATTTCTCGCCGGCAAACGCGAGCTGACCTGCACCGCATGGGCGATTCCGACCTACAATGTGCGCGGCTGGAAAGCGCCATGTTACCTGATGACCGACGGCCATTATTCCGGCTACCAGGAGATGCTGGAGAAGGTCGATTGGAACAAATACGGCGTTGTGGATGGCAAAGCCCGCGATCCGCGCTGCGAACACTGCATGGTGCATTGCGGTTACGATCCGAGCGGCGCGCTTGGAACGAACTACCAGAGCGGCGACAACTGGAAGAATTTCAAATACAACTTCGGCGCCAAGCCAAAGCCGTATCCGTCCTCGCCCGAACTGGCCAGGCGCGCCTTCAACGGCGTCAGTGTCGGCAAAGGTCACCTCGCCGAAGCCAAGGCTGCGATCAATCCGGCTGCCGGTGCCCGCGGCGCTTTCTCGCGCAAGGACGAAACACAGGCTTCGGGAAACAGCGGCGGCTCCTGCGGTTCCGGCGATACCACCGCGCGGGATGAACTGCTGGCGAAGATCAAGGAAGCTGGCAAAACGGAAATCAAAGGCTGACCACTTCGGCCACGGACGACGACACTCACCACGGACTAATTCAGAATGAGCGCATTATTTCTCTCACCCCCGAGCTTCGACGGTTTCGACGGTGGCGCCGGCGCGCGGTATCAGGCCCGCCGCGAAGTCACGAGCTACTGGTATCCAACCTGGCTCGCGCAGCCGGCCGCGCTGGTTCCCGGCTCCAAGCTCCTTGATTGTCCGCCGCACAACATCGGCGTCGAAGAATGTCTGAAGATCGCCAAGGGCTTCGACCACGTCATCATCAACACCTCCACGCCGTCGCTGAAAAACGACTGCAAAGTTGCCGAAGCGATCAAGGCCCAGAAGCCCTCCACCAAGATCGGTTTCGTTGGCGCGCATGCGATGGTGCTGCCGACCGAAACCTTGAAGGCATCGCCGGCGATCGACTGGGTTGGTCGCAAGGAATTCGATTACACCTGCAAGGAAGTCGCTGAAGGCCGCGATTTCGGGAGCATCAACGGACTTTCCTACAAGGACAAGGACGGCAAGATCAAACACAACCCCGAGCGTGAGATGATCGCGAACATGGACGAGCTGCCATGGGTCGCCGACGTCTATAAACGCGATCTGCAGATCGAAAAATATTTCATCGGTTACCTGCAGCATCCTTACGTCTCGATGTACACCGGCCGCGGTTGTCCGGCGCAATGCACCTTCTGCCTCTGGCCGCAGACGATTGGCGGACACAAGTATCGCGTTCGCAGCGCGCAGAACGTCGCCGACGAAATGGCCTACATGAAGAAGATTTTCCCGCAGGTGCGCGAATTCTTCTTCGACGACGACACCTTCACCGCGAACCTGCCGCGCGCCCGCGAGATCGCGAAAAAGCTCGGACCGCTCGGTGTCGATTGGAGCTGCAACAGCCGCGCGAACCTCGACTACGACACGATCAAGAGTTTCAAGGACAACGGCCTTCGCCTGTTCCTCGTCGGCTACGAATCCGGGAATGACGAAACGCTCAAGCGCATCAAGAAGGGCGTCACGACGGACGAAATGCGCCGCTTCACGAAGGATTGCCACAAGGCGGGCGTGGTGATTCACGGCACGTTCATTCTCGGACTTCCGGTCGAAACGAAGGAGACCATTGAGCAGACGATCCGGTTCGCTCAGGAACTCGACGTGTTTTCACTTCAGGTTTCACTCGCTGCGCCTTATCCGGGAACGGAACTTTACGAGCAGGCCAAACTGAACGGCTGGTTCGTGAAGAAGGACAAGACCGATCTCGTTGAAGGTGACGGCTTCCAGCAGAGCGCGCTCGAATACCCCGGTCTCAGCAAGGAACAGATCTTCGAAGAAGTGGAACGCTTCTATCGCAGCTACTACCTGCGTCCGAAGCCGATTCTGCGCATCATCAAGACGATGCTCGAGGACAAGGATGTCTGCGTCCGCCGCCTGCGCGAAGGCTACGAATTCTTCAAAAGCATGGCTCAGCGCCGCAGCGATCTGGCAGCCGCCAAGGCAGCAACAGCTTGATTCGGAATTTCCACAGAGCCGCAGGCAATCCACCTGCGGCTTTGTTGCTTATACGATCTTCTTGAAGCGGTGCTTCGGTTTGATTTCCCGGCTGACGAAAGCGCCGATGGACTCGGCGTTCATCATTCGAAGAGATTTGGATCTGGGAACGCCAAGGTATTTGGTAGCCGTCGCTGTGGGTAAAAACGATGTCAACATGACGGTTCACCGGATGAAAACGCGTTTTCGAAACGGCTGTTGAATTTATAAAAATCCATTTGGGACTCTTCGACATTTTTGAGCATCAGCTGGAAGGGAAAAGATTCAATTGGGATTTCTTGCTTGGCGCAGGTGCAGGTTCGACCCCGAGCAGTTGCTGAAGTTGTTTGCCGAACTGCGGTCCAACGCCAGCCTCTTCATGTTTGAAATAAACGTAGGCATCGCCATCTGTTGACTGCCTTTCCTGAATGACCTTTGCCCAGCGTTCGATGTCCGCCTTCTTGTAATCCGTCCGCCTCAATCGGAAGTAACTGTATGGCGCCGTGAAAACGACAGGCGTCGAGAGATCTTCGGTATCGGCGATGCAAACCGCGGCGCCCGCTTTCTCCAATTGGGAGAAGGTGTCGTCGGAAAGCCACGATTTGTGCCGAAATTCGAACGCGCTCTTCAGGCCTTTCGGAATGTTGTTCAAAAACTCCCCCAGCACGACATCGTCTCTTTCGAAAGTGGGCGGAAGTTGAAACAGCACGACACCGAGTTTTTGATCAAGCGTCTGGATCACATCAGCGAAAGCATTCAGGATGGGACCGCAGTCCCTGAGTTTTCGAAAATGCGTTATCTCCTGCGGCGCCTTGAACGTGAATTGAAACATTGACGGCGTTTCTCTGTTCCACTTCTCGATGGTCGTAAGACTCGGGATTCGGCGAAAGCTGTAGTTCACTTCCGTCGTCGAAAAATGTCCGGCATAGTAAGACAGCATTTTCGCCTTTGAGAGCGTCGCGGGATAAAACGTTCCCTTCCATTCGTCATACTGAAAGCCCGATGTTCCGATCCAAATCATCAGCGTTACTCAATCATCTTCGCTGCCGCGTCAAGGCACAGGATGCGAATGGGGTTACTAAGCCTTTGACAGAATTTCCCACGAGGGCATTCTCTTTCTCGCGAAAGGAACGCATTTATGGCGCAACACGACGAACTGATCCAGATCCTCAACGAAGCGGTCACCCTGGAATACACCGCTGCAATCCAATACAACCAGCACAGCATGCTCCTTACAGGAACGAACAAGCTGTTGTATGAGGAAGTGTTCGAGCATCACGCCAAGGAATCTTTGAATCACGCAAAGATGTGGGGCGAACGGATTGTTTATCTCGGCGGAATTCCGACGACGGAAGTCGGCAAGGTCCAGCAGTCCACGGACATTCTGCAGATGCTTGAAATGAATCTGGCGGTCGAAAAGAAAGCGGTCGAGATTTATACCCGCGCTCACGCAGCCTGCAAACATCTCCCCACACAGTTCATGCTCGAGAATCACATTCTCGATGAAGACAAGGATGTCGAGGAATTGCAGAAACTGCTGGGGAAGGTGCGGATCGCACAGACTGCTGAACCTGCTCATCGGCAGGCGGCGTCTTCATAGCCTCCCGACTTGTCGCCGATCGAATCTCAACCGGGGAAGGGAACGATATTTCCTTCTCCGGACTCCACCGCGTCGTTTCCGTGGCGCATTTCTTCAATCGCCTGTTCCAGAAGAGCCAGCTGATGCAGCGGCAGGTTCAGAGAGGCGCTGGTGTACCAGCCGAGGTTGGAGTCGTGGCTTTCCACACGAATTTTCACCATGCGGTTGTTCTCCATTTCAACCTGGATTCTCTGGCTCTGTTCGAGCGTTCTGTCCTGTGTCGCTAACATAACGGCGCGCACACTATTGCAGAACGCCCTGAACTCTGCTGTGCCCGGTTTGCGATTTCCTGCTCCGATTTTGCTGCTCGCGGTGCAATCAACGAATAGCCAGCAAGAGCAGCGCGTGGGTTTTTTGGACGAAACCCGCCGTCATTTCGGCATCTGAAGACCAACTTTCGCGGCAACCTGCGCGACGTCCTTGTCACCGCGCCCGGACAGATTGACGATCACAATCGAATCCTTGCTCATGGCGGGTGCGCGTTTGATCACCTCGGCAACGGCGTGTGAGCTTTCCATCGCGGGAATGATGCCTTCCAGCCGGGCCAGTTTCATGAAAGCTTCGAGCGCCTTGTCATCGGTCGCATAGGTGTACTCGGCCCGGTTGGCATCCTTCAAATAGGCATGCTCCGGTCCGACTGCGGCGTAATCCAGACCTGCACTCACGCTGTGCGTCAGCTGAATCTGGCCGAAGTCATCCTGAAGAATATAGCTGCGCGTTCCCTGAAGCACCCCGAGCGATCCGCCTTGAAACCGAGCCGCGTGCTGTTCCGGTTTAATGCCCAGCCCGCCGGCCTCGACGCCCACGAGTTTTACGGAGTTGTCTTCAATGAAAGGATAGAACAGGCCAATGGCATTCGAGCCGCCGCCGACGCAGGCAATCAGCATGTCGGGCAGGCGTTTCTCCTTCTCGAGAATCTGGCGGCGCGCTTCATCGCCAATCACACGCTGAAAATTTCGCACCATCACGGGATACGGATGAGCGCCGTAAGCCGTGCCGAGGATGTAATGTGTGTTGCGGACGTTCGTGACCCAGTCGCGCATCGCTTCATTCACCGCTTCCTTCAAGGTCTTCTGTCCCGCATGCACCGGCACCACGTCCGCGCCGAGCATTTTCATGCGATAGACATTCAGCATCTGACGTTCGCAATCGACCGCGCCCATGTAGATGACGCATTTCAATCCAAACATCGCGCTGACCGTGGCTGTCGCAACGCCATGCTGGCCGGCGCCGGTTTCGGCAATGATCCGCGTCTTGCCCATTCGCTTCGCCAGCAGAATCTGGCCGATCGCGTTGTTGATCTTGTGGGCGCCGGTGTGCAGCAGATCTTCGCGTTTGAGATAAATCTTCGCGCCACCGAGTTCGCGCGTGAGGCGTTCGGCAAAGTAAAGCGGCGTGGGGCGTCCACAAAACTCGCGCAGGTAATACTGAAACTCCTTTTGAAACTCCGGGTCTTTTTGCGCGCGGAAATATTCTTCCTCCAGTTCCTTCAACGGATGCATGAGCGTTTCCGGCACATAGCGGCCGCCGTAAGGTCCGAAGTGCCCCTGCGCGTCAGGAAGTTGTTCTGCGACAGCGTTGGTCATGGTGGAAACCTAATTGAAAGAAGACGTTCGAGAAAGGCGGAATTGGCCCGAGGCCCGGTGCGAACGCATCTCAATGCAGGAGCGCTGAGCATTGCTCCGTACGATTCGCGTGGACCGACGATCCGCGCTCCTATACCCCGGCCGTTCCTCAGACAATCAATGCCGTCTTCGCCATTTGAATGAAGTTCCGGATCTTCGCGACATCCTTTTTTCCGGGCGCTGACTCGACGCCGCTGGAAACATCGACTCCGAACGGTTCGACCGTTTGAACGGCTTCGGCAACGTTTTCAGGCGTCAGACCACCGGCGAGAAAAATCGGGCGGCCGCGCTTCTTTGCCTCAACGGCGAGATCCCAGTTGAACTTTTCTCCCGTGCCGCCAAGGCCCTTCGACGAATAGGCATCCAGCAGCCAGGCATCGGTGTTGTAGGAATCCAGCGTGTTCAACGATTCCCTGTCGCGAATCCGAAACGCCTTCATGCTCATCAGGCCAAATTGCGTGCAAAACTCCGGCGTTTCATCGCCGTGAAACTGCAGCAGGCTCAAACCGCATTCCGCAACGGCGCGAAAAACCAGCTCTTCGTTCGGGTTCACGAAAACGCCGACGCGCATCACGAACGGTGGAAGCGCCGAAGCGATCTTTGCGGCATCGGCAACCGTGATGTAGCGCGGACTTTGATCGAAAAACATGAACCCGATGGCATCCGCGCCCGCTTCAGCCGCTGCAATGGCATCAGGCAGATTTGTGATTCCGCAAATTTTGACTTTGACGCTCATGAAAGCGCTCCAGCTTCCCACGCAACCCGCAAAATCTCAAATTTATCCGCCGTCTTACTTCTCCGAAGTTTCACCCGCCTTGTTCTTACGCAAATCTTTCGATGTCGCCAGCGCGATGGTGCGATGATGATCCTTTCCACCGACAGCGCAGTAGAAGTGATACACCACGCCATCGTGCTTCAGCAGCCATGGCTTGTGGGCAAATGGAGTGTCGAACGGTTCTGAAGGCCGAATCAAATCCTGCCCGTTCCATTTCGTCCAGTGAACGAGATCACGCGACGCTGCAAAGGTATCGAAGGCCCCTTCCTTCCAGAATGCGCCGAAATAGAACATCACCCAAAGGTCATTCATTCGGACGATCTGTGGATCGCCACTGATGACACCGTGCTTGGCGCCAGTTGGCGGCAAGTTTTCCAACGCCGTACCCGGCCCGAAGCGTTTCCATGTTTTCATGTCTTCGGACGTGGCCGCAAAAATCTGTTCGCTGCCGCGATGAGGTTTCGCGTTGTAAAACATGACAAACGGAGCGCCGAGCGTTTTCGAGTCGTCGCGGAAGATGTAGCTCTTGTAGAGCGTTTCCTTCTCGTGTTCCCGCGCATCGGGGTCGCTCGACTGCAGCACCGGTTTCGGAATTTTTTCCCACAAGCGCGCCTTCGATGGATCGGTGGTGGAAGCCATTCCGATCGCAAGCGGCGTCTTCTCGTAACCGAACAGTTCACCGCCGATGTAGGACATCCAATAGCGTTCCTCGTGCGTTTGCAGCGTGTTGCTTCCGCCCCATGTGGTGTCGAACAACGCAATGCCGCCGCCGGCGTTCGCATGATCCCAGGTATTCATCGCGCCACGATCGAGAATTGTTCCAAGCGGTTTCCAGCTCAGCAGATCGTCGCTTTCAGCGAGCTCTGTGGTGTAGCCTGGCGGATCATTCTCCATCAGCACATACACCATGTACCACTTGTTCCCGTGCCGAAACACGTTCGGGCAATCCACTTTCTTTCCGGGCGGAGGTTCGATCACCACGCCATACTTGAACGGTGTTTTTACCTCGTCGTAGATGGCCTGCATTTCAGCCTGAGAAACTTCATCCGTTGCCGCGACTGTTTGAAATGCAATTCCAACCACGAACGCCGCGGTGAGCGAAAGCGATCGCAGTGCCGATGAGGCCCTCTGGGTTTTCATGGGTGAATGAAGCTAGCGTTGAAGGGTGAGACTCATCAGACCGATCACAACTTCATTCGCAATCGATCGCACTGTGAGCGATTTCAATTCCTTCGAGGAATCCAGCGGCAAATCCAGAACCGTCGCCGCTCCACCCGGAACCGTTCGGCCTTTGCCCTTGAAATCCTCAGGATCGAGAATCCGAATCTGCCCGGTCTTCAGATTGACGCGCGGCGGAATCGGTTCCGGACGCCGGAACGCAAAGTCATCGATGAAATAATCCTGATCGATCGGCCACCAGTTGATCGGATTGTGCAGCGGCAGGCGCGCAACGGAACCATCCTGATAGGTGACGATCACTTCGCCGTTGTCGAACCGGCTTTGCATCGCGCTCGTGGAACCGGCCATCATCAGAAATGCATGCGATGCCTTGCCGGACAGGGGGACCGTTGCGGACGTCGGATAATTGGCCCACTGCGATGTGAACACGATGTTCCTCGAATCCGGTTCGTGCGGAGTTGAGAAAGGAACTCCGTTGGGCAGCCGGATTTGTCCGCCGCCCGATCGCGACAATCCGCGCAATCCGGAGTCATCGACGTCGAAACTGTCGTTGGGATGACACCAGCTGCCGATTCCCTGCTTTGGCGTTGCAAGCGAACAGAACGGCGAGCGCGGCTCGAGATATTCATTCTTGAAGATTTGGGTGACCCGGTCGTTGAAGTGGGTCGTCAGATTGACCGGTTCAAACTTCACACTCGCAGGCACGCGCATCTTCCAATCAAATGCAGGTGGGAAAACCGGTGCGTCCGGATCATCGGGCATCGGCGTTATCCGAGGTGCATCGGCAACGGCACCTTTCCATTCAATTGTCAGCTCGTGCTTCTCGCCCGGTTCCAATTCCACCTGAACTCGCCGTGTTCCGTCTGGATTCGCAATCGATTTCCATGACACGGCTTTTCCGTTTGCAGAAATCGATGCGATCTCCGCGCGAAAAGCCGGGACGGAAAAACGGACCCGGACGGGATTCGAAAAATAGGTGTGAACGAAATAGGTTTCGCGGTCGCCATCGCGGACAAATCGGAAAGCCAGGTCGGGATGATTCAACGCGGCGTGATTCCATTCTCTCGGAAATCCAGGGCGGATCACAACTTCTCCCGCCAGCAGGTCCGGTTGAATTCCAAACAATCCTTCAATCAGCGCCCGCGAAGTTGCGCCGACGGCATCGGCAAAATCACGCTGCGTTTCACGGCGATTTGCATCGTAGAAGGTTGTCAGCCCGACGTTCCCCGGACACAACCCAAGAAACATGCTGTCCAACACCGCTCCCTTGAACAACGGCACCGCTGAATCGTCGCGCCCGGCCTGCCAGTAGGCCAGTGCCGTGTGCATCGATTCCGCCATGACGACATTATTCAGCGACCACGTGTAAGGCATCCAGGAGGTGGTCGCGATGGTGAAGTTGCCTTCAGGAACGTTGGGACCGCGAACGGGAATGCGTGGGATCCGCGTGTCGAGGAATCGGGTCATCTGAAACGCCTCTTCCGGTGTCGGCACCTGCGAATCGATCGTGTGATAGAACGTCCACACGGCGGGATTCGAATGAGGCAACTGTTCGCCGAGATAATCCTTCCATTCCGCGAACCAGCCGCGGTCCTTGAGCCACAGATGTTCGCGCATGCCTTTCGCGATCAACTCCGCTTCGCGTTCATACAGCGAGGCATCCTTGCCGAGCAGCTTTGCCACGCGAGCGGCCATGCGATTGTGAAAATAATTGTAGGCCGAACCATGCGCCGAACCGCCGCCGTTGTATCCAAGATCGTCGCTCGCCCAGATCGCGGCATACGCCTCGTAGAGCGGCAGTTTGTCCGGACCGAACTCGCGACGGAACAGGCGGCGTTCCCAGGCGAGATGCCGTTCAATCACAGGCCACATGCGTTCGGCGAACGCCAGGTCACCCGTCCAGAGCAAATGCCGGAAGAACGCGTCCACCGCGACGAGGTTCATGTCGTAATGATTCCGCGTCATGTTGCCGTTGCTGTGCAGCGCGGCTTCACTGCGGGAAAGATTGGCCGAAGCATCAGCCGGCGGAATCGTGTCCGGAATCGGATTGGTATTCTGTTGAGCAGCGAATCCTTCGAAGTGAAGCCGCGTGCGATCGTGCCAGCCCAGCGCATCGCCGGCGTAAAGCCCACGCCAGCCGAGAAGCCGATTGCGCCATGCAACAGCGCCGTGCATGAAGGATTTCTGGTTTTCGTCCCAGACTCCATCAGCCGCAATGTTCAACGCGGAAGCCGCTGCATTGAGAAACGGATCAGGCGTTTCAATCAGCACACGATCAGCGACCATCCTTCGATTCTGCTCCTCGGCGGCAAAATTGAGTGCAAGCTCCCGGTCTGTGGTGCTCGGAAAAAAGCTGTCCCAATGGGCGTTCGTTGCGATGGGAAAAAGGACGAAATGGAACGCACTCTTTGGCGCCTTGAGCCGCAGAATGACGAGCCGGTTGGTGAAGTCAGCAGTTTGCTCCGACGCCGATCCCAATAATTTGGGCAGCGATTGCCAGTGATTTGCGTTGGCGATCATCGCCTCAGCCCCGGGCAGATATCCCATCAGTGCACCGGGACGCCCTCGCGTGATGAACCGGCTTGGGCCAAGCGAGATTGCGTCGTCACGACATTGTTCCGGCCGCAATTGGAAGAATTCACTGACGGGAAGATTCTCGCATCCAATGTCGCCACTGCGACGTCCGCGCATCCCATTCACGCCGCCAAATGCGGCAACAAAATCCGCGCCGGCAGGAAAAGCCGGACCGGGTTCGATCCGAACGATCATTCCACGATTGTCCCGAAACGGCAGAACTGTCAGACGCAGCAGATTCCCGGCTTCCGAAGGAAAATCGTAGATCAACGAGCCCGCGCGATAACGTGCGACAATCGTCGGCTCGGAATGAAGCCAGCGGGAAGAGGTTTCCGTATGTATTCCCAGTCGCAAATTTCCGCCACGCCCTGCCATGTAAATGGAAAACTCGGGGCGATCGCCGCCATCGATGCGGAACGGCGCATTGCCGGAGTAGAGCGGGCGATTGAAAAACTCCGCGCCGTTCGTGATCACAAAATCCCGGTTCTCAGGAAAGTAACGCAACGGCCGGTCGATGGAACTTTCCAGCATCGGCGTCGGCCCGCGAATTTCCTGTTCGGGCGGGCGCTCGGCAGCGGGCACGGAAGGAACCGTTGTTACAAGTGCAGCAAGGGAAGTTGCAACGAAAAGACTGACATGGTTTTGAAGCGCGTTGGGCATGGCTCATCGGTGATGAGCCGGGGGACTGTTGGTACCCCCACCCTGAATTGAACAGGGATCAACGGTTTAGGAAACCGCCGCTCTATCCATTTGAGCTATGGGGGCGCCTGAGGTAGCGGCGAAGCTCATGATGTTGGGCGCTTCACACGCTGGTCCGGCTCGATTGCGGCCAACATATTATGGCGCAGCGATCCCGGGCAAGACCTACAAGCAGGAATATGCAATCGGCTCAAAGAGGAAATCACCACAGCGGAAGAATCACAATTCCACGAGGGTTCAGGCGGGAACCGCCCCTTCGGCGACGGCCTGTTGTTCGAAAATTTGTCTTACTCTTGCCACCAGAGTCTGCGGCGTGACCGGTTTTGTGACAAAATCAGTCGCACCCGCTTCGATTCCCGCGCAGCGCGGCAGCTGCCCGGTCAACCCGCTGACCATGATGATGGGAATGTGTTTGGTCGCGGCATCCTTGCGCAACAGTTCGCAAACGGCAAACCCGTCCAGCCGAGGCAGCATGACATCCAGAACGATGAGATCGGGCGCAAGAGCGCGTGCTTTGCGCACCGCTTCCACGCCATCCGCAGCGGTCGCTGTGGCGAATCCCTCTTCTTTGAATTGAACCCGTAGCAGTTCCAGCAAATCAGTCTGATCTTCCACCAGCAGGACCTTCTTTCGCTTCCACATAGTTGTTTGACTCATGATTTCCCTCTGAAAATGCGCCTATCGGCCGCTGTCTTTGTGTCCAAACCTTCGAGGGGCCGGAAAGCAGAAGCGGTGCCGCCGGATCGAATTCTCGCATCTTTGCAGACCGTTCCCCGGCAATCACCCGGGGGCCAGTGAATAGCGCTCAATCCGCCCAAGTCTGATCTTCCATAGATCACACCCATAAAGGGCGTATCTTAATGACGAAATGAAAACGATGCTCTTCTGGAAATGGGTTGTGGGAATCAGTCTCGCCGCCGTGCCTTTCCTCGGCTGCGGCCAGCGTTCCCAGGTGACGAATCCCGCTCCGGTTGTGGTGCAGAACACCCTGGGATCAGCGCCGTCATGGGAGGGCACCAACAATCCCTTGCAACCAGCCGAAGATGCGTCCGCCGCGATGTCATTGGAAAATGCGTCTGCACAGGTGGTTTCCAGAGGTTTAATCCCCACAAACGTCCTGTCTTCAGCATCAGCGGAAATCGTCAAACTCGCTCATGCGGGCGTGGATGAAAGTGTCATGCTGGCGTTCGTCACAAACTCATCAAAGATTTTCGAACTGACCTCCGACAACATTGTTTACCTGAACGACGTGGGCGTCCCCGGTTCAGTTGTGACAGCCATGATCCAACGGGATCGCGATCTGGGATTTTCATCTCTGGACGATGAAGAGATCGCAGCTGCAGCTGCGACCGATGCCCCAACGAATGTCCCCAATCAATTGGTTCCCACGCCTGGGGCGCCGGTTCCCTATGCGACCGCAACACCGACTGGCATGGTGGAAACTCAGTTGGCGCCGGACGAAGCTGTTGAAGCCGCTCCAATTCCCGCGCCGCAGCCGCAACAGGTCAATGTCTCCTACACTTACTTCTACGATTCCCTCGCGCCTTACGGCACGTGGATCGATGTGGATGGATACGGACTTTGTTGGCAGCCGACAGTCGTTGCCGTGGATCGCAGCTGGCAGCCTTATGTGCATCGGGGTCGCTGGGTCTATACCGACTGTGGATGGTACTGGGCTTCGGATTATTCCTGGGGTTGGGCGCCGTTTCATTATGGAAGATGGTTTCGTCATGCCCGCTTCGGATGGTGCTGGGCACCGGATACGGTTTGGGGACCGGCATGGGTGAGCTGGCGATATTCGTCCGACTATTGCGGCTGGGCACCATTGCCACCGACGGCCTGCTATCGGCCGGGAATTGGATTCACCTACTACGGCCGTCCGGTGGGTTTCAGCTTCGGATTCGGGATTTCCTACAACTCGTATTGCTTCGTTCCAGTCCGGAATCTTTGTGACCGGCAAGTTCATCATCATCGATTGGGAGGCTATCACGTGCGGGACGTCTATTACCGGACCCAACCGCTGCATCGTTACGATCGCGACGATCGCAATCGCCTCGTGAATCGCGGCATCCCGGTGGAACGCGTTCGTGAAGTGACGCGCCGAGACATTCGCCCAATTCCGACGCGTGACATCGATCGTCCTTCTGCCCCGAGAATCGAACGCGGCGCCCGGGATCGCGCTACGGAACTGGCCGTGTATCGGCCTCGTCTGCCCGAACCGAATGGAAACACCCGTCTCGTCGGCGAAGGTGTGCGGCCTGCCGACCGTCCGGTGATTCCGCGAAATGAAACATTGATCCGTCCGAATCCCGCTGTCACCACTCCTGCGGGTGCGAATATCTCTCCACGCAACGACCAGCAACCAGCCACAGCGCGGGTTACGCCTCGTGCAAATGATCGTGGCCAGCAGATCGTTCGACCGACTCCGGCCAATCCAACTGGTTCATCAGATCAGCCGAGCCGCATTGAAAACGGTCAGCCGGATCGTCAGAACAACACACCCCGCATCACTCGCGACACCACTCGTGATCCAAACCGTCGTGAACCGTTGATCCTTCGCGGTTCACACCTGAGTGAATCGGGCAGTCAAACGCCATCGACCCCTGCGCCTGTAACAGGAGACAACGGTTCGCCTGCAACTCCGCAACCAACGACTCCAACCGCCTTGGCGAATCCGGGCAGGCAGTTCGACCGAACCATCCCGAGGGGAAATGATGGCGGAAGCGGCCAGCAGGTGCGACCGGTGCAACCGGGAACTTCCGGCGGATTCACGCAGCCAGCGAATCCAACCCCGACGCGGCAACTGCCAAATCGTCAGCCGCCACAGACGATCCCGATTCCGCAGACGGCGCCGACGACGCCTCCGACTCAGGTCCAGCCACAGCCGACGCAACCGAATCAGCGAATCTACCGTGTGGAAACACCGCGCCAGAACAATCCGGTGCGAGTCGTTCCGCAAACGCCCGCAATCACACCGATCCCCCGGCAGAATCCGTCTGTCGCTCAACCGGTGCCGCGGCAGGATTTCCGGCAAAGCGTTCCGAACTATCAACCCGCCACCCCGACGCCCACACCGCAGCCGAATGTGTCGGTTCCGCAACGTTCGTTCTCGCCACCACGTTCCATTCAGCCGGAAGTGCGGACACCGCGTGTTGAATCTCCGGTTCGAAACATGGCACCTCCGCAGACCCGTCAGGCTGCTCCATCGATGCAGCCTTCTCCGACTCCCGCTCCCCAACCGCAGCGCGAGATAAGAAGCGATCGCAGCGGCGGACAAAGGCAGGCGCCGGTTCGCAACGATGGCGGCCGCCGAAACCGTTGATCTGCCGGTTTTCTCCTTTTGCCGGTGAATGCCCGTTGGCACTATCTGCGCCAATGGGCATTACGCCACAGCAACTCAGGCAGATGGAACAACGGCTTCAACGCGCTCCACGTCGCGCCACAGCCGTCGTTGAACCCGCCCTTCGCCCGGTTTCAAATCATCAGGTTCTGCTGGGACTTGATCCCTCGCTTCGCGGAACCGGTTACGGCGTGGTCCGACTGTCAGAACCCTTTCCCCAAACCCTGGCGCACGGCACGATTTCCTGTCCTGCAAACTGGGAACATTCGCGTTGCCTCGCCAAAATTGCGGCAACGCTCCGGGACGTGTTGAAGGAACATCGCCCGACGGTTTGTGTGGTCGAAGGGATTTTCTTCGCGCAGAACCTTCGCACCGCGATCGTCATGGGCGAGGCGCGTGGTGCCGCGTTGTGCGTCATCGCGGAAGCCGGCTTGGAAATTTTCGAAATTGCGACCCGCAAGGTGAAGCAGGCGATTGTCGGTTACGGCGGTGCTCAAAAGCTTGCGGTCGCAAAGATGGTGCAGCGGCTCCTGAATCTTTCCGAACTTCCGGAACCGGACGCCGCTGACGCTCTCGCGCTGGCATTGACTCATGCCCGGGAGAACTTCCGGTTCAGCATCAATCCGCCGAAGCGGATCTGAAACATGCAGGTTTTTGTTCCATTCAAAAGCCGCCCTCACAGCGCGTCCCCAGCATGATCACATTTCTCAAAGGCAAACTTGTTGAAGCGACACCTGCGCAGGTGGTCGTCGATGTTCAGGGCGTTGGCTACGAAGCGCTCATTCCGCTTTCATCCTTCGACAAACTTCCCCTGCCCGGAAATGAGGTGCATCTTCTCACGCAACTGATCATTCGCGAAGATGCGCACACGCTCTACGGGTTTATCACGCCGGCGGAACGGGACCTGTTCCGCCTGTTGATCAACACGGTCAGCGGCATCGGTCCCAAGATCGCACTGAACATTCTGAGCGGTGTCAGCGTGGCGGCCTTTCGCGGCGCGGTTGCCAACGGCGACGTGAAATCGCTTTCACAAATTCCTGGCGTCGGAAAAAAAACCGCCGAACGGATCGTGGTCGAACTGAAGGACAAGGTCGGCGCAGCCGGTGCCTGGGAAGCTTCAAGCGCACAGAGAACATTGTCCTCAACGGATCAAAAAGTGAACGATGCGGCGCTGGCTCTCATTGCGCTTGGCTTCAAACAAAACGAAGCACACGAATCAGCTCGCGCAGCCCAGGCGGTTGTGGGTCCGCAGGCATCGATCGAAGAGCTGGTCCGGGCCTGTCTGAAGAAAGGGGCATGAACACCGTGGAGAATTCAGTTTCACGTTCAAACGCGTCCAGAACTTCGCGCCGGTCAGGCGTGGTGGTGCCGCATCAGCCGACCCTCCTCCAGAAGCTCGCCGCATGGATTGTCTTCCTCGCGCTGCGCGGCGTGATGATGACGTTGCGCTATCAATGGAACGATCGCCCGGGAATGCTCCAGCGCCCCGCGGGAAAAGCGGCCATCTTCGCCATCTGGCACAATCGACTCGGTCTTTGCATGGAGGCCTACCGGCTTTATCGCAAGAACCACAAACGCGTCGGCATGGCGGCACTGGTGAGCGCGAGCAAGGACGGCGGATTTCTCGCCGGGATTCTTGAGTGCTTCAAAGTGCAACCGGTGCGCGGCTCCTCCAGCCGGCGTGGTGCACAGGCGTTGCTGGAACTGACCAGTTGGGCGGATCGCGGCTACGATCTCGCCATCACTCCGGATGGACCGCGCGGTCCCTGTTATGTCGTGCAGGATGGCGTCATGTCCCTCGCACAACTGACCGGCCTGCCGATCATTCCATTTTCGTACAACCTCACGTGGAAAATCCGGCTGAAAAGCTGGGATCGTTTCCAGATTCCGCTCCCATTTTCCAAGTGCGAAATGAACGTCGGTTTGCCGATCACCGTCCCTCGCGACGCAACCGATGAACAACGCGCGGAACTTCGGAAGAAACTGGAAGAATCACTGCGGGAGATGTCGAGGGATTGAGGCAAGACGTGAAGAGTGACGAGTGAAACGTGAATGCGTGATGCGTGAACAAATCGTCCGGCCTCGTAGATCGGTTGTCACGTATTCACTCGTAACTCGTAACTCGTCACGCCTTCACGTTTCACGCATCACGTTTTCTGCCCCCCCTTCACCACCCAAACCGGTTCAAGAACTTGTAAAACCGGTACCGCTTCATCACCGCCTTCACATACTGTTTCGTGGAGGGAAACCCGATGACCTCGGCAAACACGACGCTGTTGGTGCTCGCTTCGCCCTTGTTCCATTTCAAAAGATTTCCACGGCCTGCGTTGTAATCGGCCAGCGCGTAGGGAAGCGGGTTGTCCGTGTGACGATAGCGCTTGAGCAGTTTGCTCAAATAAAACGTGGCAGCCATCGTGTTCGTGCCGGGATCGAGACAATGCTCGTGTTCGAAGGTTTCGATACGCTCCGCGTCGGCCCACTCCTGTGCGGCGAGCTCCTGAATCTGCATCAGACCCAGTTCGCCCGCGCTGCCGCGGACATCCGGGCGGAACCGGCTTTCGCGCCAGACAATCGCTTTGACGAGCATGGGATCGACGCCATATCGGTCGGCGGCAGCCTTGATCTCGGGGTAGTAGCGCATCTCGCGATGCTCCTGTCCCCACAACAGCAACACCACCACGCCGCCAGCCAGAATGCTGACGATCGGCACAACAACGCGGCGGCGGAATTTCACGGCGGAAATCTAACCGCTGACCGATCGTTGAACCAAGAATTGATTCCGATGAAGATTTCTAACCGCAAAGAGCGCTGAGAACGCAAAGAGGGGTGGGAACTCAAGCAGCTTGCCTTGATTCCAATGTTTCCGGTTTCGAACGATGGAATGCTCCCAAACGGACACCGAAGCGTCCTCGAAATCTTTGCGTTCTCTGCGCTCTTTGCGGTGGATCCAATTCGGTTCCCACGCTTGACACTGCCTGCATCAACTCCAACTCTGCCGTCCTCAAATGATCGCGCGCGTCAGCCTCGAAATCGCCCTTCGCCGGGAGTTCGATTACGTCATCCCACCCGAGTTGATCGGCAGGGTGGACGTGGGCAGCCGCGTTCAGGTGCCATTCGGACCGCGCAAGGTTCTCGGCTGTGTCACCGCCATTGCCGAAGAATCCGAAGTCACAAAGCTCAAACCGATCATCAAAGTGATCGGTGCTCAGACGCTCGTCACACCGAAGGTGCTCAAGCTCGCCCGCTGGATCGCGGACTATTATTGCTGCGCGCCTGAAGTGGCATTGAAAAGCGTTCTGCCGGAAGCCGTGCGCAAGGAACAGGCCGGCTGGCGCGAGCGCCTGGTGGTGAGTGTTCTGCCACTTCACGGCGATCTTCCGAAACTTCCCAAACGTCAGCGCGAAGTCTGGAACATCATCGAGGAACGGCGCGAAATCCCGTTGCAGGAACTCCTGGAGCTGGCGCAGACGACCGCGGCAACCGTCCGCTCCCTGGAAGACAAAGGTCTCGTCTCCATTTCGAGTCAGATTTCCGAACGCGATCCTTACGCGCGGGAACACATCCTTCCGACACAGCCGCTCGCATTGAATCCCACTCAGCTGAAGGCGCTCGAAACCATCTGTGCCGCCATGGACAGTTCCGGCATGGAATCCGAATCGCCCGGTTCAGAATCCGCCTCCGCCTCCCCGGACAGTTCTTCACCAACGAAGAAAAAGCCGTCGGGCGCAAAAACATTCCTGCTCCACGGCGTCACGGGTTCCGGAAAAACAGAAGTTTACCTTCAAGCGATCGCCCACGCTCTCGAACGAGGCAAAGGCGCGATCGTTCTCGTGCCGGAAATTTCACTCACCCCACAGACGGTCGAACGGTTCAAGGCACGATTCAGTTCCGGCAAACTGCAAACGCTCGTCGCCGTTCTGCACAGCCATCTGTCCGCAGGGGAACGTCACGACGAATGGCACAAAATCCGGCAGGGACGCGCACGTATTGTCATTGGCGCACGTTCGGCCATTTTCGCTCCGGTCGAACCGCTCGGGCTGATCATCGTGGACGAAGAGCACGAGCACACTTACAAGCAGGAGGAATCGCCGCGCTACCACGCCCGCGATGTCGCGATCATGCGCGGACAAATGGAAGGCGCTGTCGTTGTCCTCGGCTCGGCCACCCCATCGCTTGAGAGCTATTACAATTGCAGCACGGGCAAATACACACTGCTTCGGATGCCTGATCGCGTTGACGATCAGAAGATGCCTTACGTCCGCGTGGTCGATATGCGCCAGTCCGCACGTCGCGAGCAGGGCATTCCTATCTTTTCACCGCAACTCAAGGAAGCGATCACGCAACGGCTTGAGCGTGGCGAACAGACAATTCTGTTTTTGAACCGGCGCGGCTATTCCAGTTCGCTGCAATGTCCGCTCTGCGGCTTTGTCGCCGAATGCCCGAATTGCAGCCTGTCGCTCACCTATCATCGCCAGGAACAACGACTGCGCTGCCACGTTTGCGGCCACGATGAATCGGTGCCGAAAGTCTGTCCCAACGAAAGCTGTCGAAACCCGAAGATTCGTTACGCCGGACTTGGAACGCAGAAGGTGGAGGAAACATTGGGCAGGCTTTTCCCGAATGCCCGCACCACGCGAATGGATGCCGACACGATGAAGCGGAAGGACGATTACCGTCGGATCCTCGGAGATTTCCGCGCGGGCAAGATCGACATTCTCGTCGGCACACAAATGATCGCCAAGGGGCTGCATTTTCCCAACGTGACGCTGGTCGGAATCATCTATGCCGACATGGCGTTGCATCAGCCCGATTTCCGCGCAGGTGAAAGAACGTTTCAGCTTCTCACCCAGGTGGCCGGACGGGCGGGGCGCGGTGACATCGAAGGCGAGGTGTTTGTCCAGGCCTTCACGCCGTTTCATCCGGCGATTCAATATGCGCGACGGCATGACTTCGAAGGGTTCTACAATCAGGAGCTCGAGTTTCGAAAACAGCTCCGTTATCCGCCGTTCAGCCGGGTGGTGTTGATGACACTTCGCGGACGCAACGAAGACAAGGTGAAGTTTTCGACCGAACACATCGCGAAGGAAATCGGGAAGCTCAAGGCGGCGGACGGAAACTTTCGCGATCTCGTGATCGCCGGACCCGCGCCGGCGCCGCTGGTTCGGGCCGAAACATTCTACCGATACCAGGTCATGCTCCGCACACAACGGATGCCGTCGCTCAGCCGGAAACTTTCCGAAATCATCCAGGCCCTTTCCCTGCCTGAAGACATCATGCTCAACGTGGACATCGATCCGGTGGACCTGAGCTGAACAAAACTGGAAGCGAACGACTATTTGCGCTCGAGAGCAGCCTTCATTTCATTCAGCAGCTCTTCGTTGGTCCATTGGTTGCCGACGAAGATTTTTCGGATCCTGCCATCCCGGTCTATAACCACTGTGCGAAGGTTGTGGTCGATCGACCCGTTTTCATCGCGTCCGAATCTTAATCCCAACTGCTCGCCGAGCGCGGTGATGTCGATCAGGGCGCCGGTCGCAAACGTCCATTGCCCCGGCTTGGCGCCATAATTTTCCAAATACCGGCGCAGCACGTCCGGCGTGTCGAACTCCGGATCGAACGAAACGGAAAGCAGATGCCAGTTCGTCGCCGCGTATTTCTCAGCCAGAAGCTTTTCCTGAATCTCCGAAAACGATCGCGACATCTGCGGGCAATAAGTGGGAAGCGGACAGCGTGTGAAAACGAAAGTGATCGCCCAGACTTTTCCGGCAAGCTGCGAGGTGTTGAACGGCTTTCCAAGATGGTTGGTCAGTGCGTAGTCCGGAAGCTTGTCTCCCACTTCCAGCGGCTCCACGTCGCGAACCAGGCGGAACGGACCCGTGGTCGGTGGATCATTGCGCTTCGGTCCGGTGACCTTGATGCGATCGATCCAGGCGTACGTCTCTGAAACGATCATTCGAAACGAAACCGGATGCCCGGCCTCGACTCCGGCCAGTTCGTTCGTGTCCTTCACATCGAAGATCATCGTCATCGCCGGCATGTAACCGGGAATTTCGTCGTGCTTGATGCGGATTTCCTTCTCTTCCGGCGTGACTTCGACAACGAGACCGGTGACCTGAAAAATCTGCTCGTTCGTATTTTGCGCGCTGGCGGTGGGCGATGTGTCCGCGGCGCGGGCGTTCAGGCCCGCGGTGACCGCAAGCATCGAAAGAATCAAAGCAATCCGAAACATGTGCTGACAGTGCCGCATAATTGAGTGCTTTGACAAGTGCGCCGCGACAATGTTCGGCGAAGCTGCAGAACAGCGGCAGATTTCCGAGCCGAACTTGCGAACTCGTGGAAACTGTGTTTAATCGCAGCAACATGCCGAAAGCATCGCCGAGCCAGTCCGCCGAAGATTACCTGGAAAGAATTCATGAGTTGATCCAGTCGAAGGGTTACGCACGCGTCGTGGACATTGCGTCTTCCCTGAAAGTAAAACAGGCGTCGGTCACCGTGATGGTTCAGAAACTCGCGGAGGGCGGTTACCTGAAATACGAGAAGTATCGCGGGTTGATGATGACGCCCCAGGGATTGGAGATCGCCGAACGGATTCAAAACCGGCACACCACACTTTCCCGGTTCTTCTCATTGTTCGGCCTCGATCCCGAAACGCAGCATCAGGACATCGAAGGCATCGAACATCATCTCAGTCCGGAAACGGTCAGCGTTCTTTCCGACCTCGCCCGATTTTTCGAAGAGAATCCCGCCACGCTCAAAGCCTTTGAAAAGTCGAGAGGCAGTGCCCGGAAAAAGAAGGATTGAAGCGGGAACGTTTGATTACGATCTGCGAGTCTCAGATCAGAGCAAATGCTTAAGCCGCTAATGACGCGGTGTTTCTTCCCACCGGCTCAGTCCAGATGCACGATTCCGTGCCGCACCGCAGTGATTGCTGCCTCCGTTCGATCCTGAACATCCAGTTTGGTGAAAAGACTCTTCAACCGTGATTTCACCGTGTCCTCCGAAATGAACAGCGCGGCGGCAATCTCCTTGTTGCTGCGACCCTTCACGATCAACTGAAGCACTTCCAGTTCGCGTTGAGTAAGATTCTCCCGACGCAGGCGATTGGCCAGACGGTTGGCCACGGCCGGTGGCAATGGACGTTCTCCCGCATGCACCGCTCGGATGGCGCTCACGATGTCCTTCTTCGGCATGTCCTTGAGCAGGTACGATTGTGCGCCCGACTGCACGGCGCGATAGATGTCCTCGTCGGCATCGTAGGTGGTGACCACAATCACCCGGCACTCGGGAAACTCCTTGCGCAGCGCCATGATGGCTTCCACGCCGCTGAACTCCGGACCCAGCCGCAAATCCATCAAAACGATGTCCGGCTTCTCCTTGCGATACAGCTCCAGCGCGGTTCTCCCATCGCTCGCCTCGGCCACGACGGTGATGTCCGGCTCGCTTTCAACCAGCGCGATCAGTCCCATCCGGAACGCGGGATGATCGTCAACAACCAGGAGGCGAATGGCATTTTTCTTTTTCACGTTAAATTCAGTTTTGTGAAAGGTTTCAGTTCATGACGCGACTGGAACTTTCAGGATCAGTTCCGTGCCGCCGTTCGGTCCGGATTGAATCAACAGCGTTCCGCGCAATTCCGCCGCCCGCTCCCGCATGCCGCGCAATCCAAAACCGCTGTCGCTGGCCGGCGGACGTTCCACATCGAAGCCCGTCCCATCATCCGTCACCCGCAGTTCGATTTCCCGCGACTGATATCCCAGCGTCATTTTGATGTGCCGCGCCTTCGCATGCTTCACCGCATTGGTAATCGCCTCCTGGCCAATGCGCAGCAAATTGTTCTCGGTGACCGGTGGCAGCCGGCGTTCGTGCCCGACACATTCGAATTTGGCGTCGATACCGGTTCCGCTCGTAAGTTGCTGCAGAATTCCCGAAAGCGCGAGAACGAGGCTTTTGTTTTCAAGCACCTGGGATCGCATGTTCCAGATCGAATTGCGCGCCTCGGCCAAACTTTCGCGAACCAGATTGTGCGCCTGCTCGATCGATCCCGTCGCCGACGCCGCATCCGGCGGCATCTGACTTTTCGCCAGCTCAAGCTGCATTGAGATCGCACTCAAACCCTGCGCCAGCGTGTCGTGAATCTCGCGGGCCACGCGATTTCGTTCCGACAGAATGGCGGTGAATTCCGCTTCCGCAAGCGCGCGTTCGACCGCCTGTTCGCGCAAACGTTTCTTCGCGGCCCAGATCACGGCTCCGATGCCGAGAATCAACACCGACGTCACGCCCGCCAGAACCCAGACCGTTCGCTCGCGCGTCCACCATGGCGGCAATTGTAGAATCGTCAGATCGCTGGGCGAACGCAGCAGTAGATCGAACGTTCGCGGCTGCGCAACGCCGGTCAGCGTTTTGGGCGCGTCGAACGTGACGCTGGCAATGCCACGCAACCGCACCTTGCTCCCGACCTGCCATTCCGATGGAAGAATATCCTGCGGCCCTCGCAACAAGGCGCGGAACATCAGACTGCCCTGTTGCATCAGCAGCGCCCAGCCGTCCGAAGTCAGCTGTTTGCCAGTAAATTGCGCCGTCAGTTCGATAAGGTTGGCGTCATGACCCAGCGCAGCCAGCGCCTCCGTCAAAACGATCGGTTCCGGCAGTTCGCCCGCGCCTCTTTTGCGATACACCGCATCCTCCAGCATCGGCGTGTATTCGCCGCGCGCGGGAAACCCGAGCACATCCACTTCATCGCCGGGATTCAGTGCCTCGGTCATCATGGACCGAACGCGCAATCCGCCGGACGCATCCCGTATCCACAGTGTTTCGCCCGGGAGATGATGAATCACGCTGCCGCGTAGATGAACGCGATGGCCGTAAGCTCCTTCCGGCGCGAATTGAAGCAGGTTCGCAGAGGAAAGGATCGGTGTGGAAAACGCATTCTCCGGCGCCGGTTTGGTGATGGTGAAGTTCGCACCGCCGGGCACCACGAGCAGCGGACTGATCACCTGCCGGCTTTTGTTGACCTGATAAAAACTGACACCGGGAAAGCGTACTTCGGCATCGATGAGTTCGCCTGGATCGAGCGTGCCGATGATTTGCACCGCCAGCCGTCCCCCTCCCGTCGCGACGTCCAGCATGTATTTGTGATCCGGAATTTCAACGTCGCAACGGCGGACGATCCCCGAGATTTCGACCCATTGGGAATCGAATCTGCCGGTGATCAATTGTTCGAAGGTGACCGGCTGCGGCGGCGGAATTGTTCCCTGGCCGATCCTGCGAACCGATTGAAGCGAAACGAACGGAGCGAACTCGCCGGGATCGACCACACCTTCCACTTCAATCAGATCGCCGCGATGAAGATCCCTGAGCAGCCCCGCCGGTCCCTGGACATAAATGCCGACGCCGGAATCGAGCATGACGAATCGATCGCCGCCGCCCGGTTCTGCGACCACCGTGCCCCGAATGTGGACCGGGAAATTGTGTGCCGCCTCAGAGGCGCTCAGGGCGCGGATGTGCCCGATGTTGGTGAAAATGGTCTGGGCGGGCTGAGCCATCACGCGGGCCGAATATCCAGACAGAGCCGCGGCAATCGAGAGACACCCGGGAAGGAACCATCGCCTGATTGCGTTGCGTATTGTTTGCGGTCGCCGGTTCATCGCGCGAAGCCCGCCCAAGGTAAGGCACCGATCATCCGCTTGGCAATCGCGCGTAGGACAGCTTTTCAAAGGCGGTTGACGGGAAGCTTGAATTCCAATCAATCCATTCCAATGACGAATGCTCAATGGCTAGTGACCAATGGGATTTTTATTTAGGCATCCGGCATTAGGCATCGGGCGATGAGATGTCGTTTTTGCTCTTTTCTCGGTAGGGCAAAGCTGCCGCTTTGCCCACTACTCCATTCCCGCCAAAGCGGGAATGAACGATGATCGGATGAATTGGCTTGTATAAATATGTGGGACTGATCCCTTTATGCCCACAAATCATGGATTCATTGCTTACGACCTTTCGGCGGTTTCTTTTTGTCGCGTTGCTTGCTGTGAACGTTCTGCCGGGAGTCGCAGGACAGTTTACACAAGACTTCAACTCGTTCGCCGTCGGTGCGACTGACTTCGACGATGGCTCGCAACTGTTCAGTTCGGAAACGGGTATTGTTCACGTGGAAGATCCCGTGCTGAAAGAGTTGCAGTTGTCGCAATGGGACACCGCCAACCAGACTCGCTCAGCTTTTCTGTTGCCCGATCTCGATCCTGGCCTGGTGGTCACGAATTTCACCGCAAGCTGGGTTTCGCCAGTGTACGGGAATTTTCCGTCGGCTTCGCTCGGCTTTTCTTTTTCGTTCGGTTCGTTGCGATTCAATGACCTGGCCGATGCCGCCTACGCGCAAGAGCGTGGGTTTGATACCGGGCTGAGCTTCTGCGTCCAGACATTCCCGAGCTCGACGACGCCCGGCTGGTACATACGGAAGGATGGCGCGGTTCTCGCAACGGTCACGAATGATCCGGTTGCAACATGGGGAGTCTTTTCCTCCACACGCCACACCTTTCAGGCTCAGTTGGAATCAGTTGGACGGCATGAGCGTGAGTCAGGATGGTGTCGTTATTTTTACGAACGTGCCCACGCCGGGCTTCGCGCCGAAAATTGGTGACGCTTTTGTCTGGGCAACTCGTTGTGGTGCGGGAATCGCGGAGACGTTTCGCATCGACAACATTTCTGTGACCACCTATACCGTCGGACCGCCGCTTCTGTCACAGGCGTCCGGGGTGCACGATGTTCTTTCGCGTGCGCAAATCACCGCGCAGATCGACGCGCGCGGTCTTCCCACAACGGTCATTACCGAACTTGGAACGAACCTCTCCTACGGCATCGCATTCACTAACCTTCTTCCGGCTGCGGCTGGAGCTGTCTTGTTTTCAAATGCACCGACCTTTCAGGTGGACCGCACAACGACGTTGCATGCGCGCCTGACCGTCAGCAACGCGATGGGCAGCGTGAGCAGCGACGATATCGCTTTTCCATCCAGCAATTTCGAACGCCGCCTCGGTTTGGGGACGCCCACCGTGTTTTATGCCGGCAACGGCGGGATCTGGGCTGATGTCAACGATGATGGATTGCTGGACCTCGCCTATTGCGGTGATGGACTTTCGGGACCTGATGCTCGGGGCGGAGTTTTTTTAAACCCGGGCGAGGCTGGGGCAGCCTGGTTCAGTGCCGGGCAAATTCCAGAGACCTGTTCATTCATCGCGGCAGGTGATTTCGACAACGACAATCGTCCGGACACCTATTGGACAGGAGCGCGCGTGTGGAACGTTTCCCACTCGATTCCCAGGCTCGGAA